>CAVSLO010000039.1:0-15165 GCA_963728675.1 uncultured Alphaproteobacteria bacterium | reverse complement strand
TTGGTGCCCCTGGCCGGGATCGAACCAGCACTCCTTGCGGAACTCGATTTTGAGTCGAGCGCGTCTACCAATTCCGCCACAGGGGCAAGGCGGCGCGAGTATCATGGGCGTCCGACGGCGGTCAATCGACTTGGCGCGGGCGTGCGCGCCGCGGCCTCTCGCCCCGCAGCGGCCGGTTGTGCTCAAAGGACCGGCGTCGCGCCGCGACCCTGCCGCAACGGACCGCCGCGATTCCCGATGCTCAGACGCCTCTACGACTGGACCCTCTCGCTCGCGGCCGGCCCGTCCGCGCCCTATGCGCTCGGCGCGGTGTCGTTCGCCGAGAGCTCGTTCTTCCCGGTGCCGCCGGACGTGATGCTCGTGCCGATGGTGCTGGCCCGGCCCGACCGGGCCTGGTCCTACGCGCTGATCTGCACCGTCACCTCGGTCCTCGGCGGGATCTTCGGCTATGCCATCGGGGCGCTGCTCTACGATTTCGGTCGGCGCCTGGCTGTTCAGGATCTACGGGCTGACCGAGGGCGCCGAGGCCTTCCGGGCGCGGCTATGCCAAATACGGCCATTGGGTCATCCTGCTCAAGGGCCTGACGCCGATCCCCTACAAGCTCGTCACGATCACCTCGGGCTTTGCCGGCTACGACCTGTTCTGGTTCGTCGTGCTGTCGATCATCACCCGCGGGGCGCGGTTCTTCGTGCTGGCGGCGCTGCTCGAGCCGCTACGGGGCGGCGATCAAGGGCGTGATCGACCCGCACTTCAACGCGGTGATGGCCGGGCTCGCGGTGACGATCGTCGGCGGCTTCGTCGCGTTCCGCTATCTGTTCTGAGGCGCCGATGGACCGCGTCATCGCCCGCCTGACCGAGCGTCGCGCCGCGATCCTCGTCATCCTCGCGGTCGCCGCGGCGACGATCGGCGGCGGCGCTGTTCTCGCAGCACGTCCTCGGCTACATCCCGTGCAAGCTCTGCTACTGGCAGCGCCATCCCTATTACGTCGCGCATCCCGCTGGCGCTCGCGCTGATCGTCCTGCCGCTCTCGGACCGCGTGCGCCGGGTGCGGGCTTCTCCTCCTGGCGCTGATCTTCCTCGTCAGCGCGGCGCTCGGCGCCTATCACGCCGGCGTCGAATGGGGCTTCTGGCCCGGCCCCGCCGATTGCGGCGGCGCGGCGCGCGCCGGCGGCGGGCAGCATGGGCGATTTCCTGAAGCCAGCTCGAGACGACGCGCGTCGTGAGCTGCACCGAGGCGGCGTGGCGCTTCCTCGGCCTGTCGCTCGCCGGCTGGAACGTGGTGGTGTCGCTCGCGCTCGCGGCTTTCGCGGCGGCGGCGGCGCGGCGCCGCGGCCGACGCCTTACGGCTCGAGCTCGGTGTCCCAGTAGAGATAGTCCATCCAGCTCTCGTGCAGATAGTTCGGCGGGAACAGCCGGCCGTTGGGTGCAGGTCCTGCAGGGTCGGCGCGAAGGGCGCCTGGCGCGGCCACATCTCGACCTCGCGCGGGCAGCCGGTCGCCCTTCCTGAGATTGCAGGGCGAGCAGGCGGCGACGACGTTCTCCCAGGTCGTGTGCCCGCCCTTCGAGCGCGGGACGACGTGGTCGAAGGTCAGGTCCTCGCGGTCGCCGCAATATTGGCAGGTGAAGCGGTCGCGCAGGAAGACGTTGAACCGGGTGAAGGCGGGATGGCGCGTCGGCTTGACGTAGGTCTTGAGCGACACGACGCGAGGGGAGCCGCATCTCGAAGCTCGGACTTCGGACCGTCTTGTCGTATTCGGAGACGATGTTGACCCGGTCGAGGAACACCGCCTTGATCGCGTCCTGCCAGCACCAGATCGACAAGGGGTAGTAGCTCAGCGGCCGGTAATCGGCGTTGAGGACGAGCGCCGGGCAGGCTTCCGGCCGCACCACAGGCTGGACATGGATCGTCACGCCACCTCCTCGCTACTCCCGAAGAGACAAATCCGCTCCCGAAGTCAATCTACAGGCCGGATGACCGGCTTGTGAAGGTTGCGCCGCGGCACAGGTCGCCGCACCCACATCTTTAGGCGAGACCGCGTTCAGGAGCGACCGAGCGCCGCGCGCACGAGCTTGAGCGCGTCCTCGAATGCCATTCGGCGGGGCCGGCGAGGTCGCGAGCTCGCAGCCCTTCGGGTCGATCAGCAGGGTCGTCGGCATGCCGAACGCCTTGCCCGCCTGGCTTCAGCTCCTGGAAGATCTTGGCGGCGGGTCGGCGTAATAGGCGAGGCGGGTAATTCCGGCATCGCCAGCCAGGCCTTGGGCTTGTCGAGGTTGCGGGTGTCGATATTGATCGCGACGACCTGGAAGTCGTCGCCGCCGAGCTTGGCCTGGAGCCCGTCGAGGGCCGGCATCTCCTGGCGGCACGGCACGCACCATGTCGCCCAGAGATTGAGCAGCACCGTCTTGCCCTTGAAGTCCGCGAGCGTCATCGGCTTGCCGTCGGCGCCGTTGAAGGACAGCGCGGGAACGGGCCTCGGCTCCTTGGCCACCTGCACCGCGGCGACCTCGCCGCGCGCCAAAGGCCGCATGGCGGACGCGATTGTCCGGGCCGGAGCGCAGTTGTCCTCGCCTGCGGCGTTGCTGAATGCCCCCTTCGTCCCGTATAGGACCGCGAGCCCGAGCGTGACTGCGACCACGAGGCCGGCCAACGCCGGCCATCGCAGCGAGCGGCGGGCGAGGCTTGTGCGCTTCCATGGCGCCGGGCGCGATATCTGGGTTCGGGCTGGTCATCGGCTTACAGGTCGGTGTTTTCCGGCTGGTGCGCAAGGGGCGTTGGACGAATGAGCAACAAGATGTGGGGCGGACGCTTCGCCAGCGGACCCGACGCCATCATGGAGGAGATCAACGCCTCCATCGGCTTCGACAAGCATCCTCTGGCGCCAGGACATCGCGCGGCTCGCTGCGCCCATGCGCGCATGCTGGCGAAGCCGGGCATCATGCGAGCCGACGGACGTCGACACGCATCGCGAGCGGGCTCGAGCCGATCGCGAGCCGAGATCGAGGCCGGCGCCTTCACGTTCTCGCGCGCGCTCGAGGACATCCACATGAACGTCGAGGCGCGGCTGCGCCGAGCTCGTCGGCCCCGCGGCCGGCCGGCTGCACACCGCGCGCTCGCGCAACGACCAGGTCGCGACCGACATGCGGCTCTGGGTCGCGCGACGCGATCGACCAGCTCGACGGGCAGCTGCGCGAGCTGCAGCGGTCGCTGGCCGACAAGGCGCTGGCGCATCGCCGGCGCCGTGATGCCGGGCTTCACGCACCTGCAGTCGGCGCAGCCGGTGACCTTCGGCCACCATCTGCTGGCCTATGTCGAGATGCTCGGCCGCGACCGCGGCCGCTTCGCCGACGCGCGCAGGCGCATGAACGAGTGCCCGCTCGGCGCCGCGGCGCTGGCCGGCACGTCGTTTCCCGATCGACCGCCACATGACGGCGCAGGCGCTCGGCTTCGACCGGCCGACCGCGAACTCGCTCGACAGCGTCGCCGACCGCGATTTCGCGCTGGAGACGCTGGCGGCGGCCTCGATCTGCGCCATGCACCTGTCGCGGCTGGCCGAGGAGATCGTGCTCTGGACGACGCCGCAGTTCGGCTTCGTGAAGCTCTCCGACACGCTTCACCACCGGCTCGTCGATCATGCCGCAGAAGCGCAACCCCGACGCGGCCGAGCTGGTGCGCGGCAAGACCGGGCCGCGTCATCGGCGCCCTGAACGCGCTGCTGATCGTCATGAAGGGCCTGCCGCTCGCCTATCGCAAGGACATGCAGGAGGACAAGGAAGGCGCTGTTCGACGCCGTCGACACGCTGTCGCTCTGCATCGCCGCGATGACGGGCATGGTCACGCGACATGGAGCCCGAGCTCGAAGGCGATGAAGAGCGGCGGCCGGGCGCGGGCTACGCCACCGCGACCGACCTCGCCGACTGGCTGGTGCGGACGCTGAAGCTGCCGTTCCGCGAGGCGCACCACGTCACCGGCCGCATCGTCGGGCTGGCGGCCGAGCGCGAGCGTCGGGCTGGAAAAGCTCGACGCTGGCGGAGATGCAGGCGCGTCGAGCCGCGCATCACGGACGGCCGTCTTCGAGGTGCTCGGCGTCGAGCGCTCCGTGCGCAGCCGCACCAGCTATGGCGGCACCGCGCCCGCCGAGGTGCGCCGGCAGGCGAAGCGCTGGCTGGCGCGGCTGAAGCGCGAATCGGCCGGAACTGTCCGAGCCCGGGCGCGCGGCACGCTTCCGCCCCGCCCGGCTTTCGCTATGATGCGCCGCGTTTCCGGAGTGCCGCCCCTTCGTCCAACGCTGTCCCAGTCGGCTCTCGCGTGTCGTGATCGCCAGCGAGGTCCGTGCGCGGGCTGCTCGATCTGGCGGCGTCGTGCCTTGTCGCGCTGGCCGGCTGCGGCCGCCGTGGTCCGCTCGAGCCGCCGCCCGGCGCGGTCAAGCCCGCAGCCCGACATGACGAACGCTGGAACCGGACGAGCCGCGTCCGTTCCTGCCGTCCGTCCGCCCTCGTCGGCCGACCGGCAAGAAGGGCAAGCCGATCAACGCGCCGAAGGACAGCTTCATCCTCGACCCGATCCTCTGACGCAGGCGCGGGCGGCCATGCACCATTTCGATTATCGCGACGGCGTGATGCACGCCGAGAATGTCGACCTGCGCGAGATCGCCCGCGAGGTCGGCACGCCGTTCTACTGCTATTCCACCGCCACGCTGGAGCGGCACTACAAGGTGTTCGCCGAGGCGTTCGCCGGACGCGCACTCGCTCGTCTGCTACGCCATGAAGGCGAACTCGAACCAGGCCGTGCTGCGCACGCTGGCCCGGCTCGGCGCCGGCATGGACGTGGTTTCGGAAGGCGAGCTGCGCCGCGCCCGCGCCGCCGGCGTGCCGGCTCGAAGATCATCGTTCTCCGGCGTCGGCAAGACCGCGAGCGAGATCGCGCACGGGCTCGACGAGGCATTCTCTGCTTCAACGTCGAGTCCGAGCCCGAGCTGGAGGTGCTCGTCGGCGGTCGCCGCCGCCGCGGGGCCAGACCGCGCGCATCGCGCTGCGCGTCAACCCGGACGTCGACGCCAAGACCCACCACAAGATCTCGACCGGCAAGTCGGAGAACAAGTTCGGCATCCCGATCGCCCGCGCCCGGGCGGTCTATGCGCGCGCCGGCGCGGCTGCCGGGCATCCGAGGTCACCGGCGTCGACATGCATATCGGCAGCCAGATCACCGACCTGCAGCCCTTCGACGACGCCTTCGCGCTGCTCTGCCGACTTCGTCCGCGAGCTGCGCAGCGGACGGGCATCGCGATCGACCATCTCGATCTCGGCGGCGGGCTCGGCATTCCTTATCGCGAGGAAACGAGCCGCCGCCCCATCCCGAGCCTTACGCCGCGATCGTGAAGCGCCACACGCACGGCCTCGGCTGCACGCTGTGTTCGAGCCCGGGCGGCTGCTCGTCGGCAATGCCGGCGTGCTCGTCACCGCGGTCGTCTATGTGAAGCACGGCGAGGGCAAGACCTTCGTGATCGTCGACGCGGCGATGAACGACCTCATCCGGCCGACGCTGTACGAGGCGCACCACGATGTGAAGCCGGTCACGCTGCCCGCCCCCGATGCGCCGCGCATCGTCGCCGATGTCGTCGGTCCGGTGTGCGAGACGGGCGATTATCTCGCTCTTGGGGCGCGAGATGGCGGCACCGAAGGCCGGAGACCTGCTCGCCGTGATGACGGCCGGGCGCCTACGGCGCCGTGCAGGCGGGCACCTACAACACCCGCCCGCTGATCGCCGAGACGATGGTCACGGGCTCGGCTTCGCGGTCGTCCGGCCGCGCCAGACCTATGAGGACCTGATCGGGCTCGATCGCGTGCCGGAGTGGCTGGCGTGAGCGTGCGCGTCCGCCCGCACACGCCTTGTGAAGTGACCGTCGCGGCCTATCTGTGGCGGATGCGCCTTCTCCCTCTCGGCCTCCTCGCCCTCGCCGCCGCTTCGCCGGCCTCCGCCCAAAGCATGACCGCCGGCGCCCTCCAGGCCATGTGCTCGGCCCGAACCCAGCAGGCGACCTGCGCGTCCTACATCCAGGGCTATATCGACGGCCGCAACCAAAGCTCGGCCCGCGCCACGGTCTGCATTCCGGCCGGAACCTCGATCGGCGATGTGATCGGCGGAATTCTCGGATCGCCTGACCAAGAACCGGCTCGAGGCCAACCTCGAGGCGGGCCTCGTCGTCGGCGATTACCTCATCACCAGCTTCCCCTGCCGGTGACGCCCGCCGCGCGGTCGCGCTGCCGATCAGGCGGCCTTCCTGCGCAACGGAACGGGTTCCCAGCGCTTCTGGAAATAGGCGCTCGCGAGCCTGGCGCGCGCTTCGAAGCTCTCCTCGGAGAGCCGCTCGCGCTTGAGAACGTCGATGTCGCCGATGATCGAGGCGACGCGCCGGAGGATTTCGTTCAACTCGGTTGCGTATCGCGTGAGCCTTGGATCTGCCGCGCCGGCGCCGCGCGCCGTCCCCGCATCCTCGCCGATCATCCCCGCCCCCATCTTTTGGCATGTTCGTTGCCTCGCTGCTCACAGGAAAATGCGGCGACGAAGCGGCCCAAAGCTGGGCAAATCGGGAAATTTAGCATTTGTTAACCGCAGACGGATCAACACTGGAGCGCCTGGGGGCAAGCGATTGTCGGATTTCGTCGCCCTTCTGATCGCGGTTGCGGCCTTTCTGGTCACCATGATGGTGGGGCAGGGCCTCATCGTCGCGCTGCACGGCGCCCTCAACTACAGCGACAGCGTCATCGCCTTCGGGCCGGTGCTTCGGCTCGCCGCCGCAATCGCCATCGGCGTTATCGCCTACCGCAAGCTTCACCGCGGCACCGCAGCCTAATTGGTCGCGGTGCGGCGGGACTGGCCAGGTCGCGCCGGCGGGTTTAGCTTGGGCGGACCCGGGGGGCGGGAACGCGCGTTGACGCGCATGGAGATGTGGGCATGAGCGACAGCCCGGCCCCGGCATCGGGCTTGCGCCCCGTGGCGGCTTCCCGCGCCGGCGCGCCGCCGCGATCCTGGCGCCGCCCCTGGCGGGAACGGCTCGATCGTCTCGTCGGATGGGCGCGCCTTGTCCTGTGGTGGGAGCGCGCCTGGCCGGCCCTGTGGCTGCCGCTCCTGGTCCTGTTCCTGTTTCTGACCCTGTCCTGGCTCGGCCTGTGGCTCGATCTCGCGCCGCTTTCCCGTCAGATCGGCGTCGCCCTGTTCGGGCTTGCGGCCCTTGCCTCGCTGTGGCCGCTGCTGCGCCTGAGATGGCCGGCCCGCGTCGCGGCGCTTGGGCGGCTCGACCGCGACAGCGGCCTCAAGCACGGTCCGGCACGCACGATCGAGGACGGCCTCGCGCTTGGCGAGAACGACGCCGGCTCGCGGGCGCTGTGGGATCTTCACCGCCACCGGGCGCACGCCGCGGTCGCGGCGCTGCGCCTCTCGACGCCCCGCCCCGGCATGGCCCGCCGCGACCGCTTCGCGGTGCGCGCGGCGGCGCTCGTCGCGCTCGTCGCCAGCGCCTTCGTCGCTGGTCCGGAGTTCGGAACCCGGCTCTTGAGCGCCTTCGACTGGCGCCCCGCCGCGCCGCCGGCGCCTTCGCTTCCGCGTCGACGGCTGGATCGACCCGCCGCTCTACACCCGCACCCCGCCGCTGATGATCGATCTCGCCGCCGGCCAGCAGCATCTGCGCGCCCCGGTGAAGTCGACCGTCGTGATCCGCGTCGCCGGCAAGGGCGAGGTCGCGATCGCACCCGGGCGCGGGCTCGTGGCGCTGCCCGGCACGGAGAACCAGAAGGCGGATTTGCGCGAGCAGCGCTTCACGCTCACCGGTGACGCCGACCTCAGCGTTCGCACCGGGCTGGCGAGCGGGGTCCGGCTCGCCGTCGAGGCAATTCCGGACAAGCCGCCGGAGATCGCCTTCGCGAACCCGCCGGAGGTCAACGCCCGCGGCACCTTCAACCTGACCTATCGGGCGAAGGACGACTACGGCATCGCCTCCGTCGAGGGCGTGGTCGAGAAAGGCGAGGGCTTCATCGGCCGCCGGGCGCTTGTTCCGGCACCCCGCATGGCGCTGACGCTGCCGCCCGATGCGCAAGGCGAGGCCGACACCAAGGCGACGGTCGACCTCACCCAGCATCCCTGGGCCGGCGCCCGGGTGAAGCTGACCCTCGTCGCCAAGGACGAGGCCGGGCAGGAGGGACGCAGCGAGCCGGTCGATTTCACGCTGCCGCAGCGGCCCTTCACCAATCCGCTCGCCCGCGCGCTCGTCGAGCAGCGGCGCACGATCGTGCTCGATCCCGACGACCGCCGGCGCGTCCAGGCCGCGCTCGACGCGCTCCTCATCGAGCCGGAGCGCTTCACGCCGCAATGGGGCGTGTTCATGGGCCTGCGCGTCGCCTCCGAGCGCCTGCGCGCGGCAAGAAGCGACGCCGACCTCCTCGAGGTCGCCGAATGGCTCTGGGCGATGGCGCTCCAGATCGAGGACGGCGACCTCTCCGACGCCGAGCAGCGAGCTGCGCGCCGCCCAGGAGCGGCTGCAGCGAGGCGCATCGAGCGCGGCGCCACCGACGAGGAGATCAAGCGCCTGACCGACGAACTCCGGCAGGCGATGGACAAGTTCCTGCGCGAGTTCGCCGAGCGCATGCAGCGCGAGCAGCAGCAAGGCGCAGAACGATCAGAATCAGCGCCGCAGCCGACCGCACCATCAGCCAGGACGATCTCAACCGGATGCTCAAGCAGATGGAGGAGACGATGCGGCGCGGCGACGTCGCCGAGGCGATGCGCCTCCTCGACCAGCTGCGCAACATTCTCGAAAACCTGCAGACCGCGCGGCCGAACAGCCGCATGACCGATCCGCTCGGCGCGCGAGATGCAGCGCTCCATGCGGACATGGACGACATGGCCCGCGAGCAGCAGCAACTTGCGCGACGACACCTTCCAGCAGGGCCAGCAGCGGCGCACGCAGCAGCGGCCAGCAAGGCCAGCGGCAGCAGGGTCAGCGCCAGCAGGCCAGCGCGGCCAACGCGGTCAGCAGGGCCAACAAGGGCGAGCAGGGCGAAGGCGAGGAGCAGGCCAGACGGCGGGCCAGGACGGCAAGGACGGCCTCGGCCAGCGCCAGCAGGCGTTGCGCGAGCGCCTGCAGGAGCTCCAGCGCCGCATGCGCGGCATGGGCATGCAGGGCGAGCAGGGGCTTTCCGACGCCGAAGACGCCATGCGCGAGGCCGAAGGGCAGCTCGGTCAGGGCCAGGACGGCCCGGCCGTCGATTCGCAAGGCCGCGCGCTCGAGGGCCTGCAGCGCGGCATGCAGGGCATGGCCCAGCAGATGCAGCAGATGATGGGCCAGGGCGACGGCACCGAGCAGGCCGGCGACATGCCGGGCGACGGCTCGCCGCAGGGCGCAACCGGGCCGGCAGCCGCGACAACGACCCGCTCGGCCGGCCGACCCGCTCGCGCGACTTCTCGGACGGCCGCGTCGAGGTGCCGACGGCCGACGAATCGGCCGTGCAGCGCGCCCGCCGGATCATGGAGGAGCTACGGCGCAAGCTCGGCGATCCCTTGCGGCCGCGCGAGGAGCTCGACTATTTCGACCGCCTCCTGCGCCGCAACTACGGCCCGCAATAGCCCGGCGAACCGAGGAGGCTTGCGCGCCGCAAGGCGCGCCTGTCTTGTGCCGCCATGGACAGCTTCATCCCCGCCCTGGTGCCGGTCGCGGTCGCAGCGGTGGCGATCGTGCTCATCCTCGGCCTCCTCAACATGATGCGCGGCGGCAGCCCCAACGCCTCGCAGACCCTGATGCGCACCCGCGTCCTCCTCCAGTTCGTCGCCATCATCATCATCATGGGCGTGCTCTGGTACCGGGCGCATTGACGAAGCGTTAACACCGGCGAGGTGGCAGGGGGTGACACGATTCAGCCACACTGGCGGACAAAGCCAGCGAGCAACATAGCCGAGACTAGCCTTGCCGGGCGGCCATGCTTAAGAATCCGGCAAAATACGGGGGTCACTGGGAATGCGGGTTCGCCCGATCGTCGGCGTGGGTTTTGCAATGGCGCTGCTCGTGAGCGGCGCCGACGCGGCGGATATCGCCGGCCCGTCAGTTTATGCGCCGCCGTCGCAGCCGATGAGCTTCGTCTCGGAGCTGCGCATCGGCGTCTCGGCCCAGGATCCCTGGAGTCCCGAGCAGGGCTCCGCCAACGCCACGGCCGAGGTCCTGTTCGCGAGGCCGTTCACGACGGCGGACCTGTTCACGAGCTACTTCATCCCGCGCCCGCATCTCGGCGGCAGCCTCAATTTCCGCGGCGACACGAGCTTCGCCTATGCCGGCCTGACCTGGACGGTCGACATCACGCAACGGATCTTCGTCGAGGCGAGCTTCGGCGGCGCCGTCCACAACGGCAACACGCAGTCGAACCCGGCGTTGATTCCGGTCGACCGCAGTGCGCTCGGCTGCTCGCCGCTGTTTCGCGAATCGGGCTCGCTCGGCTACCGGCTGACGCCGAACTGGAGCGTGATGGCGACGATCGAGCATCTCTCGAACGCCGGCGCCTGCAACCAGAACCGGGGCCTCACCAACGTCGGCGCGCGGCTCGGCTACAGCTTCTCAGAAACCTCGGTCGCCGTGGTCGCGCTCAACCGCATCTACACCCGCACCGGCGACAAGGGCACGACCGGCCTCGGCGACGGCGAGCCGCGTCGCAAGAGCACGATCTGCGCGTCGACGCCTACGGCACCGTCGACGAGACCAACGCCTGCCTCGGCCTCGCCCGCCTCCACACCGCAGGGACGACGCTCGACGCGATGCTGGCCCGCATCCAGAACGACCTCTTCGACCTCGGCGCCGACCTCGCGACACCGCCGAGACCGAGAAGCCGCTCCCCTACGAGCCGCTGCGCATCGTCGACGCGCAGGTCGAGCGGCTCGAGCGGGAGATCGACGCGTTTAACGCCGCGCTCTCGCCGCTGCGCTCCTTCGTCCTGCCCGGCGGCATCGCCGGCGGCGGCGGCGCTGCACCTTGCCCGCACCGTCTGCCGCCGCGCCGAGCGCCTTGTCGTGGCGCTCGCCGAACCGGGCGAGGCCGTCGTCGCCCGCGCGATGAGTATCTCAACCGCCTCTCGGACTTCCTGTTCGTCGCGGCGCGCTTCGCCAACGACGGCGGCGGCGGCGACGTGCTGTGGGTGCCGGGCAAGACCCGGAGCGAGAGCTGAGCGGTGTTCCTGCCGCTCTATGACGGCGTTCCGCTCGCCTATCTGAAGGCGCCTCTCGTGACCCGGGCCCTGATCGGTGCCTGCGCGGCCGCCTGGCTCCTGACCGGGCTCGGCCTGCTGCCGGTCAGCGAGAATCGGATCTGTTCTGTGCGTCTGCTGACACATACATCTTGTGGGAAGGACGCATCGGCGAAAGCGCCTCGTGAGATCGAAACGTTCGAACGCTAAAGGAGCGGTCGTTTGCCCTGGATTGATCGATTCGCATGTTCATTTGCGCGAACCGGGCCAATCCGCGAAGGAAAACATCGCCACCGGCACGCTCGCGGCGGCGCGCGGCGGATTTACTTCCGTCCTCTGCATGCCCAACACGTATCCGCCGATCGATAACGCCGGCACCGTCGTGCTTGTTCGCGAAAACGCCGATCGCGATGCGGCTGGTCAATGTGTTCATCTCCGGCGCGATTACTAAAAAAATCGCGGGCGAAGAACTCGCGCCGATCGGCTCGCTCAAAAATGCCGGCGTGGTCGCGATCACCGACGATGGCCATTGCGTGCAGAACAATGAAATCATGCGCCGCGCGATGGAATACGCGCAGCATGTTCGACCTGCCGGTGATGGATCATTGCCAGGATTATTCGCTCGTGACCGACGGCGTGATGCACGAAGGCTATTGGAGCACCGCGCTGGGCCTGCGCGGTTGGCCCGCCGCTCGGCGAGGAAATGATCGTCGCGCGAAATATTTTGCTCGCCGAACTGACCGGCGCGCGCGTGCATTGCCAGCACCTGAGTTCCGCCGGCAGCGTCCGCCTGATTCGCGAAGCCAAAAACCGCGGCGTGCCGATTTCCGGCGAAGCCTGCCCGCACCATTTTACGCTCACCGACGCCGCCGTCGCCGGCAGCGAAAAATTCTGGCGCGACGGATGGCGAAATCCTCTCGCGCGAGTTTCCCGACAGAGCAGACCTTTCCCTCCTGGCCCTATTACGACACGAATTTCAAAATGAATCCGCCCTTGCGCTCCGCAGCACGATCGCGAGGCGATTCTCGAAGGCCTGGCGGATGGCACGATTGGAAATTTTGGGCAGCGATCACGCGCCGCATTGCGATTTCGAAAAAGAAGTCGAGTTCGATTACGCGCCCTTCGGCATCACCGGCCTCGAAACGGAACTCGCGCTCTCGCTCATGCGCCTCTACCACACCGGCAGGCTCGACTCTTCCGAAACTCCTCGATAAACTCACCGTCAAACCGGCGAAGCTCCTCCGGATCGAGAAGGGCACGCTCGATATTGGGGCAGATGGCGACATAACGATTTTCGATCCAGACAGGCGCTGGATTTACGACCGGGAACAGAGCGCCAGCAAATCGCAAAACTCGCCTTTTCACGGTTGGACCCTGCGGGGCAAGGCTTTAGCGACAATTGTCGCTGGTAAAATAGTCTGGCGTGAACCGAACATTTAGAGCATCTTTCCCGTCAAACGGAGAGATCTTATGGGAAAAATCTACAGCTTTTTAGTTCTTGCAGCCCTGGTCACGGCCTTGCGCGCCGAACCAACCTGGGAAACCAATTTTGAGGCCGCAAAAGCGCAGGCCAAAAAGGAAAATAAAGCACTCCTGCTCGACTTCACCGGGTCGGATTGGTGCGGCTATTGCATCAAGCTGAATGCCGCTGTCTTCAGTAAGCCGGAATTCGCAAAATTCGCCGAGAAGAACCTCGTTTTGGTCGACTGGACTATCCTCACGGCAAGAAATTGCCCGCCGACGTGAAAAAGCAGAACGACAAACTTCAGAGCAAGTTTAATATCGAGGGATTCCCACCATCATGGGATGAGCGCGGATGGCAAGGAACTCGGTCGTCTTGAAGGCTACGAAGGCGATAACGTGACGCAGTACATCAAGCGCCTTGAGAAATTCCTCCCGAAGGACGTCAGCGAAAAAGAGTTCGGACAGCCCAGCCCAAAAGTTAAGCTGGTCATCAAATCTTTCGCGAAAGGGTGAAGCGTTTTGTTCACCCTTTTCATTTCGAAAGCGTAGCGAGAAACTGAGTCTCCCAATTCGACAAAGACGATGCTCGAGGGATTTCCACCGGCGCGTACTGGCCGGTAAATCGAGAGCCGCCCTTTATTGCGGCGATCCACGCGAAAGACCGCGATGTTGTCCCCGCGTTGATTGCAGCGATAGAGGAAGCGGCCGCTCGGATCGAAATTTGAAGCTTCGCGGGTAATCGCCTCGAGTGGGTTGACCGAAACGAAAGTCAAATCGCCATTCTTGCCATCGCAAATGTCGCGAGCGTGTCGTGCGTAACGTTATGTTTGCCGCATAGAGAGAACGTCCGTCGGCAGACACTAGTATCTCCCGAGCAGAAATTACTTCCCACGAACCCGGCTGAGCAGGCTCGAAATTGTCTGACGCGCACTGAGCCGTCCGTTCGTCGCGTCGTAGTCGAAAGAATGACCGTGGAACCCTTTTCTGATCGAGTACACCAACGGCCGTTCGGGTGAAACGCAAAATGCCGTGGCACGTCGCCGGGTGGAACCGAGACGAACGGAGGATCGTTCGGCGTGAGAACACCTTTCAGATCGTCAAACTCCCAGACGTAAACCGACAGTCCAAGGTCCGCATGCAAGCGTCGCGCCCGCTCGGATCAGACTGGATCATGTGCGCGTGCGTTCGATCGTGGCCGCTAAAAGCAAATGTTCCGGGCGGAGCGTTCTTCGCCGTCCGCGGGCCTATGGGACCGTCATCCTGCTTCACGTCCGTTGCGGGGCCAAGACGTCCATTTTCCAAAACCGGCAACACAGCCACCGAGCCGCCAAAATAACTCGCCACGAACAAATATTTGCCGGACGGATGAAGCATCTCGCCTAGGTCGGCCCCGCTCCTCCGGAGGGCACACTTTCATCCAGGCCAATTGGCCATTGCCGCGATCCACCGCGAACGCGCTCACCGTCCCTTCCTTGTTCTTTCCACCTTATCCGTCTCATTGGTCGCGTAGAGCCGCGTCCCGGTCCATTCACCACCAGGACAATTCTGGGTCACCCCGATTCGAAAAATCCCGGTCGGACTCAGTGCCCCAGTCGCCCGGTCCACCTGGAATAATGAATCCCGCGCCCATTCCCCGGCGGCAGATCCACCTGCGTAGGTAAAACGTCATGCAGACGGCGAACTGAACGTGCCGACACATCGCCATTAGCGCTCCCGCCCTTAGCTCCACCCGCCCAAATGCGTTGTGTTCCCACTGCCGCTCCAGCGCCCAAGACCGCGGAGAACTTTAACAAAGAACGGCGGGAAAACGGGGACGACCTGGGATGCTCAGATTTTATGAGAAAACCATAAAAGGACCGGGTACCGGGTCGAGGTTAAAGCTCTCGTGCCATTACCTGGTCATTATTCTTACTCAGGCGGGGCTCGGGGCTCAGCGAATTCGCTTTTCAGAACATCATGATTCGCTACACTGATCCGATCCACGAAAAACGGAGTTGGTTTTGCCTTATTATGAAAACGCGCCTGAAAAAAAAGGCCTCTTCGGGGTTTACGCTGATCGAGCTGCTTGTGGTCATCGCGATTATCGCGATCCTGGCGAGCATGCTTTTGCCGGCGCTAGCCAAAGCAAAGGTGCGCGCGCAGGGAATCAAATGCATGGTTAACATGAAGCAGCTCCAGCTTGCTTTTCATTTTGTATGCCGATGATTTACAGGTCCTGCCTGCGCAATACGTACGGCGGCGATGGATTGAGTGAAAAGGCTGGTGGATTTTGACGCCGGCAATCCGTCCAATTACGATCCCCAAACGCTGATGGATCCGAAGTCAGCGGTGCTCGCCCCCTACACCTCCACGCCCGGATCTGTGAGTCCCGGCGGGGTTGGGACGACCGCCAGTCACGAAAAATGAAAGAATCAGTGCCTTCAATCCGAGGTGTGTTAGGCCGAGGTGGTTTCAGGCAGTGGGAACATGACCAAATGTCGTC
>CAVSLO010000038.1:0-12049 GCA_963728675.1 uncultured Alphaproteobacteria bacterium | reverse complement strand
TTGCACGTCGGACCTTGCTCAGCGGAGCAGCAGCGGGAGCCGGGCTCCTGGCTTGTCCTGCTATTTTGAAAGCCCAGACCCTGAAGGTGCTGAAGCTGTCGCACCAGTTTCCGGGCGGCACGCTGGAGCAGGGCGACTTCCGCGACCGCCTCTGCCGCAAGTTCGCCGCCGAGGTCGACAAGCGCACCAACGGCGGCTTGAAGTTCGAAATCTATCCGAACTCGTCGCTTGATGAAGACGAACGCGCAGTTCTCGCCTTGCGCAAAGGCGCGCTCGATTTCTCGCTCTATCCGTTGGCCTACGCTGGCGGCGAGGTGCCGGCGTGCAATCTCGGCCTGATGCCTTGTCTGGTGACCAGCTACGAACAGGGCGTGAAGTGGAAAAACCGCCGATCGGGCAGGCGCTCACCAAAATCCTCGACGATAAAGGCGTCAAGATCGTCACCTGGGTTTGGCAGGCTGGGGGCGTTGCCTCGCGCTCAAGAAAATCCTGATGCCCGAGGACGTGAAGGGCGTGAAGATCCGCGGCGGCAGCCGCGAGATGGACCTGATGTTCGCCGCCGCCGGCGCCCAGGTCTCCACCATGCCGTCGAACGAGATCTACATCGGCATGCAGACCGGCTCGCTCGACGCCGCCCTCACCTCCTCGACGAGCCTCGTCTCCTTCCACCTCGAGGAACTGGCCAAGCACCTCACCGCGCCGCGCGGCCGGTCGTTCTGGTTCATGCTCGAGCCGCTGATGATGTCGAAGGCAATCTTCGACGGGCTGCCGGCGGACCAGCAGAAGGCGATCGTCGACGTCGGCGTCGAGATGGAGGCGTTCGGCGAGGCCGAGGCCAAGAAAGACGACGAGATCTTGGAGAAGGTCTATGGGGCCAAGGGCGCGGAGATCACCCCGCTGACGCCGGAGGCGATCGCCGCCTGGGAAGGTTGCGGAGGCGAGTCCGCCTGGAAGGACTACGCGGCGAAGTCGAAGGAAGCGCGGATCTGCTGAAGCTCGCGCAAGAGGTGGCGTGATGGCCCGGCATGATGAGCATTCCTCGCGGAGGTCGACCCTCCTCAAGCCGCCCGTTCCGGCTTCCAGCGCTGCGGTCCTCACCGAGGGCAGTTGTTCAAGCTCTCCGCGTCTCGCCCTGTTGGCGGCGCGATCGTGACCTACGGCGTGATCGGCGCCATGTGACCGGGATCTCGATCGTCTGGCAGGACGAGGTGACGATCTTCCTCCTTGTCGGCGCGACGTTCCTGTCGGCAGCGTCCGTTCAGGCCAATCGCGGCCACGTCGGCATCGAGCGAGTCGCTTCCTCCTGTCCCCCGGCATGAACCCGGCGCGTCTGATCGTCTCCGATCTGCTGTCGTTCCTGTTCTGCGCCTTCTTCGCGTGGAAGGCCGCAGAACTGCTGCATGAATCCTGGGCGGAGCAAACCTCCGCTTCGCCGTGGGGTCCGCCGCTCTGGATCCCCTATCTGCTCATGTCGATCGGCATGGTCTTGCTGTCCTGCCGATCGCTTCGCAGTTCGTCAACGCTTGACGCGTCTCAAAGGAGGCCGGTCATGAGCCCGCTCGCGATCGGCATCCTCTACGGCGATCGACACTGCTCGTGATGTTCTCGGGCATTCCGATCGCGTTCGCGCTCGGGATCGTCGCCGTCGTCTTCATGTTTTTCTTCATGCCGGCCTCGGCGCTCGATACCGTCGCGCAGAACGTCTATGAGGAGATGGGCAACATCGTCATCCTTTCGATTCCGCTCTTCATCCTGAAAGGCGCGGCGATTGGACGGACGGATGCGGGCAAGGATCTTTATTTGGCCCTGCATGCCTGGTTTCATCGCGTACCGGGCGGACTTGGGGTGGCGAATACGGTTGCGTGTGGACTGTTTGCCGCCATGTCGGGCTCTTCGCCGGCGACGTGCTCGGCGATCGGCTCAGCCGGCATCCCGGAGATGCGCGAGCGCGGTTACCCCGGGCTTCGCGGCCGGCATCATTGCGGCGGGCGGCACGCTCGGCATCCTGCTGCCGCCCTCGGTCACCATGATTCTCTATGCAGTCGCGGCGGAAGTCTCGCTCGGCAAGCTGTTTCTGGCCGGCATCGGGCCGGGCCTCTTGCTGATCACGCTGTTTGCAGCCTACTCGGTGTGGCGCTACCGCCAGGAACACCAGGCGGCGACCGTCGAGGCTGAGCGGAGCGGCGTGCACTCGGCGATCCTCGTCAAGGAGAGCTATACGCAGGCGGAGAAAATCAAGCTGCTCCTCAGGGTGCTGCCCTTCGTGACGCTGCTGACCGGCGTCATGGTCGCGCTCTATGGCGGATACGCGACGCCTTCGGAGACGGCCGGGCTCGGGGCCATTCTGGCGCTCGTCATCATCGCAGCCATGTACCGCGTCTACACCTGGAGCCGGGTGTACCCGATCCTCGCGGTCACGCTGCAGGAATCGACCATGCTGATGTTCATCATCGGCATGTCGCTCCTCTACTCCTACGTGATGAGCTACCTGCACATCAGCCAGTCGGCGGCGGCGTGGGTCATCGGCATGCAACTCTCGAAGTGGGTGCTGCTCGCGACCATCCTGGTCTTCGTGATCGTGCTCGGCTTTTTCCTGCCCCCGGTCTCGATCATTCTGATGACGGCGCCCATCATCCTGCCGCCGTTGAAGGCCGCTGGGTTCGACTTGATCTGGTTCGGTGTTGTGATGACGATCGTCATGGAGACGGGCCTGATCCATCCCCCTGTGGGCCTCAACATCTTCGTCATCAAGAACATCGCGCCCGACATCCCGCTCAGCGACATTATCTGGGGTGTCATGCCCTTCGTGGCGATCATGATCGCCACGGTGATCCTGCTGTGCTTCGTGCCAGGCATCGCGATGTTGCTGCCGGCGATCCTCTCATCCTGATGGGATTCTGCGCCACGGTCGAAAGCGCGGCGCACCGGAGCGGTTGACGAACGGCAAGCTTAAGGCGAACCGATGTCCCTCAATGTCGCGCAGAAGCTGATCCAGTCCCACCTTCTCGACGGCGACATGCGGCCCGGTGGCGAAATCGCGCTGAAGGTCGATCAGACCCTTTTGCAGGATGTGCTGGGCACGCTCGTGATGCTCGAACTGGAGGCGATGGGCATCGAGCGGGTCAAGGTCGGCTTGGCGGCGCAGTACGTCGACCACAACCTCGTCCAGAACGATCACATGAATGCGGACGAGCATCTGTTCCTGCGCAGCGCCTGTCGGCGCTTCGGCGTGTGGTACAGCCGTCCGGGCAACGGCATCAGCCATCCGGTCCATATGCAGCGCTTCGGCAAGCCGGGCATGACGCTCGTCGGCTCGGACAGCCACACGCCGGCGGCGGGCTCGCTCGGCATGCTGGCCTTCGGCGCCGGCGGCATCGAGGTCGCGCTCGCCATGGCGGGCGAGCCGCTGCACCTGCGCATGCCGCAGATCTGGGGCGTCCAGCTCACCGGCAGCCTGCCCGAATGGGTCAGCGCCAAGGACGTGATCCTCGAGATGCTGCGCCGCCACGGCGTCGAGGGCGGCTTCGGGCGCATCGTCGAGTACTACGGCCCCGGCCTCGCCGGCCTCACCGCGATGGATCGCCACGTCATCGCCAACATGGGCGCGGAACTGGGCGCGACCACGACCGTGTTCCCCTCCGACGAGGCGACGCGCCGCTTCCTGCGCGACGAAGGCCGCGAGGAGGATTGGGTCGAAATCCTGCGCCGACGAGGGCGCGACCTACGACGTTCACGAAGAGATCGACCTCTCGACGCTCGAACCGCTGATCGCCAAGCCGTCGAGCCCCGGCAACGTCGTGCCGGTGCGCGAGGTCGCCGGGACGGAGATCTACCAAGCCTACATCGGCTCCTCGGCCAATCCGGGCTACCGCGACTTCGCCATCGCGGCGCACATGGTCCGCGGCCGCCAGGTCCACGACCGCGTGTCCTTCGACATCAATCCCAGCTCGCGCCAGGTGCTCGAAAACCTCGTCGCCGAGGGCCTGTTCAGCGACCTCGTCCGCGCCGGCGCGCGCATCCACCAGGCCGGCTGCAACGGCTGCATCGGCATGGGCCAGGCGCCGGCCTCGGGCCGCAACAGCCTCCGCACGGTGCCGCGCAACTTCCCGGGCCGCTCCGGGACGCGCGAGGACAGCGTGTTTCTGTGCAGCCCGGAGACCGCGGCCGCCTCGGCGCTCACCGGCGTCATCACCGACCCGCGCACGCTCGGCATGGCGTACCCGAAGGTCGAGCTGCCCGCGCGCCCCATCGTCAACACGCACATGCTGGCGCCGCCCCTGCCGAGGCGGAGGGCCGGGGCGTCAAGCTCGAGAAAGACGCCGCATGATCGACTCGCTCCCGGAACTCGACGTCATCCCGGACGAGATCGCCGTGCCGGTGCTGCTGAAGGTCGGCGACGACATCTCGACCGACGACATCATGCCGGCCGGCGCGCGCGTCATGCCGTTCCGGAGCAACATCCCGAGAACGAGCGAGTTCGCCTTCGAGCCGGTCGACGACACTTATCCGCGGCGCGCGCGCGAGAACCGGGTCGGCGACGGCCACGTGATCGTCGCCGGCAACAACTACGGCCAGGGGTCCAGCCGCGAGAACGCGGCGCTGGCCCCGCGCTACCTCGGCCTGCGGACCGTGCTGGCGCGCAGCTTCGCCCGCATCCACTGGCAGAACCTGGTCAACTTCGGGGTGCTGCCGCTGACCTTCGCCGATCTCGCCGACTACGACCGGCTCAAAGTCGGCAACGTGATTCGGCTGTCCGGCATCCACGAGACGCTGAGATCAGGCCGCAAGGATTTCACCGCCTCGCTCGGCGACGACGCGGGCACAATCGCGTTGCGGCATGATCTGTCGCCGCGGCAGGTGGACCTGCTGCTCTCGGGCGGCGTCATCAACTGGCTGCGCGAGCGCCTCGGGCCGCCGGACGATGCGTCAGAGGAACGTGGCGAACGTGCGCTGGTTCTGAATCCAGGTTGATCGCTGAGGGTCCCCATCCATCGGCCGGACGGGGACCTATCCGCCGTACGAAGGCCGAGCATGGATGAGGACATGCCCGAAGCTGCTCCGAACGGCCCCTTGTCGGGCCTGCGCGTTCTTGAGATCGGCCATTTCGTCGCCGCGCCGTTCTGCACGCGGCTGCTGGCCGACCTCGGCGCGGACGTGATAAAAATCGAGCCGCCGGCCGGCGACCCGGTGCGGCAGTGGGGCAAGCAGGTCAACGGCGTCGCGCCGTGGTGGTCGCTGCACGCCCGCAACAAGCGCTGCATCACCCTGAACCTGAAAAACAAAAAGGCGATCGACATCGTCCTGCGCCTCGTGGCCGAGTGCGACGCCTTGGTGGAAAATTTCCGGCCGGGCCAACTGGCCAAGTTGGGCCTGGGGCATGACGCGCTGCGCAAGGCCCGGCCGGACCTCGTGATCGCGCATATCTCGGGCTTCGGCCAGGACGGGCCGTACCGCGACCGCGCCGCCTTCGGCGTCATCGGCGAGGCGATTGGCGGCTTGCGCTATCTCTGCAATCATCCACCCGGCATGACGGACCTGCCTCCGGTGCGCGTCGGCGTCAGCATCGGCGATTCGCTCGCCGGCCTCTACGCCGCCTTCGGCATCGCCGCGGCGTGCTGGCAGCGCGACCGGCCGGACGGCGACCGGAAAGGCCGGACTCTGGACGTGGCGCTGACCGACTCGGTGCTGAGCATGATGGAAGGCATGCTGCCCGAGTACGGCGTGTTCGGATCGATCCGGCAGCCGCAGGGCTCGCGCATCGCCACCGCCGCGCCGTCCAGCGCTTATCCGTGCTCCGACGGCAAGTGGGTCTTGATCGCCGGCAATTCGGAGCCGCTGTTCGCCAAGCTCGCGGCGTTGATGGGCCAGCCGGAGCTCGCTCGCGATCCCCGCTTCATCAACAACCCGTCGCGGGTCAAGAACGTCGACGAACTCGACCGCCTCATCGGGAACTGGACCAAGGGCCTGACCGCCGAGGAAGCGGACCGCCGCCTGACCGAGGCGGACATCCCCTGCACCCTGATCTATACGGCGGCCGAGATCGCGGCGGACCCGCAGTTCCGCGAGCGCGGCATGGTCCGCGACGTGGAGGACCCGCAATTCGGAAAGGTCCTCCATCCCGGCGTCGTGCCGCATGTGCCGGACGATCCCGGCGCGATCCGCTGGCCGGGCCCGCGCCTCGGCGCGCACAACGACGAGATCCTGGGCGAGGTGCTCGGGATGAAACCGCAGGAGATCGAAACGCTTCGGCAGGAAGGTGTGCTATGACGCATAAGCCAGAAAACGCATCCGTCGAAATCGTGGAGGTCGGCCCGCGCGACGGTTTCCAACCCATCGGCCCATTCATCCCGACGGAAACGAAGGTCAGCGATCATCGAGCGGCTGGTCGCCGCTGGGCTGCGCCGGATCGAGATCGGCTCCTTCGTGAGCGCCTCGGCCGTGCCGCAGCTGCGCGACACGCCCGAACTGCTCGCCGCCTGCGCCCGCATCCCCGGCCTCATCCCCCAGGTCCTGGCGCCGAGCGAGCGGCGCGGCAAGGATGCGGTGCAGGCCGGCGCGCCGTGGATCGCCTTCGTGCTCTCGGTGACGGAATCGCACAACCGCAACAACGTCCGCCGCCATCCGCTGGAGTCGGCCGAGGAATACGAGCGCCTGCTCGCGGCGATCCCGGCCGACCGCTCGGTGCGGCTGAACCTCGCCACCTCCTTCGATTGCCCCTTCGAGGGTCGGGTGCCCGAGGAGCAGACCATCGCCCTTCTCGACCGCCTGATCCCCATGCGTCCGGACGTCGAGATCTGCCTGTGCGACACCACGGGACGCGCCGATCCCGCCCATGTGGAAAGCCTGTTCGCGTCGTGCATGGAGCGGTTTCCCGCAGGCGGGCGTCTGGGCGCTTCCACGCGCACGACACCTACGGCCTTGGCCTCGCCAACGTCCACGCCGCCTATCGGCAGGGCGTGCGCGTGTTCGATGCTTCGTTCGGCGGGCCTGGGCGGGTGCCCGTTCGCCCCAGGCGCGACCGGCAACGTCGCGACCGAGGATGTCGCGTGGATGTTCGAGCGCATGGGCGTTGCGACCGGCATCGACCTCGACGCGCTCGTTGCGGTCGCCCGCGAGGGCGCGAGCCTGCCGGGCGGCATGCCGGGCGGACGCGTGCGCGACGCGCTCACCGCGCGGCCCGAGACCTGTCCGGCGCCCGCGGTTCCATAAGTCTTATCGAGGAGCGCAAAACGACAGGCATGTCGTGGCTCGCCTGAAACCAGCCTGTGCAACTCTGGCCTTTCCACGCTCTCGCAAAGAAAAAGAGCCGCTGACGACGCCAGCGGCTCTTTTTTTGTTCCACAGCCAGGATCGGCAATGATCTTAAGTCTTTTCGACCTCGACTGGAGCCCTGCGCAGAGTAACCGTGTGTAACGATTACTGAGGACGCCGTACCGTTCCGCAAGGCCGGCGCGCGCCGGCCCTTGGCGTGTTGCTGTGACCTTAGCCCTTGGTAACGATCGGGGCCAGCGGAGCCGCCACCGGGGGCGGAGCCTTGCCTTTACCGCAAGCCGCGGCGCTCAGCACCACGAGAGCCACAGCCGAAACGACGAGATACTTCTTCATGGAATTAATCCCCCTGTGTCATGACAGTGATTGCAAACTACAGAGGGTCCGATCGACGCTCTAGTGCAGAAAAGCCACAGGTCGGGGCTATTGCGCAGCTTCGATGGGGGGGCGAACAGAGAGATGCCCCTGGGACAGAGGGCTCCGTCGCCGAAAAGTAAAAGAAACCTTTCGACATACTGAAACTGAACCGTGGTTGCATCCGAACAGGACGAGAGCTCGTGCGCCTTGTTACGGCATGCCCGCTTCACGCAGATTCGTAAGACGTCCAGCTTCCTGACGACACTCTGATGCGTGCGGCTGGCCGGCCTCGAGGAGCGCCTGTCGTTCTTGGGCGATCCTGGACGCTCGGCATGCGTTTGGCGGCCACTGGCGAAAGTTGACACTTTTTCGTTGCTGCGCTGAGCCGGCCGCTTGCATCGGCAACTCACGAGCGAGTGCACCAGCCAAGCGCCAAAAGGCCCTGGCGAGATTTCAGCTGCCGCGACAGGTTGTGTTTCCGGCGAACCTATCCTGGCGCCAACTCACTCACACCGATTACCGCGCCGCTGGCCCAAGGGCTCCAGGCTCACCCCTCGCCAAGGGACTCGCGCTGGCGGCGCAAAGTGGGCGACGACGCTGCATTCCGCACAGGCGCTCGTCGCGCCGGTGTCGAACCGCAACCGATGATGCGGCTCGCGTTGGCAGTCGTGGATCGGTCGGTTTGGGGCCGGGGAGAGATCCTGCGAGCGGAACCCCGGCTTCCAGCAGCTTCACCTTCCCGACCACGCCTGAGATGGCGAGGCGTCGATCGGACGAGGACCGAGCATGCTGGGACTGAGGCTTTCAGCCGCGTGGGCGTCCCTTATCGGGAAGCGGAGAGAGACCCTGTCGCATCCGCATGCTTCTGGCCGGCGTTCATCTCCCGGAGATTGGTGATGAACTCCTGCGGGCGCTGAATGGACGGCGGCGTCCGCAAGCCCATATGCTCGGCGACGACCCCCACGAACTTGTTGCAGTTGTACATGGCGGCGTGCCAGATGGGCGAACTAGCCTGCAACTTCCGGATGAACGCGACGATCTCTTTATACTCCGCCTCGTTCAGGTCGATGCGGTAACGGGCTGAGATGTATTGCTCCTCAAGGTCTCCATCGCTGGGACCCGTTTCGGACGGGACCGGCAGGATATGCCCGATCATCCAAAGCTGGGGCCCTTCGCCTGCCGGATGGAGGCCGGCGACTTCGCTCTCGACGATCTCGCCGCGCGCATTGAGCCGTCCATGCGCCAGGAACGTATGGCCGTAACTGAGGGCGTAGCGCGAGCGGAATTCGATGAAATACCGATTTGCGGACTTCTCAGCCGTTTTGCGCCCGGTCGCCTTGTAGGTTTTCTTCTTTGCCGGGATCGGCCTTTGCGGCTTGACGGCGGCTTCAGTCGCGGCGCTCGCGTCCGTCGCCGGAGCCGCGTCCTGCGCGTTGGCGGTCGAAACGGTCAGCCCGGCCGAGAGCGCAAGTCCAAACAAACCCGCCAGGATGCCGGCGCCGTCTCTTGTCTTCACTCTGTCCCGCATCATTGCCTCCACATCCACCGACAGGCGCGTGCTCGGCATCGAGCGACGCCGACCCGCAGCTTTGCAGGACTCCGCCCGCGCTTCGCCGACTTTACGGCATTTCAGGTGCGGAGCGGCGGTCAAAGGCTGCGGTCGTGTGAAATTGCCCCGCTTGTGCGATATTTTTGTTACACGCACCGATCTTCGTCTTCCACCTGCGCCGGTGCGGCCTTCAAGACGAATCGCCGGCGGGTGCGTTGCCGTCGAGGTACAGACGGTAGGCCGGATTGCCGGTCTCGGCCCAATACGGATAGCCGAGTTCGTCGAGCGCGGCGCCGGAAGCGGGCGCGGTCGGCTTCGGGCACCTGGATGCCGGCCAGCACGCGGCCGTAGTCGGCGCCGTGGTTGCGGTAGTGGAACAGGCTGATGTTCCAGTCGCGTCGCCGAGGCCGTCGAGGAACTTCAGCAAGGCGCCCGGCCGCTCCGGGAACTGGAAGCGGTAGATCAGCTCGTCCCGCAGGCCGCGCACGCGCCCGCCGACCATGTAGCGCACATGGAGCTTGGCCATCTCGTTGTCGCTCATGTCGAGGACCGAGTAGCCCGCGTCCCGCAGCAGCGCGCGATGATCTCGCGCTTCTCCTTCTCGCCCCGCGGCGAGTCTGCACGCCGACGAAGATCTGCGCCGTCCTGCCGGTCGGCGTAGCGGTAGTTGAACTCCGTGATGGAGCGCCGGCCCAGCGCCTGGATGAACCGGCGATAGCTGCCCGGCCGCTCCGGGATCGTCACGGCCAAGCAGCGCCTCGCGCTGCTCGCCGATCTCGGCGCGCTCGGCGATGTGGCGCAGGCGGTCGAAGTTCATGTTGGCGCCGCTGTTGATCGGCGATCAGCGCTTCGCTCCGCACGTGCCGTCGCGCTCGACGTACTTCTTCAGCCCGGCCAGGCCAACGCGCCGGACGGCTCGGCGATGGCGCGCGTGTCGTCGAAGATGTCCTTGACCGCGGCGCAGATGGCGTCGGTATCGACGGTGATGACCTCGTCCAGCAGTTCGCGGCAGAGGCGGAACGTCTCGGCCCCGGCCTGGCGCACGGCGACGCCGTCGGCGAACAGGCCGACCTGATCCAGGATCACGCGCTCACCGGCGGCCAGGGCGGCGTGCATGCTGGCCGCGTCGTCCGGCTCGACGCCGATCACCTTCACCTCCGGCCGCAGGAACTTGACGTAGGCCGCGATGCCGGCGGCCAGCCCGCCGCCGCCGATCGGCACGAAGATCGCCTCGATCGGGTCCGGGTGCTGGCGCAGGATCTCCATGCCGACCGTGCCCTGGCCGGCGATCACATCGGGGTCGTCGTAGGGGTGGATGAAGGTCAGGCCCTTGCTCGGCCTCGAGCCGGCGCGCCTGGGTCGTAGGCCTCGTCGAAGGCTGTCGCCGTGCAGCACGACGTCGCCGCCCAGCGCGCTCCTGACCGCCTCGCACCTTGATGGCGGGCGTCGTCTGCGGCATCACGATCATCGCCTGCACGTCCGAGCTTGGCCGCCGCGAGCGCCACGCCCTGGCGCATGGTTGCCGGCGGAGGCGCAGATGACGCCGCGGTCCAGCTGCCTCGCGATCGCAGGCCGGCGCATCTTGTTGTAGGCGCCGCGCAGCTTGAAGGAGAAGACCGGCTGAAGATCCTCCCGCTTCAGATGGACCGGGCAGCCGAGCCGCTGCGACAGGCGCGGCATCGGGTCGAGCGGGCTCTCGATCGCGACGTCGTAGACGCGGGCTGTCAAGATTTTTCGGACGTACTCTTCCATTTAACGTGCGTAGCGGCCGGCGGCAGCCACATCAAGGTGACGCTCGACCACAGGCCGTTGCCGCGAGCGTGCGACGCGGCAGGTTACTCCGCCCGGCCCGCCACCCAGGTTCGGAACACGTGGACTCCCTCGGGTTCAAGCGCAACCAAATCCGCCCGATACCCCGGCGCGAGCCGTCCCAGCATCCCGCCCAGACCCAGAGCGGCGGCAGGAGCGGTCGCGGCCATGTGCAAGGCGCGCGGCAAAGACACGTTGAGCAGACCGACGCAATTTCGCACGGCGCTCGCCATATCGAGCGCGGCTCCGGCCAGCGTTCCGTCCTGCCGCAGACAGCGGCCCTCGCGCACGATCATGTCCTCGCCGTACAGCGAGAACGCCGATCGCGTCCCGCCCACCGGGGGCATGGCGTCGGTGACGAGCATGGAGCGGCCGAGGCCGCGCAGCGCCAAGGCGCAGCACCGGCCCGGATGGACGTGCTCGCCGTCGACGATCAAGCCGTACCAGCAATTCCGGCGATTCCAGCGCCGCCGCGATCGGGCCGGGGTCGCGGCTGGCGAGCGGCCGCATGGCGTTGAACAGATGCGTGAAGCCGGTGAGGCCCCTCGCAGCCATGGCCTGCTGCGTTCCGCCGTAGGTCGCCGTGGAGTGACCGAGAGCCGACGATGACGCCGGCGGCGCTCAAGTGCGGCGATGAAACCGTCGGGCGCACCTTTTCGGGCGCGAGCGTCACCAGGGTCCCGCCGCCGTCGCAGCCCCGCAGGATCCCGAGGTCAGCCGGTCGGGACGCCGGACTGCGTGGAGGTCATGGACTCCCGGCTTTTCGGGCGACAGGAACGGCCCCTCGAAGTGGATGCCGAGAACGCTCGGGTTTCGCCGCATGCGCCTCCTGCGCCGCCGCGAGGGCGGCCGTCATCGCCTCGGCCTCGTCTGTGATGAGGGTCGGCAGGAGCGCCGTCGTGCCGAAGCGCCGGTGCGCGACGGCGATTGCGGCGACGCCCTCGGGAGTCGGATCGTTGTTGAAAAGCACATCGCCGCCGCCGTTCACCTGCAGGTCGATGAAGCCTGGGGTGAGCCAGGACCCGTCCGGCATGTTCTCGACCGGCACGGCCGCGGGCAAATCGC
>CAVSLO010000037.1:0-46477 GCA_963728675.1 uncultured Alphaproteobacteria bacterium | reverse complement strand
TCCGATCGAGGCGTTGAGGAGGGAGTAGCTGCTCCGGGCGGTCAAACTCTTGGTTGACTTGATGTCGCGCCCAACGAGCGTAAGTGAGTAACGAACCGTGATGCAGCGAGTTGCGCGATGGGCGTCATCACCTCGAAGCTCTCGATGAAGAGCGAAACCGTCATCCCGCCGGAAATCCGCGAGCGCCTCGGCGTCAAGCCGGGCGATACGCTTCGCTACGTTATCACTGAACGAGGCGTGCTCCTCCTCCCCGGCGGCCCCGAGGAGGATGACCCGTTCGTCGCCTTTACCGAATGGGCGAGCCCCGAGGACGAAGAAGCCTTCAAGGATCTTCGATGACGCACGTTGGGGCGATCGTCCTGGTGCCGTTTCCCTACTCCGATCGCCTCGCGGAAAAACGCCGCCCGGCGCTGGTCGTGGCTCGGCCGAGCATTGGCGAGGACCGGAACTTTTCTGGCTCGCCATGATCACGACAGCGCGCCGGAGCGCCTGGATCGGCGATGTTCCGGTTCCCGAGATCGCCGGGGCCGGCCTGCAGACGCCTTGCGTGGTCAGAAGCGCCAAACTGGTCAGTCTCGAAAGCATTCGGATTGTTCGCACGATCGGAACCGTGTCCTCGACGGTGCTCGATCAGGTTCGGGCGAACATCAGGCGCGAACTCGAATCCGAGGCGCGTTGAACGCACGCCCTCGGCGCGAGGGCCCGCACAGGAGCAGCACCGCCACCTCAAACAACCCGACTCCTCGCGCGTTAGCTTGAAAACAACCACGCGCCCGGAGGCCCGCATGACCTTCCGCTCCATCCACCGGCATGGCTTCGTTCGGATCGCCGCCTGCACGACGCTGACCCGCATCGCGGACCCGGAGGCCAACGCCGAGGCGATCCTGAACATGGCGCGCGTCTGCGACGAGCGCTCGGCGGGGCTGGCCGTGTTTCCCGAACTCGCCCTCTCCGGCTACGCCATCGACGACCTGCTGCTTCAGGACGCGCTGCTCGACGCCGTCGAGCGTGCCGTGCGACATCGCTGGTGGCTGGCACGACAAAGCTGCTGCCCATGCTGCTCGTCGGCGCGCCGCTGCGCTACGGCAACCGCATCTATAACTGCGCGCTCGCCATCCACCGCGGCCGCCTGCTCGGGGTGACGCCGAAAATCCATCTGCCGAACTACCGCGAGTTCTACGAGCACCGGCATTTCGCCTCGGGCGAGGGAACCGACGGCGGGACGATCCGGATCGGTCCGCATCGAGGCGCCGTTCGGCCCCGACCTGATCTTCGCCGCCGAAGACGTCCCCGGCTTCGTCGTCCACGCCGAGATCTGCGAGGACTTCTGGGTGCCGGTCCCGCCAAGCTGCGACGCCGCGCTCGCCGGCGCGACCGTGCTGGCCAATCTGTCGGCCTGCAACATCACCATCGGCAAGGCGGACACGCGCGCGCCTGCTCTGCCGGGCGCAATCGGCCCGCTGCGTCGCGGCCTACGTCTATTCCGCGGCGGGCGCGGGCGAGTCGACCACCGACCTCGCCTGGGACGGGCAGACCTCGATCTACGAGAACGGCGTGCTGCTCGCCGAGAGCGAGCGCTTTCCGGCCGGCGACCAGATGGCGCTCGCCGACGTCGACCTCGACCTCCTGCGCCAGGAGCGCTCCCGCCAGGGCACGTTCGACGACAACCGCCAGCGCCACGCGGCGACGACGGACGCGCTATCGCCGGATCGCCGTTCAAGCTCGATCCGCCCATGGACGACGTCGGGCTTCGAGCGGCGCGGTCGAGCGCTTCCCGTTCGTGCCGGCGAACCGCGAGCGCCTCGCGCAGGATTGCTACGAGGCCTACAACATCCAGGTCGCCGGGCTCGTGCAGCGGCTGCGAGCGACAGGCATCGAGCGGGTGGTGATCGGCGTGTCCGGCGGCCTCGACTCGACCCACGCGCTGATCGTCGCCGCCAAGGCGATCGACCTGCTGGGTCTGCCGCGCGCCAACATCCTGGCCTACACCATGCCGGGCTTCGCCACCTGCGAAGGAGACCAAGACCAACGCCATTCGCCTGATGAGCGCGCTCGGCGTCTCCTACCGCGAACTCGACATCCGGCCCGCGGCCACGCAGATGCTGACCGACATGGAGCACCCGTTCGGCCGCGGCGAGCCGGTCTACGACGTGACGTTCGAGAACGTGCAGGCGGGGCTGCGCACCGACTATCTGTTCCGGCTCGCCAACCACCACAACGGCATCGTGATCGGCACCGGCGACCTGTCCGAGCTGGCGCTCGGCTGGTGCACCTACGGCGTCGGCGACCAGATGGCGCATTACAACGTCAACGCCGGCGTGCCGAAGACGCTGATCCAGCACCTCATCCGCTGGGTCATTTCGTCCGGGCAGTTCGACCCGGAGGTGTCGGAGACGCTGCGCGCCATTCTGGACACCGAGATCTCGCCCGAGCTCGTGCCCGTGGAGGCGGGCGAGAAGCCGCAGAGCACGGAAGCCAAGGTCGGCCCCTACGAGCTCCAGGACTTCAACCTGTTCTACACGCTGCGCTTCGGCTTCCGGCCGTCGAAGATCGCCTTCCTGTCCCTGATGGCCTGGGAGGATGCGGAGCGGGGCGCGTGGCCGCCCGGCTTCCCGGAGGACCGGCGCCGGTCCTACGACCTCGCGCACGATCCGGCGCTGGCTCGACGTGTTCGTGCGGCGCTTCTTCGGCTTCAGCCAGTTCAAGCGCTCGGCCATGCCGAACGGCCCCAAGGTCGCGGCCGGCGGATCGCTGTCGCCGCGCGGCGACTGGCGCGCGCCCTCCGACGGCAACGCGCAAGCCTGGCTCGACGATCTCGAACGGAACGTTCCGAAGGGTTGAAGGATCCCGGAACTGCATTCCGGGGGCTCGCGGGTCGAAGCACGGCGAGGCTCCGACCCTTAGGACGGAGGCGAGCTATTGTGGTCGATTTTCGTCGGCCAGGGTGCCGATCATGAGCAGGTTTCCGCTCGCGGCATCGAAAGCTCCATAGGCGCGATGAAAGATTGCCGGCCTTCCTTTGGGACCTGTGAAGACAAACGTCCCGGACAGCGTAGCGAAGCCGACGCGATCGGCGTCGTCGAGCCCGGTGGAAGCCCCTTGTAACCTCTGGCTCACCTCTTTGCTGGTTATAAATTCCAGACTGTCCACCAGAAACTGGTCAGGACTGCCGGCATTTTTGGGAATGTTTCTCGCTTTGAAATAGGCTTCCACATCCGCCTTGGTGAAAGGTTCCGCTGCTCCAGGACGAACCGTAAGAGCCTCCGCCCCCTGGGGCCGCTTCGGCGTGCCTGTCGGAAGATTCAAGGCCTTCTTCTCGCGCTCGTCCTCCTTGCCGCAACCTATGAGCGCTACAAGGCTGCTTGCAACCAGCAAGACGGGGAGGATTCGTTTCGACATGGCTTGCTCTCCAGAGCAGCTACCCGCAGCAACTCGTTGTGAATTGACCACCTTCCGGCGTCGGTGACGACGGGTCCGCAGTCCAAGAGCCGGTTGGCGGAGCCGCGCTGGAAACGCCTCCCTTGGTTGTCTGGCGGCGATACCAAAACACATACTCCGGTCCGAGGGCCTGTACGGCCCAGATATTGCGCGTGAAGTTGGCTCTTGTGGCGGAGGCATCCTTGGCGCCGGCCAACTCCTGTCCAATGTCGATCCGGTTGCCGACCATCGGATTACCGCTGGGGACAACAGAGACGCCGTTGTAAAGCGTACTCAGGGAATCATTGTATATAAAGACCAGAAAATTATTGGGAGTGACGCGACCATCCTTCACAATCATGAAATGATCTGTCACGCCGACAGGGTCGGTATTCCCAAGAAGATGGAGGTTGAAAGTGCTTTGATTGATTGGCCGGCTGTCAGCCCAGAAGAATATCGGGTTTGCACCGTCTGTTGCTATGTATCCAGCTTCGACCCAACACATTCCAAATGGGTTGCCCGTACACCCAGAAGACTTATTATCAACGAGCCAAATTTCATCGTCTATGAAACCGCCACATCCTCTCGGGCAGCCAATCGAGACTTGAGTCACGTCCGAGTAGGCTCCAAAATACTCCGCCTGATCCTGCCAGCTCGCCGTGGCGTAACAATGTCCGGAGCTGGGATTACCGCATGAATAGGTTGCCGCTAAGCTCGCCCATGTGAGAGCAAGCAGCCCACCGAAGCAGCCGAGGACCATTGGGATTATAGCGACCCATAGGACTACAAGTCTTTTGCTCAAAGCAAGCCTCCCATGCTCGTCAGAGTCATGAATGATGAGCAGCACCCAGGGCATCGTCAACCGGCGGCGAACGAGGTTGCCGTTGCGAGGCAACGCGCAAGCCTGGCTCGACCACCTGGAGCGGAACGTTCGGAAAGCGTGAGTTGTTGAGGGTTTCTGGACATCTCAATCGGGGCTGACGGGCGATGGCGCACGAAAACGAACTCACCCAGGGCGACCTGACGGAGAGCTGCTGCCACATCTGCGTCGACATGCAGCGGCTCTTCGCCGAGGACACCGAATGGTTCACGCCCTGGATGGAGCGCGTCGTGCCGAATGCGCGGCGGATCGTGGAGGCCCATGCGGCGCAGACGATCTTCACCCGCTTCATTCCCGCCCAAAGGCCCGGCGAGGGGCACGGCACCTGGCGGCGATATTACGAGCGCTGGGCGTCCATGACGATCGAGCGGCTCGGCCCCGACATGATCGACCTCGTGCCGGACCTGGCGCGCTTCGTGCCCCCCGCCGAGGTCATCGACAAGCACGTTTATTCGCCGTGGGTCGAGACGGACCTGCACGAGCGTTTGCAGAGGCGCGGCATCGACACGCTCGTGGTCACGGGCGGCGAGACGGACGTCTGCGTGCTCGGCACCGTTCTGGGCGCCGTCGACCGCGGCTACCGCGTCGTGGTCGCGACCGATGCCCTGTGCAGTTCGTCCGACGAAACCCACGACGCCTCGCTCGCCGTCTACCACAACCGCTACGGCCAGCAGGTCGAGACCGTGACGACGGACATGATCCTGGAACACTGGATTTGAGTCGGCGTGCGAGGCGCCGGCCCGCCCTTGCCGGAACAGAGCGGCGCCGAAGGCCAGGAGGCACGTGATGTCGAAAGCTGTTCTGATCACGGGAGCGAGCCGCGGCATCGGACGGGCGGCGGCGCGGCTCGCCGGCCGACGCGGCTGGTCGGTCGGGGTCAACTTCGCCGGGAATGCCGCCGCCGCCGCGGAGGCCGTCGCCGAGGTCGAGGCGGCGGGCGGCCGTGCGCTCGCCGTCCGGGGCGACGTATCCGTTGAGGCCGAGGTGATCGCGATGTTCGACGCCGCGCAAAGGGCGTTCGGTCCTCTCGACGGCTTCGTCAACAACGCCGGCGTGCTTGGCCCCTCCATGCCGCTCGCCGACATGGACGCCGAGCGCATGAAGCGGATTTTCGATGTCAACGTGTACGGGGCCTATCTCTGCGCCCGCGAGGCGGCGCGCCGTCTCTCGATAAGCCGGGGCGGCCGGGGCGGCTCGATCGTCAATATCTCCTCGGCGGCGGCCCGCCTCGGCTCGCCGCTGGAGTACGTCGATTACGCCGGCTCCAAGGGCGCGATCGACACGATGACGATCGGCCTGGCCAAGGAGCTTGGGCCCGAAGGGGTGCGCGTCAACGCGATCCGGCCCGGTCTGATCGAAACCGACATTCATGCCAGCGGCGGGCGGCCCGATCGCGCCGCGACGCTGGGCGTGACGACGCCGATGGGCCGGGCCGGCACGGCGGACGAGGTCGCGGAGGCGGTCGTATGGCTCCTCGGCGACGCCGCCTCCTACGTCAGCGGCGCGATCCTCGACGTTTCGGGCGGGCGATAGCCCGAGCCCTCCCCCGCTTGCGCCGGCGGGCGCGCCGAACCAACTGACGCCCTATGGGCGTCTCGCTCACTTACGCGATCGGCGACATCCACGGTTGCCATGACCTCCTGACCGCGCTGCTCGCGGGCGTGCGCGACCATGCCGCCGGCCGGCCTTACCGGCTCGTCTTTCTCGGCGACTACATCGATCGGGGTCCGGACAGCGCCGCCGTGATCGCGACCGTGCGGGCGCTTCAGGCGCAATCGCCCGAGGCGGTGACCTGCCTGATGGGCAACCACGAGATGATGCTGCTCGCCGCCGCGCGCGACCCCAGCCTGATCGGATGGTGGCTCGGCAACGGCGGCGGCGCGACCCTCGCGGCGTTCGGCGTCTCCGCGCTGGACGGGTTGCCGCGCGACGTGCTGGCGTGGCTTGGGTCGCTGTCCATCGACCACGAGGATGCGCGCCGCATCTATGTGCACGCCGGCTTGGACCCGGCCCGGCCCCGCCGGGCTCAAACCGAGCACGACCGGCTCTGGATCCGCGAGCCGTTCCTGAGCGTCGACCACGACTTCGGCAAGCATGTCGTCCACGGCCACACGCCGGTGCGGGCGGCCTTGCCGGAGGTGCGGGCGCACCGGACCAACCTCGACACCGGCGCGGTTTACGGGGGCGTGTTGACGGCGGGCGCGTTCACCGACGAGCAGGATCAGGCCGTCGCTTTTCTGCGCGTCCGGGCTTGACGGCCGCCGCGGCCTGCTTCGTCCTGCCAGCGAACCAGTCGGAGCTTCCCGTGCCCGCCGAAATCCTGCGCGTCCGGCCCGTTTACCAGGGATGGGGCAAATACCTGATCGCCACGGCGCGGCTGGCCGACGGCCAGGAGATCGAGCGCGAGATCGAGGATCATGGCCGCGCGGTCTGCGTCCTGCCCTACGATCCCGAGCGCCGGGTCGCGCTGCTGGTCCGGCTGTTCAGGGCCCCTCCCCTCTACGCCGGCGGACCGGCCGAGATGGTGGAGGCGCCGGCCGGCTTGCTCGAAGACGACAGCCCGGAGGATTGCGCGCGGCGCGAGGCGCTGGAGGAGACCGGCCTTCGCCTGGGCGCGCTCGATCATGTCGCAACCGTCTGGTCGATGCCGGGCATATCGACCGAACGCATGAGCCTCTACCTTGCCGCTTACGCGGCTGCGGACCGGGTCGCGGAAGGGGGCGGGATCGCCGGCGAGCACGAGAACATCACGGTCGTCGAGACGCCGCTCGCCGACTTGGCGGCGATGGCCGCGCGGGGCGATCTTATCGATATGAAAACGCTGGCCCTGCTGCTGGCGTTGAAAGATCGCCGGCCCGATCTTTTCGCATTGTAAGCCGCGTGGGTGAGAGAAACCTGTGATCAGGAAGGAGGAACACGGAATGACGGTCGTTCAGACAGTTCTGCGCTCGATCGGTCTGGGTTTGGCGGCGACGGCCAGCCTCGGCTTTCCGCCGGCTTCGGCCGACACGATTGTGGATGAATGGGCGACCGTTCAGGCGCCGCCGGCGCCGGCATTGAAACCGGCCGTGGTCGATCCAAAGACGACCGCGCTCCTCATGCTGGATTTCGTCCAGCGGACCTGCAACACGGAACGGCGGCCCCGCTGCGCGGCTTCGGTTCCGAAGGTTCAGGGCCTTCTGAGAGAGGCAAGAGACAAAGGCGCGCTCGTCGTTCACAGCCTTGCCCCCGGAGCGGCCGCGTCCAGCATCCTCCCCGACCTTGCCCCCCGAGAGGGCGAGCCGGTTGTCGCGTCAGGGCCGGATAAGTTCCTCGGGACCGATCTCGAGCGTATCCTCGCCGACAAGGGCATCCGAAAGGTCATCGTGGTGGGAACGGCGGCTCACGGAGCGGTCCTCCACACCGCCAGCGCCGCCGCGCTGAGAGGGCTCGACGTGGTGGCGCCCGTGGACGGCATGTCCGCCGAGGAGGCGTATCCCGAGCAGTATACGGCATGGCACTTGGCCAATGCGCCGCGCATCGGCGAACGGGTGACGCTGACGAGCATTGACCGGGTCCGGTATTGAACGCCGCGGAGGTCCCGTCTTGGCTCAAACGCAGGCTCCGGCCCAGACGCGTTCCGCGGCGTTCCAGCAGGCGCCCGGCTACTATCGCTACAAGGTGGGCGACATCGAGGTCACGGCGATCCATGACGGCTTCGCCCTCCGCCCGCTCGACGGCCTCATCCGCAACGCCGATCTCGACGACGTCAGGAAAGCCATGGCGGACGCCTTCCTGCCGACGGATGTCCTGCCGATCACCTTTACGACGCTGGCGCTGAAGGTCGGCGGCCGTCTCGTCCTGATCGACACCGGCAACGGCGACAGCGGCGCGCCGACCACGGGCTGGTGGATGGCGAACTTCAAGGCCGCCGGCTTCGACCCCGCGCAGGTGAACACGATCGTCATCAGCCACTTCCACCCGGACCACATCAACGGCCTGCGCCTCAAGGACGGAACCGCCGTGTTCCCGAACGCCGAGGTGATGGCGCCCGCGCCCGAGTGGGCCTACTGGATGGACGACGGCCGGATGGCCCAGGCCCCCGAGGGCCTGAAGGGCAACTTCCAGAACGTGCGCCGGGTCTTCGGCCCGATGGCGAACGACGTGAAGCAATATGAGGCCGGCCAGGAACTCGCCCCCGGCGTGACGGCGCTCGCCGCGCCCGGCCATACGCCGGGGCACACGGCCTACGCCGTGTCCTCCGGAAACGGCAAGCTGCTCGTCGTCTCGGACATCACCAATCATCCGGCGCTGTTCGCGCGCAACCCCGATTGGCAGGCGGTGTTCGACATGGACGGGAACCAGGCGCGCGACACCCGGCGGAGGCTGCTCGACATGGCGGCGAGCGAACGAACGCAGGTTTCGTTCTACCACGCGCCGTTCCCGGCGACCGGCCATATCGCGAGATCGGGCAACGGGTTCGAGTTCGTCCCCGTGCAGTGGACGCCGGCGCCGTAAGCCGTCTCGACATCAAGACGAACCTGAGCGGGCGCTTTCGCGCCCGTTTTCACGGTGGGGCGATCTCGGGCCTCGTTTCGGCGAAGAGCCAGTCGAGCGTGCCCTGGTCGCCGCCCGACGCCTCCAGGAACAGCACGATCGGCGTCTCGTAGGGATGACGCTCCTTGAGGGCGGCGCGAACCGCCTCGGCCAAGCTCTCACGCGTCTTGACGATCCCGACGACCTCGTTCGCCCGCTCGACGGCCCCCTTCCAGGCGTAGACCGACGTCATGCCGGGAATGACGTTGACGCAGGCGGCGAGTTTGGCCGTCACCAGCGCCTCGCCGACGGCGAGCGCCGTCGCCTCGTCCGGAAAGGTCGTGTAGACGAGAACCGGCCGCTCCATGCTATGCGTGCTCCGTCAGGCAAGATCAGGGATGGGCTAGGTGGCGGACGACGGCGCGTCAAGAGACGACAATTCGCGGGCGGCCCTGCCTGTCAAGACGATCGCCTTCATGGCCAGCGGCAGTCCGAGCGCCCAAGAGGCCGCCGCCGCCCTCAGCGAGCGCTACGGCAGCGTCGATCCGCAGGAGGCCGACGTGGTCGTGGCGCTCGGCGGCGACGGGCTGATGCTGCAGACGCAGCACCGCTTCATGGGCACCGCCAAACCCATCTACGGCATGAACAAGGGAACCGTCGGCTTCCTGATGAACGAGTTCGCCGAGGACGGTCTGCCGGAGCGCCTCGCGGCGGCGCACCGCAGCGTCGTTCATCCCCTCCTCATGGAGACGTGGGATGTCGAGAACCGCCCGCATGTGGCGCGCGCCATCAATGAAGTCTCGATGCTGCGGCAGATCCACCAAGCGGCGAAACTGCGCATTTCAGTCGACGGCAAAATCCGGATGAATGAACTCATCGCGGATGGAGTCCTCATCGCCACTCCGGCCGGATCGACGGCCTACAACCTGTCGGTGGGCGGGCCGATCCTGCCCTTGAACGCGCCGCTGCTGACGCTGACGCCGATCTCGGCGTTCCGGCCGCGGCGCTGGCGCGGCGCCCTCCTGCCCGATCGCGCCCGGATCGAGATCGAGGTCATCGAACCCGTGCTGCGCCCGACGAGCGCCGTCGCCGACCACACCGAGTTCCGCAGCGTCAAGCGGGTGCACGTCTCCATGGACCGCTGCATCGACCTCATCATGCTGCACGACCCCAGCCACAGCCTCGACGAACGCATCCTGCGCGAGCAGTTCGGCCACTAGGCCAGTCGTCTTCAAGCCGCGCTGAGCAGGCGGCCGGGGCGGTAAACGTCGAGCAGCGCGTGCGGCTCGTATTCGAGCACCAAGGCGAGCGCCGCCTCGTCCGCGAGCGCGCCGGCCAGCTCGCGAGCCTCCTCGACCGCCGCCTCGACCTCGAACCGGCGCAAGAGCGCCGTCAGCTTGTTGGTTTCCTCCGGCGGAAGCTCCGCGCAGGCGGACAGGACGCGCTCGATCATGCGCCGCGAGAGCTGCGCTCCGGTCGCCTGCGCCTCCCCCGGCCCGACCTCGCGCAACGCCAGGAGCGCCGTTTCGAAAGCGAGCCTCAAGCTGCCCGGCAGCCCGGCCCGCCGATACAGGGCCGCAAAGCCGGCGCTGTTCGCATCCTGCATCAACCCGGCGATGCGCCGCGTCGGCAGCCCGGTCAGATCCGCCAGCGCGGCCTCGGCGAAAAGCAGGTTGCGCGACAGGATCGCCCGCAGGATGAGCGCCGGAGTCAACTGCGCGCTGCGGCGCAGGTGCGCCACGAGGCGCTGCATGTCGGCGAGTCCCGCGGCGGCGGAGAGAGCCACCGTCGCTTTCTCGCGCGCTTCCCGCGTGACCCGTTCGCTCCGTTCACGGCTCAGCCAGCCGCACTCGACCACGAAGTCCGACAGCGTGTCGGCGACCGCGGCCGCGATCGCCTGCCGGATGTCGAGCGGCAAGTTCACCCGATTGAGCAGAGACTCCCTTAACGCCGCATCCGCGCCGTGGCGCTCCAGCATGCGCCTCAACCCGGAGTTCGGGATGTCCGCTCCCGGATTGTCGGCGATCGCCGAGAGCACGACCGGCGAGGCGATCTCGGCCAGCGCCGCCGCAACCGGGATCGAGACGGTCCGGCGAAGCGCAATGGCGGTCTGGACCAGTTCGTCGCCGAGCGCGGCGCAGTCGATGAGGTCGGCGTCGCTCAGGATGGGCGAGCGGGAGAGCACCACGGCGGCGATGTCGCTCTGGTCGTTGGCGAGGGCCACGATCAGAGGGCGGGGCGCGTCCGCGGCGTCGGCGAACGTATCCGCCAACGCCCGCCGCACCGACGGCGAGGGATCTTCGAGCATGGCGGTCAGCGCCGTCTCGGCCTCCCAACGGTCGTCCGGCGGGAGGGCCGAGGTGAGGTAGGCGCGGGCGAGCGCGCTCACGGCTTTGGCCCGTTGTCCCGGCCCGGCGCTGCGCGCCCAGAGAAGAAATCGGCGAACGATCATGCCCGGCGCTCTCCCATGAAGAGGCTTGGGTCGAGCGGCGCTCCATGCGCCGGCCTCCCATGGTCGAGACAAGCCGAAGGCGGCTGGACTCGCCGCCCTATGACTGCGCATTTATGGTAAATGAACCTTGAAGGGCCTGGCCCTTCGCGCCGACGAGGATCGCATCATGGCCCTCTCCCCCGCGCACGCGCCGCACCCGCGCGGCGGTCTGTATTTCGAGGATTTCGCGGTCGGGCGCGTGTTCCGCCATCGGCTGACGCGGACGGTGACGCAGATGGACAACATGCTGTTCTCGAACATGACGCTCAATCCCGCAGCCGCTGCACATCGACGCGCATTTCTGCGCCACCGAGACGGAGTGGGGCCAGCCGCTGATGAACTCGCTGTTCACGCTCGGGCTGATGATCGGCATCTCGGTCAACGACACCACGCGTCGGCACCACCATCGGCAACCTCGGCATGACCGACGTGCGCTTCCCGGCGCCGCTGTTCGAGGGCGACACGATCAGCGCCACGACCGAGATCGCGGGCAAGCGCGAATCGAAGTCGCGGCCCGAACGCCGGCATCGTCGAGTTCCTCCACCGCGCCTACAAGCAGGACGGCACGCTGGTCGCCGAATGCCGCCGCCAGGCCTTCATGCGCAAGCGGCCGAGCGCCTGACCATGCGCTCGCTCCTGTTCGTCCCGGGCGACAGCGCCCGCAAGCTCGAAAAGGGCCTTCAGCGCCGGCGCCGACGTGCTGATCCTCGATCTTGAGGATTCGGTCGCGCTCGTCCGACAAAGGCGGCCGCGCGCCGGACGACGGCCGCGCTTCCTGAGCGAGGCGCGGCGGGCGGCGGACCGCCCGCGCCTCTACGTCCGCGTCAACGCGCTGACGACCGGCCTCACCGACGCCGACCTCGACGGCGTCATGCCGGCGGCGCCGGACGGCATCATGCTGCCCAAGGCGGTCGGCGGAAAGGACGCTGCCGCATCTCGGCGCCAAGCTCGCCGTGCGCGAGGCGGAATGCGGCCTGGAGGACGGCGGGACCCGCATCATCGCCATCGCGACCGAGACCGCCGCCGGCCTCTTCGCTCTCGGCAGCTTCGCGGGCGCGAGCCGCCGGCTCGCCGGCCTCGCCTGGGGCGCGGAGGATCTTTCGGCCGACCTCGGCGCCGAGGCGAACCGCGGACGCCGAGGGCCTCTATCACCGAGCCCTACCGGCTCGCGCGCAACCTGACGCTGTTCGCCGCCGCCGCCGCGGAGGTCGACGCCATCGACACCGTGTTCACGAATTTCCGCGACACGAGGGCCTCGCCCGCCGAATGCCGCGAGGCCCGCCGCGACGGCTTTGCCGCCAAGATGGCCATCCACCCGGCCCAGGTCCCGGTCATCAACGAGGCCTTCACGCCCTCCGCCGAGGCGCTGGCGCAGGCGCGCGCCATCGTGGAGGCGTTCGCCCAAAACCCCGGCGCGGGCGTCGTCGGCCTCGATGGCGAGATGATCGACCGCCCGCACCTCAAACGTTCGGAACGGCTCCTTCGGCGGCTAGGTCTCCCCCGCCCCTCGGGCGCGTCATCATGAACTTGGCTTCGGGCGTGACCACGAAATAATCGCGGTAGCCGGCGCGCATGATCGGGCGCATCGCGGCCGTGTCCACGATGCCGTTCTGGACGAAGCGGTCGTCGATGTAGACGCCGACCACCTGCGCCGATGACGAGGTAGTAAGCGCCGGCCCGCCGCCGAGCGGTTCGAGCGGGACCGTCTTCAGCCACTTGCATTCGAGCGCGGCCGGCGCCTCGGCCACGCGCGGCGGCTTGACGAGCCTGCGACGGCGCCGCGCGTCAGGCCCGGCGTAGTCCATCTCGTTCTCGCCCCGCGCCAGCGGCGCCGAGGTCGCGTTCATCGGCGTCGCGGAGATCCCAGGTCGCGAGATTGCAGACGAACTCGCCGGTCTCCTCGATGAAGGACAGGGCGTCCTTGCGGCCGTTGCGACGAGAACGCGACCATGTCGGGCCGGTCGGAGAAGGCGTTGAAGAACGAATAGGGCGAGAGGTTCACCTCGCCCTGGGCGCTCATCGCGGTGATCCAGCCGATCGGGCGCGGCGCCACGATCGCCTTGAAGGGATCGTGCGGCAGCCCGTGTCGCCTTCGGATCGGTCTCGTAGAACATGCGCGTCCGCTCACAAGCGCGTGACGAGGTCGGCTCAGAGCCGGCCGCGGCCGCTCGGCCGGCGGTTCCGCGGGACGGCCGATATGGACGAAGCCGGCGATGCGCTCGTGCGGCGCCAGGCCCAGCGCGTCGAGCACGCGGCGGTCGAAGGCGTACCATTCGGTGATCCACGACGTCGCGTAGCCCATCGCGTTGGCGGCGATGACGAGGTTCATGCAGACCGCGCCGGCGGACATCACCTGCTCCCACTCCGGAATTTTGACGTGCGGCCGCGCGCGCGAGACCACCGCGACCACCAGCGGCGCGCGGGCGAGCCGGCCGCGCTCGAGCGCGACCGTCTCGGCGTCGTCCGCATCCGGCTGTCGGCCTTGAACGCCGCCGCGATCGCTTCGCCGATGCGCCGCCGCGCCTCGCCTTCGATGCATGATGAAGCGCCAGGGCGCAGCCGGCCGTGGTCGGGCACGCGCGCGGCGATGGTCAGGAGCGTATCGATTCGTCCGCGCCGGGGCCGGGCCCAGTCAGAAGGTGCGGCGCGACCGAGCGGCGGGTGCGAAGCAGGCGAGAGTGTCGTTCATCGGTCCCTTCAGGGGCGATCGGAGAAGTAAGAGCGGCGGTTGAGGAGACGAGGAGACGCGGGTCTCCGGAACTGTCGCCACCGTCCTGGTCTCGCTGTGGTCAGAGACTCATGGCCTGGGTCAAGACGGTTATGGAGTCGGTCATCCTTAAACGCGGACTCTGGGTCGCATGCGCGCGTATCGGGAGCATGGACGCGGTCGGACGAGCAGGCTTGGCCTGCGGGCCGGCGCGAGCCGAACGTGAGACCGATCGTTCCCCCCTCCACTCGACCTGCTGGCGCGTTCGGCGGCGAGGCGTCGTTTGCCTGGGATCTCGAACGTCAGATGTTGATGCGAACACCCGAACCGGCCGCGCTCGTTAAGCAAGGGGCCTGGTCCCGCCGCGACCTGCTCGCGGCCGTGCTGGCGGTCGTGCTGTTCTGGGCGGCGGCGGCGGCGCTGTGGCCGCTCACCGGCAGCGTCGTCCCGTGGGACTCGAAGAACCATTTCTATCCGATGCTGCGCTACCTCGGCGCGGCGCTGGAGCACGGCGAACTGCCGCTCTGGAATCCGTACCATTTCAGCGGCCATCCCGTCCGTCGCCGACCCGCAATCGCTGCTGTTCACGCCCGACCATGCTGCTGTTCGCCTGGCTGGTCCCGTCGCCCTCGATGCAGCTGTTCGATGCTCGTCGTCTTCGCGCATTTCCTGCCGGGCGCGCTGGCGATCCTGGCGCTCTTCCGCCGCCGCGGCTGGCGCCCGGCAGGCGCCGTCATCGCGGCGATGATCTTCATTCTCGGCGGCTCGGCTTCGGCGCGGCTGCAGCATACGGGCATGATCTTCAGCTACGGGTTCTTTCCGCTCGGCGCTGTGGCTGCTCGAAGAGGCGCTGGACCGGCGCTCTTACCGTTTGCGGCGTCCTCTTCGCCGCTCGCCGCCGCCATGATGGCGGTCGGCCGCGACCAGGTCGCGTTTCTCTGCGCGCTCACGTCTCATGGGCGTGGTCGTCTACGCGCTTGCACGTCGCGGACGTCCGCTCGCCTATCGTCACGCAGCGAGTGGGCGTGCTCCTGGTCATGGGCGCGGTCGGCGCGGCGCTGCTGGCCGTCCCGGCCATGCTGACGATGCAGTTCCTGGCGACCTCGACCCGGCCCTCCTTCGGCTACGGCGTCGCCGCCATGGGCTCGCTGCCGCCCTAGAGCCTCGCCACGATCCTGTTCGGCAACGTCTTCGGCTCGCTGCGCTGGACCTACGACTATTGGGGCCCGGACTGGCACTCGGTCCCGGAGGGCACCTGGACGGACCGCGCCACGAACTACCTCTTCGCCGGCACGGTTCCGGCGCTGCTTCGTGCTCTGGCACGGGATCGCCGGCGGCCGGCTGTTCGCGCGCGAGTTCCGCTTCTTCCTGATCTTCGGCGTCGCTCGCGATCTTCTACGCGCTCGGCCGCTACACGCCGGTCTTCGGGGTCGTCTTCGACCATTTTCCCGGGCGTCGACCTTTATCGCCGCCCGGCGGACGCGACCTTCCTCATCAACATCGTCCTCGCCTTCGCGGCCGGCTACCTCGTGCACCGCTACCTGGAGGATGGCGCGCCGCGGCTTCGCGCAAGATGCGGCGAGCCGCGGTTGCGGCGCTTTGCCTGGTCGTCCTGGCCGCTCGGCCTGGCGCTCGGCGGCGATCGGGAATGCCCTCGGCTTCGCGCATACGCGCCCATCACGTGCCCGACGCCGTGCCGCGAACTCGGCCTCGGCCTGGGTTTCGCCGCGGGCGCGGCCTGGGTCGTCCTGCGCGCGGCGCGCCTCCGCGAGCCGCCGGGCCGCGGTTGCGGCGGTTCTCGTGGCGCGTCACGGGCGGCGAACTGCTGTGGCGGAACGCGGCCTCGTCGCTCAACGCCGAGCCGGCGGAGCGCTACGCGGTGTTTCAGAAGCTGCCGCCGGAACAGCTTCAGGGCCTGCAGCTGCTCAAGGCGGAACTCGCCGAGCGTCACGCCCAGGGCGAGCGGCCCGCGCGTCGAAATCCTCGGCCTCGGCGGCGCCTGGCAGAACGCCTCGATGGTGCTCGGGCTCGAGGACACCATCGGCTACAACCCGCTCGCGCCTGTCCGATTACGAGCGCGCGGTCGGTCCCGGCGAGAACGCCGTCGATCCGAACTTGCGCAAATTTCCGGGCACGTTCCGCGGCTACAAGTGCCGCCTCGCCGGTCTGCTGGGCCTCGAATACCTGGTGCTCGACCGCGCCATCGAGCGTCTGCCGCCGCCACTTCCCGCGGCTTGCGGGGACGCGAAGCTCCTCTACGGCTCCGGCACGATGTGGATCTATCGCCTCGACGCCGAGCGCGCCCCGCGCCTATCTCGCCACGAAACTGATGCCGGTCGAATTCGGAGAGCGTCCTGGAGCAGGAGGAACTGCCGGAGTTCGACCGCAGCCACGCGGCGCTGATCGAGCAGGACGCCGCGCCGACTCAAGGGCGACTACGGCACCCGCGACGGCGCCACGGACCCCGATCCAGCCAACGGCTCCGCGAAGATCACGGAGTACGGCCGCAACGCCGTCACGCTCGAGGTGGAGACCGACCGCAACAGCGTGCTCGTCCTGCACGACATCTTCTATCCGGGCTGGGAGGCTGACGGTCGACGGCCAGCGCCGCCCGATTCTGCGCGCAAATCTGTTGTTCAGAGGCGTCGAGGTGTCTCCGGGGCGTCACCGCATCGAGTTCAAGTTCCGCCCGTTGTCGATCGACAATCTCTCGGCGGCGGCGGCGGACCTCATGAGCAAGAACGAGGACGACAATCAGGAGACTGTCACTCGGTAACGGGGCCGCAAGCCCCTCCGCGCACGAACGCTTCGCATGATGTCCTCCGCCCTCCCGTTGGCGCTTGCCGCCCTCCTCCTGTCAGGGTCCGCCGCCATCGCGCAGGCTCCGGCGACGCCGGCGCCCGGACGCGGCGCAGCCGCCCGCCCCGCCGCGAGGCGGGCCGTCGTGTCCCTCAGCGCCGTCTTTGCGGGCGATCCGAAGCCGATCCGCTCCGGCCTTGTCTGGCGCGTGTTCGACGACAAAGGCGACGCCGGCCAGCCGGCCGTGGTCGCCCGATCGACCGAAGCGGCCCCGAACCTTTCGCTTCCGCCGGGCGCCTACATCGTCCATGCCGCATACGGGTTCGCGGGCGCGACGAAACGGTTGACGGTTCAGGGCGGCGCCGTCGCCGAGCGCCTGACGATCAGCGCGGGCGCGCTCAAACTGAGCGGCGCGATCGGCGACGCGCCGATCCCGCCGAACCGCGTTTCGTTCTCGGTGTTCGTGCCGCTCGGCAACAACTCGGAAGGCCGCCTCGTCCGCGCGCAACGTCAAGGCGGGCGAGCTCATCCGCCTGCCCGAAGGGCATGTACCATGTCGTCTCGACCTATGGGGAGTCGAACGCCATCATGCGCGCCGACCTCAAGGTCGACACGGGCCGCGTCACCGAGGCGACCCTCAACCATCGCGCCGCGACCCTGACGCTGAAGCTCGTCGGCCGCCGCGGGCGGCGAGTCGTTCGCGGGCACGGCCTTCAGCGTGCTCACCCCCGGCGGCGACGTGATCCGCGAGGTCATCGGGGCCTTTCCGTCCGTGACCCTCGCCGAAGGCGACTACGTGGTCATCGCCCGTCAGGGCGCGCAGGTCTATACCCGCGAGTTCCACGTCGACAGCGGGTTCGACCGCGACGTGGAGGTTCTGGCGACGAGCAAATAACCTGCAAAAACCTGCGGACGCCGTGATCGCTACCACGCGGCTGTCGAAGCGCGCCTAATTCTCAGGGCGGCGATGTCGGCGCATCGCACGGAGTGCTGACCGAGCGCTTGCCGTAGCCACGGATACTCACGGTGCGTCCATCACCAGGCGCGAGGACGTAGTCGGCCACGGCTCACCTACTCCGCCGGCATGTGCCGGTGATCCTGGCGCGTAAACCAGCACCACGGCTCGGGGTCGCCCCTCCAGCACCGCCGTCTGCGAAACCTCGCTCATGGATGCCGGCGCCCGTCGTCTCATATTTGTTGGCGAACTGCCAGGACTTGAAAGCGACGTACATGATTGCGATGCCGCCCACGACGATGCCGACGAGCGGCGGACCGTAGCTGATCCAGAATACGTCGGACACGGATCAATCCTCGCTGCGAAGGAAACGATAGAGCCATTGGGCCGCTAAATGTAAGCCCGTTCCGACCAGAAGCCCAGCGGGCGAGCGGCGGCAGACGGATGGTTTCGTTGAAGGCCGGGACGATGATCGCCGCGCCGAGAACTGCGAGGCTGAGGGTATTCAGGAACGATGCGCCCAGCTTGACACGTTCGTTGATTTTGCGCGCTGCGAGCTTGCGACCTGAGGATGACGGGTCGGTCGTTTGGCGTGGAGCCTCACGCCGGACCGACCCCATGATGGCTGTCGAGGGTCAGGTGGGCCTCCGGCGCGCCGGGCTCGATCGGGGCGGCGCGCCTCAGGTCGGGCGGCACCGCCTCCTCGGCCAGCGCCCGCAGGGCCGCGTCGAGCGGCATCGTCCGTTGCTCCTGCGATCCCAGGCGGCGGATCGAGACGGTGCGCTCGGCCGCCTCCTTGCGGCCGACCACGAGCAGCACCGGCACCTTGGCGAGCGAGTGCTCGCGCACCTTGTAGTTGATCTTCTCGTTGCGCAGGTCGGCCTCGGCGCGCAGGCCCGCCTTCTCGCGCAGCGCCGCGAGCACCTCGCCGGCATAGGCGTCGGCATCCGACGTGATCGTCGCGACCACCGCCTGCACCGGCGCGAGCCAGAGCGGGAAGTGGCCGGCGTAGTGCTCGATCAGGATGCCGATGAAGCGCTCCATCGAGCCGCAGATGGCGCGGTGGATCATCGACCGGCGTCTTCTTCTGGCCGTCGTCGTCGATGTAGAAGGCGCCGAAGCGCTCCGGCAGGTTGAAGTCGACCTGCGTCGTGCCGCACTGCCAGTCGCGGCCGATGGCGTCGCGCAGCACGTACTCGAACTTCGGCCCGTAGAACGCGCCCTCGCCCGGGTTGATCGCCGGTCTTGATGCGCCCGCCGGACTGCGCCGCGATCTGCTCCAGCACGCCGGCGCATCACGTCCTCGGCGTGGTCCCACATCGCGTCGGTGCCGACGCGCTTGTCCGGGCCGCGTCGAGAGCTTGACCACGATCTCCTCGAAGCCGAAATCCGCATAGGTCGACGAGGATCAGATCGTTGATCTTCAGGCACTCGGCGGCGATCTGCTCCTCGGTGCAGAAGATGTGCGCGTCGTCCTGCGTGAAGCCGCGCACGCGCATCAGCCCGTGCAGCGCGCCCGACGGCTCGTAGCGAGACACGGCGCCGAATTCGGCGAGCCGCAGCGGCAGATCGCGATAGGATTTCAAGCCCGTGCTTGAAGATCTGCACGTGGCCGGGGCAGTTCATCGGCTTGATGCGCGAAGACGCGCTCGTCCTCGGTCTCGGTGACGAACATGTTCTCGCGGTACCAGCCCCAGTGGCCCGAGGTCTCCCACAGCGACTTGTCGAGGATCTGCGGCGCGTTGACCTCCTGGTAGCCGCGCCTTGAGGCGCCGGCGCATGTAGGCGATCAGCTCCTGGAACAGCGTCCAGCCCTTCGGGTGCCAGAACACGACGCCCGGCCCCTCCTCCTGGAAATGGAACAGGTCCATCTCGCGCCCGAGCCGGCGGTGGTCGCGCTTCTCGGCCTCCTCGAGCTGCTTCAGGTAGGCGTCGAGCTCCTCCTGCGTGGCCCAGGCGGTGCCGTAGATGCGGGTCAGCATCGGGTTGTTGGAATCGCCGCGCCAATAGGCGCCGGCGACCTTCATCAGCTTGAAGGCGCCGCCGATCTTGCCGGTCGAGGTCATGTGCGGGCCGCGGCAGAGGTCGAACCAGTCGCCCTGCGCGTAGATCTTGAGGTCCTCGCCTTCCGGGATGGCGTCGACCAGCTCGACCTTGAACGCCTCGCCCTTGTCGCGAGAAGACCTGCTTGGCCTTGTCGCGGCTCCAGACCTCCTTGGTGAAGGGCTTGTCGCGCGCGATGATCTCGCGCATCTTCGCCTCGATGGCCGGGAAGATCCTCGGGCGTGAACGGCTCGTTCCGGGCGAAGTCGTAGTAGAAGCCGTTCTCGATCACCGGGCCGATGGTCACCTGCGTGCCGGGAAACAGCGTCTGCACCGCCTCGGCCAGCACGTGCGCGGCGTCGTGCCGGATGAGCTCGAGCGCGCGCGGATCGTCGCGGGTGACGAACTCGATCCTGGCGTCGCCGAGTGATCGGGTCGGCAAGGTCGGCGAGCGCGCCGTCGAGCGCCATCGCGACCGTGCGCTTGGCGAGCGACTTGGCGATGCCCTCCGCGACCTCGCGGCCGGTGATGCCGGCTCGGGGTACTGCGCGCTGCGCGCCGTCGGGAAATGTCAGGGTGATCATCGTCGGGACTCCTGGCTCACTCCTGCAAACGAGGCAGGTAAGCGGGACGGACGGTTTGGTTGGATCAGCGCGACGGCCGGCCGTCCGGGCTCGGCCGCCTCGCAGAGGATCGCCGGGGGCGCGTTGACGCCCGCGCCAGCGACCGTAGCGCCAGGGCTTATACCAGGCGGACTTTCGGCGGGCAACGCTTCGGGCACGAGGTCGAGGCCGGAGGTGCCGAACGGCCCGCAGCGGCAGATGCGCGCAAACCCATCCAGCCGCCGGCCCAAAGCCCGTGCCGCTGGATCGCCTCGTCCGTGTAGTCGGAGCAGGACGGCAGGTGGCGGCATTGGCGGCCGATCAGCCCCGACAAGGTGAGCTGATAGCCGCGGATCAGATAGTGCGCCGCTGACCGCATGAGACCTTGGCAGGCCGCCTACTTCGGCAGCGGCGCCCACGCGGCGCGCGATCTCATCGAGCGCGCTCACCACGGCGTCGAAGGTCAGCATCGTCGAGGCGTGGCGGGCCTTGTAGCCGCGCACGGGCTCGAGCACGCGCAGCTCCGCCCATTTGCCGCCCGGCGGCGCGCCGTTCTCCTTGAGCATCCGCGCATCTGGCTTCGCGCACGTCGCGCAACTCCTCCACCGTCGAGCCGACGACGGAGCGGGCCATGATCGAGGACGAGGCTTGACCGAGCGCGCAGGCTCTTACCTCATGGGCGAAGTCGGCGACCATATCGCCATCCGTCATAACGTCGACCGTGACCGTCGAGCCGCACAGCTTGCGAATGCGCCGTCGCGCTCGCGTCCGGCGCGGCGAGCCGGCCGAGCCGGGGGATGTCGGCGGCGAGTTCGAGAATTCGTTTGTTGTAAATCTCGTTCAACATCGCAAAGGCGTTCGGTTGCGGTGGGGGCAATATAAGGACTGAGGGACATTCGCGCGAGCCGACGAACAGCCGCGCGGCCCCGAGCGCGCGCACTCTGCGACGGTTCGTCCTGCAAAGCTTGGAGCGCGCATGCGCTATGCCGTCTCGAAGAGCCGCTCTCCAGCGAGGTTGACCGGAATGCACGCGAGGAATCCCCCTTTCGCAAACCCCGGAGGCAAGGCCGAGGTCGAGGAAGGCGCTCTGCTCATGCCGCGGTTCGGAGCCGACGGCCTGATCACCTGCGTGACCACGGATGCGGACGCCGGGGACGTCCTGATGGTCGCGCACATGAACGCCGACGCCCTCGCGCGGACAATGGAAACCGGCGAGGCTTGGTACTGGTCCCGCTCGCGGGGCGAACTCTGGCGCAAAGGCGCGACGAGCGGCCAGCTTCAAACCGTTGTTGAAATGCGGATCGACTGCGATCAGGACGCGGTTTGGCTGAAGGTGCGCGTCGGCGGCGACGGCGGATGCTGTCACACCGGACGCCGCTCGTGCTTTTATCGGATTGTTCCGGTCGGCACGGGGGAGCGCCTCTTGGGTTTCGCGAGCGACATCTGACTTGCCGCCGTTGCAGCGTTAGCCAAATTCAGGTTTTTGACCGCCCGGAATCGACGCTTTCAGCGCCGCGGGCGTTATTCATATGACCTTCACCGCCTCGTGCGATGATCGGCAGCGGTACAGAGGAAGCTTCTCGCCATGTTGTGGGACGGCATCGCCCGTCGCGCCTTAGGGCTTGGCGGGTCAGGACTTGACGAAGCGATCCAGCCCCCGGCCGTGCGAGCGCCGAACAGACGGCTGAAGATCGGCCTTGCGCTTGGCGGCGGCGCAGCGCGGGGCTGGTCCCATATCGGCGTCATGCGTGTCCTCGAACGTGAAGGCATCATGCCTGACGTCATCGCGGGCAGTTCGGTCGGCGCCGTCGTCGGCGGCTGCTACGCCACCGGCAAGCTCGATGAAGTCGAGGCGTTCGCACGGTCGTTGACCAAGCGCCGCGTCATGGGCCTCCTCGATTTCCACATCAGCGGGTCCGGCCTCATCGGGGGCGACCGGCTGCGGCGGCTGATCGAGCGCGATCTGGGCCAGATGCGCGTCGAGGATTTGCCGATCCGCTTCTGTCACGATCGCCACCGAGCTTGGCACCGGACACGAAATCTGGCTGACCCGCGGTCCTCTCGTCGCCGCCATGCGCGCGTCCTACGCCCTCCCCGGCATTTTCGATCCCGTCAGGTTTGGCGGGCGCTGGCTGATGGACGGCGCTCTCGTCAATCCGATCCCCATCACCGCAGCGCGGGCGCTCGGGGCGGACATCGTCATCTGCGTCAACCTGAACGGCGATATCCGCCTGCGCGGCACGGTGATCCAGTCGCATGGGGTGGACGAGGCGGACGAGGCCGTCGCGGCCGTGGCTGGCGAAACCCGCCGCTGGGGCTTGTTCCCGGTGCGCGACGCCGGGAGCCGGCCGCCGAGCCGGTCGAGCGATGCGCCCGGCATCGCGGCCGTGATGATCGATGCGTTCAACATCACGCAGGACCGGATCGCCCGCGCGCGTCTCGCGGGCGATCCGCCCGACGTGATGATCGCGCCGAAACTGGCGCCGATCGGGCTCTTTGAGTTCCACCGCGCCGCCGAGTGCATCGAACTCGGCCGGCAAGCGGCCGAGCGCGCCTTGCCCGACATCCAGGAGGTGATTCTCTACGCCAACCAGGCCAGCCCTTGACCGCGGCGGCCGTCACGCCGTGGCGATGTATTCGCGCAAGGCTCGATGCTCGGCCTCGATCTCGGCCAGGCGATATTTGACGATGTCGCCGATCGAGACGATGCCATTCAGGCGGCCGTCCTCGACGATCGGCACATGGCGGAACTTCTGGGCGGTCATCAGTTCCATCAACTCGCTGATGCCCGAGCGTCCCGTGCAGGTGATCACCTTGGCCGTCATATTCCGCGAGACGGGTTCGTCAAGGGCCGCCGCTCCCCCGCGTGCGATGGCCTTGACGATGTCGCGCTCCGAAAAAATTCCAATTACGGCATGATCGGCGTCGCTGACCACGACGGCTCCGATCCGCTTCTCGTTGAGGAGCCGGGCGGCTTCCGCCAAGGTGCGCTCGGGTTGGATCGTGACAACGCTGTGGCCTTTCGCAGCCAGAATGTGCTCGACGCTCATCGCCTACTCCCCTGAAGGCGCTGTGTCGCAGCAAAACCCACACCCACGGACCTGAAAGGAACCGACTGGGGGATCTGCCGCTTGCCCTGACGCCTTTCGATACCCGATTGTGTAAAACCGCCGGGGCACTTGCAAGCCGCCTGATGGACGTTCGCGCCGCACTCTTCCTTTTTTTGCAAATGAAAACGGCCCCGAAGACGGGGCCGTTTTCTTACCGCAGAGGAAACGCGAAAACGCTCAGTCGCAGACTTTGGTCTTACGTATGACGACCCGCCCCCAACCGTCCACGAAGCGCGTCCTGGTGATCGTGCAAGCCGGTCCATAGCCGTAGCCGGGTGAGGCTACGTAATAGGGCGAGGCATAGTATGGCGTGGCATAGGTCGACGAAGCGGCAAGCGCGCCGAGCGCCAGTCCGCCGACCAGCCCGGCCGCAACCGCACCCCCATAGGGCCGGTAATACGGGCGGCGGTAGTAGCCCCCATAAAAAGCCGGCCGATAATAGGGGCGATAGAAGCCCGGCCCGCCATGGAACGCCCCCCGTTGGAACCCGCCGCGGTAGCCCCAGGGACGAGCCTCTGCCGGCGCCGCGGCCGCCAGCATACCGCCGCCGAGCGTGAGCGCGGCAAGCCCGGCCACCGTCACTGCCTTGATCTTCCCGAGAGCCATGATTCCAATTCTCCGGTTCTTGTCGATGCGCCACCATCAACCGCTCGGCGGTGGTTAGGTTCGCGCGTGTGAACGGAGCATGAACGGGCATGAGACGCTCGAACGCGGCTCCGGATGCTCGCACATGGCGGTCAGACGGCCTTACGGTTGACCCGGCTCTCGGCGATGGCGGTCAGCTTCTTGTCGGTCGCTTTCTCCTCGTCCAGGTTCTGCTGGAGAAGCTGCGCGCAATCGTTGCGGCCGAGCTCCTTCGCCCAGGCGATCAGCGTGCCGTAGCGAGTGATCTCGTAATGCTCGACGGCCTGCGCCGCGGCGAGGAGGGCGGCATCGAGGACGTCCTTGTCCTCGACCTCGCCGGCCACCTCGTTGGCCTCCTCGATGATGCCGTCGATAGCCGGGCAGTCGACGCCTTTCGGCGTCTGGCCGTGCTGTCTCGAACACCTGCTCGAGACGCTTGACCTGGTTTTGCGTCTCGGTCAGGTGGGTCTGGAAGCCCTGCTTGAGCTGCGGGTCCGTCGCCTTCTCGATCATCTCCGGCAGCGCCTTGGTGATCTGGTTCTCGGCGTAGTAGATGTCCTGCAGTGTGTGCACGAACAGGTCATCCATCGTCTTGATGTCCGTCGAGAACAGGCCCATGGCTGCGATCCTTCCGTCTATGTTTGGAATGCGGCGGCCGCACAGAAGCTCGCGGCAGCAGCCCTCGGACGGGAGAACGTCAGGAGTTCAAAAGGGGTTCCGCGCGGCTGGCGCGCAGCGTTGGAATCCGCGCTTGAAAAGCGCGCCTCAGCAGGCGTAGGCGAATTCCCACTCCAGCAGCGACAGCGGGCGCCCCTCGCCGACGACGTTGCAGAGCGGCCGATTGGACTTGATCAGAAGCGCTTGCGCAGCGCGCCGCGCGCGCTCCTGCAACGGCGGATTGTTCCTGAAGCCGACCGCGCCGCAAGCCCCGCGGGTCGCCTCGGATAGGGCGTAGGACCGCACCAGGACCAGCTTTTTCACCGGGTTTTCGAACGTATCGTAAGGATCGCCGCAGCCGATCGTGACGACAACCGGGATTGGGCTCTTGTAGGTCTCGTACAAGTATGAAACCTCCGCCGAGCAGCTCGACAGCGTGAGCAGGAGGGCGGCCGCGAGGGGAGTTCGCGTGAAGGCGTGAGGCATCTCGTTGTCCGGGCCGAAGCGTAGCGGTTGGACCTTAACCGCGGAGCGGCGGGCCGTCCATGCCTGTGGCGGATGCATTCGGGGCTCGTCAACGCACCATTGCGGCGACGTTGCCGCCATCGACCGTCAGCACGGCTCCGGTCGTCTTCGGCAAGAGCGCCAGCATGACGAAGGCCTGCGCCACGTCCGCGGCCGTCACCTCCTGCCCGAGAAGATTGCCGCTCATGTACTCGATCTCGCTCAGACCGCGCGATCGCGCCCGCGCAGCAATCATATCGCCGGTCAGAAGGCTCGAGCGGATACGGTCCGGATTGACGGCGTTGGCGCGCACTCCTTCCGGGCCGTGCTCCAAGGCGTATTGACGCATCAACGCCAGCAGCGCGGCCTTCGACGCGCCATAGGCGCCGAAGTCCGCTCCAGGGTTGAGGGCCTGCTTGGAAACGTTGAAGAGCAGCGCGCCGCCGAGTTCCTGCCGCCGCATGATCGCCACGGCGGCGCGGGCGACGGTCTGGTGAGCGAAGAAGTTGAGTTCAAAGCTCTGCCGCAGCACCGCCTCCGGCAAGTCGGCCATCATGCCCGTCCAGGCCGCGCCGGCGTTCGACACCAGGATGTCGAGGCCGCCGAAGCGCGCCGTCACCGTCTCGAATGCGCGCTCGACTGAAGCGGGGTCGGTGACATCGCATCCGATGGGAAGGGCGTTGCCGCAGATTCGCGCCGCGACCTCTTTCGCCGCTGCTTCATCACGGTCGAGAATTGCGACCTCGGCTCCTTCGGCCGCGAACGCCTCGGCGATGGCGGCTCCGATGCCCCCTCCCCCGCCCGTCACCAATGCGATCTGGCGCGCCAGGCGTTTCTCGCTCGATTTCCCGAGCTTGGCCTGCTCAAGCGACCAGTACTCCATGTCGAAAACGTCGTCTTCTCCAATCGGCTCGTAGCGCCCGACCGTCTCGGCGTCGAGAATTGACTCAATGCCGGCCTCCGCCAGATCGGCGGCGATTTTGGCGTCTCCGCTGTCCTTGCCGACCCCGAACAGGCCGAGCCCGGGCATGATCACCGCGCGGGGCAGCGGATCGAGCGCCCGCTTGACGCCGCCCACCCTGGCGTTCTGGCGTTCGAAGTAGGCTTCGTACTCGGAAACATAGGCCGCCAGGGCTGCGTCGGCCGCTTTCGTCCATTGTTCGAGATCGCTCGCCGCAGGTGTCGGCGCGATGAGCGGCTTCGCCTTGATCCGGATCACATGGTCCGGGGTGGCGGGGCCGCGCGCGGCGCAAGAGGCGAGATCGGCGCTCCCCGCAAAGGCCATCACGCGCTCGCTCGTTCGCGCGTCGAAGATCCAGCGTTTCGGACAGCGCGAGCCGGCAGCCCGGCCGAACGCGCGGCGCAGCAGGGGCAAGGTCTCAGCGATGGACGCAGGCGCCTCCGGAAGTCTCGTCGGCCGTAAAGGATGACGCTGGTTTTCGGCGATGAACCGTTCGGCCGCCGTGACGAGCGCAATCATGCGCTCGTAGGACTCGCGCGCCGTCGATCCGAATGAAAAGAGGCCGTGCTTCGAGAAGCACGAGCCCTTCCATCTCAGGGTTGGCCTCGTAGACCTCGGCGGCGAGCTTGGCCAACTGAAAACCCGGCATGGCGTAGGGCACGCAGGCGACCCTGCCGCCGAAAGCGCGGCGGCAAGCCGCCTCCGCATCCGGCTGGTCTGCAAGCGCGATCGCCGCGACGGAATGGGTGTGGTCGACGAATTTATGGGGCAGGAAGGCGTGCAGCAGCGTCTCCACGGACGGATTGGGCGCGTTGCTGTCGAGCAGATTGCTCCGCAGCGCGTTGACCATGGCCTCGTCGGAAGCGACTCAAGCCGGCGCAGACGGTGGAGCGGTTCGAGCCTCACCGCAGGATGGCCTTGCGGCTCGATCGCCGCCAGGTCCCAGCCGCTGCCCTTGACGCATAAGACCGGGACTTCATCGCCGTAAACATCCGTTGTCCGGGTCTTCACGGAGGTGTTGCCGCCGCCGTGCAGCACAAGCTTCGGATCGGCCCCGAGCAGCCGCGCCGTGTAGGTGCGCAGCGCCAGATCCGCGCTGATCCCCTTTCTGGCATACGACTCGACGACCTGCATTGCGTCGTCGTCCGACCAGCGACTGTCCATGGCCCCGCTCCCAAGCGATGCATCCTCCTAGGGCGAGGGCGCGCCGTGCGGCAAGCCTCCCGCTTCGGTTCGATCCTGGCCCCCTGCCCCCGAACGACGTGAAGATTGTCTTCGTTGCGCTGGACAGCGCTCCTGATCCTGTCAGATTGAATTTGAATTCACCGCCGCCATTATCGGCGGATTTGTGGAGGCGGTGGTCGGCCCGTTGTCGCCGGAGGCGCCATTCCCGGAGGGCCGCATAGATCGTCGCCCTTGCCGATTTCGCCGCGCACGCTGTCGCCGGAACGGCGTCCCTGGAGAAGCGTTCATGACCCGGCTCGATGGTCACGCCTATGCGACGCATGAGGTGCTCAACCAGCCGCCACCCCTCGCCGACTACGACGCCTTCGGCACGGACCGGACGCTGCGGTCCGTCGTTGCGGCCTTCGAGGCGGAGTGGGCGGAGTCCCCGCTTCACCAAGCGGGGCAGACCGTCGGCTCCGCCCATGTCCAGGAGCTTGCGCGGCAGGCGAACCGGAACCTGCCTGAGCTGCGCACCCACGACCGCTTCGGAAACCGGGTCGACCGCATCGACTTTCACCCCGCCTGGCACGAGCTGATGGGCCTAGCGATCGGGCAGGAAACGCACGCCCTCTGCTGGAACAACCCGCGTCCCGGAGCGCAAGTCGCCCGCGCGGCCTTATCCTACCTGTGGAACCAAGGGGAGAACGGCATCTGCTGCCCGATCGGGATGACCTACTCGGCCGTCCCCATCCTCCGCCGAGATCCCGCCCGCTGGACCGAATGGGGTCATCTCATCACCTCGACCAGCTACGACCGGCGTCAGGTTCGCGCGACCGACAAGACCGGCGCGACGGTCGGCATGGCGATGACTGAAAAGCAGGGCGGCTCCGATCTGCGCCAGACCCAGACCCGGGCGCTGCCGAACGGAGACGGCACATGGTCTCTCGTCGGGCACAAATGGTTCTTCTCCGTCCCACACTCGGACGTGTTCCTGACTCTGGCGCAGACCGACGCCGGCGTGTCCTGCTTCGTGGTCGCCGGCTGGCTTCCGGACGGCTCGCGCAACCGGGTTGAGATTCAGCGTCTCAAGGACAAGTGCGGAAACAAGTCGAACGCCTCCTCGGAGGTCGAGTTCAGAGGCGCGGTCGCTCACATGATCGGCGAGCCCGGCCGCGGCATCCGCGCCGGGCTTGAGATGAACCATTACACCCGGCTCGACTTCGCCGTGGGCTCCGCCGGGCTGATGCGGCAGGCTCTGGCGCAGGCCGCTCACCACGTCGCGCACCGACGCGCCTTTCAACGGGCGCTCATCGATCAGCCGATCATGGCGAACGTCGTCGCGGACCTCGCCATTGAGGTCGAGGCGGCGACCTGGCTGTCTTTCCGCTTCGTGGCCGCCCTCGACCGCGAGGTAGACAACGAGGCCGAGCGTCTCCTCGGCCGCGTCGGCGCGCCGATCGCAAAGTATTGGGTCTGCAAGCGCGCGCCGGCGGTCGCGGTCGAGGCTTTGGAGTGCCACGGGGGCAACGGCTTCATCGAAGATCACCTCATAGCGCGTCTTTACAGAGAGGCGCCGCTCAACGGGATCTGGGAGGGCACCGGCAACGTCATCTGCCTTGACGTGATACGCTCCATAACCCGTGAGCCGGGGTGCATGCCGGCCTTGCTGGACGAATTACGCGCCGCGAAGGGCGCCGATCGGCGCTACGATGCGTTCGTGGACGCGCTCGACGCCGACCTCGTCGCCTGGACCAGACATGAGGGCCAGGCGAGGCGCCTGGTGGAACGTCTTGCGCTGGCGACGTCGGCCTCGCTTCTCCTGCGGCATGCGCCTCATTTCATGGCGGACGCCTTTGTGGCCATGCGCTTGGCAGGGAGCTGGGCCGGGCATTTTGGGGATGTGCCGCTCGGGATCGACGCCGGCGCGATCGCCCGCAGCGCCATTCCGGACTCCGCATGAGCGCCCTCCCATCATGGCTGGGCGCGGCTGCGCCTCTCTCACCTCGATAGGCTCCCTCAGGAAGACGGCAAACGATCCGGCCAGTTCACAACGCGGTCCAAAATCTCGCCGAGCGTGAAATCATCCTCTGAACCGGAGACGCGGCCCCGCACCGAGACGCCGGCGACGTGAACCGTGTCCGAATCCCCCGAAACAAGCGGATGCCACCAATAGAGGTCCTGTCCGTCGGCGAGGAGGCGGTAGGCGCAGGTCGGCGGCAGCCATGCGAGGTCCCGCACCGTCTGCGGCGTCAGCTTGACGCAGTCGGGCACCATCCCCTGTCGGCCTGCGTAGTCACGACAGCGGCAGCTCTCGCCGTCCAGCAGCGTGCAGCCGACATCCGTCGGATAAATCATGCCGGTGTCCTCGTCCTCCAACTTGACGAGGCAACACCGCGCGCAGCCGTCGCACAGGCTCTCCCATTCCGCGGCGGTCATCGCCTCCAAGGGCTTGGTTCGCCAGAAGGGCGCGTCAACGGGCGGCGCGTTTTCGGCCTTGACGACGCGCGAGGGTTCCTCTTCAAGCTTGGCCGTAAGCGCTTGGGGGCGTATCATTTCGCGACGTTCTTGTCGGCATGAACTTTGCGGCCCATCTCCGCGTTGTCAGGCGGCGAATCCGGCAGCCAAGCTCGCCCGGATGCCCGAGAGATGATAAAGTTGCAGATTAGCGCTTTGGCGAATGTGAGTCGCCGGGGCGGCCACACAAGGGTCGAACGTGCGTCTAAACCAACCCGTTTCGCTCTGGACGCGCCTGACGAATGCGGCGCTCGCCTTCGACGCGTGGCTCAACCATTCGCTTTACGACGGCGGCCGCTCTCTCGGCGAGGCCTACGAGCGCTTCTCGGAGCGCATGGACAAGCTCTCCGTGCGCGGCGCGCAGCGCGTCATCTTCGACTTTGCGAGCGAAGCAATGACGTTGGGGACGGGCGGCGCCGTCGTGATGCTCGCGCTCGCCATCCCGGCCTTCAACGAAACGAGCGAAAAAAATTGGCTTAAGACGCCGGAACTCGCCGTTACCTTCCTTGACCGCTACGGACAAGAGGTCGGGCGCCGCGGCATCAAGCACGACGACTCGCTCAAGCTGGAGGAGTTCCCGGATCATCTCATCAAAGCGGTGCTCGCCACCGAGGATCGGCGCTTCTTCGAGCATTGGGGCATCGATCCGATCGGCACCTCCCGGGCGCTCACCGTCAACGCACGATCGGGCGGGCAGGTCGTGCAAGGCGGCTCCTCGCTGACCCAGCAGTTGGCCAAAAACCTCTTCCTCAACAACGAGCGCTCGCTCGAGCGCAAGGTCAAGGAAGCCTTCCTCGCATTGTGGCTTGAGTTCCACCTGTCCAAAAACGAGATCCTCAAGCTTTATCTGGACCGCGCCTACATGGGCGGCGGCAACTTCGGGGCGGCGGCGGCGGCGGAGTACTATTTCGGGAAATCCGTCAAGGACATCACGCTCGCTGAAGCCGCGATGCTTGCGGGTTTGTTCAAGGCGCCGACCAAATATGCGCCGCACGTCAACCTGCCGGCCGCGCGCGCGCGCGCCAACGACGTGCTCAACAACATGGTCGAGTCGGGCTTCCTCACCGAGGGCCAGATCCAGACGGCCCGGCGCAATCCGGCGACGCCCATCGATCGCAAGCGCGAGGTGACGCCGGACTTCTATCTCGATTGGGCGTTCGACCAGATCCAAAAGCTCGTGGCGGACGGCAAGCTGGGACAAGACCGCGTGCTGACAGTCAAGACGCCTCTCGATTCCGCCATCCAGCGTCACACGGAGCAGACGATCGAAAACATTTTGCGTCAGTACGGCGATCAATACGGCGTCGAGCAAGCCGCAATGGTCGTCATGGACCCCGATGGAGCGGTGCGGGCCATCGTGGGCGGGCGCGACTATGGACAAAGCCAATTCAACCGCGCGGCCGGTGCGCTGCGCCAGCCCGGTTCGTCCTTCAAACCGTATGTTTATGCGGCGGCCCTGACCTACGACAAATATCGGCCGAATACGATCGTCACCGACTCGGGCGTTTGCATCGGCAACTGGTGCCCGGCGAACTACACGCGGTCGTATGCGGGCTCCATGCCCTTGTACGTGGCCCTGGCGAAATCCATCAACACGATCCCGGTCAAGATGTCGATCAGCATCGGCCGCGCGACAGGAGAGACCCACGAAGCGCGCGCCGCCAAGATCGGCCGGACCAAGATCGTCGACCTCGCCCGCCGCATGGGGCTGACCACGCCCCTGAACGACACGGTCTCGCTCCCCATCGGAGCGGCCGAAGTGTACGTCATCGACCAGGCGGCCGGCTACGCCGTGTTCGCCAACGGCGGAAAGCGGGCGCAACCTTACGCAGCGTTCGAGATCCGCAACTCTAAGGGCGACGTCATTTACCGGCGCGATCGCGACGCCCCGGAGCCTGCGCAGGTGCTCTCCTCGCGCGTCGTGGCCGATATGAACTTCATGCTCTCCAAAGTGAACGAGGAGGGAACCGGCAAACGCGCAGCGCTGGAGGGCATTCGCTCGGCCGGCAAAACCGGCACGACGAACGATTATCATGACGCCTGGTACATCGGCTTCACGGGCAACCTCGTCGCCGCGGTCTGGTACGGCAACGACGACTACAGCTCGACCAAAAAGATGACGGGCGGCACGCTCCCCGCCATGACCTGGCACGAGGTGATGGCCTTCGCGCATCAGAATACTGAAATCAAACCGATCCCTGGCCTTGACGCGCAGGGCGCGCCCGTGGTGGCCCAGGCCAAAAAGGGCGGCGCTCCCCCCGGCGTCGAGGTCAACGCCACCAGCGCGGTTCCCGGCGCCCTGTCGCGCCGCTCCTTCGAGGTCATCGGCGGCCTTGGCGATCTGTTCCGCACCGTCGAGCGGCCGGCCGCAGCGCTGACCGGGTTCTCCGAGCCCGCCCGCGCAGCGGCGAACATCGGCCCATCCGGGATGCGGCCGGCGGGCGGCCGCATCGCGCTGCCGTAAAACATGCTTCAATTCGGGATAACGCACGGTGGGATGCCGCGCTCGATGCGAGACGCTCGCGCACCCGCCGCCAAAACCGTGATCCGCCGCATCCTGTCCTCGACGCTTCTCGTCCTTTACGCGCTGACGTTGGCGCTCGGGCTCGGGCTAGGGTCCGCATACTGGGCGGTCGGAGGCGGTTATCCGTTTGGAAGCATCAGGGTGGGACCCTGGACCGTATGGTCGCGCACCGGCTCCCGTGAGGCGGACCCCTATGCTCGCGCCGTCATGGCCCGCACGGGCGACACCCCGCTGGGGGTCGGCGAGGGCCTTCTGCTCACCGCCTCAGCCGATAATAGCGGCCAGTCGCTCGATCCGCGTTGCGTGTACCGCATCGGCGCGACGACGCCGCAAGCCCGGCTCTGGACCCTGACTCTTTACGACGGCGACGACCAGCCCGTCGTCACGGATTTGGCGCGCAGCGGCTTCACCTCGGCCGAAGTCGTCCGGGACGGCGATGGCCGGTTCTCCATCGTCCTCTCCCGCCATGCCCAGCCCGGCAACTGGCTGCGCATGCCCGAAACAGGACGCGTAAGCCTCGCCCTGCGCCTTTACGACACCTCGGTTGCGGCAGGTTCGGCGGCGCTCGAAGCGCGCGCCCTTCCATCCATCGAGCGCCTGGAGTGCGCGCGATGAGCGGATGGGGCCGGTTCCTGCTCGCAACCATGTGCGGCCTCATGCTCGCCGGGATCGTCCATATCGCCGCGGTGCTCAGCGTTCCTTGGCTATCGGAACAGGACGCCTTCTCGCGCCTGCGCGGGACGCTGGCCGCCGACCGGTCCGAAATCATCGCCGCGCCCGGCAAGGAAACCTGGCTGCCACACCCGGATCCTGCAGCCGCACTGGCAGCCTGCGCCTACAACCTCGATGAGGGGCCGTTGCGGGTTTCGGCCCGCACCAGTCCGATCTTCGAATCTCTCTCCTTCCATGCCCGCGGCGGCGGCATTTTTTACGCAGTGACCGACCGCGCCGCCCTACGGGGCGTGCTCGATCTCGTCGTTATGACGCGCAGCCAACTCGATGAGGCGCAGGCGAACGAGGACGAGGACGAACCATCCCATGACGTTCGCATCGTGGCGCCCCGGCGCGAGGGCCTAGTCATCGTGCGCGCCGTAGCTCCATTCCCAAGTCAGCGCGAACAGGCTGAAACGGCGGCGAAGTCCGTGTCATGCGTTACGGAACCTGTATCGGGCCGCCGTTGACGACAGGACGCTCTCTCACGCTGGCGCTAATCTAGCGGCGAGGCCTGACGATCAAACAGGTCTGACGTCGAGGAGCCAGATTTCTCTTTATGAGCGGCGACGACGGCGGTTAGGCCCGTGGCCGTCCGAGAATGAGGGCGACGGAGAGGGCTCAGGCTGCCGCTCATAACGGATGCCCGTAAAGAAAAGAATTTGGCCGCGCGGCTCACACGCTCCGACTACAGGAGGCCTGACCCGGAATGGGGGATCAGGGAACGGGATGATCATGCCCGTAGGTCGTGTCTGGACCTCGCCCATGGTCCGCTCCTTTTGCCGTGCTCGGCGGGTCGCCAACATTGGCCTTGTCTTCAAAAACAGGCGTCGTGGTTAACACTCCGTTGCCAATGTCGCGTTGGAAGCAGAAATGCGGCCTGCCTTCTCTCGTGAATCAACCCTTACGGCCGCGCTTCGGTTCCCGAGTCCTGGCCCGACGGACGCTGTTCGGTTAAGGGCCTGCTAAGACCAAAGGTATAAATTGAGCGTGCGTTTCCCCTCCGGACTGACGAGTTGCGTATGTCCAGCTCCGCCTTGCCGGACCTGTCGGGTCTTGTGGCGCTCGCGCGTGAGCAGAACCTTGACCTCCGGCCGGTCTTGCTCCGCGTCCAGACCGATCTCTTCGTCGCCGCGCCGAACCGGGATCAAGGAACGATCAATGCTTTCGAAGCCCTGGCGCTCGGCTTCCTAGCCGTCGTCGACGACGACACCGCCGGCATCGTCGCGCGCAAGCTCGCGCCGCTTGCGGATACCCCGCCGCGGGTGATCGAGATGCTCCTGGCGCGTGGCGGCCAAGCCCGGCAGGCCGTCATTCAGGAGATGCCGCGCTTGCCCCGGAAGGTCGCCGCGGCCGTGCTAGCGGATGAGCCGGGTCTCGCCCCGGTTCTCGCCGCCCGCGCCGACCTCGACGCCGCCACGCTTGTCGAATTGTTGGGGCGGAAAGAGGACGCCGTGGATCTATCGCTCGCTCGCAATTGCGCCGTGGTCCTCGGCCGCGCGCTCCAGCAGCTCGTCGAACGCGGGCGCGAGCGGCCGCGCTTGGCGGCGGCGCTGCTGGCGCGCGAGGATCTCAGCGTATCTGATGAAGCGGCCCTTTATGTCCATGCAGACGCGCCGCGGCGGGCCAGGATCCGCGAACGACTCGAAACCCACGCTCCGCTGATCGCGGCCATCAGGTCGGCGGCGCTGCCGCGCGCCAGCGACGCGGCGTGCGATGATCTCCTCGCGCGCGCGGCGGACGGCGACGGGCCGGGCTTCCGGACTTCGCTCACCCAAATCCTAGGGGTAAGCCCCTTGTCGGCCGCGTTGTGGAGGTTTGACGATGAGGCGCACCGGGAGTTCGTGGCCCTCGCCCTCGTGGCAGTCGGAATACCGAGTGAAGACGCGATCCGGATTTTTTTGACGCTGGATCGCGCGGTCGCATGCTCCGTCTGGGCGGTGTTCCACCTCGCCGAGATCGTGCGGGCGACGCCGCGCGGCGTCGCCCTTTATCTCACCGAAGCGACCCTCGGAACGACGACCGGCCGCGGGCCGGCGCGTCACATGCCCCTCCTGGATGCAAGCGGCGCGCCCGATCGGTCGCAGCCCCTGTCCCGACAATCTCCAGCGCGGATCGCGTCCGCTCCTCACAAGCGCGATCTCAGGGCCGGCTAGTTCCGCTCGCACGCGAGGAGCGTGCCACGCTCTGGGCAGCGGGCTTGAGTTCACGCCATAATCGCCGCTATACGCCCGAACGGATCGCCGGACGAGAGCGGAACGAATGATCAGTCCCATTGTGACCGTGGATGCAGGGTCGCCCCCGGCGGACGACCCGGATCGGCTCGTGGCGGCGCTCGAGGATGGGTCCGTCGTCGTCTTCTCCGGCCTGCCGTTCCCCTTGAGCGCGTTCGAGCAGCGGTTCGTCGAGCGTCCCTATGCCGATGGCAAGTCCAAGAACGTCAGCATTCGCGGCCCCGAGGCCGAGTTGAGGGGCGCCGCCGGCGCTGACGACGAGCAGGCGGCGTTGCGTGCGCTCCTCGTCCGCTACAAGACCTTCGCCGAGGCGCTGATCCGAACCTATCTTCCGGCTTACGTCGGCAAGCTCACTCCCGCTGGAACATCCTATCGGCCATTCGACGTGGATGCGCGCAAGCTAAGCTGGCGGCGCGACGACACGCGGCTCCATGTCGACGCCTTTCCGTCGAACCCGATTGGCCAGGAGCGGATTCTTCGTGTGTTCCGCAACGTCAACGCCGCGGGCCAGCCGCGCGTGTGGCGCGTCGGCGAGGATTTTGGCTCGATGGCGGAGCGGTTCCTGCCGCGCGTGCCGCGCTATTCGGGTCTCTCGGCCCGCATCCTCGCCGGGCTCGGCATCACCAAGTCGCTGCGCTCGGAATACGACCACATCATGCTGCATCTCCATGATTCGCTAAAACAAGACGAGGATTATCAAAAAAACGCTCCGCAGCGGCGGGTGGAGTTCCTCCCCGGCCAGACCTGGGTGACGTTCAGCGACCTCGTCATGCACGGAGCCATGGGCGGCCGCTACATGCTGGAGCAGACGCTCTACCTCCCTGTCGAGGCCCAGCACGATCCTGCCAAAAGCCCGCAGAAAATCCTGGAACGCAAGCTGGGGCGGGCGTTGCACTCGTGACCTCTCGGCAAGTGCGGTACCGGCGCACCGGCCGCTCGGCGGAGCCGCTTGCGCTCATGGACATCACGCTGTCGGGGCGGCCTTTCGGGCCACGGCGCTTGCGGCCGGGTTGGCAGGACCGGAACCCTTTTTGGCGTAGCCCTCGGTCCGCCTGAGCGGGAGCGACAGCTCTCTTACGCCAACCCCCAATCGATCGGCTCAACGCCTCTCTCCCGCAGCCATGCGTTCGCCTTGGAAAACGGGCGGCAGCCACGGAAATCGTTGAGGCGGTTGAGCGGAGAGGGGTGGCCGGCCTCCAGTACAAGGTGTTTTGAGCAGTCGATTAGGGCGGCGCGTTTGCGCGCCGGGCCGCCCCAGAGCAGGAACGCCGCCGCGGGCCGCCGGGCCGATACCGCCGCGACCGCCTCGTCGGCCAGCGCCGACCAGCCAAGCTTGAGGTGCGCCCCGGCATTGCCGGCTTCGACCGTCAGGGCGGTGTTGAGGAGCAGCACGCCCTGCCGCGCCCAAGGCGAAAGATCTCCCGTCCTCACGGGCGGATATCCCAGATCGTTGGCCCATTCGGCCAGAATGACTTTCAGCGAGGCGGGCAGGCGGCGCGTTCCGAGATAGGAAAACGCCAAGCCGTGGGCGTCGCCCGCCGTCGGGTAGGGGTCCTGGCCGAGGAGGACGGCTTTCACCCGGTCCAAAGGCGTCAGACGGAGCGCGTTGAAAACGTTGTCCGGCGCGGGCAGAACGAGCTTGCCCGCGCCGATGCGCCCATCCACCCGCGCCGCCACGGCGTCGGCATGGCCCTCGCTGAAAAACGGCAGCCTCACCCAACCGGCCGCGGCCGGGTCAGTCCGGAAGCGCGCCAGCGCGGCCGTGACGGGTCCGCTCATCGGATGAGAATGCGGCCCTCCGGCCGGATGTCCACGGTCCCGAGCCTGCGGATGTAGGCCATGACCTCGTTGGAAACGCGCCGGCCGTCGGTCGGGCCGATGAGGATTCGCCCCTTGGCGAGCGCCGTATAGCCATCGCCGCCCGCGAGCAGAAAGTTGTTGGTGGCGACGCGGTAGGTTTTGTCCGGGTCGAGCGGCTCGCCACCGACCTCGACCTTGACCACCCGCGATCCGCGCGGCGCCCGCTCGTCGACCTCGATCATGAGGCCGGATACCTGCGGGAAGCGCCCGGCGCGATTCTCCAGTTGCGAAAACCCGTTTTCGAGCGCCGCCTTGAGGTCCGCGCCCGGGAGGGCGACCAGCGCGGTCGTGTTGCCGAAAGGCAGTTCGGAGAGGATGTCGCGCCGGGTCAGCTTCGCGCCGGCCGGGTACTGGGTATCGCCGCGGATGCCGCCGCCGTTGATGAGGCCGACCTGCGCCCCCGTGGCGGCGCGGATGGCGTCGGCGATGAGGTCGCCGATGGCGGCCTCCTGCGAGCGCACGACGACGGTGCGGCTGTCGAGCGGATGCTCGGTCGTGCCGATCACGATGTCGAGTTCCTGCGACAGGCCGCCTTCGAGCCGCTGGACCACGGCCAGCACCTCAGGATCGGGCTCGACGTTCAGCGAATTGTGGATGCGGAAGCTCGGCGCCCAGAACACCTTGCGATCCTTGCCCTCGCCCTCGATCGAAACGGCGAAGTCGATCGCCGAGACGAAGTAGCCGTCCTCGTTCGACTCCAGCATCACGGTCCGGCCGTCGTATTCGATGGCGAGGTCGTGGTCGTGGCCAGTGAGCAGCACGTCGACGGCGCGCGAGCGCACGATCTGCCAGTCCATCGCTCGGTCGGTGTGGGTGACGGCCACGATCATATCCGCTCCCTGCCGGCGCAGCGCGTCGGCCTGGGCGCGCAGGGTGTCGAGTTCCGGACCGAATTGCAGGTCGCCCGGTTGCGAAACGCGCGGCGTCGCCGCATAGGCGATGCCGACGACGCCGACCCGCACGGGGCCAAGCGTGAAGATTTCAGCATCCTTCATGCCCGGAATGGGCGAGCCGTCCGCCTGGCGCAGGTTGGCGGCGAAGTAGGGAAAGTTCGATTCCTTCATGCGCTTGAAATAAACGGCCTGCCCGAAATCGAACTCGTGGTTGCCCGGCACGAACACGTCCGGCTTGACCATATTGGTGAGTTCGATCACATGCGCACCCTGATCGAAGCCCGACATCAGCGACGGCGAGAAGGCGTCGCCCGCGTGGCAGAACAGCATCGGCACCCGCCGCGCCCGCTCGGCCTTCACGACCGCGGCGAGCTTGGCGTAGCCGCCGCGGCCCTGGTCCGACGCCATGGTGTAGATGTCGTTGACCAGGAGCAGGGTGAAGGCGACATTCGAAGGCGTGGCCTGCGCCGCCTCTGCCCCTGTCATCGTGACCGACAGGCCGGCGCCCAGCCCGAGTCCCAGGGTTTCGCGACGGGATATGTTTGTCACCAGGGTCTCCGCAGATTCTTTGTTCGTGCGGACCTCCATGCAGGGGCCGGGCGAGATCGGCAAGAGGCGGCGCTTGCGGCTCCATGGTTTCAGATGGTTCAGGACGCGACCAATACGCCTTGCCCCGCGGCTGGATTTTTCCCCTCAGCCGCTTAGGTTCGGTCCATGAACGTGATCCAGCCCATCCGCCCCGCCTCCGACGTCGGACGCCGTCCCGCCGATCACCCGCCCGTCCGATCCGGGCGCATCGGCGTGCTCCTGATGAATCTCGGCACGCCGGAGGCGACCGATTACTGGTCGATGCGGCGCTACCTCAAGGAGTTCCTGTCCGACCGGCGCGTCATTGAAACCTCGCGCCTGGTCTGGTGGCCGGTCCTCAACCTCATCATCCTGTCGAAACGGCCGGGTCCGAAGGGGCGCGATTACGCTTCGATCTGGAACAAGGACCTCAACGAGGGGCCGCTCAAGACCATCACCCGCTCACAGAGCGAGCAACTGGGCGCGTATCTGAAGGAGGCCGCCGGCGACCGCATCACGGTCGATTGGGCCATGCGCTATGGCAACCCGCCGATCCGCTCAGCCATCGAGAGCCTGCTGAGAAAAGGCTGCGACCGCATCCTGCTCGTGCCGCTCTACCCGCAGTACGCAGCCGCCACCACGGCGACCGCCTGCGACCATGCCTTCCGCACGCTGATGGACATGCGCTGGCAGCCGACGATCCGCGTCGCGCCGCCCTATCACGACGATCCGGTCTACATCGACGCCGTCGTCTCGGCGATGAAGCGTGACGTGGCCGCGCTGCCGTTCGAGCCGGAGGTGATCCTCGTCTCCTTCCACGGCGTCCCGAAATCCTATCTCCTCAAAGGCGATCCCTACCACTGCCATTGCGTCAAAACCTGGCGGCTGATGCGCGATGCCTTCGGGTGGCCGGAAGGCCGCTTCTGCATGAGTTTTCAATCACGCTTCGGCAACGAGGAATGGCTGAAGCCCTATACGGACGAGACCGTGAAGGGCCTCGCGACAAGCGGCGTCAAGCGCATGGCCATCGTGGCCCCGGGCTTTTCCGCCGATTGCCTGGAAACGCTGGAAGAACTGAACGTCGAGAACCGCCACATTTTCACGGAGCACGGCGGCGAGGACTTCGCCTATCTGCCCTGCCTCAACGACGGCGAGGGCGGAATGCGGGTCATCCGGCACATTGTGGAGCGCGAGCTGCAGGGGTGGATTTGAGGCTTGAAGCGGCCCCCCTCCCGGATGGGAGAGGGTCGGATGCGCAGCATCCGGTGGAGGGTGCGACGAGGCCGAAAAGACGCGCCCCCTCCGCTTGTCATCACCGGGCTTGTCCCGGTGATCTCCATGTGAAGAGCGCTGCGCCTCTCGGATCGAGATGGCCGGGTCAAGTCCGGCCATAACAAGCTGCAATGGGACGCCCACTTGCGGAACCGGCGGACCCTCACCCCTGCCCCTCTCCCATCCGGGAGAGGGGATGCTCTGCCGCTTGCGCCTCCGTCGTGCTAGGACGCCCAAAAGCACTGGGGGCCGTCCATGCCTGTTTCGCTGGGCTTCAACGTTTTCGTCGTCGCGCTCGTTATTCTCGTCATCGTGACGATCGCGCTCGGGGTCCGCACCATCCCGCAGGGCTACAGCTACACGGTCGAGCGGTTCGGGCGTTACTCGCGCTCGCTCGGGCCGGGCCTGGGGCTGATCGTGCCGTATGTCGAGCGCATCGGGCACAAGGTGAACATCATGGAACAGGTGCTCGATGTGCCGAGCCAGGAGGCGTTCACCCGCGACAACGCCGGGGTGCGGATCGACGCCGTCGCGTTCTACCAGGTGCTTGAGGCGGCCCGCGCGTCCTACGAGGTCTCCGATCTGGAGCAGGCGCTACTGACGCTCACCATGACCAACATCCGCACGGTCGTCGGCTCGATGGCTCTCGACGATCTCCTCTCGCATCGCGACGAGATCAACGAGCGCCTCCTGCGAGTGATGGACGCCGCCGCCTCGCCCTGGGGCGCCAAGGTGACGCGGGTCGAGATCAAGGACATCGTCCCGCCGGCCGATCTCGCCGGCGCCATGGCCCGCCAGATGAAGGCTGAGCGCGAGAAGCGCGCCGCCGTGCTCGAAGCCGAGGGCCTGCGCCAGGCGGCGATTCTCCGAGCCGAGGGCCAGAAGCAATCCCAAATACTCGCGGCTGAAGGGCGCAAGGAGGCCGCCTTCCGGGACGCCGAAGCCCGCGAGCGTCAGGCGGAGGCCGAGGCCAAGGCGACCGCGATGGTGAGCGAGGCCATCTCCAAGGGCGACCTCGCCGCCGCGAACTTCCTGGTGGCTGAGAAGTACATCGACGCCCTGCGCGCGCTGGCCAGCGCCCCGAACCAGAGGGTCGTGATCGTGCCGATCGAGGCGGCGGGGCTCGCCGGGGCGCTGGGCGGCATCGCCGAACTGACGCGCTCGGTGTTCGGCGACGGGGCCGCGCCGCGGCCGGCCCGAAGCCTGCCGCCCTCGGCCGGTGGGCAGACCTGAGGCGAAGCCCGATGGCTGGCGTTTTGCAGAGCCTCGGACCGTGGAGTTGGGTCGTGCTCGGGCTCGTGCTGATGGGCCTCGAACTGCTTGCGCCGGGCGTGTTCCTGATCTGGCTCGGCCTCGCCGCCGTGCTGACCGGGCTGCTCGATGCGGCGCTCGGCCTCTCGTGGCAGACCGCGTGGCTGGTGTTCGCGGCGCTCGCCGTCGTGGCGGTGGTCGCCGGGCGCCTGCTGATGCGCGCCCGCGACGAGGACGAGGGCGGCCGCCCGCCGCTCAACCGGCGCGGTCACGCGCTCGTCGGCCGGGTATTCACGCTGGACGCGCCCATCGTCGAGGGAAGCGGCCGCATCCGCGTCGACGACCTGTCATGGCGCGTGACCGGTCCCGACGCGCCGGCGGGCGCGCGCGTCCGCGTGGCGCGGATCGAGGGGACGACGCTGGTGGTGGAGGCGGTTTGAAAACTCCGTCATTCCGGGGCTCGCGAAGCGAGAGCCCGAAGGGCCGCGCCGAAGGCGTGGAAACCCATGAACGCAAGCGTCTCAGATATGAAACGAAACAGGTTTGCGCCTACCCTGAGCTACCTGTGCTCATGGTTTCCGGCCCGCCACTGAGCGGCGACCGGAATGACGAATGGTGTGTGCCGGAGGATGGCGCTAAGCCACCCCCGCCCTGAGCAAATCGAGGTAGTGCACAAGCCCGACGGGCCGGTTCTCGTCGGCCACGATCAGGGCCGTGACCTTCGCGGTCTCCTGGATCTCCAGCGCCTTGGCGACGAGCGCGTCCGGCAGGATGGTGCGCGGGGTGCGCGTCATCACGGCTTCGACCGGCAGCGAGGCGAGGTCGGGGCGCATGTGGCGGCGCAGGTCGCCGTCGGTGACGATGCCGGCGAGCGATCCGTCGCTTTCGACGACGATGACGCAGCCGAACCCTTTGGCGCTCATCTCCAGGATCGCGGCGTCCATGCGCGCGCTGAGATCGATGAGCGGCAGCCGTTCGCCCGTATGCATCACGTCGCGGACGAGCTTGAGCTGCGCGCCGAGCTTGCCGCCCGGATGATAGACGCGAAAATCCTGCACTGAAAAGCCGCGCTGCTCCAACAGCGCCACGGCCAGCGCGTCGCCGAGCGCCAGTTGCATGGTGGTCGAGGTCGTCGGCGCCAGCCCGTTCGGGCAGGCTTCCGGCGCCTTCGGCACGAGCAGGCATACGTCCGCCTGACGTCCGAGCGTCGATCTCGCATGGGCCGTGATCGCGACGAGCCCGACCCGGAACCGCTTGGCGTAGGCGATGAGGTCGGACAGTTCCGCCGTCTCGCCCGACCACGACAGGGCCACGATGACGTCGCTCGGGTGGATGACGCCGAGATCGCCGTGGCTCGCCTCGCCGGGATGCACGTAATAGGCGGGCGTGCCGGTTGAGGCGAGGGTCGCCGCGATCTTGCGGCCGATGTGGCCTGATTTCCCCATGCCGGTCACGATGACCCGGCCGTGCGCGGCTGCAATCAGATCGACCGCCGCCGCGAACGCCTCGCCGAGGCCGTTACCGATGGCCTCCATGAGAACGGCCAATCCGTCGCGCTCGCTCGCAAGCGTTCGCAGGGCTGCGGCGATGCTTGCGCTCGCGGCGTCATCCGGCTTGGGGCGGGGCAGGGCCATGCGCGCCCTCTAGCATGACATCTCCGCCGAGGCGACCCCGCGGGCAACGACTCAGCCGCTTACGGCGCGTTAACCGTGACCGTTTTAACTCCGTTTACCAAGTTCCGTCGCCTCACCTGCGGCGGACTCGCTTCTCTCGCGCGGAATTCAAGAGCGGCCTGTGACGGTTCAGCGATCGAACCATGCGACAATGTTGTCCGCTCTTTTGCTCGGAGGAGCGCTGGCGGCGTTTTTTGCCAGCGCCGCCGCCCAGGACGCCGGTGGATTGTCCCTCCTTCGAGGTACGGCGTCGCTGGACGCCCCGGCTGGGGCGTCCTCCGGGAACACGGCAGGCGCTCGGCTGCGCAACTCGGTTACCGATCAGTTGGCGCGGGAGCGGCGGACCGGTGTGGCAAAGCGGGTAAGGGCGCGCCGAAGCCGTTCGCCGACGGCCGTACCCGTCCGGGCGAACACACAGCAACCGATCGTCTCTCCGAATCTCGTCCGGGATGTGCAGCCGACCCTGACCGGTGTGCCCGATCCCACAACGCCGTTGGCTCTGCCCCGCAGGCGTCTGCGGGAGGACGACCCATATTCTCAGGTCGGCTACGGGGTGGGCAGCCTCAACTTATACCCCGCCATTCAGGAAAGCATCGGCTACGATTCGAACCCGAACCGCGTGTCGCCGCCGGCCAAGGGGTCGTTCGTGTCCCGTACTGAAGCCGACCTGCGCCTCCAGAGCGACTGGTCGAACCACGAGTTGAACGGCTTTCTGCGCGGCGCGTACAATGTCTATCCCGACGTGAAGGGCGCCGATCGCCCAGAGGGGGAAGGCGCGCTTCGCTTGCGCCTGGACGCTCCGCGCGACACCAAATTCGACGTCGAAGGCCGTTACGTTCTCGACACGCAGCGCCCCGGCAGCCCCGAACTCAACGCGCCCGTCACGGCGCGGCCGCTCGTCTCGTCGTTCGGCGCCTCGGTCGGCGCGACGCAAACCTTCAACCGCTTGCGGCTTGAACTGCGCGGCGGCGTCGACCGCACGATCTATGAAGACGCGCAATTGCCGAGCGGCGTCATCCTGCGGCAGAGCGATCGCAACGTCACCCAGTACGGGGTGAAGCTGCGCGCGGGCTACGAAGTCTCGCCCGGCATAAAACCTTTCGTCGATGTCCTCGCCGACACCCAACCTACGATCAGAGGATCGACGACTCGGGGTTCCGCCGCAGTTCGGACGGGCTCGGCGTCAAGGCCGGCTCCACCTTCGAGATCACCCGCACGCTGACCGGCGAAGCTTCCGCCGGCATCCAGACCCGGCGCTATGACGATTTGCGCTTGAAGGACCTGCGCGGGCCGCTGATCGACGCTGCGCTCATCTGGTCCGCGACGCCACTGACCACCGTGCGCCTGCGCGCCCTGACCACCGTCGACGAAACGACGCTCACGTTCTCAAGCGGCGCTCTCACCCAGCGCGCCACCATCGAGGTGCAGCATGACCTACGCCGGAACCTGAGCCTGATCGGGGCGCTGACGTTCGGCGAAACGGACTACCGTGGCGTGCCCTTGCGCGAAAAGGCTTTTACGGCCTCCGCCAGGGTGGAGTACAAGCTCACGCGCGCCGTGGTGCTGCGCGCCAGCTTCACGCACGAGCGCCTGAAAAGCACCTCGCCCGGCTCCGATTACACCGCGAACACGTTTTTGGTGGGCCTGCGATTCCAGCCGTGAGGCGCCATTGTTGAGACTCTCGCTTCGCTCGCCCCGGAAGGACAATCGTTCTCGCTTTCCGCACCTATCAAGCCCAGGTGTGTGGTGCCGGAGTGTCGTGGTGCGTTGTCCCGTTTTGAGGAGGACGCGCGATGGCAGGAGTTCTGCACGGCAGCGCCCGTGCGGTGCCGCGAGTTCGAGCCGAGCTACAAGCCTCGCAAAAGGCGACCCGCGTCCTGGCCGCCCAGCACAGGCTGCACCCGAAGACGGTGTTCCTGGCCATCGATCGCGTGAGCAAGTTCACCCATGCCGCGTTTTCCGGACGGGGCCAACAAGATGAGTGGGGCGGCGTTCCTGCGTGAGGCGGCGGCCGCCTTTCCGATGCGATCCATACCGTGCTGACCGACAACGGCATGGCTTTCGCTGACCTGCCCAAGCACAGGACCGGGCCGACCCGCGCTTGGCTGGGGCGCCCACATCTTCGACCGGGTCTGCCGCGAGCACGGCATCGAGCATAAAATGACCCGGCCCTGCCACCCGCGGATAAACGGACAAGCCGAGCGGACCATCAAGGAAGAACGCCATCGTTAAGCTGTTGGAGCGCCAACAGCTTGAACAGGGCCCGCAACTTTCTAAAATGGCGCTGCCGAAACGAAAGGAGCTGACTTGACCCTCTCACGCCGCTTCATCCTGGCTGTTGTTCTCAGTCTCGGCGCGCCGAGCGGCGCGTCCGCCCAGGATAAATCGATCATCCTGGCCTCAACCACTTCGACCCAAGACTCGGGCCTGTTCAATCACATCTTGCCGAAATTCAAAACAAAGACCGGAATTGACGTGAAGGTCGTCGCCCAAGGCACAGGCCAAGCGCTCGACACCGCCCGGCGGGGCGACGCCGACGTGGTGTTCGTCCACGCCAAGCCGCTGGAGGAAAAGTTCGTGGCCGAGGGGCACGGGGTGAAGCGCTTCGATGTGATGTACAACGACTTCGTGCTGATCGGCCCAAAGAACGATCCAGCCGGTATAATGGGCACGCGCGACATCGCGGCGGCGTTGCGGAAAATCGCGGCTGTGAGGGCGCCGTTCGTGTCGCGAGGCGATAACTCCGGTACGCACACGGCCGAACTCAATCTCTGGAAAGCGGCCGATGTCGACATCGCCCAGGCGAGAGGCCCTTGGTACCGCGACATCGGCCAGGGCATGGGAGCGGCGCTGAACACGGCCTCCGCCTCGAACGCCTATGTACTCTCGGATCGCGGCACATGGCTTTCGTTCAAGAATCGGGGCGACCTCACGATCACGGTGCAGGGCGACCAGCGGCTTTTCAACCAGTACGGCGTCATCCTGGCGAACCCCAAGAAGCACCCGCATGCAAAGGCGGAACTGGGGCAGGCGTTCATCGACTGGATCACCGGTCCGGAGGGCCAAGCCGCCATCGCTGGTTATGAAATCAATGGCGAGCCGCTCTTTTTTCCAAATGCGAACCTAAATGCGGGGCGGTCATGACGCGCCGCCTCGATCCACCGCAGCGTTCCTCCCAGCACGGGACTGCGTCCGGCTTCGCCGGCGCTGAAGCGATCCTCGCCCTGAACGTCAGGCCCGATGCGTTGACGAATCATACGAGGAGCGGTGAACACGTCGGCGTTGTTGCTCGCCTGATCACAAGGGCAGAAGGAGTTCGATGTAGCCCACCTTCGCTGCGCTCATGCGCTTCTGCTCGCGGGATCCGCCCTGGCGCAAGGATACAACCGCGTTGTCAACGCCGGTTGAAGCGCATGAGAACTCTGCATTCGAACGGGATGGGCAACGGCATGGCTTGGCATTTGCCAGTGTGTCAGGCCAATCAGATTAGGGCGAGGCCCTCTGAGCCGTGGAGCCATTCCGAGAATGCTCTCACAGGAACCGGGC
>CAVSLO010000036.1:0-41053 GCA_963728675.1 uncultured Alphaproteobacteria bacterium | reverse complement strand
ACCCGATGTGATGGCTGTGCCGCATCGCGAAAGTGATGACGCCGTGTTTCGGAAGGCGTTCGAAGCCGAGCGTGAGCGCCTGATCCATCAGCGACAGGCCCGGGAGATAGCGGCCATTCCACACGATCGTGGGGCCGGTATCGCGTACTGTCTCCGGCGCACCGCTCTTCGTCATGCCGCCGTTTGCCAGCTGGTCGAGATAGGCGGGACCTTGCGCAAGCCCATGTGTCCGGCGGCCGAGCATATCAGTGAGGACGAGGAGCCAAGCGACAACATCGGCCTTGTCAGGATCGAGACCAGCTGCCCCGAAGAGGTAGTACGCGAAGCGGCACAGCGCGTCTTCCGGACAACGCAGCGGCGCCGGTGGGGAAGGGGCATCCATCGGCATTTCCTTCGTCAGGCGAGCCTAACGCGAACCGCGACGTCGTCACCGCAGCTATGGACGTTTGTGAGATTTCCGTCCAACATCCGCACAATTAGCACGCGAGAGGCGGCATCCTCTGCGGCCGGAAAGCCATGGGGAGGAAGCGATGAAGGACATCAACGCGACCGGTCCGTCCCGTCGCCGTGTGCTGCAGGCGGCGCTCGTGTGGCAGCCGTGCCGGCGACCGTTCGCATAGCCCGCGCGCAATCGCGGCCCGTCACCACGGTGCAACGGTTTCGAGACCGGCGCCGATATCGCCAAGGCGGAGGCCGAGGGCGAGATGCTGTTCTACACCCATGACAGCGATCCCGCCGGCGCGCGCTCCTTGTCGAGGCCTTCACCAAGGACTTCCCCAAGATCAAGGCCAACTATCTGCGGGCGCAGACCGGCGCGCTGTACAGCAAGCTGCTCGCGGAGCGCTCGGCCGGGCCGGTTCGACGTCGACGTCGTCCAGTTCTCCGAGATCGCGCACGGCCATCGACTTCCAGAAGCACGGCGGCTACGAGCAGCTACGTGTCGCCGCGAGGACGCGGCCTACCCGGCCGACGCATCTGAGCACGCCCGCCGGCTACTTCTTCTAGGCCGGCGTCACCTTCGCCGGCATCGCCTACAACACGGACCGTGTGCCCGAGGCGGAGGCGCCGAAGAACTGGAAGGACCTGCTCGATCCCCGCTGGCGCAACGCGATCAGCTGCAAGCAGTCGACGTGCGGCATGCAGTTCGTGCAGTGGTACGAGCTGAAGCAGCTCTACGGCGACGACTTCTGGAAGGAGTTCGCCAAGCAGCGCCCGCGCGGCTTCGATTCGCGCGCCCAGTTGTTCGACCGCCTCGCCAAGGGCGACGACAAGGTCTGCGCGCTTGGCCGAGTGGGCCGGCTACGAGCTGGTACAAGGAGCAGGGCGCCGAGTCGAGTTCGTGGCGCCGGCGGACGGACTGCCCGCGACGGCCGCCCGCCACCGGCGTCGTCAACAAGGCCCCGCATCCCGAGGCGGCAAAGCTGTTCCTCGACTGGCTGATGTCGCCGCGCGGGCAGGACGATCTACCAGACCAACAATTCCTCTACTACGGCTCGCTCGCGCAAGGACGCGCCGCCGATGCCGGGCGGCATGAAGCTCAGCGACTTCAAGCTGCTCTTCCCGACCGACATGGACGGACTTCGCTGGCCGCCACGCCGACCTTCGTCAAGGAGTGGAACGCGCATGCTCGGGCTTTGAGTCCGCCATGCCGCGGCGCGCGCTGAGCAAGGCGCCGGGCTGCGCCGAGCCCAGCGTCATGGTCGGCGCGGCGGTCGCGCTCGTCGCCGCGATCCTCGTCCTCTATCCCGTCTTCTATCCTGCTGCAGGCGGCGCTCGACGTCGGCGAGCCCGAAGTCCGGCCGCCGACCGCCTACGGATTCGACAACTTCGCGCTGCTGCCGAACTATTGGGAGATCATGCTGAACACCCTCGGCGTCTCGTTCGCCGCGACGCGTGATGGCGCTGGTCTTCGGCTTCGTGACCGCGTGGATCCTGACGCGCACCAATGTGCCGTGCCAGCGGCACGCTCGAACAGCTGATGGCGGTGCCCTATTACGTGACGCCGCTGCTCGGCGCGCTGGCGTGGAGCCTGCTCGGCTCGCCCGAAAGCGGCTTCATCAACCAGGTCTGGCGGGCGCTCGGCGGCAGGGCGCGCTGTTCGACATCACCGGCGCCGTCGGCATCGCCTGGGTGATGGCGCTGTTCGAGGGCTCGGTCGCCTTCGTGATGATCGGCGCCGTGATGAAGTCGATGGACCCCTCGCTCGAGGAGGCGTCGCCAGGTGATCGGCGCCGGCCGCTTGCGCACGATGATGCGAGTCACGCTGCCGCTCGTCGCGCCGGGCGTGCTGGGCGCCGCGATCTATCGTGTTCGCCGAGATGCTCGGCTCGTTCTCGGCGGCGCTGGTGCTCGGCTCGCCGAACCGGTTCTATGTCATCACGACGGCGATCTACCAGCTGGTGTCGCAGTATCCGCCGCGCATGCCGCTCGCCGCCGCGATGGGCGTGTCGCTGTTCGCGGTCATGTTCCTCGATGCTGTTCCTCTATCGCCGCATCACCTGCGGGCGGCAGCTACGTCACCGTTAGCGGCAAGGCGTTCCGGCCGCGGCGCGATGGATGTCGGCGGCTTGCGCTGGGTGCTGTTCGGCGTCTGCGTTCTCTACGTGTTCCTGTCGGTGGTCCTGCCGATCGCGACGCTGATCTTCGCCTCGGTGCAGCGGCTCGCCGTCGGCCTTCCCGACGCGCCGACAACTTCACGCTGGAGCATTACCGCGACCGCGTTGTCCCTGAACGCGATCCGCTCGGCGCATGGGCAACAGCCTGCTCCTCGGCGTTCTTCACCGCGACCATCGGCGTCGCCCTCACCGGACTGCTCGCCTGGCTGATCCAGCGCTCGCGCTGCCCGGACGCGGCGCGCTCGAATACATCGTGATGTTCCCGCAGGCGGTGCCGCGGCTCGTGTTCGCCTTCGGCATGATGTGGGCGTGGATCGTGTTTCCGATCCCGATCTACGGCACGCTCTGGCTCCTGCTGATCGCCTATCTCACGGTGTTCCTGCCGCTTGGCGTGCGCACGATCTCCGGCGTGCTCGTGCAGCTCGACAAGAGCCTCGAGGAATGCGGCGAGGTGTGCGGCGCGACGTGGGGCTATCGCCTGCGCACGATCACCATGCCGCTGCTGCGGCCGGGCCTGCTGGCCGCGTGGCTCTGATCTTCATCGCCAGCGTGCGCGAGCTCGGCGCGTCGATCCTGCTGATGGGGCCGAACAGCAAGGTGCTGACGCCGGCGATCGTCGAGGCATTCTTCTCCTCCAGCGAGCGAGCTGACCGCGGCGATGGCGCTGATCCAGACCGCGGTGGTCGGCGCCGCCATGCTGCTGTTTCCGTTCATCACCCGCCGCGCCGCGCGCCAGGGAGCATAAGGTCGATGGCCGAGACCGGCGCATATCGAGGTGGAGGATCTCGTGATCCGCTACGGCGCCGTGCCGCTGTCGGTCCCGTCAGCTTCACCGTGCCGGCCGGCGAGCAGCTGACGCTGCTGGGCCCGTCCGGCTGCGGCAAGACGACGACGCTGCGCGCCGTCGCCGGGCTGGAGCAGCCCGATTCCGGCAGCATCCGCATCGGCGACAAGACGATGTTCGACGGCGCGGCCGCGGATCAACCTGCCGGCCGAGCAGCGCGGCCTCTCGATGGTGTTCCAGTCCTACGCGATCTGGCCGCACATGACGGTGTTCGAGAACGTCGCCTACGGGCTGCGCGTGCGCCGCAAGAGCGCGGCGGAGATCAAGGAAAAGGTCGGCCAGGCGCTCGATCTGGTGCAGATGGGCAAGCTTCGCCGACCGGCACGCGTCGCAGCTCTCCGGCGGCCAGCAGCAGCGCGTGGCGCTCGCGCGCGCCTGCGCGTTCTCGCCCACCGTGCTGCTGTTCGACGAGCCGCTCTCCAACCTCGACGCCAAGCTGCGCGGCGACATGCGGATCGAGCTGCGCGAGCTGCAGCATCGGCTGGGCGTCACCTCGCTTTATGTCACGCACGATCTCGAAGAGGCGCTGGCGATGTCCGACTCGATCATCGTCATGCGCGGCGGCCATATCGAGCAGGCGGGCCCGCCCGGCGAGATCTACAACTACCCGCGGACTGAATTCGTGGCCGATTTCGTCGGCTCAGCCAACCTGATCCGCGGGCGTCCACGCCCCGATCTCGCATCCGGCGATACGGTGGCTGTGGAGACGGACGGCGGACAGATCGTCTATGGGGTCGCGCATGGGCGCCAGCCTGGCGCGACCGCAAGCCTGTCCGTGCGCACCGTGCATCTCGCCCTGTCGCCCGAGCGGCGCGGCGACGGCCGCAACACGTGGCCCGTGGCGATCCATCGTTCGGTGTTTCTCGGCGACCTGACCCAGGTCCATGTCGACTGGGGCGGCCGCGACCTGATCGTTCGGCAGACAGGGATGCAACCCTGGTCGGAAGGCCAGCCCGCCTTCCTGTCCGTCGCTCCCGAGCACTGCGTGCTGCTCGAAGAGGCTTGAAAGATGGGCAGACCTTCGCCGCGTTGGAAGGAGCGAGCCATGGGGACGAGACCGTCTTTCGCAACAGCTCTGGCAGCATGCGCGAACCTGCCGGCAATACCGCGGACTGGGGCGCTCAAGACTCTGGTACGGTTTCCGGCTGATGAAACTCCGGGATAGCCAGCGAGGTGCATCAGAGGATGTCAACCTTGCCCGAACGAGCGCGCGTCAGATCGGCGTGCCGCTGCGCGATCCCGAACGCGCGACAGACATCCGTCATCGCCTTGCCGTCCAAAAGACCTGCGACAAACCGCAGGCGCTCGTCTATGACCGAACACTCCTTCCAGGTCATCAGCATCTCCCGTTAGTTGGCGGGAGGTGTTACCCATGTGTCCGTTACGAGCTGTCACCCATGTGAGACCGCTCATTTTAATTGAGGCAAGCGCTTCAGAACGGCCCTGCGGAACTGTTTTCGCTTCCCCGCCCCGTGCGTGAGTTGATCCGCTTGCTCGCGCGTCGTCTGGCGCAGGACGACCCCGAAGCCGCTCAGCTGCGTGCCCAAATCACCCGCAGCCTGGCTGGTGAGCCTCCCCGCAAAGGCGGCATCCTGGCGGCGCGGCGCCGCTCACCTCTCGTCGCCCCCGACCTGGAGTTCCGGCGGGACGTCACGCAGGCCGCGACATCGATCTGTGACGCGGTATCTGCTCGCACCAACATCGTCAGCCAAGCGACCAAGCCGGCGCCATCCGAGGCGCTCGATACGCACCGTCTCAACTGACGCCGAAGCGGCAGGCACGCGGCTGCCGCGCGCTGTCGGACCCGTCTCCACAAGACCGCTCAAGTTTGCGCTGACTCCTGTTCGCGGCAAACCGGCCGCTTTCTCCCGTTGGCCTTTTGTGAGCCTATTCAGTGCGCTCGTGCGTTGTCTTCGGGACGCGCGTTGCGCGATGGACGCACGTTCAAGGCCGGTCAGAGGGCCCAACTTTCCCTCACCGCAGCGCACTGCTGCTGTGTGGCGAGGCCGGAGTGAGCTCTTGGAGGCCGCCCCGAGACGGAAATCAATTCGAGAGCAGCGCAAAAGGGACCCGGGAGAAAATTCATGGCTGGCAGGAACACCGACAACACTCAAACGCAGATGGGCGGAAACGTACCCGGACCCGATGTGATGCTAGGGCTGTGGGCCTCCTGGATGGACAGGATGTCCGCCTCACCCCAAGCCTCGGCAGACCATGGCAAGCCGTGGTGGGAAATGACGGCCGACAACCCTGCGTCCAGCATGCTTACCGGCGGGGTGAAGCAGCTCGAAGAGAGCCTATCGAAGGATCCGACGCTGCGCTCCATCGACCAGATGTGGAACGCAAATCCATTGCGCGAGGTCGTGCCGGTCGACTGGGCCGAGATCGCCAGGGCTTTGCGAACGGTTTGGCTGCGCTCGCTCGGAAAGCCTGGAGCCGTCCAAGCCGCGGCGAAGCTCAACCAGGACCTGTGGCGCTCGGCGCTCGACGCCTGGCAGGAGGCGGGGCAGCGCTGGCTGGGCGCTGCGGACTCGCCTCCGGCGAAAGGCCCGGTTTCCGCATCGGCCGACAAGCGGTTCGCCGCGCCTGAGTGGCACACGAACCCCGTCTACCGCACGCTCAAGGAGATCTATCTTCTCGCGTCCGACTGGCTCCTGGAGCAGGGCGACGCGGACGATATGGACGAAGCCGAGCGGCAGCGCATCAACTTCCACCTTCGTCAGTTCGTGGACGCGATGAGTCCGTCCCTGATGTTGATGTCGAACCCGGCCGCCCTGCACAAGGCCATCGAGACGGGCGGGGCCAGCGTTGCGGCCGGCGCGCGCAACCTGATCGCCGATATGAACGCTGGGCGCCTGACCATGGTCGACGCGGAGGCCTTCGCTCCGGGGCGCAACCTTGCGCTCACGCCCGGGAAGGTGGTCCACCGCAACCGACTGATCGAACTCATCCAGTACGCGCCGGCGACGGAGCAGGTTCACAAGACGCCGCTGGTGATCCTGCCGCCCTGGATCAACAAGTACTACATCCTCGACATGCAGCCGAAGAACAGCATGGTGCGCTACCTGGTCAGCCAGGGGTTCACGGTGTTCGTGGTCTCCTGGAAGAACCCGGACGCGTCGATGGATGACATCGATATCGAGGATTACATGGACCTTGGCCCGCTCGAGGCCAGCGACGTGGCGCGCGAGATCACGGGCAGTCCCACCGTCAACGCCATGGGCTATTGCATCGGCGGCACTCTCCTGACGCTGACGCTCGCCACGCTCGCCGGCAAGGGCGACAACCGGTTCAATTCGGCCAGCTTCATGGTGTCGATGCAGGATTTTTCCCGCGTCGGCGACACGGCCGTGTTCATGGACGAGCCGGCCATCGACCTCATCGAGCAACAGATGATGGAACGCGGGTATCTCGACAGCCGCGAGATGTCCAACATGTTTAACCTGCTGCGGTCGAACGACCTGATCTGGTCCAACGTGGTCAACAACTATCTGCTCGGCAACAAGCCGCCCGCATTCGACCTCCTGTACTGGAACGCCGACGGCACCCGGATGACCCGCGCCGCGCACAGCTGGTACCTGCGCAACACCTATCGCGAGAACAACCTGATCAAGCCCTGCAAAATCACGCTCAAGGGCGAGCCGGTCGACCTCAGCCGCATCCGTCAGGACGCCTATGCGGTCGGCGCGGAGAAGGACCACATCGTGCCCTGGGACGCGGCCTGGCGCATCACGCAGTTGTTTGGCGGCGACGTGCGGTTCGTGCTCGCTTCGAGTGGCCATATTGCGGGTGTCATCAATCCGCCGGGTGGAAAAGGCAATTACTGGACACGGGAGGCCAAGGATGCGGCGGCGGGCAGCCCGGAGCAATGGCTGCAGAGCGCCACGCGTCATGAGGGCAGTTGGTGGCCGGACTGGTCGGCCTGGCTCTCCGCCCGGTCGGGCGCGAAAGGCGAAGCGCCGACGATGGGCAGCGCGAAGCACCCGCCCTTACAGGACGCGCCGGGCACCTACGTTTTAGAAAAGTAGGGCCCCTGGGGCGATAGCTGAAAGCTTGTTGACGTTCTAACCGCCGATCGAGCTGCGGTTGCAGCCCTCTGGGAATCTCTCTCGCAGGACGCCGCCCCGCCTACGGGCATGCGGCATCCTGAGTGCCGCTAGACCGAAACAATGTTGATGGACTTGCCGCAATGATGATCGCGGTTACCCCCGACGGGAGGTCGGTGCTGCGAGTGCAGGCGGCCATCGCTGCGGCCGTGAGCGCCAAGTGGGATCGAAGGCCTGAGCGAACCAGCAGTGAGAGCGTAGGCGGGGCTCCGGCTGCGAGGTTGCGTGTGTGGCAACCACAGCTTCTCAACCCAGCTCCGGACGGACAATCTCTATAGCAGCTAGACGGCCCGGCGCGAGGGTATACGCTCCTGCTTGGGCGGTCGACATCCTGCGGACCGCCCTATAACTGGGCAGCCATGATCCCATCCTGTCGACGCTTATTTACTGGAGTAGCTACTTGCGCAGCTCTTACATTGGGGGGAGTTGCGATGGCCCAAGGCGTTTTCGTTCCGATGCCGGGCTCGGCTCCAGCCGCAACAGGACCGAACGCCGTCAATCCGAGCGCCGCAGCTTCATCTGTTGATCCGAGCGCATCCAATCCGAGCGCCGCTCCATCCGCCGTCACGATCTTGAACGCTCTCAACCCAAGTGCGACGCCTTCGACCTTCGCCCCACAGTTCTCCGCACCAGCTCGAACGAGCATCCTGATCGGGCCGGTCGGCCCGCTCTACAAGATCGTTCCGACGCCAAGACGGCGCAGGGTGGCCCGGATGCGGCGGCAAACCCAGGCCGCCGACAGACAACCGCGCCGCCCTTCCGTTTCTCGCGCGTCTCCACCTGCCTCCGAACCTGCGCATGATTGGAGGGAGCAGCATATCATGGGCAGCATCTGTCGCGGGTGCTGAAATCCGACCGGAGCTCTCCCCTCAGCACCATCGTGACCGACAAAATCCATCCACAGACCTTAGCGTTGGTGGACTCGGGCCGCCTACAGCATCGGCAGCGAGCGAGGACGGGGTCCGCGTGGGAAAGCCGCGTCGATCCGGGCAAGCTCCGCTTCGCTCAGCCGGAGGTCTCGGGCTGCGGCGTTGTCCTCGGCGTGCTTCGGGTTGGAAGCTTTCGGAATGGTGAAAAACGAAGGCCGCCGCACCAGGAACCGGAGCGCAACCTGCCGCGCCGTCGCGCCGTGGGCAGCCGCGATCTCCTCCAGCACGCGCCCACCAGCGGTGCGGGGGGCTGGGAAGCGCCCGTGACCAAACGGGCTATACCCGACCACGGCGACGCCGTTCGTCTCGCACCAGGGAGCCACAGCGTGCTCGATCGCGCGCTCTTCCAAATGGTAGAGCACCTGATTGCAGGCGATCCGGCCCTCGCCCGCAATGCTGAGCGCTTCCTCAAGGTCTGGCACGTCGAAATTGCTCACACCCCATGAGAGGATTTTGCCCGCTTGCTGAAGCTGATCAAAGCCCATGATCGTCTCTTCAAGGGCATACCGACCGCGCCAGTGCAGGAGGTAGCAGTCGAGACGGTCGGTCCCGAGACGCGCAAGCGACCGCTCGCACGCCGCAATGGTGCCCTGACGCGAGGCGTTCGTGGGCAGCACCTTGGACACGATGAAGACCTCGTCGCGGCGCCCTGAGATCGCTTCCCCGACCACCTCCTCGGCTGCCCCGTTGCCGTACATCTCTGCCGTGTCGATGTGGCTCAATCCGAGATCAAGGCCGCGCCGCAGCGCCGTGACGGCCGTGGCGCGGTTCGCTTCGTCGATGTACCAAGTGCCTTGGCCGATCACCGCCACCTTGCCCGCCGTCGAGCCGAACCGATGCCGTTCCATTCCGTGCTCCAGTCGAACGCGCCTGACGCTGGGCGTAGCCTATCATCCCTGAGTACGGTTGCGGAGCACCCACACTTTGATCCTGTAAGGGTTGCATCTGGCCGCTGCGTCCGGGAACTCGTGCTCCTCCAGTTCCACGACGGGGTAGTGGTGGCCCGCCTGGGCCAGAGCCTCTTGCGCCTCCTGCTGCGTCCTACGCCGAGGAGCGCGGCTTCCCGCCCTACCCGCATCAGCTCGGACCTGCCGAAAGCGCCGCCGTTTTTTCGGCCGATCTCGGCGATGTCCTTCGCGGAGCGCCAGTTCTGCCACAACAGGATGCTGGCTGCCCGCTGGTCGATCCGGGCACGATCGCGCTGAAGGCCGACGCCATCGCGGCGAAGAGGATGAGGAAGAGCGCGATTTCGAGGATAACGTAAACGCCTGCCCGGCCGGACATCGCATCCCGCACGAGACCGATGGCGTCCCGGTTGAGCGTAAACAGGCCGGCGATGAAGGAGATCACGACAGAGGCTTTTTGGTCGGCCTGGCGGATCAGATCCCGGAAGGTCGCATCGATGTGCTGGAGAGCGCGCAGGCCGCTCATGTCCGGTCCCGTGTCGCGGAGAGAGGTCGCAGTCGGCGATGCTTTTTACCGGCTCCGCAACCGCTCCAGCAGCGCCGTCGCGCCGGCTGGGTTGCGAATTTTCGCGCCGCTGATGAAGTAGACGAAGCACTCGCGCTGCTTACTCGCGCCTGCGTTCTCGGGACCGATGCGCGGCAAATCGGCGGGCTCGCCGCCCGCGGCCCAGATCCTGGCCCGCTCCGCCCAAGCGTCGAGATCTTGCGGCGCGTAGCCGGTCGGCTCGCCCTCGGCCGCCCGCATCAAGCGGGCGTAGATGAAATCGCCGGTCACGTCGGCGATGGCCGGGTACGTTTCGGAATCCGCATAGACGACAGGCACGCGATGACGGCGCAGCAGCGTCACGAACGCGGGCGCGCGGAAGCTGTCGTGCCGGACTTCCAGGGCGTGCCGGATCGCATGGCCATCCACCAGGCGCGGCAGCAGATCGAGAAAGGCCGCGACATCATCCTCGTCGAACTTTTTTGTCGGCGGGAGCTGCCAAACCACGGGGCCGAGCTTCGGCCCAAGTTCCGTCACGCCGCTTGTGAAAAAGCGCTCGATCGAGGAGCCTGCCTCGGCCAGTCGGGCGCGATTGGTCGCGTAGCGCGGTCCTTTGACCGAGAACACGAAATCGTCCGGCGTCTCCTCGGCCCATTTGCGAAAGCTCGCGGGCGTTTGGGTCCGGTAAAACGTGCCATTGATCTCGATCGACGTGAGATGCCGGCTCGCATGGCCCAGTTCGTCGGCCTGCCGCAGTCCGGGCGGGTAAAATGTCCCGCGCCAAGGCTCGTACGTCCAGCCGCCGACCCCGACGCGGATCATGCTTGGTCTCCGCTGGTGATCCATCGCGCGATCAAGGCTCAAGTGCGCCGGTTTCTCGAGCCGCTCAGCGCCGGCCCGGCTTCGACGCCGAGCGGGTTCCGCAGTCGGCTTGCTCATCGGCTTGTCTTGGACTTTCCGGACGTGTCCGCGCCCGCGCGTTTTGGCCGCCGGCGCCGTTTTCGCGTGGGTCGGCATTCTTCCTGGGCTTTCCCTGAGACCCTATGGCTTGTCGCTAGGCTGCGCCGCTCTCGCTCGATCTCGATTTCGGCTTGCCGCCAATGGTCCTCGGCCCGTCCTCCTCGCGCGACCCTCACGTTCCCAGATGTGGTACGCCCGCGTCGGATGCGCTGTTCCTTGTCGGCTCATTCCTCGATCCCGATCGAAGAAGGCCCGCCCCCGTTCGAGGCGGGCACCAGCATGCGAGGATCATGCTTGCCGAAGCTTCGGTCGGGTTAACCGAGAATAGAAGGCCGCGCGAGATGGCGAATGTGGACGATCGGGCGGACTGTTTTGCGCTGACTGCCGCCACGCAGCGGGTTTCTCGGCGGTGACACCGGCGGGCTTTGTCCTTATGACGGTGGGAGAGTCTGTGCGCCATGTCCCACAACACCTTCGGCCATCTCTTCCGCGTCACGACCTTCGGCGAGAGCCACGGGGCGGCCCTGGGCTGCGTCGTAGATGGCTGCCCGCCGCTGATCCCGCTCGACGCCGTCGACATTCAGGCCGACCTCGACCGGCGCCGTCCGGGGCAGTCGCGCTTCACCACGCAGCGGCGCGAGCCGGACGCCGTCGAAATCCTGTCCGGGGTTTTTTCCGACGACCGCACCGGCGGACAGGTGACGACGGGCGCGCCGATCGCGCTCCTCATCCGCAACATGGACCAGCGCTCGAAGGACTACGCCGACATCCGCGACACCTATCGTCCTGGCCACGCCGATTACACCTACGACGTGAAATACGGCGTGCGCGATTATCGCGGAGGAGGGCGCTCCTCGGCGCGCGAGACCGCGGCGCGGGTGGCGGCGGGCGCCATCGCGCGCAAGATCTTGCCGGGCGTCAAAGTCCGCGGCGCGCTGGTGCAGATGGGGCCGCACGCCATCGACCGCGCCAACTGGGATTGGGAGGAGGTCGACAACAACCCGTTCTTCTGCCCGGACGCCAAGGCTGCGGCGTTCTTTGAGGACTACCTCGACGGCATCCGCAAGAGCGGCTCCTCCATCGGGGCCGTCATCGAGGTCGCAGCCGAGGGCGTGCCGCCGGGCCTCGGCGCCCCGGTTTATGGCAAGCTCGACGCCGACCTTGCGGGGGCGCTGATGTCGATCAACGCCGTCAAGGGCGTCGAGATCGGCGACGGCTTTGGGGCGGCGGCGCTGCGGGGCGAGGACAACGCTGACGAGATGCGCCCCGGCAACGCCGGCGCGCCGGTTTTTCTGTCGAACCGCGCCGGCGGCATTTTGGGCGGCATCTCGACCGGACAGCCGGTGGTGTGCCGCTTCGCCGTGAAGCCGACCTCGTCGATCCTGACGCCGCGCGCCACCGTCACGCGCTTCGGGGAGGCCGCGGAGGTCGTCACCAAGGGCCGGCACGATCCCTGCGTCGGCATCCGCGCCGTGCCAGTGGGCGAGGCGATGGTGGCCTGCGTGCTCGCGGACCACATTTTGCGTCATCGCGGCCAGGTCGGCGCAAGCCCGGCCTGGCCCCTCGAGCGGTAAAATGTCCAAAAACGTCACCGAAGCCGTCGAAGCGTTCGCCCGCGGCGAGATCGTCATCGTGACCGACGACGATGAGCGCGAGAACGAGGGCGACCTCATCGTCGCGGCCTCGCTCTGCACGCCGGAGAAGATGGCGTTTATTATCCGCCATACCTGCGGGATCGTGTGTGCGCCGCTGACCGCCTCAGAGGCACGCCGCTTGCGGCTCGATCCCATGGTGGCGACGAACGACGCGCCGCTCGGCACCGCCTTCACGGTCTCGGTTGATGTGCGGCATGGCCTCACCACCGGCATCTCCGCTGAGCAGCGCACGAATACGGTGCGTGCGCTTGCGAACCCCAACATGGGGGCATCCGATTTCGTGCGGCCGGGCCATGTCTTCCCGCTGATCGCTAAGGACGGCGGCGTCCTCATGCGCTCCGGCCACACGGAGGCTGCGATCGACCTGTGTCGGCTAGCCGGTATTGCGCCGGTGGCCGCGATCTGCGAGCTCGCCAACGATGACGGAACGGTGATGAAGGGCGCGCAGATTGCCGCCTTCGCCGAGCAGCACGGTCTCAAGCGCACCTCGGTGGCCGATCTGATCGCCTACCGGCAGGCGCGCGAAAAGCTCGTCGAGCGGTTGGGCTCCTTTCCGGTCAGGACCGAGTGGGGGCCGTGCACGGGCTACGCCTACGCGACGCCCTTCGACGAGGTTCGGCACTTCGCGCTCGTGCACGGGCGGATCGAGGACGGCCGCGACGTGCTCGTCCGGCTGCACCGCGCCAACGTCGTCACCGATATCTTTGAGAGCGGCCGGACGCTTGAAGCCGCGCTACGCCGGCTCGCTCAGGAAGGTCGCGGCGTTCTTGTGTATCTGCGCGACGGCACGGCGGGCGTGCCGTTGACGAGCTATGCGGAGGACGCGGCCGGGTCCGAAGCTCTGCGGACGAAGCAATGGCGCGAGGTCGGGCTCGGTGCGCAAATCCTGCGCGACCTCGGCGTGACCTCGATCCGCAATCTCGCGACCTCCGCCCGTTCCTACGTGGGCCTGTCCGGTTTCGGCATCGAACTGTTGGGCGAGGAGCCGCTGGAGGGGTAAGGCAGCGGCCCGACTTGCGCCGTGCGCGCGTCGCACGCGAAGCCTGTGCTCGTTGAGACTGCCCTTGCGGGGCAAACCACGGTATTATCCGAAAAGGACGGCGCAGACTGCATCCTTGACCGGGGGCATGCTTCACCGCGGGAGGAATTTCATGCCGAAGTACCTCGTGAGAGCGTCATATACGGCTGAAGGGCTGAAGGGGCTTCAGAAGGACAAGGCGTCAGGTCGGAAGGCCGCGGTCAGCAAGGTCCTGGAGAGCCTCGGCGGCAAGCTGGAGTGCATCTATTTCGCCTTTGGCGAAGACGACGTAGTGGTGATCTTCGATTTGCCCGACAATGTCGCGGCCGCGCGTCTCGCCGTCGCCGTCGGCGGCTCGGGTCTGGTTCGCACGAAAACCACGCCGTTGCTGACGATCGAGGAAGCGGACCAGGCGCTTGGAGCGCCCGACCTCGGCTTCCGCGCTCCGGGACGCTAAGGCCCGGTCAGCCCTGCATGGTCTCGGGCTTCGCCCGGGGCGCCTGTTCGCGGATGGGGGCAGTGCGGCGGTCCACGTGGTCCGAACGCAACAGCGCGCGCCGTATTTCGGGCCGGCGTTGCGCGGACCGGGCGGCGGCGTAACCGCGCGTTAACCATGACAGCCGCACCACGGCGGCGTTGCCATACACGCCGCGCTGACGCGGCGTCATCATAACGGTCGCTAAAGCGGCGTCGAAGCGGGGCGCTTCATGCGGATTCCTTCTCTGTCCTGCGCTCTGGCGCTGAGCGTGTCGCTGGCGGGCTGCAACTTCAAGGGCACCCCGGACCCGGTCTTGTCGAAGCGGGACACCGAATGGATGGCGCTCGTCCCGAAGGTCGAGGAAGATCGCATCTTCGCACGCTATCTGGTCGCCGATCTGACTGGCGAAGCGCCCGGAACCGTCGTGGTCGACACCAAGGAGCGCCAGCTCTACCAGTGTTGCGGCCAGTGCTCCCGCCAGACCGCGTAGAGGTTGGCGGGAGGTGAGGGCCGCCAGCGCGAAGCGCTTACCCCGGGGCGTTTTGGCTCTCGATGTACTGCTTGATAATCGAGAGCGGAGCGCCGCCGCAGGTAATCGCGCAGTACGACCGGCTCCAGAGGACCGGCTTGCGATAGACCCGGTTCACTTCGGCCGCGTACTCCTTGCGGATCAGGCGCGAGGTCGTGGTCTTCAGGTTATTCACGAAGCCGCTGAGTTCGAGGTTGGGCGGCAGGGCGACGAACAGGTGGACGTGATCGGGCTCGCCATTCATCTCCAGAAGCTCGCCGCCCCAGCCCTCGCACCGGGCCGCCGCGATCTCCCGCATCCGCGCGAGCATGGGCGCGGTCAGGCAGCGACGGCGGTACTTCGTGACGAGAACCAAGTGGTACTGAAGCGCGTAAACGCAATGATAAAGCTTGGAAAATCGTGCTTGCCCGGTCATGGCTCCAAGCTTATCTTATTCGCATGGCCCCCGTCCACCGCCGCGTCACGTACAAGCTCTATCCGTCGCCCGGACAGGCGTCGGCGATAGAGCGCGTCTGCGACCTGCACCGGGCCTTGTACAACGCGGCGCTGGAGGAGCGGATCGAGGCATACCGCAAGGCGGGCAAGTCGATCGGCTTTGCCGATCAGTGCAAATCCGTGACGGTGATCAGGCGTGACGATCTCGCTTATCGTGGCCTCAACGCGCAGTCCCTTCAGGTCACGCTCAAGCGGCTCGATCGCGCGTTCCAGAGTTTCTTCCGGCGGGTGAAGGCCGGGCAGACGCCGGGCTTCCCCCGCTTCAAGGGCCGCGACCGCTTCCCCGGCTTCGGCTTCAAGCACCACGGCGACGGTTTCCGCTTCACGCCCGGCAAGGGCTGGAAGCATGGCACGCTGCGTCTCTCGGGTGTCGGCGAGATGTCGGCGCGAGGCGAAGCCCGCACGCCCGGCGAGGTCGTCTGCGCGGACATCCAGCGCAAGGCGAACGGCTGGCATCTCTGCCTCGTCGTCGCGTGCGAGCCGCACCGCGAGCGCACGGGCGACGCCATCGCGGGTCTCGATTGGGGTGTGGAGACGTATGCCACGATCTGCCACGGGCCGTTCCAGTTCGAGGAGATCGAGAACGACCGCTTCCTGGCGGCGGAGCAGAATTCACTGAAGGCAGAGCAGCGGGTGCTGTCCAGGGCTCTGCGCGGCAAGCGCTCGAAGCGGGCTGCCAAGGCGAGGAAACTCCTCGCCCACCGCTCGCGCCGCCTCGCCAACCGGCGCAAGGATCGCACCCATCAGGTCACAGCGCGGTTGGTGCGCGACCACGCCCTGATCGTGACGGAAGACCTGAGGATCACGAACGTGACGGCCTCGGCCAAGGGCACCGTCGCTGAGCCGGGGAAGCGAGTTAATCAAAAAGCAGGGCTCAATCGGGCCATTCTCGATACCGCCCCAGGCGGTTTTCTTTCAAACCTGCGCATCAAAGCGGAAGAAGCTGGATGCCGGGTCGTGTTTATCGATCCCCGCAAGCATAAGCCGAGCCAGACCTGTCCCGTGTCGGGCGAGGTCAGGAAGAAGGGCTTGAGCGAGCGTACACACACTTTGCCGGATGGCCGTGTGATCAACCGCGATCAGGCATCGGCATGGGTGATGTGGAACATCGGTCAGGAACTGGCTGTGGCAGAGATGCCAGAAACCGCGCTCAGAGCCGCGCAAGCGGCTTGAGGGCGGTAGTTCATCGCATCCACGGCACCAACGAACCCCGAGAAAATCGGACGCGCCGCGTCGTCGGGCTGCATCCGCATGCGCAACATCGACGTGATCGATTTGTACAACCGCGTCGAGGTGGGAACGAAGGTGGTCATGAAGTAGGCGGGCAGCCGCTCAGGCCGCGCCCTCGTCGGCCCCTAGCTCCACGAGCACGATCTCGGGCGGCACGCCGAGGCGCACGGGCAGTTTCGACAGCCCCAAGCCCCCCGACACGACGAGATGGCGAGCGTTCTCGACCACATGCCCGTAGGCGTAGCGGTTGCCGCAGGAGTCGGCCGAGATCGGCGACCAGCCGAACAGGCGGATTTGGCCGCCGTGGGTGTGTCCGGAGAGCGTAAGGGCGAAGCGGTCGGTCAGATTGGCGAAAATTTTGGGCTCGTGCGCCAGCAGGATCGCCGGTTCGTCGGTGCGCAGCGCCGCGAGCGTTGCGTCCATGTCGGCCAAGGGACGTTCGCCGTCCCCGTCTTCGAGAAAGGTGATCTGGTCGCCGAGGCCAGCGAGCCAAAAGACTTTTCCGTTGTGGACGAGGCGCACGGCGTCGTTTTCGAGGATCGGGATGTTGGCGCGGCTGAGCGCTCGGCGGCAGGTCACGGCGTCGTCCCACCAATCGGCGTTGCCCAGAATGGCGTGGACCCCGAGCGGGGCTTCGAGGCGCGACAAGGCGCGCGACCAATCGTTTGCCGGAACGACCCGGTACCGGACCCCCGGTCCCGCCACGTAGTCGCCGGGGAGAACGATCACGTCGGCTTTGAGGTCGTTGGTTGCGGAAACGATGTGCTCGATCCGCGCCAGCGGCATGTAGGGCTCGCCGGCGTGCAGATCGGCGATGACCGCGATCCGCAGCCGCAGGCCCGGCGTCCAGCCGGGCGACGTGAAGGCATAGGGCTGCAAGCGCAGGAGAAAGCCCGGCTCGACCGCGAAGGCGTAGCCGCCGACGAGCCCGAAGGCCGTCCCCAAAATCCCCTTCAGGACTATGCGGCGGCTCAAGAGGCTCATGCAGAGGTCCCTTCCGGGCGAGGCGCGCCAAGGTCCACGACGACGACCTCCGGCGGCACCCCGAACCGCACCGGCAGGATGCTGGTGCCGAGCCCGCCGGACACGATCAGGTGGCGCTCGTCCTCGACCACGTGGCCGTAAGCATAGCGGTTGCCGTAGCGCGACGGAACCAGCGGCGAATAGTTGAACAGGCGCACTTGGCCGCCGTGGGTGTGGCCAGAGAGGGTTAGCGCCACGCGGTCCGGGACCTCGGGAAAAATGTCCGGCTCGTGGGCCAGCAGGATCGCGGGCGCATCGTCCGTAATTTTCGCGAGCGCGCCCGGCAGGTCGTCGACCCCGCGGTAACGTTTGCGGCCCGGCTGCAACAGGGCGAGCTGGTCGCCAAGGCCCACAAGCCAGAACGGCCGGCCGTCCTTCGTCAGCCGCACCGCCTCGTTCTCCAAAACGGGGATGCTCTCGTCCCGCAGCGCGCGGGCGGCGATGATCGGCCCGCGCCGCTCGCGCTGCGCGGCGAGGTCGTCCCACCAATCGTGGTTGCCGAGGATGGCGTGGACGCCAAGCGGCGCCTGGAGGCCGGCGAGCTTCGGCGCCAGTTCGGCCATGCCGATGGCCCGCGTCGTGAAGCGGTGGCCCGCCACGTAATCGCCGAGCAGCACAATCAGGTCCGGGGCGAGCGCGTTCGTCGCTGACACGATCGCCTCAACTCGCGAAAGCGGCATGTAGGGCTCGCCGATGTGGATGTCGGCCACCGCCGCGATCCGCAGCGACAGATCGTCCGGCCAAGCGCGGGGTTTTGGCGCGTAGCGCTGGACGCGCAGGCGGAACGCCGGCTCGATGCCGAAGGCATACGCCCCGGAGCCGACCAGCAGGGCGGCCGAACCGATGATCGTTTTCAGGAAATGGCGTCGGCTCGGTCGGCGGGGCATGGCGGCGATCAGTTCGATGGCGCGTCCTCGCGCGGGACGGCCGGGATGTCTCGGGAAACCGGCTTGCGCCGCGGGGCCGGGTTGCAGGCGCGCGCCGCCGCGGCGACGGCCCGAAGCGCGAGCGGCTTGAAGCCGCCGTCCTCCCGGCCGCCCGGCGCGGCTGCGCTCAAAGCCGTATGGCGTCGATTGTCGAGCTTTTGCAAATCTAAGGACTCTCAAGCGTTTCCAACCCGCAGCCGCTTCGGCTGCGCGCGGACGAATAAAGGATCGCGACGGTGTTTGGGCTCGTTCATGGCGTCCCGATGACGGGAGCTTGGTTCACCCTGGATGAGCCGCGCGGCTTAAGGCGGGGTTAAGGCGGTTTGGAGCGACCGTATTCTCCAATTCTTGGCGCCGGGAGAGAAGGCTCACGCCACCGACAATCCTTCCCGCCGCACCCAGCCGTGCGTCTGATCGAGCGCGCGGCTGAGGCGGTCGAACAACTCATCGATCTCATGCGGCGCGATGACGAGCGGCGGGCAGACCGCGATGCGGTCGCCGCCGAGCGCGCGCACGATCAGGCCCTCCCCTTCGGCGAAACCGACGCAGGCCGCCGCGACGGCGTGCTTGGCGTCGTAGGAGCGCTTCGCGGCTTTGTCGGCCACGATCTCAAGGCCGCCGATCAGGCCGATCCCACGCGCCTCGCCGATGAGCGGGTGCTCGGCCAGCGCCGCGAGCCGCCCCTGAAATTGCGGCGCCTTGGCCTGGACCGCCTCAAGGATGCGCTCGCGCCGGTAGATTTCGAGCGCCTTGACGCCGACCGCGCAGGAGACCGGGTGGCCCGAGTAGGTGAAGCCGTGGCCGAACGTGCCGACCTTGCGGCTCTCGTCGAGCATGGCTTGGTACATCGCTTCCGGGATCATCACGCCGCCGAGCGGCAGATATCCCGAGGTGACAGCCTTGGCGAAAGAGATCGTATCGGGCCGCATCGCCATGGTTTCCGCCCCGAACCACGTCCCGAGCCGCCCGAAGCCGCAGATGACCTCGTCAGCGATGAACAGCACGTCATGCCGGTCCAGCACGGCCTGGATCGCCGGGAAATAGCCGGCGGGCGGCGTGATCGCGCCACCGGCGCCCATCACGGGCTCGGCGATGAAGGCAGCGACCGTGTCCGGCCCTTCCCGGAGGATCAGCGCGTCCAGATCCGCCGCCAGCCGCGCCGAAAAGTCCTCTTCACTCTCCTCGGTCTCAGCGAAGCGGTAGTGATGAGGGCAGGGGGCATGCAGGATGTTCGGGATCGGCAGATCGAAATCGGCGTGGTTGGCGGGCAGGCCGGTCAGCGAGGCGGAGGCGACCGTCACGCCGTGATAGCCGCGCTGCTGCGCGATGATCTTTTTCTTCCGCGGCCGCCCGAGCGCGTTGTTCATGTACCAGACGAGCTTGACCTGCGTGTCGTTGGCCTCCGAGCCCGAGCAGCAGAAGAACACCTTTGAAACCGGGACCGGCGCGAGTTCCTTCAGCCGCTCGGCCAATTCGATCGCCGGGTCGTGGCTGCGGCCCGAGAACAGATGCGTGAAGGGCAGCCGTGCCATCTGCTCCCGCGCGGCTTCGACCAACTCCGCATTCGAGTAGCCGAGCGCCGTGCACCACAGGCCCGCCATGCCCTCCAGGTACGGCTTGCCGTCGGCGTCGAAGACCCACACGCCTTCCCCCCGCTCCAGGATCAGCGGCCCGGTCTCGCGAAAGCGCGCAAGCTGGGTGTAGGGGTGGATCAGGGTCTCGACGTCACGGGTCGCGCAATTCGACAGCACGGGCGGGGCCTCCAAGCTCGGACGCGCCAAGGTAGCCGCCGAGGCCCGCGCGGCAAGGGAGCGAGGCGCGGATCGTTGACATCGCGGGCGGCGCAAGCGTAAACGCTTCGCGCCCGCCTTTGGCCGGCGCTGCGGGAGCCCGCAGGCCGGCCGAGGCTCGGGAGAGGCGGCGGCCTCAAGGCGAACGCCGCCGTAAGAGCTTAGCCCGCGTTCGCCAGCGCTCCGAACCTCTCCACCCTGGATCGGCTCAGCGCACCGGCCGAGAATAAAGGCTTTCTTGGAATCATGACTCGCACCTTGGCTCTTGCGCGCCCCCTTGCGCCGGCGCTCGAACTCCCTGTCTTGGCTTGGCGCTACTGGAAGGTTCTGGCGGCGACGAGCCAGATGGAGCTGCGCCAGAAATATGCGGGATCGCTCCTCGGTTCGATCTGGATCATCCTCTATCCGCTCATTTTCCTGAGCATCTATCTTTTCCTGTACCTCGTCATCTTCAAAATGAGGTTCCCGGGGTACAGCGAACTCAACTACGTCGTGTTCGTGTTCTCCGGATTGATCCCTTACCTGTTCCTGATGGAAAGCCTGAGCCGCGGCGCCGTCATCATTCGCGAGAACATGCATCTGCTGCGAAACGTGATCGTGCCGCCGGAGCTGGTCGTGGTGCGGGTGGTTCTCGTTGCCATGATGGGGCAGGTCGTCAGCTTCGCGGCGCTCCTGATCCTGCTCGCGATCAGCGGCGATTTCACATGGCGCATCGTATTCCTGCCCGTCATGCTTCTGTTCGCGCTGATGCTCCTGGTCGGGATCGCCTTCTTCATCGCGAGCCTCGGCGCGATCTTTTCGGATGTGGCGAACGTCGTGAACCTGCTCCTGCTGTTCCTCCTGTTCGTGTCGCCCCTGGCGTTCCAGCCCTCCATGGTTCCGGAGAACCTGCAACTCATCGTCGTTCTGAACCCTCTGACATACTTCTTCGAAGCGTTTCGCTGGACCTTGCTGGACTCCTACCCGGCGAGCGGGCTGAGGGTGCTCGCCTTCCCGGTCATGTCGCTCGCCGTCTTCGCGGCCGGTGCGGCGTTCTTCAAGAACTTCAAAGGCTTGATGGTGGATCATGTCTGATTTCGCAGTCAGGGCCGTCAATCTCACCAAGGCTTATACGCTTTACCCGCGCCCGATCGACCGGCTGTCGGACCTCTTGGGCCTCTCGCGCTTGCGCCGGCAGCCGCACCCGACGCATACGGCCGTCGACAATCTCTCGATCGAGATCAGGAAAGGCGAGAAGGTCGGTTTCATCGGCCGCAACGGCGCAGGAAAGAGCACGCTGCTGAAGCTGATCACCGGAGTCATCGAGCCGACGTCCGGGCATGTCGAAATCTCAGGGGCCTCCCATGCGCTTTTGCAGATGGGCGCCGGGTTCCACCAGGAACTGACCGGACGGGAGAACGCCTACGCCTACCTCGCCAACCTCGGCGTCATGGGCAAGGAGGCGGATCGGCTGGTCGACGAGATCGTCGAGTTCACCGAACTCGAACTCTACATCGACCAACCCATCAAGACGTACTCGACCGGGATGGCGATGCGGCTCATCTTCGGCGCGTCGACCGCCGTCGCGCCCTCGCTGTTCGTCGTTGATGAAGTGCTCGGCGTGGGAGACGCCTACTTCCAGGGCAAGAGCTTCGCAAGGATCGAGGAGCTGTGCGCCCGGCACGGCACGACGCTCCTCCTGGTGAGTCACGACATCTACGGCGCGGCCCGCATCTGCAAGCGCATGGTGTGGCTGGACCGGGGTCAGATCAAGTACGACGGCGACCCGAAGAGCACCCTGAATTTTTATGAGAACAGCATCAAGGAGCAGGAGGAAGAGCGCCTGCGGAAGAAGGCGATGCTGCCCACGTCCGCGCCCCAGCGCGGCCGTCAGGACTGGCCGTCGTGCCTGGTCGAACTGCGGCCCCCGCGGGGAACCGCCCTCAACGCGCCCGTCCGGATCGAGCAGGCCGAATCTGACGGGCGGCGGGGACAGGGGCGGATCGAGTTCGTCCGCGAGGGCGCGAACTGGAGCCCCGAGCCGAACGGCTCCGGCGTCGCGGAGCTTCAGAACGTCGGTTCGACGTTCCAGAAGGGCGTCATCCGGATCAGCGCGCCGACCGAAGCGCTTCTGCACAACGCCGCCCTCTCCCTGCGTCTCGTCTGCGCCGAAGAGCAAGAACTGCAGGCGCTGCTCTATCCGGCGGATGGCAAGCCCCGCGACGTCGGGGCGGTGCGCCTGTTGCCGGAGGTCGCGGCAGGCTGGGATATTTCGCTCGATGCGGCCCATGCCGAGGTCTTCAGGGATGATGGTTCCGTAGCTCCTCGTCATGGCAGCGGTGCCGTGCGCTACACCAGCGTGGACATCCTAGACCGTGACGGCTTTTCGACCCGGCTGCTCAAGCAAGGCGAGCCGATCACGATCGCGTTTGGCTACAAGCTGGCCGACCCTTCGGTGGCGGAGGATCTCGAACTCATGATCTCCATCACGAAGGATGGCGTTCTCCATGCGCTGCGGGCGTTCAATGCAAAGCTGGACCTGCCGCCAGGGCAGCAGAACGGAACGATCCGCTTCACGTGCGAGCACCTGCCGCTCGCAAGCGGAACCTTCGTGTTGAGTTCGCTGATCGCCAAGCGCGGCTACTTCGCGAGCAACGAAGGCAAGCCGTTCAGCTCAACAGCGATGTTTACGACGTAATTGCGCGCGGCCTGGAATTCGAGGTCCAACCTTCCGGCCCGGCCTACCAGGGAACCATTCTGGAGTGGCGAGGGCAGTGGAAGATTACGCCTAGCGTCTCTGAGCGAGCACCCTTGGGAGAGATGCGGGCTTTCCAAGTGGGTATAGGAACTACGAATTCAATGAACCAGGGGAGCATAAACGGACCGTCTCCGGCGGAGATAGAGTAGCTATTAGCCCACAGACAACCTTCTCGAGAAAGAGCTCAGCGGCCTTAAGTGAACTCATTCAGTCAGCATCCGAGGAATATATTCTGTTGTCAGCCATTCGTAAAGTTTCATGTCAATGTCATTATATTTTTCGAAAGTTCGACGAAGATCAGTGCTCATTGACTCTGCATTCCGCCCGATATTCAAGGTGGCGGGATCGAAGTATTCAAGATTAAGTTTATCACTAACGTAACACAAACACTCTTTAATATTCTCCTGTGTTCCGACAAATATATAGTGATTTTGTATAATTTCTTTTGCTTGTTCAAGATCCTTATCATCAAGTTTGATATTTCTGCTTCCTATCAACATTCTAGTTTGATCATTGGTAAATTCTAGAGCATTCCCAGAATTAATTGCCTTAGCAATATCGCCACCAAAGTCTGAAACTGTACGGCGAAGAGGAAACATTACTGTTTCATCTAACGCCATGTTGTACCAGGAGAGCGCTCGGCTGATCGGCTCGCGCATAAACGCGAGATATCTAACATCTCTCCCAATCTTCTGGTGGAGACCATAAGGCATGTGACCGGCGATCACCTTCAAATGATGAAGTGGATTTGCGGTCTCACTTATAATTGCCCGGATATCTTCATCTGGCGAATTGAAATTCTTCGCGAAACCAGTCTCATCGACGCGTCCTAAGACTTTGGAATTGTTTGAAAGCCTCACGATAGTTCCTTCGAAGAAGGTCTGTTACAGATGTTCCCGCGGCTTTGTGCACGTGAACAAAACAGATTAGAGACTTGTCCTCGGCATCGCAAGTGGTATTCTGCCGAGATGCTTTCCCCAAAGAGTATATGGGATACTGCCTTAGACCATGCACGGCGATATTACTTTCGCCTAAGCGCGTAATCGACAAGGACCGCAATTCGCCCTGCACTCGTCCCAACTCGTGGGCGTTTGCGGCGCTAAGAGCAACCTGAACGCGAGAGGGCGCCCCGATTTTCGAAGTCGGTCCCGAAGTTCCCGTCTTTGGGGAGATGAAACGTTACGAGCCAGCGGGGGAGGCTTCGACGTCTAATAGGCCAAAAGCACAGCCGCCGCTCTCCATCCGTCCATGGAGATTAAGCCGATAGGTGCCCGGCGCGAGTAGCCCCTCTGGTCCGGTCGCGATATATTCGAAGCGCACTCCATCCGCACCGAACTCGATTTGGTCCGAATGTCCAATCCATAAATGAGGTCTTGCCGATGGCGCCTCCACCCGCCGTGGAGAACGAACCTAGCAGAGCTACCGGGAATTTGCCTGCCGTTCCGATGTCCCTTCAGTCGGCCGCTCTGGCAGAGCATCAAGGTTATGTCCTGAAGGATGGGGCATAGTATCCGAATTTGGCATATGAAGCCGGCTGTCTTAGGAGTGGTCACGTTCAGCGTCAAGCTTATGCTCGGCACCAGCTACCTTAAACATTAGCCATAACCGTCACATCAGTCCAGTTTACGGCCGTGCTGAACAAAGTCTCGTGCGGGCGGATTAGTGCTTGATCGAGCGGGTGAAAATTACCTCTCTCAATTCCGGGTCAACGGCCATACGGGCGTAGCGCGCAGCGTCGGGGCCGGCAAGTTCCTTCAGCCCGTAGATTGAGTAATTGTACACGTCCAGATCGGCCACTTTATGCCCGATCGCCTCAAGCATATACTTAACTTCGCTTATCGTGTATTCGCGATGGTGGCCTTCGAACGGGGGCTCCACATTGAATTGGAGCTCAATCGGCGTGAAGATCGGCTCGCCCTGCGCGAGGCGCTCGCGGGTGTAGATGTAGAGAAGGTTCGGCGTGTCCAGGACAAGGGTGCCACCCGACCGCAGCGCCCGATTTAGTGCGAGGAGGAGCGGCTTCGGCGTATGGGGCACATGCTCAATAACCCCCATACATAGCACGGCATCGAAGAAACCTTCCTCAAAAGAGGCGAGATCGCGGCCCTTTTCGGTGAGATCGACAATCTTCACGCCAGCATCATAGAGGAGAGGCAACATCTTCGAGAATGCGCCGCCATAGCTGCCGTAAGTGTCGGCCGCGTAAACCTCGAAACCGAGCGACCGTAAGAACAGAGAGAAATTTCCGTAATAGGATCCGAAGTCCAAGACGCGGCCGCTAGTTAGGCCCGATCGCCTCAACGCCATGCCGGCGCGCACCAGCCGGATGAGGCTGAGACGAACGTATTCGTGCCCGTCGTTGCCGATCAGGCCTGGAGATCGCTCGGCCAAGGGCGACAGGTCGCTCTCCGGCAGAACGTCGAGAATGGCTTTCGTCGCACTCCAAGCCTTTTCAAAATCGAGAGGAAATTCGTCTCGGACGCAATCGGGAAAGTTCAGACGAATCGCACCCTCGACTAAGTGGATTGGTAACTCTTCCGGGCTCGCGCTCGGAACTCCAAAGCGTCCGAAGCCGTTGCCCGCATCACCCCGCTCAATCCGGGCTGAGAGTTGCGCGGAATGAACGGAAAGCTGGGTCAGATCCTTCGCGAAGGAATTGAGCCATCCCGAAATCTGGACCGTGCTTTGGGAGAGAGTGTCCGAGAGCTGACGGATCTGATTGGCGAGTATGCTACTGTCGTTGTCGAGCCGCTCGCTAACTTGTGTAGAGCCTAGAGCGGCGCTGGCCGCGAGTTCCGCAAACTTCGACTCGGTCCGCTGTTCGATCTGCCCAAGGTTTGACTGGAGCTGCGCAAGTTTGACTGGGCAAGACTTGTTCGAGCTGCGCAAGCTTTGACCCAGTTCTTTGCTCGAACTGCGCAAGCTGCGGCTCCAGGCGCTCAAGCCGGCTCTCGATCCATTCGAGCCGCGTAAGCTTTTCCTCGACGCGATATCCCCTGCCGACTGAGCTGGTGATCAGGCGGCTGAGCTTTTCAAGCGGTCCGGCCAGGCCGTAAAGCCTCTCTCCATCTTTCATGTTTCATGCCTCTGGTGGATCGCAGATGGACGGCTTGGCGCGCCGATGCTCAGGGTCTCACGAATCTTCCGCCGCCCTGCGGAGATCGAGCCTAGGGCTGGCCGGGGCGAATGCGCTCGCAGCGCCGGAGGGCCGTAAGCGTCGTGGCGGCCGGTTAGCACAATCAAACCAAGGCTGTCGATGGTGGGCGCTGTTCGAGGGCTGTAGGGCCGTCCAGCCGCCCTCACCTCCGTCAACCCTGCCGGACACTTGACACGCGTCGTTCAAAAACGTTACCCGGCGCACCGCTCGCATCCGGTCCCGATGGACGGCTGGCCTTGAAGAGCGCGCCCTTCACGACCGCATCGGGTCCATCCAGGCGGGGATTTTGATTTGAGACGCATTCTTCTGGTCTTCGGAACGAGACCCGAGGCCATCAAGATGGCGCCGATCGTTCATCGCCTGGCGGATCGGGATGGCGTCGAGGCTCGGGTGTGCGTGACGGCCCAGCATCGCTCGATGCTCGATGACGCGCTGCGCACTTTTCGGCATCACGCCCGACTACGATCTCGACATCATGACGCCGGGCCAGACCTTGTCCGGCATCACAAGCGCCGTGCTGCAATCGCTTGATCCCGTTCTGAAGGACTTTCGCCCCGACTGGGTTCTGGTGCAGGGCGACACCACCACCACGATGGCGGCGGCGCTGGCCGCGTTCTACCGGAAGATCGCTGTCGGGCATGTCGAAGCGGGGCTTCGCACCGGCGATCTGGAGAATCCGTGGCCCGAAGAGGCCAATCGGCGCATCGCCACGGTGGTGTCGACGCGCCATTACTGCCCCACGGAGCGGGCGCGGCAGAACCTTCTCAACGAGGGCGTCGACCCGCGCAGCATCCTCGTGACCGGCAATACGGTCGATCGATGCGCTGCACATGACCGCCGACGGGATCAAGCAGGACCGCGCCCTCCAGGACGCGATGGCCCGGCGCTTCGATTCGGCTCGATCCCGACCGCCGGCTGATCCTCGTCACCGGCCACCGGCGCGAAAGCTTCGGCGACGGATTCCAGCAGATCTGCCGCGCGCTGGCGCGGCTGGGCGAACGCGGCGACGTCCAAATCGTCTATCCCGTGCACCTGAACCCGAACGTCCGAGGGCCGGTGTTCGACTCCTGAGCGAGAGCGCATCGATCCGGCTGATCGAGCCGCTTGGATTACGTGGCGTTCCTGTGGCTCATGCAGCGCGCGTCCTTCATTCTGACGGACTCCGGCGGCGTCCAGGAGGAGGCGCCGCGCTCGGAAAACCCGTTCTCGTCATGCGCGAGACGACGGAGCGGCCCGAGGGTGTCGAGGCCGGCACGTCGCGCCTGGTCGGCACGAACGCCGACCAGATCGTCGCAGATGCGCCGCCCTGCTCGAGGACGCGGATCGGTACCGGACCATGAGCACGACCCGCAACCCGTTCGGCGACGGCACGGCGGCTCAAAAGATCGTAAGGGACCTGGTGGGATGATGGGACAGTTTGAAACAATCTCGGTGATCGGGCTCGGCTACATCGGCCTGCCGACCGCCGCGGCGCTCGCGACCCGCGGCGTGCGAGGTCGATCGGGGTCGACATCAACCCGGACGCCGTCGAGCGATCAACAGCGGCAAGACCCATTTCATCGAGCCCGATCTCGACATCATCGGTGCATGCGCGCCGTGACACCGGCATGCTGCGCGCCGCGACGCGCCGGAGCCGGCGGACGCCTTCATCATCGCCGTGCCGACGCCGGTGACCGGGACGACAACGCGCCCGACCTGAGCTACGTCGAAGCGGCGCGCGTGCGTCGATCGCCCCGGTGCTTGCAGCCCGGCAACCTCGTCATCCTGGAATCCACGTCCCCGGTCGGAACACGACGCGCCGGTGCCGCGGCTCAGCTGGGCGAACTCCGCCCCGACCTGCACCTTCCCTGACCGGAATGCTGGGGACGCTCGGACATCTCCGTCGCCTACTGCCCGGAGCGCGTCCTGCCCGGCCGACATGCTGCGAGACTCGTCGACAACGACCGCGTCATCGGCGGCCTCGACCCCCGCTGCGCCGACCGCGCCGACGACGCTCTATCCGCATCTTCGTCCAGGGCGAGCTGCTGATGACCGACGCAGCGCGCTGCCGAGATGGTCGAAGCTGACGGAAAACGCCTACCGCGACGTCAACATCGCCTTCGCGAACGAGCTGTCGCTGATCTGCGAAGCGTCGGCGATCAACGTCTGGGAGCTGATCGAGCTCGCCAACCTGCCATCCGCGCGTCAACATCCTGCAGCCCGGCCCCGGCGTCGGCGGCCACTGCATCGCCGTCGATCCGTGGTTCATCGTCACGCGCAGCCGCGAGCTCGCGCGCCTGATCCGCACCGCGCGCGAGGTCAACGACGGCAAAGCAGGCTCACGTCGGCCAAAGGATCAAGCGGGCGGCGGACCGTTTCCGCGATCCGCGCATCGCGCTCCTCGGCATGACCTACAAGCCCAACGTCGACGACATGCGCGAGAGCCCGGCGATCGCGATCGCGGAGGACCTTGCGGCGACGGACGCGGGCGAGATTTTCATTGTCGAGCCCCATGTTCCCAGCCCGCCGAAGCATTTGGCCCAGGCCCCGCGCGTGCATTGGGTTGGGCTGCATGAGGCCGTGCGGGAGGCGGACATCGTCGCCCTGCTCGTCGCCCACGATCAATTCCGTACGCTGGATCGGACCATGCTGACGGACAAAATCGTCATTGACACCGTCGGCGCGATGCAATGATCGATCTTCCAATCGCGGGACGTCGGTGAGATTTCGGTCGGGCGGCGCTCCGCCGGAAAAGACTTAAGCCGGCAAATCCGCCCACGATGCCTAACCCTCCTGTCGGGGAGGACGCAGGAGCTTGCATGCGACAGGTTCTTTTCAGCAACGCCAAAGCGATTGTCGCCCGGATGCCGCGCCCGACTCCGGCCGCCGGCACCGTTCTGGTCAAAACCCATTACTCGCTTATCAGCGCCGGGACCGAACTGGCGACTTTGCGGCCGTTTACGGCCGGCACGGGCGGGGCGACCGCTGCCGAGCGGGTCAGCGACATCACGAGCCGCGCCCAGGTCTATCTCGGCAAGGCGATCCGCAACCCTCGCTTGGCGGCGGATCGGGTCATGGGCATTGTCGGGAACGCGATCCGGCAGCGGGTGAGGGACATCACGCCGGCGACGGAAGCGGCGTCGGTCCCGGTCGGCTCCATCGCGTGGCAGAACCAGGCCGCGAAGGAGTGCGCCCAAACCGATCTGGGCATGACTCTCGTCTCCGGCGGAGAGCCCGGCCATTACCAGGCCGCTTCGCAGCCTCTCACGGTTCCCGGGGCGGGCTATCTCGTCGAGGTCAATCTCAAAGGCCGGGTCGAGAGCGGTTCATTCTCGATCGGGTTGCTGAACGCGGACAAGTCCGCTTGGCTCGGCATGGTCCCGCTCTCGGAAGGCCCGCTTAACGAGGTGTTGCATTTCGATCCCGGCACGGCTCGCGAGGTCACGCTCATGCTGACCAACGGGGCCGCTCCCGGCGAGAATCGACTGCTACTCGAGCAAACCGAGATCACCATGGTGCCTGCCATGGCGGCCGGCGTACCCGTCACCGAGATGACGGACCAAGGCTGGAACGTCGGCTACTCGGCGGCGGGCGAGGTCGTCGCGGTCGGCGAAGGCGTCACTCAATTCGCCGTCGGCGACCGCGTCGCCTGCGCCGGCGCGGGCCAGGCCAACCACGCCGACTATATCGCCGTGAAGCGCAACCTGGTCTGCCGCGTCCCGGACGGTTGCTCGTTACAGGCGGCTTCGACGAGCACGGTCGGCGCCATCGCCATGCAGGGCGTGCGGCGCGCGGCCCCGCAGCTCGCGGAAGTGATCTGCGTCATCGGGCTCGGCCTCATCGGCATGATCACCGTGCAACTGCTCCGCGCGACCGGCTGCCGGGTGATCGGCCTCGATCTCGACGCCGAGCGGTGCAAACGCGCCTTGACGCTCGGCGCGAGCGCGGCCGAGTCGGACGCGGAGACCATTAAGCGCTTGGTTCGCGACCTGACCGGCGGACACGGCGCCGATCGCGACGCTCATCACGGCGGCGACGCAAGTCGAACGCGCCGCTCAACCTCGCCATGGACTCACGCGCCGCCGCGGCCGCGTCGTGATCGTCGGCGACGTCGGACTGAAGGCGGAGCGGGCCGCGTTTCTACCGCAAGGAGATCGACCTGCTGATGAGCACCTCCTACGGGCCGGGCCGCTACGACCGGGACTACGAGGACTACGGCCACGACTATCCGCTCGCCTACGTGCGCTGGACCGCGAACCGGAACATGCAGTCGTACCTGGAGCTGATCGCCGGGAAGCAGATCGATGTCGCCTCCCTGATCGACCGTGTCGTTCCGGTCGACGAGGCGCCGGGCCGTATTCGGAGCTTGCAGCCGCAATGAAGACGTCCGCCGCTGGCGGTTCTCATCTCGTACCCCGAGCCCGCGCGCGTCCTGACCGAGCCGCCCGATGCGCCCGTCATTCATTTGCGGGGGCACCGTCGCCCGCTGCGGGACCAGATCAATTACGCGCTGGTCGGCGCCGGCGGCTTCGGGACGCAGATGCTCGTCCCGATGATGGAAAAGCTGAAGGAGCGCTTCCTTCTGCGCGGCGTGGTCAGCCGCGATCCGGTCCAGCGGCGGCAACTTCGCCCGATCGAAGCAGGTCGAGATCCTCTCCTCAAGCTGACGACGATATCCTCGGCGACGAGGCTTCGACCTCGTCGTGATCGCGACGCGTCATGACGAACACGCCGATCAGGTCGTCAAGGCCCTCAGGTCGGGCAAGCACGTCTTCGTGGAGAAGCCGCTGGCCATCACCTGGGAGCAGCTCGATCACGTTCAGCAAGCGCTGGAGGCGCAGCCGGACGGCCCGCTGCTGATGGTCGGGTTCAATCGCCGGTTCTCGCCCGCGGTGCAACGGTTGAAGCAGGAGCTTGGAGAGCAGCGCGCGCCGCTCGTCGTGAACTACCGGCTGAACGCCGGCTACATCCCGCTCGACCATTGGGTGCACGGCGTCGAGGGCGGCGGACGCAACATCGGCGAGGCCTGCCACATGTACGACGTATTCGCTTCCTCGCCGACGCGCCCGTGGCCTCGATCAGCGCCGCGGCCATCGATCCCGGCTCGATGCCTTACGCGCGCAACGACAACTTCTGCGCCACGATCCGCTACGAGGACGGCAGCGTCTGCACCTTGACCTACACGGCGCTCGGTCCTAAAACCGGCCTGGCGAAGGAGCGGATCGAGGTCTTCTGCGATGGCGAGGCTTGGATCGTCGACGATTTCAAGAGCCTGACGCGGGCCAGCGACGGCTCCGTCCTGTGGCCCAGCTCGACGCCGACAAGGGTCACTTCGAGGAGATGCGCCGGCTTGGCGATGCCTGGCCGAAGGGAGCGCGAGCCCGATCCCTATCCGTCGAGCTGATCGAGACGACGCGCCGTCGCGCTGCACGTCGAGGATCTGCTGTTTGGGCGCGAGGGCGGACGCTGACGATGAGTACGTATCTTTATATCCACCCTGGCCTCCGGAGCGCCAGCCTCTTCAGGACTCCGCCCTTCACGGGATGACCGAGCGGCATTATTTTCGCTTGCCAGTGCTGTCCTTGAAGGAAACGAGCAATCCCTGCAGCGAGAAATCGACGCCGCCGACGCTGCTGGCGTTGTCTTCGGCGTCGAAACGGGACTCCCGGATCGGCGTCAGCTTCACTGGCCGGGCATGCGTTGCGGCGCGGGAGCGCCGTCTATTTCTATTGGCCGATCGAGAACGCAGTCGAAGTGGTGGACTCCGAGCGGCTGTCCAGCTTCTGGCGGCATTGGGCTGCTTATGTGGCGCCAACCGCTTGCGAGCGATCAATGATCGCGTGCGCGGCGTAAGGAACCGCGTGAAGCAGCGCCAGAAGCAATGTCATCAACGTGGCCAACGGCTCTTTGCGGGGCGTCAAGGAACCGTCTGCGGCTAATTGGTTGCGCCGCGGAATTTGAAGCCGTACTCACCTTCGCTGGCAGGCCCCGACGCCCGCGCCTTGGGACCGGTCTCCGAGCCGGCTTCATCCGACGCACGACCACCTTCAATGCGGTTCCAACATGTCTCGTCGGAGTTGATCTCCAACGTGCCGTTCAGGCTCACGGCGCACGGTCCCGCTTCCTGGGATGAAGCGGGGCTTCGCGATGTCCAGACCCGGTTGGACCAAGTCGAACGCTGCATTCAGAAGGTCGCGGCTGTGCCGCCCTAAATTCTTCCTCCGACCATCTTCACGACCGATCTTACGGCAGCCTCGGAGGCTATCGCAGCCTTTCAGAATGCCGTGCGCGCGAACTGCAGGATCACGATCCATAAAGGCGAGGTCAACGGTCGCACAGGTCGGCGACTCGCTCTATAGCCTCTCACAAGGGTGCGAGCCGCGTATACAGACGCGGAGTTGGGCCCCAGCAGCCCGCACGTCGCAGTGATTCACACTACCAGGACACGCTTTCTGCCTTCGCGCGCGCAACCGCGCCGATCCCGTTCAACATCTCCCGACGCCGCCGCGCCCGGACGCCCCGCTCGAGGGGACTGGCGTATACGTTCGAACCGACTACTGGGCGCAACTCGTCTTCTGGTGGAAGCTACGGTCATACCTGCTACGTCGCCCACGAATTGGCGCGGGTGACCAAAGACTTCGTCTGCCTCATGGCGAGCCACTACCCTCTCCTGGACGAACTCGGCCTCAAGCAGGAGGTGCTGCGGCCGCAAATCGCTACTCAGAACGAAATCGATCTGCTTCAGTCCGACGGCTTCTACTATGACGCTCTCAAGGGCGGCTCGCGGCGATACGGCCAGCTTACCTCTACGAGCGTTTGGTGCTTGGCAACTTTGCAGCGGCGCGGCTCAGCCGAGAGCTTCAGATTCCTTATATCCTCGAATACAACGGCTCGGAAATCTCGATGAACCGCAGCTTCGGCGGGAGTGCGCTGGAGCACGAAGCGCTTTTTCTCGAGGCGGAGCGGCTGGCCTTCGAGCAGGCGACCGTCATCTCTGTCATTTCGGATCACGTGCGCGACGACGTTCTCAGCCGCGGCATTGCTCCCGCCAAGGTCTTCGTCAATCCGAACGGCGTCAACTGCGCCGAGTACTCTCCGGCGACCCGTGAAGAGCGGCGCGAAATTCGCGCCTCACTCGGTCTGTCCGACGAGGCGCGGGTGATCGGCTTCATCGGGACGTTCGGGGGCTGGCATGGTATCGACGTGCTGGGCGCCGCGCTGCCTCAAATCTGCGCGCAGGCTCCTGAGGCGCGCTTTCTGCTGATCGGCGACGGTAATCTGAAACCCAAGGTGCTCGATGCGATCCGTCGCCATGGGCTCCACGACCGGGTCGTGGATGTGGGCCGAACCGAACAACGGACGGGCGCGCGGCTCCTCAAAGCCGCCGACATCTACGTCTCGCCGCACTCAAGCCATATGAAGGACAGCCCTTTCTTCGGGTCACCGACGAAACTGTTCGAATATATGGCGATGGGCGGCGGCATCGTCGCGAGCGACCTTGAACAGATTGGCGAGGTCCTTCGCCCGGCGCTGTGCTCCAGCTGATTTCGTCCGTGGCGCGCCGGCTGTCAGGGATCAGCGCGCCATCCTGTGCCGGCCCGGAGACGTCAACGAGTTCGTGGCAGGCGTGCTGGCGCTTGTGCGAAACCCTGCGGTCTCCGCCGCCCTCGGGCGAAATGCGCGAGTCGCGGCGGAAGCCGGATTCTCATGGGAGCGGCACGTCGCGAGAATCTGGAAGCATGCGCTCGGCCTCGGCCAGGACCTGTCGTGGCGCAAAGCGAGCTAACTCCTGCATTTGGGGCATTCAATGTCGGCTCTAACGAAAATCGAAACGGGCGACGTCTACAAGGACGAGGTTCAGAATCAGTGGAATCAGGACCCGTGCGGCGCACATTACGTCGAGAAGGCCGAGCCCGATACGCTTGAATGGTTCCTAGAAGTCGAGCGCTATCGATATGACGTCTACGCGCCGTGGATGCGCGAGACCATGGAATTCGACCACCATGCGGGCGAGAAGATTTTAGAGATCGGCGCCGGGATCGGCACGGACCACGCCCAGTTCGCCAAGGCCGGCGGCATCATGCATGACCTCGATCTCGCCTCGGGGCACTTGGAGCTCGCGAAGCGGAATTTCGAGTTGCGTGGCCTGAAGGGTTCCTTTCAACATGGCGACGCCGAGAATGTTCCCTTTGAGGATGATACGTTCGACCTCGTCTACTCCAACGGCGTGATTCACCACACGCCCAATACAGCGCAGGTGGTCAGCGAGATTTATCGCGTCCTGAAGCCGGGCGGCCGCTGCATCATTATGGTGTACGCTGAAAACTCGCTTCACTATTGGCGCAACCTCTTCCGCGACATCGGCCTGCGCAAGAGCGACCTCCAGAACGCCTCCATGGGCGAGATCATGTCGCGTAGCGTCGAGATCTCGGAAAGCGGCGCCAAGCCGCTCGTCAAAGTCTATACGGCGAAGCGCCTGCGCAACATGTTTGCGGATTTCGAAGATATCCGGATCTGCAAACGGCAGCTTATGCAGGAAGAGCTGCCGCGACGGTTGCGGTGGATGCCGTTGGACTTGGCGGGCCGGCTGATGGGCTGGAACCTGATCATCAAGGCCCGCAAGCCGATGGGCGCGCGAGGCCGACGCAACGGCGCCCGGAACGGCGCGGCGGCGCAGCAAGGCGGCGAAAAGGCTTCGGGCGACACGGCCTCCCACCGAAGCAGCGCCGGCCCGGTCGCGAACGTCGCCGGGCTCCGGCGCGAACTCGACGCCGCAGGTCTGATCTTCTCCGCATGGCTGACCGCCCGCCGTTCCGGGCGTCGTCAATACGTCGAAGACGCCATCCCGCACCTCGACGCCGTCCGGACCTGCGACCCGTGGGCTGCCGACGCGACGGTCGCGGCGGCAGAATCGTTTCTCGCCCATCGCTTCGACCTCCTCGGGAGCGGCCCGTTCACGCCTGTCGATCCCGACCGCCCGGCGCGCGACGGCTACCAGCCGATCGATTGGTATCTCGACCCGGTCCGCCAGCTTCGCTTTCCACGCGGCGTGCCGCACAAGGAGTGGAAGCTTTATGAAATGCGGCCGGGCGACGCCGATGTGAAATACCCTTGGGAGCTCGCCCGCTCCCAGCACTGGATCACGCTGGCGCAAGCCTGGCGCCTGACCCGCGACGAGCGCTTCGCGATCGAGATCGCTCGCCAGCTCGACGACTTCATGGAAGCCAACCCGGTCGGCGTGGGCGTCAACTGGACCTGCACCATGGACGTGGCGATCCGGGCCGCGAACTGGTGTCTGGCGCTAAGCTTCGTGCTGGACAGCAAAGAGCTGGATGACGCGTTTTGGGAGCGGGCCTACGCCGCCCTGTTCGATCACGCCGAATTCATTTTCGGCAACCTCGAAAACACTTACGAGGTAACGAGCAATCATTATCTCAGCAACGTGGTCGGCCTGCATGTCCTTGCGGCGGAATTCGCCGACCTGAAGGCCGGACAAGCCTGGAACCAGTGGTGCCGCGAGGCGCTCGAGACGGAAATCGGCGTCCAGGTCCATCCGGAAGGGACGGACTTCGAGTCGGCGGTCCCGTACCACCGCCTTGTCACCGAGCTGTTCATGGCCTCGGCTCGGTTGGCGCGCTTCCAGGGCGCACCTCTCAGCGCCGCCTACGAGGCGAAGCTTGCGCTTATGGTCGAATTCGTCATGGCCGTTACCCGTCCGGACGGGCTGATGCCCGTGATCGGCGACGCCGACGATGGGCGCTTCCACATCTTCAGCCATCTCGGCGGCTGGAACCGCCAGGATGCGCGTCACCTCGTCGCGCCAGCCGCCATGTTGCTCAACCGCCCCGAATGGCTCCCCTTCGCCGGCCCGGCTGGCGCGTGGGAAGCGGCGTGGTGGGGGTTTGGTCCGGAAACAATCGCCCCGGCGCGAAGCGAGCCTCCGTCGCCAATCGCAAAACTGTTCCCGGAGTTGGGTGTGGCCGTCACGCGGCAGGACGGGCACTACCTCGCCGTGACCAACGGCGCGGTCGGCACCCGCGGGTTCGGCAACCACAAGCACAACGAGCTGTTGGGCTTCGAGTACCACTGCGCCGGCGCGCCCGTGATCGTCGATCCAGGGAGCTACGTCTACACCTCCGACTTCGAGGCCCGGAACCTGTTCCGCAGCACGGCGTACCACAGCACCTTGATGATCGACGGAGTCGAGCAGAACGAGTTCAACCCCGAGTGGCTGTTCCGGATGTTCGAGAAGGCCATCCCCGAGCACTTGGCGTTTGCGGAAGATGGCGAGTGGGTCGAGTATCGCGGCCGCCATCGCGGATATGAGCGGCTGCCCAAGCCCGTCACGCATGAACGAACCTTTCGCTTCAATCGCGCGTCGGGTCTGCTTCTCATCGAGGATCAGCTGAGCGGTTCGGGCCGGCATGATCTGGCATGGCGCTTCCACCTCGCGCCGGGGGTCAACATCGCGTCGTACGCGGACGGCTTTGCGCTGTCCGTCAAGAGCGAACCGCTGCGCCTTGTAGTTCCGCACGACCTCGCCGGCGGGATTGAGGACTCCTGGTATTCGCCCTCATACGGCGTGCGCCTGCCATCGCACCGCCTCGCGCTGCGCGCTCATGTCGAGGTCGACCCCTCCCGGATTTGGCGTTTCGCGATCGGCCCCACGCTGGCCGTCGAGAAATGGCAAGCGCGGTCGCGGAGCAGTCTCGAAACGGCCGAGAGCGTCAGCGCGTAACGGCCTTTCCCAGCCGTTCCGGAAGAGCCCCCTTTGGGGGGCTGGCGCATCCTCTCCATGCTTCTCGCCGCGCTGAGGAGGCGCACCAGCAGGGTGTATAAGGCACGGTGACAAGGTCACAGGCGAAGCATGGACCATCTCGACAAGCTGGAACACGAAAGCATCTACATCTTGCGCGAGGCGTTCAACCGCCTCGATCGGCTCGCGATGCTATGGTCGATCGGCAAGGATTCGGGCGTGATGGTCTGGCTGGCGAAAAAAGCCTTCTTCGGCCGCGTGCCGTTTCCGGCCATTCACATCGACACAGGGGCTGAGTTCCGGGAAACCTATGCCTTCCGGGACCGCTACGCGGTCGAGTGGGGCCTCGACCTGATCGCCGATCCCGCGCCGCCGATCGAGCAGGTGGACGACACGCTGCCGCCAGCCTCGCGCTTCGCCGCCCGCAAAACCCTTGGCCTCAAGGAGGTCACCCAAAAGTACGGCTTCACCGGCATCGTCGCGGGCATCCGCCGCGACGAGCAGCCGATGCGGTCCAAGGAGCGCGTCTTCAGCCCTCGCGGCGTTGACGGCGCCTGGGATGTCCAGGACCAGCCGCCCGAATTCTGGGGGCAGTACAATACGGACGTCCCGCCAGGTTCGCACCTGCGCGTTCATCCGCTACTGCAATGGACGGAACTCGACATCTGGCTCTACATCCGTCGGGAGGGGATTCCCGTGGTGCCCCTCTATTTCGCGCGCGACGGCAAACGATACCGTTCGTTGGGCGAGATCGGCATCACTTTTCCGATCGAATCGAACGCGGCCTCGGTGGACGACATCATCGCCGAGTTGCAGACCACGCGAACGGAAGAGCGGTCCGGGCGGGCGATGGACCATGAATCCGAAGACGCCTTCGAGCGGCTTCGCGCCGACGGCTACATGTAAATCTGCGATCTGCGGGGCGCGCCGATGCACCTGTCCTTCAACATCCCCCTCTCAACGCCCTTGACGCAGGCGAACGCGGCCGAGGCGCTGCGCATCGTGATCGTGGGGCACGTCGACCATGGCAAGTCGTCGCTTATCGGCCGGCTGCTCCACGACACCGGATCGCTGCCGAACGGAAAGCTCGCCGCGATCGAAGCGGCGTGCGCCAAGCGCGGCATGCCGTTCGAGTTCGCCTTCCTTCTCGATGCGCTGCAAGCCGAACGCGACCAGGGCGTGACCATCGAAACCTCGCAGATCCGCTTGCGAAGCGCGGACCGGGACATCGTGATTATCGACGCCCCAGGGCACCGCGAGTTCCTGAAGAACATGGTGACGGGTGCGGCGCAGAGCGACGCGGCCGTTCTCGTCATCGACGCTGTGGAAGGCATGCGCGAGCAATCGCGACGCCACGCCTACCTCCTGTCCTTGCTCGGCATCGGCCAGATCGTAGTGGCGGTCAACAAGATGGACCTGGTCGGCTACGACCGGTCCCGCTTCGAGGCCGTCGCCCAGGATTGCCGCAGCTATCTCGCGCGGATCGGCGTCGCCCACGAGCGCTTCGTTCCGATCTCGGCGCGCGGAGGCGACAATGTGGTGCACCGCTCCGCGGCAATGCCCTGGTACGCCGGTCCGACAGTCATGGACGCCTTGGGCGCCTTCCAGCCCGAAACGCCGGCCAGCGAGCTTCCGCTCCGCTTGCCGGTTCAGGACATCTACAAGTTCGACAACCGGCGGATCATCGTCGGGCGCGTCGAAACCGGGGTCCTCGCGGTCGGCGATACGCTGCTCTTCTCGCCGTCGAACAAGACGGCGCGTGTGAAAAGCGTCGAGGTTTGGCGCGGCGAAGCGCCGGTCACGGTAAGAACGGGGCAATCGGTCGGCATCACGCTCGACGATCAGATCTTTGTCGAACGCGGCGACCTCATCAGCCACTGCGACCGGCCGCCGATCGAGTCGGACGTTTTCCGCGCCCGCGTGTTCTGGCTCGCCCACGAGCCTCTCCGGCTCGGCGCGACCTGTAGAATCCGGCTGAACGCCACGGAAGCGATCGTCCAGGTTCAGGCGATCGAGCGCCTGGTTGATACGACGGACCTGGCCGCGACGACCCAGGCCCAGGAGGTCGGACATAATCACGTAGCGGAGGTCGTGCTGCGCTCCCGCCGCATGCTCGCGTTCGACACCTACGGCGCAAGCCCGCTGACGGGCCGCTTCGTCCTGCTCGACAGGTATGACATCGTCGGTGGCGGGGTTATCGGCATGGAGGGCTATGCGGATCAGCGTCGGCTGGTCACGCCGCGGGTGACGAACATCCAGCGCGTCGAACTCCGGGTCACCTCCGAGGAACGCAGCCGGAGGAACGGCCACCACGGTGGGGTGATCTGGTTGACCGGGTACTCAGGGGCAGGCAAGTCGACCCTGGCGGTCGAGCTTGAGCGCCGGCTGCACCGGAAGGGTTACAACGTCTTCGTTCTGGACGGCGACAACGTGCGGCACGGCCTCTGCGCCGACCTCGGCTTCTCGCCGGAGGAGCGTGCAGAAAACATCCGGCGGGTCGGCGAAGTAGCGGCCTTGTTCAGCCAGGCGGGTATGCTGGTCGTGACCGCGTTCATCTCGCCCTACCGCTCCGATCGCGAACGGGCGCGGCAGGCCGCCAACGGCGTTTTCCATGAAGTTCATGTGAACGCTGGCCTCGACGCCTGCGAGCGGCGCGATCCGAAGGGCCTGTACCGGAAAGCCCGCAAGGGCGAGATTCGGGAGTTTACCGGCATCTCCGCGCCCTACGAAGAGCCCGAAAACCCTGAACTGGTTGTCGATACGGAATCGAACAGCATCGAGGACTGCATCGAGGCCATGGCTCGTTACATCGATCGTCATTTCGGGCTCACGCGGACCCGGCTGGATCAAGAGGAGCTTGCGCGTCAGGGGTAAGCGTCGGCCTCACCTGCTCCTCTGCGCAGTGAGCACTCGAAAAAAACCGTCCGGCGCGTCGCGGCGCATCGCCTGCGCCGTACGTAAGGCTTTGACGATGCGCTCGGCGACGCCCTGCCGGTAATGCAGGGCGTCCCAGTAGTTCGAATCCTCGGTCGTCACCGCCGACGGCCGCCGGAAGTCGACGACGGTCGCGCCATGCCGCGCTCCGATCACTGCGACTTGCGCCTTGCAGGCCTCGTCCCGCGCGGCGGCGAGCGAGCCGGGGATCGGCTGCACGGCCACGTGGACCGGCATGAAGGCGAGGATGACGTTGGCGCTCGGCGGCGCGCGATCGAGGAGGCCGTCGAGCCACGCGAGCGCCGGAAAACGCAAAACGGCCTGCTCGGCCTCGCTCAGGCGGACGGGCGGATTGACGGGCTGGGCCGGCGGCATCCGCCAGATATGCCGCCGGGCGCGCTCCAGATCGTAAAACGGCTCCGGCGGCGTGAACATCCGGTAGCCGTCGCTCCGCGTTTGCTCCCGCATGAGCCCAAGCCGGTTGAGCGCCACGCGCCCGGCGATCTCGACGCTCTTCATATTGAACAGGTGCGGGTAGTCGTTGAGCCTGTCCGCGTCATAGAGCCAGGGCGGGAAAGCGCGCGACGTCAGACGCCTGGGTTCCGAATCTGCGTCCGCGTCACACCACGCCTGGTCGAGGCCGAAGATCAGCGCCTTCGGGTTTGGCGCATGCCGGAGAAACAGGCTTGCGATCTGCGTTTGCTCCCATGGCGTGCCGGCGTTGAACCCGAGATTCGCGAAACGGGCGCCAAACGCTTCGCCGAGCTGGCGCGGGTCGAGCAGCCTGATGGTCGAGGTGCCGAAGGCCGCTGCGTCGTAGCGCGCGCTGCGGACGATCTGCGGGTACATGAACCGCTGGTTGACGTCCATGATCGGCGCGGGCGGATGATCCGGGCCGGTGCGGAGGCCGTAAGGGTCGAGAGCCACGACGAAGGCGTACAGGCTTGTCGCGGCCAGCGCCGCCGCGCCCGCAAACAGGGCGGTGAACCGACGCCAGGATGTGGGCGTGAGCGTGAGCGCTGGGAGGCGACCGTGCATGCGGCCGCCCTGATGCGGCCCGGCCCCCGAGGTGTCAACCAAGCACGTGCACGAATGCCGGATCGGCGGCCGGGCGCGCTCGTCCCGGCAGCGGTTGCGTTCGCGTCGATGCCGCAGCGGAGGACAGGTTTTGCGTCGTGCCGGCCTGGCCAAGGCGGTCGCCGCTGTGAATCATCCAGGTCGAAGGCCCTTGCATCTTGCGCTCGCGTTCGGCCAAGTCGGGAGGCGAGGGTCCGAGCCGTGACAAGCGAGCCCTCCGCCCGCAATCGCGGACGGCGGCCCGGAGCGCAGCCGGACCGACATCCCGGTTGACCCATGCGGGTGCGGACCCTATGTCCGATCAGGGTGTCCGAGCGCGTAGCTCAGTCGGTAGAGCAACTGACTTTTAATCAGTAGGTCCTGGGT
>CAVSLO010000035.1:0-13853 GCA_963728675.1 uncultured Alphaproteobacteria bacterium | reverse complement strand
GCGACGCCGAGACCGGAAAGATTCTGGGATCTCGCGTCGCGCCGAGCCCGGCCAGGGCCTCGAGAGCGGCATTTAATACGCACTTGCAAAGAAAATTTCAAGCTCGGTTCAAGCAATCTCGCTGGTGCAGCCCACAACCGAGCCTAATCCGGTTGCAATTCGCACCAGAAGTTGCTTTTTGCACCCGCTTAATGGCCCCGGAAGTAGTTGCATTTTGCGCTATTTTACTCCGATAGGGGTTGATTCGCCACGCCGGGCCGGGCCGCCCACCAACGCACAACGTAACAGTAGCGGCCCGGCCCGGCCCTTTGACTGTTGCGCAGCGCGGTTAGTTGGCCTGTGGCAACGGAGCGCGTGACTGGGTACAAGATCAGCATGAGTGACACGACTGAGAATGCCGCGACCCGTCTCTGGCGCGACCGGGTGCATCTTCGTGAGCAGGAGCGGAACGAGGCACAGGATCGCGCCCGGATTGCCAAGGAGAAGGTCGCTGTTCTCACGGCCGAAAATGATGAGATTGCAGCCGAGAACGCCCGACTGCGAGAACTCAGCGATCGGCTCGCAATCAAGATCGCCCGCCTCAGTGACCAGAACGACCGGCTCGCAACTGAAATCGCTCGCCTACGTGCCCTACTCGCAGCCGCGGCGTCCCAAGCCCGCTCTGACACCGAACAGCAGATGGAGGACCTCAGAACCGAGTTGCTGTCGTTACTCGATCAACTAGGCGGGAGCAGCCTTCATTGACTTCCCGACACATTGGGGGCGGAATGGTCACGCTGATTTGCGAGGAGTCGCGAGCCTTGCAGCACAACGGCTCGGCTGGCGTTCGACGGAGGAAAGAGATCCTATGGGGCGACGGACGGCTGAGCATCGGTAGGCTTGGGTCCGGACATCTGGATCAGGAGGCTGCCCATGAAATCTGCCGCGACGCCCACATTGCTTGCTGAGACTGCCTCGGCCACGCTGTTTGTGGCACTCGAACTGAGCCGCTCCACGTGGCTGGTGGCCCTCCACTCGCCCCTGACGAACAAGGTCAGCCAGCACCGGCTGGACGGAGGTGACACCGACGGCTTACTCGCGCTGATCACGCGCAAGCGCAGCCAAGCGGAGGAGAAGCTGGGCGAGCCGGTTCGGGTCGTGTGCTGCTTTGAGGCTGGCTACGACGGCTTCTGGCTGCACCGCTGGCTCTGCGCCCGCGGCATCGAGAACCGGGTGCTGGATGCGGCCAGTCTGCTGGTGAACCGCCGGGCGCGGCGGGCCAAGACGGACCGCCTTGATGCCGCCGGGCTCTTACGCACCCTGATGGCACTGGAGCGCGGCGAGATGCAGGTCTGCCGCGTCGTGCACGTGCCCACACCGGCCCAGGAGGATGCGCGACGGCGATCGCGCGAGCGGGCGCGGCTCGTCGTCGAGCGTGGCCAGCACACAAGCCGCATCAAGGGGCTGCTGATGACACAGGGCATTCGCGACTTCGAGCCGACCCGGCGGGATTGGCAGGCGCGGTTCGAGGCCTTGCGCACGCCCGACGGCCTGCCGCTCGCCCCCTGCTTGCGAGCCGAGCTGCTGCGCGAGTGTCGACGGCTCTGGCTGGTGATGGAGATGATCGCCGAAGTGGAGGCCGAGCAGACGGCCGTTGCAGACGCGGAAGACGGCCCCGCCGCTCGGCTAGCACAGCTGCGCGGCATTGGGCTCACGTTCGCTACCGTGCTGGGCAACGAGGTGTTCTTCCGCGACTTCCGCAACCGGCGTGAGGTGGGCGGCTATTTCGGCCTTGCGCCCAGTCCATGGCAGAGTGGCGGGGTCAGGCGCGACCAGGGCATTGCCAAGTCGGGCAACCCGCGGGCGAGGCGCACCGCGATCGAGCTGGCCTGGCTGTGGCTGCGCCATCAACCGGGCAGCGCCCTGACGCGCTGGTTCCACGAGCGTGTGGGCTCAACCAAGGGCCGGATGCGCCGGATCCTGCTGGTCGCGATGGCCCGGAAGCTGATTGTCTCCTTGTGGCGCTATGTGACAGTCGGCCTTGTGCCGGACGGCGCTGTGCTGAAGAGCTAACCGGGTTCGCTGCGGCGGCCATAGGCTGCTCGCGACGAAGCGGGAGGGGCGTGGACCGGTGTCCCCCAGGGCCAGAGTGCCGTCTCAAAGATGGGTCCCGCTCTCCCGGCCTCGCATGGCCCACGCACGTGGGATGTTGGTCAGGCACCCTGTGAGGGCCGACCGGATACAAGGTGGAGCGGCCGAGTGCCGCCCAGAGAGCAGCGAGGCCGCTCCCAATCCCGTCCAGCAGACCGCGTCCGCACGGAGGAGATAACGCTTGACACAGTGAACCCCATACAAGGGGGATTGGGTTTTCGGCCCCGTCAGGATCGCCGCCCGGTTCCGCCCCTGCAGAGCTTACGTCCCCACGCCAGTCGCCCAGAACCGTGATGGACTCTGCTTGCGCCCAAGGCGCAAACCATTGATCGAAGGCGGCTGGATCGCGCGGAAACGGAGACCGTGAATGATCGCCTTGGACAACCACGAACTCTTCGATCTTCGCTGGGAGGACTGCCGCACGCGGTTGCGCCCGCGCGTGGGCACGAATTAGACTGATGGCGGTGTCGTGGGCCATTCTCGTTCCTTTGTTCGCCGTAGCGAGCGGGGAACGGGGGCGAGCGGGATCAGTGCCTTGGCTCGGCTTCCCAAGCTGAATGTCGTGGGTTCGATTCCCATCGCCCGCTCCAAGTCCTTGCTGAGGGTTGGCCTGTCGGAAGCTGCGGCGCGTTGCTTGGTTGTGGCCGCATGCGACTCCTCCAGGGGGAGACCTTTCGGGAGAGCCTTCATGCCGAAGCTATCCGGTGCCGTTCTTGCAGTCGCCGCGTTCGCGCTCTTCGCCGGCCCGCTTCACGCGCAACAGGCGAGTTGGCCGCCAACCGCGCCCATCAAGCGAACGTTGCTTCAAAAATTCGATGTTCCCGGCACGAACCATGAGACCGTCATTGGCATCGCCGAGATCGCGCCGAACGCGAGCATCGGGCGGCATACGCATCCGGGCCCTGAGTCGGGCTATGTTATCGAGGGCGATTTCGTGCTTTCGGTCGAAGGGCAGCCGGACAAGCCCGTGCAGGTCGGCGGGTCGTACCAGGTGCCGTCAGGGGCCGTTCACGACGCGAAGGCTGGCGAGAAGGGCGGCAAGGTGATCGCGACCTACGTCGTGGAGAAAGGCAAGCCGCTCGCCTCGCCCGCACCGTAATCCGGGAAAAATTTTCGCCTTCGCGTCCGAGCTGGCGGGCAGCCCAGGACGGCATCGGACCAAGTCGCCGGTCAGCGGCTGCGGGCCTTCCGCCCGCAGGCTACGAAAAAGATGACAAGGGCGAGTTTGGCGAGGAGGTTCATGACCCCTCCTTACGTGACGATCCGCCCCACCACGCGGCGGCGCTTGAAGTCGACGGTGATGACTTCGTGACGGGACGGCGGAAACCACCAGTCAAACCACATCCACCACATGGAACCCTCCTGTCTCCGCGCCTCAGGGGACCGTGGGGAGGGGGCAGGAGGCTTTTGACAGGGGCCTGTGCAGACCTTCCCGACGGAATCGGGAGTGGATGCCGAAAGGCTGGCACGCCCGCGTTAACAGGTCGTTGACGGGCCGTGGGCGCGCTTTTGCCCAGGGCTCACCTATGGCGGCGTAAGCTTTGCAGCTGGTTGTCCGGGAGCGCCTTTCAAGGACTGTGCGTCTTCGGCGGCTTCAGGCGGCGCTTGTGGCGATGGAACGTCGGGGCGGTCGCGTCCGTCGCCTCGCCGCGCAGGTAGCGGCGTTGCCAGCCCTCCGCGACGATTTTGGGGTCGAGTTTCGCCAAGCCTTCGTTGAAGGCGGCGCGTCCGGCGCTCCAGGCTTCGTGCTCGGCCTTGAGCGGCGGGTCGTCCGACAGATCGGCGAGCCGCGGCGCGACCTCATCGATCAGCCCATGCGGAAACAGCGTCACGAAGCAGAACGGCTCGCCCTTTTTGAACCGGATCCGTCTTCCGGCGCGTGAAGCGCCAATTCATCGTGAAGGTGAACGGGAGCCAGTCGGTCTCGACCAAGCCGTCCAGCGGGACGATGCCGTCCTTGACGGTGTTCGGGGCGCCGCGCGCCCACACGGCCCAGCCGGGCGGCGTGCGGAACAGGTACCCGGCGTGAAAGGTCAGGACGCCGCTGCCGAAATGCGAGATCACGAAGCGCGACAGCATCGCAGGGTCCTCCTCCGACGCAATCGAAATGTCCTGCGGGCGCTCGCCGCCGTTCCAGAACGCCTGGAACGAGCAGGGCGAGAGAATCTCCCACCCGCTTGCGTTGGCGATGGACAGCGGCGTGCAGCGATAGGCGAAGCGATCCGGCGTTTCCTCCATCCAACCTCGCGCGCTGCGCGCCGGCACGAGTGGCGGCGGGCTGGGGTGGAGGCGGTAGCAGACGAGTTCCGGCGCGGGCAGCGCGCCGGGTTCGGCGGCAGCGGCTGGGCCGGCGGTCTCAGGAACGTTTTTCCTGAGGATCGCTTGATTCATGCTCAGGACCAATAGCGGAACGCGACGCTGTCGTGAAGGCGCGCGCCGTCGCGGGCCTCGCCCGAGGTCTCTTTCGGTGTCAGTGTCGCCCATCCGCGCCCCATCTTCGATCCCGTTCGCCCGCCCGGCCCGGCCATCATGCGCGTCGGGCAGGAACCGGACCGGTCAAGCCGGTTCGTCCGCCGCCCGCGCGCCTGCACCCGGTTCAGGCGTTTGGCGCAGGGCGTCCGAGCCCGCGGACCCGCCTCGCCGCAGCAAAAACACCGCCTGCTCCCCAAAGAGGTTCCAAACCCACCAGGGCAGATTGACCCGGATCGGCTGGCCGTTGCCGTCGAGCGCCACCGCGCGCTCCATCTTGGCGCCGGCCACGCGGCACAGCGCCACGAAGTCGCGGATCGTGCAGAAGTGGATGTTGGGGGTCTCGTACCAGGCATGCGGCAGGTTCTCGGTCATGGGCATGCGGCCCCGAAGGGCCACCTCGTAGCGGATGCGCCAGTGCCCGAAGTTCGGGAATGACACGATCGCCCGCCGGCCGATCCGCAGCATGTGCTCCAGCACCACGCGGGGCTGACGGGTCGCCTGGATGGTTTGCGACAGGATCACGTAGTCGAAGGCGTCGTCGGGGTAGTCGGCGAGGTCGGTGTCGGCGTCGCCCTGGATCACGGGAAGACCCTTGGCGAGGCACTCGCTCACGCCCTCGCGCGACAACTCGATGCCGCGCCCGTCGACGCTGCGGCGCGAGCGCAGCAGCGCCAGCAGCGCGCCGTCGCCGCAGCCCACGTCGAGCACGCGCGAGTCCGGCTCGACCATGCCGGCGACGAGCAGAAGATCGAGGCGTTGCCCGTCGCGGCGCAGTCGGGATGGGAGGCGTGCGCGCGTCCATCCTAAAGACCCCGCGCCCGCGCGGCGGCGTCCACGAATCCTTGCGCCGCCGCGAACAACTCGGGCTCGTCGAGCAGGAAGGCGTCATGGCCCTTGTCGCTCGCGATCTCGACGAAGCCGACCGAGGCGCCGCCGGCGTTGAGCGCATGAACCACGGCCCGCGAGTCGGCGGTCGGAAACAGCCAGTCGGACGTGAAGGACATGACGCAGAAGCGGGTTTTCGAGCCGCGGAACGCCTCGGCGAGCACGCCGTCGTAATCGGCGGCGAGGTCGAAATAGTCCATGGCGCGCGTGAGGTAGAGATAGGAGTTGGCGTCGAAGCGCTCCACGAAGGCGATGCCCTGGTAGCGCAGGTAGGATCTCGATCTGGAAATCGGCGTCGAACGAGAAGGTCACGGCGCTCGCGGTCCTGGAACCGGCGTCCGAACTTCCGGTGCAGCGCCGTCTCGGACAGATAGGTGATGTGCGCGCCCATGCGCGCCACCGCGAGCCCTTTGCCGGGGCGCACGCCGTCCTCCAGATAACGCCCGCCGCGCCAGTCCGGGTCGGCCATGACGGCTTGGCGCCCGACCTCGTGGAAGGCGATCTTCTGGGCCGAGTGTCGCGCGCTCGTAGCGATCGGCATCGCGGCGAACACGCGCTCCGGGTAGCTCGCCGCCCATTGCAGCACCTGCATGCCGCCCATGGAGCCGCCGAGCACGCAGAACAGGCTCTCGATCCCGAGCCGGTCGAGCAGCATCGCCTGGGCGCGCACCATGTCCCGGATGGTGACGAGCGGGAAATCGACGCCCCAGGGCGTGCCCGTCGCCGGGTTGGCCGAGGCCGGGCCGGTCGTGCCCATGCAGCCGCCGAGCACGTTGGAGCAGATCACGAAGTAGCGATTGGTGTCGATCGGCCTTCCGGGGCCGACCATGGTCTCCCACCAGCCGGGCTTTCCCGTGACCGGGTGGGTGTGCGCCGCATACTGGTCGCCGGTCAGCGCATGGCAAACGAGCACGGCGTTGGAGCGCGCCGCGTTCAGACGCCCATAGGTCTGGTACGCGATCTGCCAGGGCGCCAGCGCCACGCCGGCGTCCAGGCGCAACGGCTCGTCCGCGCCGAAGCGCTCGACGGGGCTTGCCGGCGCATTGGGCTGGCAGACCGGCTCAAGGCTGAGCGTGGCGGACATCGTCATCGCAGGGGTTCATGGCACCAGGCCTCAGACGGACGGCCTTCCCATCGGGCGTCCTCACGATAGGATGGGCGTAATCCGATCTTTTGCATCCTTCAAGCCGGCCCTGCCCCATGACCACATCGCCCGCGCCTGCGCTCGCCGACCTTCGCCGCGAGATCGACCGGATCGACGAGGCCATGCACCGCCTGCTGATGGAGCGGGGCGAAATCATCGACCGGCTCATCGCCGTCAAGAAGACGTCCGACCTCGGCTCGGCGTTCCGGCCCGGCCGCGAGGCGTCGATGATGCGGGCGCTGGCCGAGCGCCACCGCGGGCTCCTGCCGCTCGACACGGTCGAGGGCATCTGGCGCGTTATCATCGCGACGTTCACCTACGTGCAGGCTCCCTTCGGGGTGCACGCGGACGTGTCCGGCGGCGACGCGCCGATGCGCGACTCGGCCCGCTTCCACTTCGGCTTCACGGTGCCCTATTCGGCCGCACCCGAGCGCCGTCGCGGTGATTGAAGCCGTGGCGCGCTCGCGCGGCGACCTCGGCATCTTTCGGCTCGACCAGGGCGTTTCGGCGGGCGCGTGGTGGCGCGGCCTCGTGGGCGAAGGACGGCCCAAGATCATCGCGCGCTTCCCCTTCATCGAACGGACGGACCACCCCGCCGGCACCCCTGTCTTCGTGGTCGCGAAGCCCCTGGCCGACGCCGCCATGCGCGACGTGATCCTTTACTCGGCCCGGTTCGAGCGCTGGCGCGAGCCGGCGCGCGAGGCGCTGGCAAGGCTCGGCGGCGAAATCATCGCCAGCGCCGGCCACGCGCAGGGGCTTGCCGTGCTGCTCGCCCTGCCGGGCGCGACGGAGGCTGCAACCGCTCAGAAAGCCGTCCGGGACGCCGGGGCCGACCTCTCCGACGTGGTCGAGGTCGGCAGCCACGCGGAGCGTTTTCGGGTGTGACGGGTTCGCAGCCATGCACCCACGACCAAGCTTGTGTACGCGCCGCCCCTCGACATGAACGAGGGATAGATCACGCCATGAAATCCTTCCGCCACGAGGCGCGCCTCCAGCCGATGCGTTTCGGGCGTTTCTCCGACATCGAGGGCGGCGCGCCACTCGCAGCGATGGATGCCCTCCTTGGTCTTTTTGGGCTTCGGGCAGCGAGCCTCCTTAGGCAAGTCGCCGCCGATCAAGCCCCGCCGCCCCACTCGGCCAGTATGCGCGGCATCTCGGCCAAAAGTTCGCGCGCGAGGAAGCCGAGCGGGCCATGGGCCCGCGCCAAGCGGTTTCCGGCCTCGCCATGCAGGGACACGCCCCAGAGCGCAGCCTGAAGCGGCGATGCGCCTCGCGCCAGCAGGCCGGCGATGACGCCGGCGAGCGTGTCGCCCGATCCGGAGGTGGCCAGACCGACATGGCCATGCGTGAACAACCAAGCTTCGCCTTGCGGCGTGACGATATGGGTCGAGCCCCCTTTCAGCGCCACGACGGCCTGGAGCAGGGTCGCCGCCCGCCGCGCCGCGCCGAGCGGGTCTTCGGCGACGGCTTGGCGCTCGATCCCAAGAAGGGTGGCCATTTCGCCGGCGTGCGGCGTCACCACCACGCGTCCGCCATGGCGCCGCAGCGGCTCTTTGAGGTCGCGAAGCCGGACGAGCGCCGCCGCGTCGAGGATGAAAGCCGGTTCGCCGACGCCGCCCAAGAGAGCGGCCGTCAGGGCGGCGACGCCCTCGGCGTCCAACATCCCTGGACCGATAAGCACCGCTTGGCACCGCTCGGCGTGCGTCATGAGGAGCTTTGACGCCTCCGGCCCGACGCCCCCATCGGCCGTCTCAGGGATCGCGAACACGCGGCTTTCGGGAACGGCGACGCCGAGGTGCGGCGCGACGCTCGCCGGCGCGCCGATCTGCAGCTTTCCGGCCCCGGCCCGCAGGGCGGCGACGCCCGCCAGCAAGGCCGCGCCCGGCGCCTCGGGACTGCCGGCGATGACCAAAACCCGCCCACGCTCGTCCTTGTCGGTTTCTCCGCCCGGCATGGGCAGCGGCATGGACCGCAACAGCGTCGAGGGTCAGCGGGGTCGGCGCGCTCATCGCGCCGCCACCGCCGCGTCGGGCTCGGTCGTGACCGGCGTCCCCCGGTCTTCCAGCGGGGCGACGAAGTTGTAGCGGTGCAGGATGAGTTCGCCATGCTGGCCCCGGTCCGCATCGAGCCGGTACTCCGTGACGGCGCAGTTCGCCACGTCGCCGGCGGCGTCGATGGCCAGGATCTGCTCCTCCGTCATGTGTTCGACGAGATAGCGCAGGCACAGCACCACGACCTGGTGGGCGACCACGAGCACCCGACAGCCGTCGTAATGCAGGCTCATGGTGTCGAGCGCGCTGCGCAGCCGCAAGATCACGTCGCACCAGCTCTCGCCGCCGGGCGGGCGGTGATAGAACTTTCCGAGAAGCCGCCGAAACTCCGCCTGCTGCGGATGACCCCGCTCGATGCCGGAGCGCGTCAGGCGGTCGAGGATGCCGAATTCCTTCTCGCGCAGGCGCTCGTCAATGATGAACTCGGGCGAGTCCGGGCTGAGGCCGCCGACGCAGCCTTGATCAGCTCCGCAGTCTGCTGCGCCCGGCGGTAGGGCGAGATCAGAACGACGTTGGGGCGCTCATCCGGGACCCGTCGCGGCGAACCAGCGCCCCAGCGCGCGCGACTGCCGCTCGCCCAGACGGGCTCAAGGGCACGTCGGCGTCGCGTCCGGCAATGTCGATCTCGGGCAGCCCGGCGGCGTGCGCAACGTTGCGCGCGACGTTGCCGGCGCTCTCCCCGTGGCGCACGATCCACAACCGTTCCGGCCAGCGCTTCTGCATCGGCATCCGCCCTCCGTGTTTCATGGAGGACAACGCCGGAGGCGGCCAAAAGCATCGCAGGTCGGCTGGTGTTTGGGCGATGATCTTTCTTCGCAGTCGGTCCAGTCGGCCCGCCTTCAAGCGCGGCGTTATTGCGGGCGCGGCGCCTTGCGGACCTGGTCGACGAAGCTGGTCAGGCTTGCGCCGGCAGGTTCAGAGCCAAGCTTCGACATGGCGCTGCTGTCGATCGGCTCTTCATGCACGGTTCCATCCGTCATGCGGATCGTCTTGATGCCGGAGCTGAGATCAAATGAAACGGATTTGATGGCAGGCTTCTGCCCGTTCGCGGGGCTGACCGACTCAGAAGCAGGGCTCGAACCTGATGTCGCGGCACGCGGCGTTGGCGGGACGGCTTCTCCGGCGCGCTTCGGTTCATTGGCGACCAAGCGCTCCGTTTGCACATCGGGCGTCCTGTTGCGTTCGGCCTGAGCCTCTTGCAGCCCCTGGCGGCGCTCCGCGGGCGTGTCGGCCTTGCTCGCCGTTTTGGGGCCGGGAGACTTAGCCTTCTGACTCAACCGGCTTCGGCGCGTCTCAGTCTCCGCCTCGCGCCGCTCGCGAGCCCGCTCGGCCCTCGCTTCAGCTTGGGCTTGGCGGCGTCCGGCGCGGCGGCTCCGGATCGAATTGGTGGCGTCGGCGGCGTTTTGAGCCGGCTGCGCGAGAGCCTGCTGAGCGCGGGCCTGCGCTTCCGCGGCGCCGGCCTGCGTCGGCGATCCGAAAACCCCCGCCAGCGGATTGGCGGCGCGCTCCGCGTCAGCCTGCGCCTTGGCGGCGGCGGCCGTCTGGGCCGCCTGGATGCGCTGCCGCGCCTCTTGCACCTGTTGACGATTGTTGGTGCTGTAGGAGTAGCGTTGGCCATTGATTTCGTAGCGGACCAGCTTCGCCTCGGCGCTGCCGAGCGCGGTCCCAAGGGTAACCGCGAGAACTCCGAAGACGACGGTTCCTCTCTTCATCAATTTACCTACTCCTACTCACGCCGCAGACTCGGTTCAATGATTGTGGCAATCCGATGGCCTCGTGTGGACAGCGCCAGGAATAGAGCCGCTTGCCGAGCGGTCTGGGTGCAGAGGGTTGGGTCGGCGGGGCATGCGCCGGCCCGCCTCCTCCCTCGCAGAGGCGCTACTTCTTTTTCTCGAACAGGCTGTCGGCAGCCGTGATCAAGCCAACGCTGGGGTGAGACGCGCAGTAAGCCCCAAGCCTCTCTGCGTTCTTGTTGAACCTGTCGAAGTCGAGGATGGGCGGGTCGTCCTCATCTCTGTAGTAGCCATCCATCCACGCCAGCATGACGCCGATCCGCTCCTTGCTTCCGGCGACGAAATCCTTGCATGTGATGGTCGAGAGATCGAGCATCTCCGCGGAAGCCGGAGATGTGGCAAGAAGGGGCAGCGCAAGGACCGCAGCGCAAATCTGTTTCATGGGGGATTACCTCGCCTGTGAGCCGCAAGCGGCACTTTACACTTAACCTTGGCGATTGGTAGCGCCCTTACCAAAGCGCCTCTCCGGCTCGGTCCAGAGAGGGACTCCCTCTGCGCGATGCCTCCGTCGCGCGAAGAGCGGGATTGAGCCGATCACCGGATGATGGGGCAAGGTGACTTCACACGGGCCGCGTGTAGGATGCGTCAGGGTGGGGCTAACGGAGAACTCCCATGAAACGACTTTTCTTGCTCGCCGTTTCGACGTTGATGCTGACATCGTTAGCGCCCGAACAGGCCGATGCCCGCCGTTTGGGCGTGAGGGCCGGTGTGGTCGGGCGTGGCCCGGTCATCGTCGGGCGTGGCCCGGTTTACGGCTACCGACGCGGTTACCGCCCCGGAGTCGGCGCGGCGATCGGCCTTGGCGTCCTCGGCGCCGCGGCAGTGGGCGCGGCCGCCGCCGCGCCCTACTACGGTTACGGCTATGATCCCTGTCTGCGGCAGCAGCAGGTCGTCGACGCATGGGGCAACGCTCAGTGGGCTTACGTCCGCGTGTGCTAGCGATCTGAGTTGGCAGTTTGCTGACGGAAGCGTTGAACGAAGGCGCGCCAGACGCGTGAGAGCATGCTCATGCCGGCCCGCTTGACCCGGTTGCGCGTCGACTAGGGCGTGGCGTTGTCGGGCCTGGGTCTCTAGGGCGAGCGCGCTCCGGCGCGCTCGATGGCCTCGTCCCCGGTCATGCGCGGCGCGCCGGAGCAGGGCGCGCCACCCCAGCCGACCTGCCGATGGCGTTGAAGCGCTGACGCAACGTGACCACGCTCTGGCGACCGACGCCGAGCCGCTTGGCGATGGCGGTGCTTGCGCAAGACGCGGGCCGGAGGCGAGAGCCTGAGCATGGCTCTGTCCCGCGCCGCAGACCGGAACCACCCAAACTTGTGGGTGCGGCAGCCTGCGCCTTGGCTGCAAGCTTCACAACGCTGCCATGAAGCCTATAGACTGATTCACAAGGGGGGTATCGACCTTTCGTCGCGAAGGAGACCGCGTGACGATCCACGTCCAACCCACGGTGCGGCTGGAAGCCTGCCCGGCGCTGGTGCTCAACGCCGACTATCGGCCGCTGAGCTATTACCCGCTCTCGATCTGGTGCTGGCAGGACGCCATCAAGGCCGTGTTCCTCGAGCGCGTCAACATCGTGTCGGAATACGACAGGACGGTGCGAAGCCCGAGCTTCGAGATGCGGCTGCCCTCCGTCGTGTCGCTGAAAACCTACGTCAAGCCGTCCCGCCACCCGGCGTTCACCCGCTTCAACGTCTTCCTGCGCGACCGCTTCACCTGCCAGTATTGCGGCGCGCGCGAGGACTTGACCTTCGACCATCTGCTTCCTCGATCGAAGGGCGGGCATACGACCTGGGAAAACGTCGTCACCGCCTGCTCGCCGTGCAATCTGCGCAAGGGCGATCGCCTGGCGCGCGACGTCGACATGACGCCGCGCCAGATGCCTTTCGCGCCGACCCTGCACGACCTCCACCACAACGGCCGCCAGTTCCCGCCGAACTACCTGCACGAGAGCTGGCTCGACTACCTCTACTGGGACACCGAACTGGAGCCCTGAGGCCGTCGGCTCGCCGCCGCGAGCGCCAGCGCGGCGAGGCCAAGCGAGATCGCGACGTTCCATCCGGCGAGCGAAAGCCCGAGGAAGCGCCACGCCGCCTCGGTGCAACTCACGACGCGGGTCCGCTCCAGCGAGCGCCGGAAATCCCCCATGTCGCCGGCCTGGGGCGCGGCCGCGCCGCCGCAGTCGCTCGGCCCCGGCCAGAATCCCCATTCCACGCCGGCGTGATAGGCGCCTAAGGCCGCGCTCACGAGAAAGATCAGGGCGAGGAGGCCTAAGCCGACCCGGCTCCAGAGACTTCGCGGCGGAACGAAGGCCGTCGCGAGCGCGGCCGGCAGGGCGAGGTAATAGGGATCGCGCTGCACGAGGCACAATTTGCACGGCTGATAGCCGAAGCCGTGCTGGAACACGAGCGCCCCGCCGATGGTCGCGGCGGCGACCAGGAGGATCAGAACCGCCGCCGTCCTCCGGTCCGTCAGGGGCCGCGACAGGGCCGCGGGCATGCGATCCGCGCTCCGTTCAGAACAGGTATTTGAACGACACGAAGCCCAACACGATGGTGACGACGAGCCCGGCCACGACTGGACCGGAATGGCGGTCCAGAACCCTTTTGATCGATGGGCCGAAGCGCCCGAGCAGCGCCGCCAGCATGAAGAACCGCGCTCCGCGCGTCATCAGCGACAGGACCACGAACCAGAACAGGTCGTAGCCCGCGAAGCCCGAGGTGATGGTGACGAGCTTATAAGGAATCGGGGTCAGACCCTTGATGAGGATGATCCAGTGGCCGTACTCGGCGTAGGCCGCGCGGAACGCTTCAGCCCCCTTATTCAAGCCGTAGAGATCGAACAGCCACTGGCCGACCGAATCGTACAGGAGCGCCCCGATGGCGTAACCGAACAGGCCGCCGACGACCGAGGCCAGGGTGCAGATGAGCGCGTAGAACCAGGCCCGGTCCGGCCGGGCCAGCGCCATCGGAACCAGCATGACGTCCGGCGGCACCGGAAAGAACGAGCTCTCGGCGAAGGAGACCGCCGCGAGCGCGTAGGGCGCCGCGGGGCGCGCGGCAAGCGAGAGCGTCCATTCATAAAGGCGTTGGAACATTTTGAGATGCGGGTCCGGACGTGATGGTGGATAGGGCGGCCCAAGGCCGGGCTCCTTTGAGCACAAGCCGCCCGCGCTGGCGAGATGGCTGAGAAAAACAGGCGCCCCGAAACGGCGCGGCCCAAGGCCGCGTTCCTATTCGTTCAAGCCCCGGAGCCGCAACGCTTCACGTTGACCCGCGGCGAGCGACCATGGTACCGGCGGGATAGGCCCCTGTGGCGGAATTGGTAGACGCGCCTGACTCAAAATCAGGTTTCCGCAAGGAAGTGCTGGTTTGACTCCGGCCA
>CAVSLO010000034.1:0-26049 GCA_963728675.1 uncultured Alphaproteobacteria bacterium | reverse complement strand
CGCCTATCCTCCATTCGCCGCCTCGGCCGATCCTTCAACGGATTGCGAAGGAGACCACCTCCAGCGGGAAGTCGTGGAAGGGCTTCATGCCAGCGGAGACCGCATCCTCTACCCGTCTCTCGCCGCGTGCGAGCGGGCTCAGTTATTGAGCGCGAGAGTATTTGGGGATGCTTGCTGGCCGCCCAGCTCCTCTGCAAAAAGCACCTATGCACTTTCTCCTTCGCATCGACGAGAGACGGCTGCAGGTGGGGTGTGGCCGGCCTCGTCAGCCTTGCGCTGATCGGGCTCTTCTTTGCCTATGCGGTGATTTGAATGGGCGCGAGGCGTCGAGGACCGAGGGGCGGTTCGAAGTGCAGCTCGGCGCGAACCATGATCATCTTCGAAGGAAGGAGCCATCCGCAACCTGAGACGCGGCAGGCGCTCCAGCGCGCTTATGAGGGCGCAGGCGTTGTCCTCAGCCGCCGTGAGGTGAAGGCGTGCTGAAGGGACAAGCCATGAGGGCACCCGTCCTCCTCTTCGTGGCCCTCGCGGCCGGCGCCATTGGAGCGCCCGCCACGGCCGCACCGACCTGCCTCTTGGAGGTCGATAGCAAGCGTTACCTTGAGGTCTGTGCACCGTCACCGAGGATGGATCCGGAAGCTGGCTCATCGTGCGCGACCGACTTTCGGGGCAGGCCGCCACGGTTAAGGTCAACCCGATCCTCAGCGGTCGCGGTGATGCGGTTTGGGCGGGGCCTTCCGGAGATGGCCGTTTGAGTGAGGCGCTCGGTTCGGTGCGGCGCGAGGGATCGTGCTGGGTCAACGCACGGGCTCGCATCTGCGCTTGGGGCTACCAGTGAGCGGCCGTGTCAGTCTCGCGCGTATGCAGCGGAGGGGCCATGAGGACATCGCGCATCATCCCTGCAGCCTTCGTGGCCAGCGCCCTCTCGGGACCGGCCCATGCCGCGCCCACCTGCCTGTTGGAGGTCGCCGGCCAGCGCTACATTGACGGGCCCTGCGATGCCTTCCGGACGTCGGACGGCCACCTGATCATCAGCGTCGGCAGTGGCAGCGACATCTCCTACTGGGCTATGGTCCGGCTTCAGGGCAGTGATGACGGCGTCGCGATCTGGAGCGGCACGCTGCCCGAGCATACTGAAGAACACCTTGGATCGATGCAGCGCGATGGCTCGTGCTGGGTCGGCGCTCATGCCAGGATCTGCGCGTGGGGTGCACGATGAGCCAGCGCCGCGGGCTCGCACGCTCCCGCCACTGACTCTCAAAGCACGGTTCAAACTGTCCCATTTTCGCCTCGAAATGGGACAGTTGCGGATGTGCTAGACCGGGCGTGCGATGAGCAGCGCCACAGCCCCAACCACCATGCCAATCCCTTAAAATGGGACAGTTGCACTCTCGCGGGACCCTATTCAGAGCCTGACCGAAAAAGAAGTTGAGCGATATCAGCCGCGTGTGGTTCGGTCAGAAGGCTCTCAGAGTTCAGGAAAGAGGCGCGGGAGGTCGCTGATCTGCCGCCAGCCCGTTCCTTGCTGCACCGTCTGAGTCTTGAGGTCGTCGAAATAGGTGTCCAAGACAGCAGCGCGCTCCTCGGCCAGAGGAGGGCGGCAGTAGTCCTCTTCCTCCCACACCGCTAGGCCATCCTCGCGAAGCCGGGCATCACGGAGCGACTTGGTCAGGGCGCGGCCAAAAGGCTGCAACGCGCGAAACTCGTTCCGGGTGAGACGGGCGCGAAGCTCATCGAGGCGGTCGGTTCTGGGGACGGCGCTCACGAGATAATGGGCCATGGTTGATCCCCACAGTTGATGACATCTTCACGGTATGTGGGTTTAAACCGGGTTGCCGCAACGGCATCGGCCGCGAGGGGCGGTCTTCCCACCGGATCACGGCCGCAACCGTGAAATCGTGCTCTGGCTGACGTTGTAGCTGCGGGCGATCGAGCGGTGAGCCTCACCGTCCACGTCGCGCCGGCGCAAGGCCTCGCGCTTCTGGTGCGGGGTAAGCTTTGGCTTGCGCCCGAACTTCACCCCCTGCGCCTTGGCGGCCGCCCGGCCCGCCGCCGTGCGCTCCCGGATGCGCCGCAACTCGAACTTGGCCGCAATCCCAAAGCAGGCCGCTACCAGCTCCCAAAATTCCGAGTCGGTGTCGACGATCGGCTCGGCGATCGACACGAACCGGGCGCCCTTGGTGCGGATGTCCCGGCCGAGGACGAGCAGGTCGGTCGGGTCGCGGGCGAAGCGGTCGGTCGCCGGCGCTTTCACCACGTCGCCGGCGCTGAGCTTCTTCATCAAGCGCTTGAGCTGGAGCCGGTCGGCGCTGTCCCCGCCCTCCTTGTCGTGGAACACCTTCTCGCACCCGGCCGCTTTCAGCGTATCGAGCTGGATGGCGAGGTCCTGGGCGTCCGTGCTGACGCGGGCGTAGCCGTAAATCATGCCACAGCCTCATTGCCGGGCGCGGAGAAGCGAACACCCATCTGCTTGGGCAAGCGCCATACCACTGTGCAAGGCAGGCTACGGTCCTCGCCCTCAATGATCAGGGTGAACTGATCGGGGATGCCGGCCGTCAACTCCACCTTGAGGCTCGCACCTGTGCCAGAGAGGTTGTGGAGCGTGCAGTCGATCGTCGGACGCCGATCTGCGCACACGATCTTGGCTCTCGTCAGCGTGCGCTTGCGTGGTGCCCCGCGCCGCCTCTCCATACAGTTCCCTCCCGCGGACGTGTGAGATGGTCCAGCGAGCCCTGAACCAGCTCTCATTGTGCATCAGAATTATGCATCAAAAAATCCCAGCGATCTCAAGGGCTCGACGCTGATGCAGAAATCATGCAGACCGTGTGAAAACTCTCGCCCAGGCGGTAGGGACAAATTCGCCCATCATTGATGTCCGAATGAGGCTCGCTGGACTTTTGGTCGGTTGCACAAGGAATGGCCGGTGAGGCTCAAAATTCGTTAAGCCAAAGCACCCGCCTCGTCCTGGCCCCTCAAAAACGCGGGCAGCAGACGGCCCTCAGACCGCCACAGCCGCCAGCAGATCCTTGAACCCGACCAGATTGAGCACCCGCCGTAAATTGTAGGCGAGCGCCGTCAAGCTGAACTCGCCCCTCACGTTCTCTAAGCCGCGCATCAGGAACGCACCCTGGTTCATCCACTGCTTGATCGAGCCGAACGGATGCCCCGCCACCTCGCGCCGCCGATCGAGAAGGTCCGGGCGCTTCGCCAGCCGCTCTTGCATCCGGTCCAGCACGGCTTCGTTCTCATACCGCGACACTGTACGAAACCGGCCCTTCGTGCAGCGCGCGCGAAGCGGGCCCCGCTGACCGGCCGGGCACAGGACGCTGTCACGGGCCGGGTCGTATCGGAACTCATCTTTGCGGAACAGGCCGGCCTTGACCGCGGGGCCGCGCTGCGGGCGCGGCACATAGGGCGTCATTCCGGCCTCCTCGCAGGCCTCGATATCCTCGATCTTGAAGTAGCCGCTGTCGGCAACTACCGCGATGCCGTCCGCGCCAAGCAACTCCTTGGCCGGGGTCGCGGTCTCGGTCAGCAGGCCCATGTCGACGACCTGATTGGTGACCTGCTGTTCGACGAGCAGCTTGTGCTTGGCATCGACCGCGATCTGGACGTTGTAGCCCACGGCCACACGGGTATGCGCCGCCATGGCGCGGCTGTCGGGGTCAGTCAGCGAAATCTGGTCCTCGAGGCCGGCACCTACTAACGAGCTGACAGCGACCTAAGCCGAATGCGATGCATCGGCGGACCGCGCCCTAACAACTTTAAGGACAGACATGATCAGTCTTGCCGAGCGTCTCCGGTCCAGGGGACTAACGCTACCGAAGCCGACGCCTCCAAACGGAACTTACGAACCTTTCACGCGATCTGGGTCGATCATTTTCATGGCGGGCACGACATGCGTGCGCGACGGGGAGCTTCAATATTCCGGCACACTTGGAGCCGATCTGTCGGTCGAAGACGGACAGAAAGCGGCAGCAATCTGTGCGCCCAACTTACTGGCTAATCTTAGCTTGGCCTGTGAGGGCGAATATGATCGAGTCCGCGCCCTGAAGATGAACGGCTTTGTCAAATGTCTGCCGGATTTTACCGAGCAGCCGCGCGTACTGGATGGGGCCTCGGAGATTTTCTTGCTGGCTCTCGGTGACCGTGGCCGACATGCACGGGCAGCCGTTGGTGCTTACGCTCTGCCACGCGGCGCGACAGTGGAGATCGAAGCGATCTTCGAGATCGGCTGACATTCCGGCCAATCACGGAGGCGACCGACACCACGACGCCCGGTGGGCGGCTCGTGTTTCACATCGTCGGGGTTCTGGGCCAGAGCCGCCCCTCGTCTGCTGCGGGATCAAAAACTCGAGCGGGCGAGGGCAACGACTTGCATAACCAAGCCTGGAAGATGTTCATGACAGCAATGATGAAAGGTGACCTTGTCACAGGTATGCTGAGCGGGGTTGGCTTGGGCCTCTCGCCTCAGGCGCAAACACCTGGGCACGAGCATCCTCGGCAGTTGAGCGACCGTGTTGAATGGAAGCCAATGAGACCATCGAGCGCCGCATGCCGGCCAGGCTCTTGGCCCTGTTCGGTGTTTGTGTCCAGATCGGGCTTCTCAGTTTCGGGGGCGGCCTGACCGGCTGGGTTCATCGCGAGGTCGTGGCGCGTCGGGCCTGGATGACAGAGCAGGAGTTCCTGAGCGGCGTCGCCCTCGGGCAGATCCTGCCCGGCACCAACATCAGCAATCTGATGGTCTATATCGGGCAGCGCCTCCATGGCGTGCCGGGTGCCGTGGTGGCTCTCGGTGGCCTGCTCATTGGGCCCTTCTTTGCCGTGATCGGACTTGCAACCATCTACGGATCGATCGCTGGCCAGCCTTGGATCCAACGTGGCATGGACGGCCTCGCTGCCGCCGCGGTTGGGCTCATTCTGCTGGTGGCGGTCCGGGGCGCTCGCCGTTCGATTGTCAGCCTCGGGCCTGCCCTCGTGCTGATGGCAACCTTCATTTCCGTGGGCGTGCTGCAATGGCCACTGGTGCCGGTGGTACTCGTGCTGGCGCCGCTGAGCGTCGCCTGGGCGTGGTGGACGAGGGCCGATGCGGAATGATCTCACCTGGGCGCTGGTCGCCGTTTTCGTCCCCTTCTCGCTGACCTCGATCGGCGGCGGACCGAGTGTGTTCGCGGGCATCCAGCATCAGGCTGTTGACGTCCACCACTGGGCGAGTGCGCGTGAGTTCGTCGATCTGTTCGCGATCTCCCGCGCAGCACCCGGTCCCGGCTCGATGCTCGTGACGCTGATCGGCTGGAAAGTGGCTGGCTGGTGGGGCGCGCTGGTCGCGACCCTGGCCCTGTTCGTCCCGTCATCCCTGCTCTGCTACGGGGTGGCTCGGGTCTGGAACCGGCATCGCGGCAAGCGCTGGCACACGGCCCTGGAGCGTGGGCTTGCGCCGGTCGGGGCGGGCCTCCTTCTGGCTGGGGTTGTAGCCGTCTTTCGCGTGTCAGGAGCGGGTCTGGCAGCGTGGACCGTTGGGGCCGCTTCTGCGGCGATGCTTGCGTGGTGGCCGCGGCTGCACCCGCTTGTGCTGCTAGTCAGCGGGAGGTTTCGCCTTTGTCATACTCGGGCCGGCAGCAATTTAGGATGCGGGAGGCGTTCCGCTTGGGGGCAAGCGTACCGATGGGTGGTGATCAATGAACAATCGCCGAGCGTGACGCCCCCTGCCGCCCCGAATATCGAGGGGCCCGGCGATCCTTAGCTCTATGCCGCCAATAGGTTGGCGTCGCGCGCGAGCCGCCATTGGCCATCCGACTCCTTCCGGAAGAGGGTGAGCGTATAGCGGGCCGCCGCTCCTGCTGCTGCACGGCCACCCGCAAACCCACCTGACCTGGCACAAGATTGCGCCCCGCTTGGCCGAGCGCTTCACCGTGGTCGCGCCCGACCTGCGCGGCTACGGCGACTCCGAGAAGCCGGAGGGCGGCGAGCGACATGTGAACTACAGCAAGCGCGCCATGGCGGCCGATCAGGTCGAGGTCATGCGCACGCTCGGGTTCGAGCGCTTCGCCGTGGTCGGGCACGACCGCGGCGGCCGGGTCGCGCACCGGATGGCGCTCGACCACCCGGAAGCCGTGGAGCGGATCGCGGTTCTCGACATCGCGCCGACCGCGACCATGTACGCGCGCACCAACAAAGAGTTCGCGACGCGGTACTTCTGGTGGTTCTTCCTGATCCAGCCCGCGCCCTTGCCCGAGCGGCTGATCGCGGCGGACCCTGAGTTCTTCCTGCGCACGCACATCGAGGGCCAGAGCAAGACGCCAGGCTCGACCAGCGAGGCGCTGTTCCAGCGAGTACCTGCGCTGCTATCTCGATCCCGCGACCCGCCACGCCATCTGCGAGGACTACCGCGCGGCGGCGACGATCGACCTTGAGCACGATGCGGCCGACGCCGACCGCCGGATCAGGGTGCCGCTGCTGGCGCTCTGGGGCGCGAAGGGCACGGTCGGGCAGCTCTACGATGTGCTCGAGACCTGGCGCGAGAAGGCCCTCGATGTTCGCGGCCGGGCGCTCGACTGCGGGCACACGCTGCAGGAGGAAGCCCCGGAGGAAACCTTGCGCGAGTTGTTGGCCTTCCTGGCCTGAGCGAAAACCGGGTCGATCGCCGATCGGCGCCTTCTCTTCGATCGTGTCCCCCAAACGGTTCTACACGACGCACCATTGCTGGGACGACACTGGCTCCTTTGCGGAGTGGCGGAGCTCCAACCAGGTTGTATCGCGGGAGGTGAAGCATGCTCAGGATCTGGGGCCGCACGAACTCGATCAATGTCCAGAAAGTGCTGTGGTGTTGCGCCGAGCTGGACCTGCCATTCGAGCGCATCGACGCCGGCATGGCTTTCGGCGTTGTTGAGACACCCGCGTATCGCGCTCTCAATCCCAATGGTCGGATCCCGACCATTGAGGACGATGGCTACGTTCTGTGGGAGTCGAACACGATCGTGCGCTATCTATGCAATGAAGCACGGTCTCGGCTCGCTTTGTCCGAGCGATCTCGCAGCCCGCTTCGATGCCGAGCGCTGGATGGACTGGCAGCTGACCACCCTGGACCGGCCGGTCCGAAACGTGTTCTGGGCTCTGGTGCGAACGGCACCCGAGAAGCGCGATCCGGCTGCAGTGGAAATGGCCCAAGCGGAGGCCGAGCAAGCCTTGGCGATCCTGGATGCGCACCTCGCTCAGCGCCGGTTCGTCGGCGGGGAGGCGTTTACGATGGGCGACATCCCGGTGGGTGCGTCGGTCTACCGGTGGCTGGCCCTGGACCTCCACCGAGTCGATCGGCCTCATGTTCGGCGCTGGTACGAGCGGCTAACCGAACGCCCTGGCTTTCGGGAGCATGTCATGCAGCCCCTGAGCTAACGCGCATCGTTCCACTCGCGGGCGGATACATGGGCTGTGTCGACATGCTGGTCTGTTGTTCGCCTGCCGGCGCCCAAAACTCTTCACGGAAGCGAAACATCGGCTCACGGGTGAGCCGACGCGAAAAGCAGACGTGGTCGACCGCTGCGCGGCACGCTTCTGCCGCGTCGACCTGAAACTAGGCGCGATGACTGTTCGTGCTGCCGTATGCTGCGAGGTGGCGCAGCGGGCGTGTCAACCGATAGGAGCGAGCACGATGGGCGAGACCTCGAAGAAGTCGGCGAGAGTCGGAAAGAAGGCCGCCGATCCGGCCTCCGCGGAGCCGGTCCTGCTCTCAGGCGGCAACCCTCAGATCCCGAAGGGCTACGGTGACGCCCCGGTGCAGGCCTACATCGCGGCCATGCCGGCCTGGAAAAGCGAGGTCGGGCGCCGGCTCGACGCGGTGATCGAGTGCGCCGTCCCCGGCGTGCGCAAGGCGGTCAAATGGAACTCGCCCTTCTACGGCGTCGAGGACCACGTCTGGTTTCTCAGCTTTCACGTCTTCGCCAGGTACATCAAAGTGGCCTTCTTCTGTGGCGCCTCGCTCAATCCCGTTCCCGCCGGTCGGGTCCAGGCAGAAGGACGTGCGCTACCTGCACATCCACGAGGACGACCCGCTCGACGAGCTCCAGTTCGCTGACTGGGTGGAGCAAGCCAGCCGGTTGCCCGGCGAACGCATGTGACCCGCCACCGGGAGCGACGACGTCCATGAACCAGAGCCGCCTCAAGGAAGGAGAGCCCTCTCCCTCCCAGCTGGTCGACGCGAGGATCCAGGCGCTAGGCGATTGGCGGGGCGAGACGCTCGCCCGGGTCCGCAGCCTCATCAGGGCGGCCGACCCCGACGTGGTCGAGGCGGTGAAATGGAGAAAGCCGTCGAACGGAATGCTGGGGGTCCCGGTGTGGGAGCACGCCGGCCTCATCTGCACCGGTGAGACCTACACGAGCTACGTCAAGCTGACCTTCGCCCAGGGCGCCTCGCTGGAGGACCCTGCAGGCTTGTTCAACGCGAGTCTTGAAGGTGGCACCCGGCGCGCCATCGACATCCGCGAGGGCGAGACGATCGACGAGGAGGCGTTGAAGGCTCTTGTTCGTGCGGCCGTAAAGCTCAACAGGTTCCGGGCTCGCAGCTGACGAGCCGCGCCGCACCCCCGCTTCGTTCTCGTTCCGGAATTGACCCATAGCGGTCCTAAACGATGTGGCCGGTAACATCTGGGGTAGGAGGCAGACTTCGAGACTAAGGATCCGAGGCGAATTAACTGCTGCAGTTTCGAAGTCCGCAACGGAGGCAGTTGGCTCCCATGGCACCAGGCTAATCAGTCCGTGACTTGGACTTGGAACGAACAGCAAAATTGAAGCGGTTATTCCGCCTTGGATCCTAACTTGATGTTCAAGTGCTGTGCCGTTGCGCTCTGCAAACGTCCCGAACGCACCCGCGCAGCCAGCGATGCGCCGGATCGGCATCCAGCCGCGGGTGCCAGAGCAATGAAACCGTGACCTCCGGCGTGGCGACCGGAAGGGGAAAACTATGCATTCCGGCGCGCAGGTTTCCGGTGTGCCGTTCGGGAACGCTGGCGATCAGGTCGGAGGCCCGAGCCAGAGCCAGCGCGGTCGAAAAGCCGCCGACGATCGTGACGATCTCCCGTTCCAGCCCGAGCGGCTTCAAGGCTTCGTCGATCGGTCCCTTGTCGAGACCCCGCCGCGAGACGCAGATGTGCCTGCCGGCCGCATAACGGGCCGGCGTGATCTTGCCCTGGCTCAGCGGGTGCCCCATTCGCACGACGCCGATGAAGCGGTCCCGGAACAACGCCTGCGCGCGCACCTCCGGACCCGTCGTCTTCCCCACGACGCCGGTTTCCAGATCGACGGTCCCGTCGCGAAGCGGCGCGCTGTCCTTGTCCGGCTTCTGCACGAAGCGCAGCCGCACGCCGGGAGCCTCCTCGCCGACGCGAGCAATGAGGTCCGGCCCGAAGTTCTCCACGAAGCCTTCGCTGGTCCGCAGCGTGAACGTTCGGACGAGCTGTTTGAGGTCGAGCTTCTCGGCAGGGCGCAGAACCGCTTCTGCCGTCCTGCACGAGCTGACCGACCCGCTCGCGGAGCTCGAGCGCCCGGGGCGTGGGAACGAGACCGCGTCCGGCCCTGACCAGCAGCGGATCGCCCGTCGTCTCGCGCAATCGCGCCAGCGCCCGGCTCATCGCCGACGGGCTGAGCCGCAACCGTCGGGCCGCGCGCGCGACGCTGCCTTCCGCGAGCAGCACATCCAGGGTGACGAGCAGGTTGAGATCGGGTGTCGACATGCACGCGACCGTAGCACAGCTTGGCTGTGATATGGCGTCAAACGCACGAATAAAGTGCAAATGGTGCGCCTTCCGCCATGTCAGGCAAAGGACTACGTTTCTGACAGCTCCATTCGGGAGCTGCCAGAAAACGGAGTTCATGTTGAAGCCAATCATTGCAGGACGAGATGCGGCTGGCGCTGGAAGTGCGGAACGGACACCTTCGGTCCGGTGGGCGCTCGCCAGCCTTTCGCTCTCCATGTTGCTGTCCTCGCTCGGCACCAGCATCGCCAATGTCGGCTTGCCGACGCTGGCGCAGGCGTTCACCGCCTCCTTCCAGGAAGTCCAGTGGATCGTCCTCGCCTATCTCCTCGCCATCACCACCCTGATCGTCAGCGTCGGACGGCTCGGCGACATCACCGGCCGCCGCCGGCTGCTGCTGGCCGGAATCGTCCTGTTCACGGTGGCCTCGGTCCTGTGCGGCGTCGCGCCCACGCTCTGGCTGCTGATTGCCGCCCGGGCGGCGCAGGGCCTCGGAGCGGCCATCATGATGGCCCTCACCATGGCCTTTGTCGGCGAGACGGTTCCGAAGGCAAAGACCGGCAGCGCCATGGGGCTGCTCGGAACGATGTCCGCGATCGGCACCGCGCTCGGTCCATCGCTCGGCGGCGTTCTGATCGCCGGACTCGGCTGGCGGGCGATCTTCCTCGTCAACGTGCCGCTGGGCATCCTGACTTTTCTTCTCGCGCATCGCTACCTGCCCGCCGATCGCCGGCGGCCGAAGGCGGATCGGGCCGGCTTCGACACCATGGGCACGCTGCTGCTGGCTCTGACGCTCGCGGCCTATGCGCTCGCCATGACGATCGGGCGCGGCAGTTTCGGTCCGCTCAACATGGCTCTGCTGTTGGCTGCCGTCTTCGGAGCCGGCCTCTTCGTGCTCGCCGAGGCGAGAGCGGCATCGCCCTTGATCCGATTGGCGATGTTCCGCGATCCGGTGCTGAGCGCGAGCCTCGCCATGAGCGCGCTCGTCTCGACGGTGATGATGGCGACGCTGGTGGTCGGGCCGTTCTATCTCTCGCGTGCGCTCGGGCTCGACGCGGCTCTTGTCGGACTCGTCATGTCGGTCGGTCCGCTTGTCGCCGCGCTGACCGGCGTGCCGGCCGGCCGCATCGTGGACCGCTTTGGCGCACAGCGCATGACCATCGTCGGGCTCATCGGAATGGCGGCCGGCTCCTTCATTCTATCCATGATGCCGGCGACGTTCGGCATCGCCGGCTACATCGCCCCCATCGTCGTCATCACCGCCGGCTATGCGCTGTTCCAGACGGCCAACAACACCGCCGTCATGACGGATATCCGCCCGGACCAGCGGGGCGTCATTTCCGGCATGCTCAACCTGTCGCGCAATCTCGGGCTCATCACCGGCGCATCCGTCATGGGCGCGGTGTTCGCGCTCGCATCGGCGACGATCGACATCACGACGGCGCGTCCCGAGGCCGTTGCCACCGGCATGCGGATCACGTTCGCCGTCGCGGCGATTCTGATCGTCGTCGCGCTCGCCATCGCGGTCGGGAGCCGTGCGCTCGCCGCTCGCCCTCGTCCCCTGAAGGCGTGTGATGACGCGGGCGCGGCAGCACGGTCCCAGCGCAAAGGGAAACAGGCTCCCGGATCAGCCGTGATGCCGGGGTGGTTCAAGTTTGTCGCATGATGAGGGAATGTTGGTGAGATGAGGCTTCTGCTTGTAGGTGCAACTGGCCTCGTGGGCCGCCAGGTTCTTGACTTGGCGCTCACCGACAGCCGCATTGACGCCGTGGTCGCCCCGGTGCGCCGCAACCTACCCCATCATCCGAAGCTGCTCGCGCCCATAGTGGATTTCGAGCGCCTGCCTGAGGGTGCGGAGCGGTGGCGGGCCGATGCAGTGATCTGCACGCTCGGAACGACCATGCGGGAAGCCGGGTCGAAGGAGGCATTCCGCAGGATCGATTACGAGTACCCGCTGGCGGTAGCTCGCCTCGCCAGGCAACATGGCGTGCAGACCTTCGTCCTGAACTCCGCAATAGGAGCGGACCCGTCCTCGCGCTTCTTCTACAACCGGGTGAAAGGCGAGGTGGAGCGGGATCTCGCCAAGCTTGGCTTTGAGTCTCTCACTATGGTGCGGCCAGGCCTGATTGGCGGACGGCGGGACGAGGTCCGCCGCGGGGAGCAGGTGGCCTCACTCGTGCTTGGGCTTCTGCACCCGATCCTGCCGCGCCGCAGCGCTTTGGCACGGCAAGTCCGCCGTTGCTCTGGTCATTCTGCTGGGGAGCATCATGATGCATTCCGTCAATTCTGCCGAGGCCCAAGACGATCCGCTGGCCCGCTATCGCTGGAAGGCGCGTGTCTTGGTCGTGCTCGCGGCCGATCCGGAGAGCCCAGCGCTGGCCGAGCAGAAGCGTCAAATCGAAAGCATGAACAAGGTGGCGCAGGCGAGCGCGACCTCGTGCTCGTCCAGCCGCTCGGCCGGCTCGGCTCGAGGCGAAGGCCCTGCGAACGCGGCTCAGCCTCGGCGACGAGCCGTTCCAGGCGGTGCTGGTCGGCAAGGACGGCGGCGCGAAGCTGCGGGCAGCAAAGCCCATCATCGCGCGTGAGCTAACGGCAACGATCGACGCCATGCCGATGCGCCAGGACGAGATGCGCCAGCCCGCTCCCAGCCCGAGTTCGGCAACGCGACCGCACCTCGCCGCCGGGCGTCGGCGATGGCCATCCAGTCCGCGCGCATCAGGGTGCTGAACGAGGCCGAGCCGCGCGCCGGTGCGCGCTACGTGCTCTACTGGATGCAGCAGTCCCAGCGCGCCCGGTTCAACCCGGCACTGGAATTGGCGATCGAGGAGGCCAACGGCACGCGCCCTGCCGGTTCTGGTCTGCTTCGGTCTGACGGACGGCTACCCGGAGGCCAACGCCCGCCATTACGCTTTCATGCTGGAGGGTCTGGCCGAGTCGCGCGCGCCTTGAACAGCGCGGCATCGCGCTTCGCGATCCGACGCGGCGCGCCCGATGCCGTCGCGCTGGATCTGCCCCGCGACGCCGCGCTGGTCGTGTGCGACCGCGGCTACCTCAAGCCGCAAAAGCGTGGCACGCGAGCTTGAGCCAGCAAGCCGCCTGCCGCGTCGTGCAGGTCGAAGGCGATGTGGTCGTCCCGGTCGAGGCCGCCTCGGCGAAGCACGAGGTCGGCGCCCGCACGCTTCGCCCCAAGCTGCACCGCGTGTGGGAGGAGTTCATCGTTCCCCTGAGGCCGCGGCGCGTCCGCCGCCCCGCGGCGACCTGCAGGTGCGCAGCGACATCGATCTGTCCGACGCGCCGGGCGTGGTGCGCGCGCTCAAGGTGGACCAGAGCGTCGCCGCCGGTGCGCCGCTTCCGAGGCGGAACCGGCGCAGGCCCTCTCCCGGCTCAGGCGCTACCTCGCCGGACCTTTCGCGTACTACGCCAAGAACCGCAGCGTGCCCGAGGCGGGCGCGGCCTCGCACATGAGCCCCTACCTGCACTTCGGGCAGATCTCGCCGGTTGAGATCGCACTTGCCGTGCGCGCGGCCGCAGACCGGCGACGACGAGGACCGGTCGGCGTACCTGGAGGAACTGATCGTCCGGCGCGAACTCGCCATGAACCACGTCTTCTACGACGAGCGTTACGACACCTACGACGACCGTGCCCGAATGGGCCCGCAGGACGCTCGACAGCCGGCGCGGCGACCGCCGGCCTCACCTCTACACGCCGCGAGCAGCTCGAGGCAGGCGAGACCCACGACCGCTACTGGAACGCGGCGATGCTGGAGATGCGGGCGACCGGCTACATGCACAACCACATGCGTATGTACTGGGGCAAAAAGATCCTGGAGTGGTCGCCCTCGCCCGAAGCAGCATTCGAGACGACGCTGCGGCTCAACAACCGCTACTTCCTCGACGGCCGTGACGCGAACTCGTTCACGAACGTGGCCTGGCTGTTCGGGCTGCACGACCGGCCCTGGGGACCGCGCAACGTGTTCGGGAACGTACGCTCGATGGGTCAGAACTCACTCAAGAAGTTCGACGCCGACGCCTACGTGCGCACGGTCGAGAGGCTGGCGGCCCAAGAGGCGCAATCCGCGTAGCGCCGGGGTTCGATACGCAGGGTCAATGCCTTGCTTGCGCCATCATGTTCGCTGACGCCGCTTCGGCAGCTGAGACGCCCGACTCATATGCGCCGCGGGCGGTGGTGAAGGCGTCCGGCGAGGTCGCCTCACCGGCGAAGAAGAGCCGCCCGTTTACGGGCGCGGCCAAGACCGCGCGCTGTCCCGCTGCGCCGGGCTTGGCGTAAGCGTAGGAGCCGCGGATGGTCGGCTCACGTCCCCACGCTGTTGCAACAAGGAGGTGCGCCCGGCGGCGGAAGTCCGCGCCGAGCAGCGCGGCCAACTCGTCGAGCGCGAAGGCGACAGCCGCCTCGTCGCCGGCGGCCTCCAGATCGCGGGCCAAGCTCCCGCCGAAATAGCCTTCAACCACGGGGCGGCCGAAGGAGCGCAGGTGGTACGCGCCCGTTCCGGCCCGCTCGGGGCAGCCGATCAGATGGCCGTCCTCCGGCAGCTCGTCGGGGGCGCCGAGCCGCAGGAACACCTTGTTGGCAAGGCCGAGCGGCAGCAGGGCCGCAGCCTCGACCTTCTCCGGCAGGGGCGGATCGAAGCGGATCGTCTCCGCCGCGAGGACATCCGTCGACACAGTGACGATCGCCGCCCGCGCCCGCACCGTCCCTTGCTTCGTCTCCAGACGGATATGGTCCGTCCCGCCGTGGTCGATGCGGGTCACGGCCGCGTCGAGCGCGATCGGCAGGCCGGCCCCGTAGTCCGTCACCGTGCGGCCGTGGCCCTCCACGACGCGCCAATCCGGGCCGCTCACGCGATAGCAGGCGCTGTCGTGAACCGAAATCCGGTCGAGTTCCGCGCCGCTCACATAGGTGCTGACCGCGTTCAGGAGACCGTTCCAGGGTTCGTTCGGGACCAAAAGGCTGCCGAGCGAGCGGTCGACCGGCTCTGCTTCCGCCTCTGCCACGCGCCGATGAAAGGCGGACGCAGCCCGCCTGTAAGCGGCCTGGTGCGCGGGTCAGGGTCATTCGGTTCTCGTTTGTTTGAGGACGGCGAGCGCCTCGTAGCGATGTTCGGCGAAGTGCTCCTGGCCCTCGACGGGACGGTTCCCCCGGCGTCGATGGATGGTGAGGGCGGCGTTTCGCAAGGCGGCGAGGGTCTGGGGGCAGGGCCATTCAAAGAAAGCCTTGGGTGGCGAGGAGGATGGCATCGAGACGATTCTCGGCCAGGGTCTCGCGAACGGCCGGGAGCGGTCCAGGCAGTGCCCGCGCTAAGCGCAGGACCGTGTTGCGCAACGCCGCCAGGCTGGCCTGGGAACGCGAACTGGTGGCGCTCAAGGAGCGGATCGGACCGGTGTTCGGCAGGGCCGAAACACGGGCGACCGCTGGAGCTTTTCTCGACGGCTTGTTGTCGGGGGTCGCGCGCAAAACAGGCTGGCTCCTGGCTGAGCAGGCCGGGCTTGAGCGGCCCTACCGCATGCAGTCGCTGCTGGGGCGCAGCCACTGGGACGCGGACGCTCTGCGGGATTGCGTCCGCGCTGACGTGATCGAGGGCCTCGGCGATCGGGACGGCGTGCTGGTGGTCGACGAGACCGGGTTTCTGAAGAAGGGCGAGCACTCGGTTGGGGTCGCGCGCCAGTATTCCGGCACGGCGGGGCGGATCGAAAACTGTCAGGTCGGCGTGTTCCTGGCCTATGCCAGCCGCTTCGGGCGCGCGTTGGAGACGGCGATCAAGGAGAAATTATGCGCCCGCGTTTCAAGGTAGTCGGAAAGGTTCCCGGCGAGGCCGAAAGCGGCATAGCTGCGCCCGTGACGATGAGCACGACCGACCCGCCCTATTCGCAGCTCGTGTGGACCTTTGAGGACGAAGCTGACACCGAAGAGTTCGAGGTCGGCCGCGACTACTGGCTCCGGGTTGATCCGGTTGAGGAAGAATAAGCGCCGTGCCTAGGACGCTTCCCGTGGTTGGCGTTGGTCAACGGAGGTTTCGAGCGGGTTAGTACTCGGCGGGGGTCATTGGGCGTTGGCTAAAACGCGGAGTTCGTCGTCGAGGTTGAAAGCGTCGTCTCGCGCATCGACACGAAGCTCGATCGCCTCGTCAGTCGTCAGAGGGTACGCACGATACCTGTTGGCCTCGCGGCGCTGGTTCAGGTGATCTGCGAACTTGTCGGCCTGTTCGTCGGTCCCGAAACCGTAGAGCGTTTGCGAGTTCAAGGCGCGGAAGGCGAACCACTGCTCCATGATCTGTGCTCCTGAGAGGGTAAACTACCATCGTTCGGTGGTTGTTAGGGCAGCATCTCGCGCGTGAGGAGTGGGGCCGAGATGACCATGGATGAACGATAAAGGGCGGGTTCTTTCACCAGCCAGAGCGACGGTGCTGCGCGATAGCCTACACTCAGGGCAAGCCTGGCTGTTCCGGCTGTTCGGAAACCCGAGTTTGTGCACATGAAGGAGAGAGCGATGGGCGGTAGCTCCAAAGAGGCTCAGGCCAGGGCCGAAGCAAAGTTTCAGAAGCAGAAGGCGGTAGCGGAAGGGGCGCAGGCGACAGCAGAGCATGAGGCTCAGGCGCTGGCTGTTGACGTGAAGACCTCCCAGCTGAGATCGCTCCGGCTCGCGAAAGAGGCAGCCGACAAGAACGCTCGGGCCAAGAACGGGGGTAAGGCTCGGGCCAAAACCAAATCGGCCCCAGCGAACAAGAAGCACTCACCTTGACAGACCCGCGAGACCCGGCTGCGTCGCAGAGCGGGCCCTCGCACGTGCCTTCCAGGCCGAACCCAGGCCTCGCCCCGCACTCCCAAAAGGACAGAAGCCGCTCCAAGGAAGGCGGCTTCGTATCAGGACAGTGGGCCGTAGTGCGGCTTGCTTATGCAGCCCCGAGGTTGGTCGCGGACTCCTTGCCGCGCGCGGCGTCGCCCGATGGCGCAGGCGCGTTTCAGCAGGCCCTTCAGTCCCGGCGCGAGAACGGTATCGCCGGCATCGATCGCGTATTGGACGTCGCGGATCAGATGCGCGAGGCAGACCTGGTGCCCCAGCCGGGCCCAGCCCATCTGGCCGCCATAGCGGTCGGAGATCCAATGAGGGGGGCGGTGATCGCCCAGGAAGGCCGCCACCACCGTCTTGGCGCGGCGTGCGGCGGCGACAAAGATGGCGCAAAGTTCGAGGCTGCCCTTTCCCTCCATTGGCGACCGACTACTACGGCCGCACCGAGGCACGGCGGGCGGCAAAAACGACAACACTCGGGGCGCGTGTTGCGGAGTGCGAAGAACGAAGTAGCGGGCCTCCTCTCCTTCCGAGAAGCCCCACGCCCAATGTCCCGCATTCGTCCGCACACCGTGCATGTGATTGCGCGTTTGATGCGCGCGGCGCTCCCGGGCTGTACAACAGCCTAGAGCCCGAGCCTCAGAGCGACCCGCGCGTGAATGCCGCGCTCAATGCCCAGTGCACAGTGGTGTGGCGGATTGACTCACCCCCGCCGTTAAGAACAGAATAGGAACATCAAAGGTCATCGGGTGTACGGAGGCACGGCATGCACCATGCCGGGCGCAGGCTTTTGCTGGCCGATTTACAAGCGCGGATCGCGCATCTGGAGCGGGGTTCCCGGCGGCCTTGCGAGACGTTGCGGTTCGGCATCGCGGCGCTGGACGCCCATCTGCCGGCGCACGGCCTCCCCTTGGGCCTTCTGCACGAGATCGTGGAGGACGGGGCCGGCGCGTGTCACGCCGCAACGGCGCGGCTTTTCGTGGCCGGCATCCTGGCTCGGCTGAATGGTCCGGTGCTGTGGTGCCTTGCTCGCCGGGATCTCTTCGCGCCCGGCCTCGCGTCCGTCGGCCTCGATCCCAACCGCGTCATCTTCGTCGAGACTGTCCGCGAGGCGGATGTGCTTCCAGCCATGGAGGAGGGCTTGCGCCACTGCGGTCTGGCCGCAGTCGTGGGCGAGCTCGCGCGTTTGCGGTTCACCCCCTCGCGCCGGCTTCAGCTGGCGGCCGAGGCGTCCGGGGTCACGGCTTTTGCTCTGCGGCGCTGGCGCGAGGGCGCCGGCCTTGAGGCGACATGCTCAACGACGCGCTGGCGGGTCGGCCCGGCGCCCTCGTCACCGCTGCCCGCGCCCGGTCTTGGTCGCGCCCGCTGGCGGGTCGAACTCGTCCGCTGCCGCGGGGCGGAGCCCCGGTCCTGGCTCATGGAGGCGTGCGATGAGGAGGGTCGTCTCGCTCTACCTCCCAACCTGGCCCACCGACCGCGTCCGCAGGCAGAGCGGGCGCCGCGCGCCGCCGCGGGATGAACCGATGATCACAGCCATAAGGGAGGGCTCGCGCCGGATCATCGCAGCCGTGGACGACGCGGCGCGCGCGCTTGGGCTGCGTCCGGGCCAGACCGTCGCGCATGCGCAGGCGCTGGTCCCGGACCTCACCACTGTTCCGGCGCGGCCTGAGGCGGATGCGGCGGCCCTCGCGCGCCTGGCCGCATGGTGCTTGCGCTATGCCCCGATCGTCGCGCCCGATCCGCCGGACGGGATCTTCATCGACATCGCCGGAGCCGCTCATCTCAGAGGCGGCGAGCATAAGCTGCTCGACGATCTCGTCGCGCGCCTGAACAGGGCCGGGATCACTGTGCAGGCGAGTGTCGCCGACACGCCCGCGACCGCGTGGGCCGTGGCGCGCTACGGCTCGGATCGGGTGATCCCGCCGGGGCGCATGGCCGATGCGATCGCGAGCCTGCCGATCCAGGCGCTGCGGCTGTCGGCCGACACGGTCGCGAGTTTACGGGAGGTCGGGATCGAGCGCGTGGCCCAGCTGGCCGCGAAGTCGCCTGGACCGCTCAAGCTGCGCTTCGGGCCGGAGATCCTGATCCGCCTCGATCAGGCGCTCGGGCACGAACCCGACCTCTTCGAGCCGCTGCTCCCGCCCGACATTCCGCAATGCAAGCGCGCCTTTGCCGAGCCGATCGGCGACCCGGAGGACCTGAAGCGCGTCGTCGGCGACCTCACGTCAGCTCTGTGCCGTGATCTCGAACGCACCGGCTTGGGCGTACGGCGCCTCGATCTTGTCTTCCGGCGCGTCGATCGGTGCAGCCAGGCCGTTTGCATCGGCACCGCTGCGCCCTCGCGCGATCCCCGTCACCTCGCGCGCATGCTGGCCGAGCGCCTCAGTCACGTCGATCCGGGCTTCGGGATCGAGGAGGTGGCCCTGCTTGCGCCGCGCGTGCAACGGCTTGGGGCGCGCCAGCTCGAGGCCGCGCCGCTCGGGCCTGCAGCGGCAGACGGGGCGAACCTAGGCGAACTCGTCGACAGCATGACGGCGCAACGCGGGGTCAAGCGGGTCTACCGCACCAGTTCCGGTCGCGAGCGAGCTGCCGGAGCGCTCGGTGCGGACCATCCCGGCGCTGGCGCCGTCCGGCGACCTGCGCTGGCCCGACGATCTGCCCCGCCCCAGCTCGATCCTGACCCCGCCCGAGCCGGTGCGCGTCGTCGCCCGGCTGCCGGACCATCCGCCCGCGCTGTTCATCTGGCGCGGCCAGCGGCGCCGCGTCGTCCACGCGGACGGTCCTCTGCGGGTGCGCGGCGAATGGTGGCGCTGCTGACGCGGAGCTCTCGTCCGTGCGCGACTACTACGGGGTCGAAGACGAGGCCGGCGCGCGGTTCTGGCTGTTCCGCGACGCCCCGGCCGAGGCCGGCGGGCGCTGGTGGCTGCATGGGTTCGGCGGGACATGAGCTACGCCGAACTCCAGGTCACGTCGCATTTCTCGTTCCTTCGCGGCGCCTCAAGCCCGGCGGAGCTGTTCATCCGCGCCCACGAGCTTGGGATGCCCGCCCTCGGCATCGCCGACCGCAATTCCCTGGCCGGGATCGTCCGGGCGCATGAGGCCGCCAAGGAGACCGGCGTGCGCCTCGTGGTCGGCTGCCGGCTCGATCTCGACGAGGGCACCTCGCTTCTCGTCTACCCGACCGATCGCGCCGCCTACGGCCGGCTCTGCCGCTTGCTCACGCTCGGCAAGGGCCGGGCCGGCAAGGGCGAATGCAGGCTGTCCTGGGCGGACGTGGATGCGTGGAGCGAGGGCCTGATCGCGATCCTGCTCGCGGAGCAGCCGGACGCCAACCTCGGCTGCGACCCTCGGACGCCTGCGGGAGAGCTTTGGCGACCGCGGCTACTGGCGCTGACCCGCCGCTTCCGCCGCAACGACCATGCCCGCCTGCAAGCGATCGCCGACCGTGCGGCCCAGGCGCATGTCCCAACCGTGGCGACGGGCGACGTGCTCTACGACCGCCCGGACCTGCGCATGCTGCAGGACGTGGTCACCTGCATCCGGCACGGTTGCACGATCGACGAGGCCGGCTTCCGCCAGGAGCGCCATGCCGACCGCTTTCTGAAGGCTCCGGCCGAGATGGCCCGGCTGTTCGCGCGTCATCCCGAGGCGGTCGCGCGCACGCTGGAGATCGTCGCGCGCTGCCGCTTCTCGCTCGACGAACTCCGGTACCAGTACCCGAACGAGGTCACCGAGCCCGGCCTGACCGCGCAGGAGACGTTGGAGCGGCTGACCTGGGCGGGGCGCACGAGCGCTATCCCGATGGCCTGCCCGACACGGTGGCCATCCAGCTCCGGCACGAGCTGAACCTGATCGAGCGCCTGGGCTATGCGCCGTACTTCCTGACCGTCAACAGCATCGTCCGCTTCGCGCGCACACAGGGCATCCTCTGCCAGGGCCGGGGCAGCGCGGCCAACAGCGCCGTCTGCTACGTGCTCGGCATCACCTCGATCGACCCGGTCCGCACCGAGCTGCTGTTCGAGCGCTTCGTCTCCGAGGAGCGGGGCGAGCCGCCCGACATCGACGTCGACTTCGAGCACGAGCGGCGCGAGGAGGTGATCCAGTGGATCTACGAGACCTACGGCCGCGAGCGTGCCGCGATCTGCGCGACCGTGATCCGCTACCGCGCGCGCGGCGCGGTGCGCGAAGTCGGCAAGGCGCTGGGCCTGCCGGAGGACGTCACCGCCGCGCTCGCCGGGCTCATGTGGGGCTGGAGCACGGAGGGCGTCAGCGAGGCGGAGGCGCAGGAGCTCAACCTCAATCCCGACGACCGCCGGCTCAAGCTGACGCTGGAGCTCGCCCGCCAGCTGATCGGCACGCCGCGCCATCTCTCGCAGCATCCGGGCGGCTTCGTGCTGACGCAGGACCGCTGGACGATCTGGTCCCGATCGAGCCGGCCGCGCATGGAGACCGGCAGGTGATCGAGTGGGACAAGGACGACATCGACGCCCTTAACTTCATGAAGGTCGACGTGCTGGGCTTGGGCATGCTGGGCTGCATGCGCCGGGCCTTCGATCTCCTGGCCGCGCACAAGGGCGATCCGCTCGACCTCGCCTCCATCCCGCCGGAGGACCCGACGCACCTACGAGATGATCCAGCGCGCCGATACGGTCGGCGTGTTCCAGATCGAAGCCGGGCGCAGATGGCCATGCTGCCGCGCATGAAGCCGAGGACCTTCTACGATCTGGTGATCGAGGTCGCGATCGTCCGCCCCGGCCCGATCCAGGGCGACATGGTGCATCCCTATCTTCGCCGGCGCGAAGAACGCGAGCCCGTCTCCTACCCGACCCCTGAGCTGGAGCGCGTGCTCGGCAAGACGCTGGGCGTGCCGCTGTTCCAGGAACAGGCCATGCGGGTCGCGATCGAGTGCGCCGGCTTCACGCCCGCCGAGGCCGATCAGCTGCGGCGCGCCATGGCGACCTTCAAGTTCACGGGCGGCGTCGCCCACTTCCACGACAAGCTGATCGCCGGGATGATCGCGAACGGCTACGACCAGGCGTTCGCCGAGCGCACGTTCAGGCAGCTCGAGGGCTTCGGCTCGTATGGCTTTCCGGAGAGCCACGCGGCCTCGTTCGCGCTGATCGCCTATGCCTCGTCCTGGATGAAATGCCACCATCCGGACGTGTTCTTCTGCGCCCTCCTGAACGCGCAGCCGATGGGGTTCTATGCGCCCGCGCAGCTCGTGCGCGATGCGCGGGAGCACGGGGTCGAGGTCCGGCCGGTCGGACGTCAACCACTCGCGCTGGGACTGCACGCTCGAGGCGGCCGGCGGCGACCGGCATGCGGTCCGGCTCGGCCTGCGCTGCGCCAAGGGGCTCGCGAATGCGGATGGAGCGCGGATCGTGGCCGCGCGCGGCGAGCGGCCGTACGGGTCGATCGAGGATCTCTGGCGCCGGGCCGGCGTCGCGAGCGCGCGCGCTGGAGCGGCTGGCCCGGGCCGACGCTTTCGGCTCGCTGGGCCTAGCCGCCGCGAGGCGCTGTGGGCCATCAAGGCCTTGCGCGACGACCCGCTGCCGCTGTTTGCGGCCGCGGACGCGCGCGAGGGCCAGCTGCGGCCCGAATTCGACGAGCCGGCCGTCGTCCTCGCCCCGATGACGCTGGGCCGCGAGGTGGTCGAGGACTATCGCTACAAGGGCCTCAGCTTGCGCCGGCATCCCGTCTCCTTCCTGCGCGGCGATCTTGAAGCCCGCGGAATTCGCCCTGCGCCGCGCTAGCCCAAGCCCGCGACGGCCGCGCATCACGGTCGCGGGCCTCGTGCTGGTGCGCCAAATGCCGGGCTCGGCCAAGGGCGTGATGTTCATCACGCTGGAGGATGAAACGGACGTCGCCAACCTCGTCATCTGGCCGTCGCTGTTCGAACGCCAGCGGCGGCTCGTGCTCTCGGCCGGCATGCTCGGCTGTCGCGGGCGCGTTCAGCGGGAAGGACAGGTTGTTCACCTCGTGGCCGAGCACCGACTTCGAGACGCTGTACCACCTGCTGTGGGAGCTCGTCCACGTGTTCTTCGATCACCGCGGCCTGCTGCAGGGGCGCGACCCCCGCCGGGTGCACTGTGGGAGCTCGTGCACGTGTTCTTCGAGCACCGCGGGCTGCTCGCGGGCGCGACGCGCGCCGTCCACGACGCCGGCGCGTCGAGCTTCCTCTACCCGTTCCTGGCCGAGCGGCGAGGACGACCTCGAGCGCGGTCGTCGCCGACGTGCGCCGCTCGGTGCTGATGAAGGCGGAGGAGATCGGCGCGCTGCGCGAGCAGACGCTGACCGAGAACGCGCGACGCGCTGCTCGCCGCCGCCGCCGCGCTGCGCGCGAGCTTCGAGCGCGGGCGGCAAGCTGCTCGCGCTCGGCAACGGCGGCTCGGCGACCGACGCGATGGACGTCGTCGCCGACTTCCGCGCCGCGCGCGGCGGCGGCCGCGCGCGGCCGGCGATCGACCTGACCGAGGACCCGGCGATCCTGACCGCGATCGCCAACGACATCGGCGTCGAGGCGATCTTCTCGCGCCAGGTGATCGCCCACGGGCGGGCCGGCGACGCGCTGCTCGCGCTCTCGACCTCGCGGCGGCTCGGCGCAACGTGATCGCGGCGCTCGCCGAGGCGCGCCGGCGCGGGCTGGCCACGATCGCGCTGGTCGGCTACGACGGCGGCCGGATCGCCGCCGAGGGCTCGCCGACCACGTCGTGGTCACGCGCTCCGAGCACATCCCGCGGATCCAGGAGGCGCAGGCGAGCGCGTACCACGTGCTGCGCGAGCTGGTCGAGTCGTCGGACGGCGGCTCGTGAGCGTGGCCGCGCGCGGCGCGGCGCGTGCGGGTCGAGGGCACCGTGCAGGGCGTCGGCTTCCGGCCCTTCGTGTACCGGCTGGCGCGCGAGCTCGGGCTGGCGGGCTTCGTCCTGCAACGACGCGCGCGGCGTGCTGCATCGAGGTCGAGGGCGACGCCGGCGGCGTCGAGCGCTTCCTCGCGCGGCTGCGCGCGCGACGCGCCGCCGCTGGCGGTGGTCGAGCGCGTCACCGTCGAGGAGCGTCGACGCCGACGCGGCGAGCGCCGGCTTCGCGATCGCGCGAGCGCCGCGCGGCGGGCGCGCCGGACGCTCCGGTCAGCCCGACACCGCGACCTGCGCCGACTGCCTGGCCGAGCTGTTCGACCCGGCCGACCGCCGCTACCGCTACCCGTTCATCAACTGCACCAACTGCGGCCCGCGCTTCACGATCGTCACGCGGCGTCCCCTACGACCGGCCGCGCACGACGATGGCCGGCGTTCGCGATGTGCCCGGCGTGCCGGCCGAGTACGACGACCCGGCCGACCGCCGCTTCCACGCCCAGCCCAACGCCTGCCCGGCGTGCGGGCCGCGGCTGCGCTGGTCGCTGCGCCGGGACGGCGCCGTGCTCGGCGGCGACGACGCCGCTGGCCGCGGCCGTCGACGCCGCTGCGCGACGGGCGCGATCGTCGCGGTCAAGGGCCTCGGCGGCTTCCACCTCGCGTGCGACGCCGACCGACGACGGCGGCCGTCGCGCGAGCTGCGCGCGCGCAAGCACCGCGACGACAAGCCGTTCGCGTGATGGTGCGCCGACCTCGACGGCCGCCGCGCGCTCGTGCGAGCTCGGCGACCGCGGCGCGAGCGCTGCTCGTCGCGCCGCGGCGGCCGATCGTGCTGGCGCCGCGCCGGCGCCGGCGCCGCGTGGCGCCGACGGCGTCGCGCCCGGGCGCGCCCGAGCTCGGGCTGATGCTGCCCTACACGCCGCTGCACCACCTGCTGCTCGCCGACTGCGCGGCACGCCGCTGGTGATGACCAGCGGCAACCTCTCCGACGAGCCGATCGCCTACGACGACGACGACGCGCTCGCGCGCCTGGCCGGCATCGCCGACGTGTTCCTCGTCCACGACCGCCCGATCCACATCCGCTGCGACGACTCGGTCGTGCGCGCGGTCGCGCCGCGGGCGGCCGCAGCTGCCGTGCGCCGCTCGCGCGGCTACGCGCCGCGAGCCGTCGCCGCTGCCCGTCGCGGCCGGCCGGCCGTCCTGGCGCTGCGGCGCCGAGCTGAAGAGCACGTTCTGCCTGGCCAAGCGGCCGACGGGCGTGGCTCAGCCACCACATCGGCGACCTCGAGCAACTGCGAGACCCTCGCGTCGTTCACGCGAGGCGATCGAGCACCTCGAGCGGCTGTTCGGCGTCGCGCCCGAGCGTCGTCGCCCACGACCTGCACCCGAGTACCTCTCGACCAAGTACGCGCTCGAGCTCGACGGCGTCCGACGCTCGTCGGCGTGCAGCACCACCACGCCCACCTCGCGGCCTGCCTGGCCGAGCACGGCCGAGCCGGCGCCGGCGATGGCGGTGCGCCTTCGACGGCACCGGCTACGGCACCGACGGCACGTCTGGGGCGGCGAGTTGCTGGTCGCCGACCTCGGCGGCTTCGAGCGGGCCGGCGCACCTGCGGCCGGTGCGCGATGCCGGGCGGCGAGCGCGGCGATCCGCGAGCCGTGGCGGATGGCGTGCGCGTGGCTGCGGCGCGCGCCGGCGTCGACGCCGCTGCCGCCGGCGCTCGGCGCCGGTCGACGCCGCGAGCGCTGGCGGCAGGTCGTCGCGCCTGGCCGCGGCGGGCTCGGCTCGCCGGTCACGACGAGCATGGGCCGCCTGTTCGACGCCGTCGCCGCGCTCTTCGGCGCTGCGCGCCGCGGTCACCTACGAGGGCCAGGCGGCGATCGAGCTCGAGGCGGCCTGCGACCCGGCCGAGCGCGGCGCTACCCGAGCTCGCCGGTGGCCGCGGACGGCGGCTGCTCGTGCTCGACCCGCGGCCGAGCCGTGCGCGCGGTCGCGCGCCGACGCTGGCGGCGGGACGTCGCGCCGGGCGTCGTCGCGGCCGCTTCCACGACGCGCGTCGCCGACGCGACCGTGCGGGCGCTGCGCGGCGCGCGGCGCGGCGGGCGGGCTCGAGCGCCGTCGTGCTCACCGGCGGCGTGTTCCAGAACCGGCGGCCTGCTCGAGGCGACCGCCGCCGGCCTCGCACGGCGCCGGCCTGCGCGTGCTCGTGCCCGAGCGGCTGCCGCCCAACGACGGCGGCATCTCCTACGGCCAGGCCGCCGTCGCGGCCACGGCGGCTGGCGACGGCGGGGGAGCAGCGCGTGAGCCAGGCGAGCCGCGCGTGAGATCGTCGGCAGACGGTGTTCATCCGCGGCGCCAACCGACCGTTCGCCGAGCTGACCGTGGAGGACGTGCGCGCGCGGGCCGACGAGCTGCAGCGCCGCGACCGGCTTCGGCCCGACCGCCGCGGGTCGCCCCGGTCGCCCACGCCTGGCGCGAGCTGGCGATCGAGATGGACCGCGCCGGCGCGGCGACCGTCGGCGAGCTCGGCGACGAGGCGCTGGTCGCGCTGGCCCCGAAGCTGTGGGTGGTGCTGCCAACGTGAAGAAACGGAGCCAGGCTCCGTTTATTCACAAGCTGAGGACTTCGGCCAGTTGGGCGGGGGTC
>CAVSLO010000033.1:0-78135 GCA_963728675.1 uncultured Alphaproteobacteria bacterium | reverse complement strand
ATGGACGAACCCGCTTCGCGGGAGGGCCTGCGGAGGCGTGGAGTACAACTGGTGTAGCCGATGAGAGCTTGAGGGGGTCGGGTGGGGCTCCGAGCATGAAGGGTCACCTTCATCTCGAGAGGTACCCTCGATGTCCCAGCTACAAGCTTCTGTCGTTGTCAGCCCGCTGCGCCAGCGCATGCTCGAAGACATGGCCATGCGCGGCCTGCGCGAGGAAACGCAGCGCGACTACCTCCGCTTCGTCCGGAGCTTCGCGGCCTTCCTCGGGCGGTCGCCCGACACCGCGACGGCCGAGGACGTCCGCCGCTTCCAGGTCCACCAGGCCGAGACCGGCGTGCAGCCGCCCGACCATCAACGGCTCGGTGTCGGCGCTGCGCTTCTTCTTCACCGTCACGCTCGACCGGCCTGACCTGTCGCGCCGGCTGGTCCTGGTCCGCCACCCCCGCAAGCTACCGGCCGTGCTGAGCGCCGAGGAGGTCGGGCGGCTGCTCGAGGCGGCGCCGGGCCCGAAATACAAGGCCGCGCTCGGCACCGCCTATGGCGCCGGGCTGCGCGTGTCGGAGGTGGCCGCCCTCAAGGTGGGCGACATCGACAGCACGCGCATGCTGATCCGGGTCGAGCAGGGCAAGGGCCGCAAGGACCGCAACGCCATGCTGTCGCCGCAGCTGCTGGAGCTGCTGCGGCTGTGGTGGCGCGAGGGCAAGCGGCGCGGCGTCATGCTGCCCGAGGGCTGGCTGTTTCCCGGCCGCAACCCCTGAGCCGCTGTCGACGCGCCAGCTCAACCGCGCCGTCCATGAGGCGGCGGAGGCCGCCGGCATCAACAAGCGCGTGACGCCCGCACACGCTGCGCCACAGCTTCGCCACCCATCTGCTGGAGCAGGACGTCGACATCCGCGTCATCCAGGTCCTGCTCGGCCACGCCAAGCTCGACACCACCGCGCTCTACGCCCGCGTCGCCACCAAGACGATCCGGGCCGTGACGAGCCCGCTCGAGCACCTCAAGCTGCTCATGGAGGGTGACGGCCCCGGCGCCTGAGCCGGGCATGCGCCCTCGCTGGAGGTCGCCGACATCTTCCGCCTGCACGGCCCGGCCTGGCGGGCGGCCCACGCCGGCCACGTGAGCCTGGCCCAACTCAAGGTCATGTCGGCGATCGAGACCTGCCGCACCGCGGCGCTCGGCGGCCACGTCGAGGGCTGCGAGGGCTGTCGGCCACACCCGCATCGCCTACAACAGCTGCCGCAACCGGCACTGCCCCAAGTGCCAGGGCGCGGCAGCGCGCGACTGGCTGGCCGCGCGCGAGGCCGACCTGCTGCCGGTCGGCTACTTCCACGTCGTCTTCACGCTGCCGGCCGAGGTCGCCGACATCGCCTTCCACAACAAGGCCGCGGTCTACGACCTGCTGTTCCGGGCGGCGTCGGAGACGATGCTGACGATCGCCGCCGACCCGAAGCACCTCGGCGCCCGCATCGGCATCACGGCCGTGCTCCACACCTGGGGCTCGGCGATGACCCACCATCCGCACGTCCACATGATCGTGCCCGGCGGCGGGCATCTCGCTCGACGGCGAGCGCTGGATCCCGTCGCGGCCGCCTTCCTGCTGCCGGTGCGCGTGCTCGCCAAGCTGTTCCGCCGCCTGTTCCTCGACGGGCTGTCGCGCTCCATGCCGCGGGCCGGCTCCGCTTCTTCGGCGACCTGGCCGGCCTGGGCGACGGCCAGGCGTTCCGCCGCCACCTCGCGCCCACGCGCAAGCAGAACTGGGTGGTGTACGCCAAGCCGCCGTTCGCCGGACCCGAGGCGGTGCTCGCCTACCTGTCGCGCTACACCCACCGCGTCGCCATCTCGAACCATCGCCTGATCGCGCTCGACGAGGCCGGCGTCACCTTCCGCTACAAGGACTACCGCCGCGGCGGCGAGGCGCGCCAGCGCACCATGACGCTCGCCGCCGACGAGTTCATCCGCCGCTTCCTGCTGCACGTCCTGCCGAAGGGCTTCCACCGCATCCGCCACTACGGCCTGCTCGCCAGCGGCCGCGCAAGGCCAACGTCGCGCGCGCCCGGAAGCTGCTTGCCGCCCCGGCGCCGGCCGCGGCCGGAGCCGGCCCCGCCGGCGGACCGGCGCCTGCCGTGCCCGTGCTGCGGCGGGCGCATGATCGTCATCGAGAGCTTTGTGGGCGTGGCCCGGGCCCGCGGCCCGCCCTCACGCCGCTGGAGCTCCGGATGAGGCTCCCCGTGACCCGGCACGACCAGCCTCAAAGCACCGTCGAAGCGACACGGCTTCGGCCATCGGACACGCGCGTCCCGGCATCGGCGGCCACCTGCCTCGCCCTGCCGACGACGGCCGCAGAGGCCGGCATCCCGGCCCGGCAAGGGTCGAACGGCACCCTCGCACGCTCCTCGCGCCCCGGCTGCCCGGCCCTCGGCGCTACGGCGCGCCCGTCGCGGGACCTCCCACACCGCAGCCGCTCGGCCAAATTGCCATAGGCCGGCGCTCGCAACCCCGCGGGTTCGTCCTTGGGCGGTTTGCGGACGCCGGCCCGGCACCCGGCGGTACGCCCTGCGTTGGCCGGCATCCGCAAACCTTCACCATCGAACGGCACCCTCGCACGCTCCTCGCGCCCCGGCTGCCCGGCCCTCGGCGCTACGGCGCGCCCGTCGCGGGACCTCCCACACCGCAGCCGCTCGGCCAAATTGCCATAGGCCGGCGCTCGCAACCCCGCGGGTTCGTCCTTGGGCCGTTTGCGGACTCCTCGCGCCCCGGCTGCCCGGCCCTCGGCGCTACGGCGCGCCCGTCGCGGGACCTCCCACACCGCAGCCGCTCGGCCAAATTGCCATAGGCCGGCGCTCACAACCCCGCGGGTTCGTCCTTGGGCGGTTTGCGGACGCCGGCCCGGCACCCGGCGGTACGCCCTGCGTTGGCCGGCATCCGCAAACCTTCACCTTCTCGGAAGTATCAGGACATGAGCAGAAAACTGGCGGTCTATCAGCCGCCCCGCCTCGGCTTGCCTCGGCGTCTGCCGGCCGAAGCCATGGCCCGGGTGCGCGGCTATCAGCGCGCCAGCAAGGCGGATGCGACCATGCGGGCTTATCGCACCGACGCCGCCGCCTTTGATGCCTGGTGCAGGCAACACGAGCTCCAGCAGCAGAAGCGCTACTACCTGCTCGCAGTCCAATTGCTCCTGATCGCTTGAATGCGCTTCTCGTGCTCAGTCCAAAATTGCTGAGTCTTGGCCTGAATGCGCTTTTCATGCTCTGCCCAGAATTGCTGGCTCGGTGTGGCCGTCCCGACTTGCGCTCTCGGGCGTGTAGCGGTCTGAGGTTCGGCACGTTTCGAACCCGCACGCTCGTTCAGTGTATTGGATGATTGCGACTGTGGACGAGCATGCGCATGCCTGGGTGGAGCAGAAACCGCGGGTGGCGTGCTCGTCTGCATTCCAGGCGCATTCTCGTCGGATGAGATCTCTTTCATTGCCGTCACCTTCGAAAAGGCCTGCTCCGGGTCTCCTTTCGACTCGGCTGTCCCAAGTGAAGCCAGTCTAACGGGGGGCAGCGGGACCAGTCCAAGCTGCGCCTGTTTGGCTGCCGTGGTTGCAAGATCAGGAGCGCCCGCTGGTTGTGCCTGAGCGATCGCCGGCATAGGCGCTGCATGCGCCTGATCTTCTGGGCGGACCTTGGTTGTCCCAAGCAAGGTGACCTTATTCGAGGTAGCTGGCCCCAGCCGATGAGCTGCTGGGCTGGGTGGAGTAGCGGCGGGCGTCAGTTGAGGCGCTCTCGTCGGCACGCCGCCCGGGTTCTTTGTCAGGATCCGCCTTTGGCGCGGCGAGGCTGGAGAGGGGATCGAGCCGGTGGCGGCTTAGGATGGATGAAGACGCCAGTCCCACGGGCCCCGCAGCGAACCCGCTGCTGCGCAGGGCCGCCCATGGGCGCGAGGGAGACGCGAACAACTCTGTTCAAATCCAGCGTTATGCTGTACCCGGGGCAGGAGGACCAGCCAGAACCGGCCGGACAGAGACCACCCCAGCATCTGGCACGGCGTGCCAAGGCGGACCGGACGGGTCTCGACTCGCGCTTCCGTGATGGATTAACCTATGTTTGGGTTTCTCGCCTTTTGTTAGGCTAACTCCTCATTTACATCTCCATTGAGAGCAGGGGTGTCCCGTGCCTGAGCGTCGCTTTCTTATCGCCACTTCCCTGGCCCGTCTCATCCGGAAGGAAAGAGGCGTCGTTGACCGGATCGTCGAGGGCTATTTCCCGGCCCGGCCCGACCGGGATCATTTCGTCAGCATCGAACCGGGGCACTCGTTTCTCGTTCTCGCGACCTCGGGACGCGACGGGGCCGCGCGGGACGAGGAGCGGACCGAGGTTCCACGGTCCCAGGCCGAAGCCCTCCTCGCGGTGTGCGCCGGGAAAGTCGGATACGAATGCACGCGGGTCCGGCTTACGGCCGACAAGGAAGCGATGCTCGACCGCTTCATCGCGCCGGGCGTGCTCGATCTCATTCGGATCGAGTTCGAACGAAAGGAGCAGGCCGATGCGTTCACCCCGCCGGCTTGGTTCGGGCCGGAGGTGACGCGGGACGCCGCTTACGACCGGGGCTCCCTGGCGCGCGGCGGCATCCCCCATGGAGAGGACATCGCGCTCTCGAACGCGGCGCTTGAGGAGCTTTTGGACACCCTCGAGAACGGCTTCGGGGCCTTCCAGTTCGGCGCTCTCTCGTTCGGCCGCTCCGAGACATCGCGCGGCGCTCCGCCCGAGGATGCGCGCATGGACAGCATCGCGGCGGGCCTGGCCGAGGCTTTGGACATGGGCGGTTCGGCCGAGCCGTCCGAACACGAGCCGAACGTCATCGTGCCCCTGGATCGCGCCGAATCGCGCGGCCGGCGCTGACGACGCGCCTGCATCCGAACCTTCCACGAGCGCGGCCGTCCCAACCAGCCGCGCTCTTCTTTTTTTGCGCGCAGGGTCGATTCCCGCAAGGGGAATCGACCCTGCGTTCCTTCATGCTGCAGCTTCAACGACGACCCGGCTCCCGCTCCGCCTGAACAGGCTCCGGCCGACGGCTCGCGTCAGTTTCCGAACAGCCGTTCGAGGAGGCTGCGCTCCTGCGGCGTCGGCGGCGTCCAGCCGTTGTCGGCCTCCCGCGGCGCCGCGACGGCGTATGCGCCGGCGCCAGAACGCCCGCCGGCGGCGACTGGGGCGGCGACCGGGGTCTCGCCCGGCGAGCGCCAGGGTCCGCCGCCCGGCAGGGCTACGGGTTTCTGGCCGGCGAGCGCCGTCTTCATGAAGCCGGTCCAGACCTCGACCGGCAGGTTGCCGCCCGTCACCTTCTTGGTCGGCTCGCCGTCGTCGTTGCCGAGCCAGACGCCGGCGACCAGCGTCGCCGTGTAGCCGACGAACCAGGCGTCGCGGAAATCCTGGCTCGTGCCGGTCTTGCCGGCGGTGTCCCAGCCCGGGATCGCGCCCGCCTGCGCCGTGCCGATCACGAAGGTCTCGTGCATCATGTCGTTCATCATGGCGACCGCGCTTCGGATCGATGACGCGGCCGAGCCCGCCGTCCGTGCGCCGGTAGAGCACCTTGCCGTCGGCGGCCTTCACCTGAGCGATGACATACGGGACGACGCCCTGGCCGCCATTGGCGAAGGCCGCGTAGGCGCCGACGAGTTCGAGCGGCGTCACCTCGGAGGTGCCGAGCGCGATCGAGGGGTTGGCCTGGAGCGGCGACGCGATGCCGAGCCGCTGCGCCGTCTGCACCACGGCCTTCGGTCCGACCTCCAGCCCGAGCCGCACCGCGACGGTGTTGAGCGACAGCGCCAGCGCCTCGCGCAGCGTGACCGGCCCGCGATAGTCGCGGGAGTAGTTCTCCGGCGTCCAGCCCTTTGAGATTGACCGGCGCATCCTCGCGCACGGTGTCGGGGGTGAGGCCCCGCTCCATGGCGGCGAGGTAGACGAAGGGCTTGAAGGACGAGCCCGGCTGGCGGCGGGCGGCGGTGGCGCGGTTGAACTGGCTCTCGGCGTAGTTGCTGCCGCCGACCAGCGCCCGCACGGCGCCGTCCGGGCGCATGGCGACGAGCGCGCCCTGGCTCGACGTTGTAGCGCTCGCCCTTGGCGTTCAAGCTCGTCGACGACGGCCCGCTCGGCGGCGGCCTGCAGGGCTGGGTCGATCGTGGTCGTGACGACGATGTCGCTTTCGATCGCGCCGACGAAATCGTCGAGCACGTCCATGACGCAGTCGGCGGCGTAATTCGCCGATCCCGCGCCCTGGGCGCGCACGGGTTCGGCCGGGCTGCGCCAGCGCCGTCTTGGTCACTTGCGCGGGGCTCGACGAAGCCCAGTTCGCTCATGGCCGCGAGCACGAGTTCGGCGCGCGCCTGCGCGGCTTGCGGGTTGCGGTTCGGGGCCAGCCGCGAGGGCGCCTGCACGAGGCCGGCCAGCACGGCGGCCTCCGCGAGCGTCACGTCGCGGGCGGGCTTGCCGAAATAGCGCTGCGCCGCCGCCTCGACGCCATAGGCGCCGGCGCCGAAATAGACCCGGTTCAGGTAGAGTTCGAGGATCTGGTCCTTGGTGTACTTGCGCTCCAGCCACAGCGCCAGGATCGCCTCCTGGATCTTGCGCGAGGCGGTGCGCTCCTGGGTCAGGAACAGGTTCTTGGCGAGCTGCTGCGTCAGCGTCGAGCCGCCCTGCGCCACGCCGCGGCGGGTCAGGTTGCGCACGAGCGGCGCGGGCGATGCCGACGGGATCGATGCCGAAATGGTCGTAGAAGCGCCGGTCCTCGATGGCGACGAACGCCTTGGGCAGATAGGGCGGCAGTTCCTTGAGCGCGACCGTGCGCCCGCCGGTCTCGCCGCGGTTGGCGAGGAGCGAGCCGTCGCTCGCCAGGATGGCGATGTTGGGCGGCCGCTTCGGCACGGCGAGCTGGTCGATCGGCGGCAGTTGCGAGGCGTGATAGGCGATGACGCCGGCGAGCCCGATCGACGCCCAGAGGCCGAGCACGACGCACGCCGTAGACCAGGCGTCCGGTAGCGAGCGGCCGCCGCTTGCGCGTCTTGGGGCGGCGCGGCTCCGGCGCGCCGGCGTTCCGGCTCGTCGCCTCGCGTCCCGCGCGCGACGCTTCGCTTTCGGCATATCACCCCCGGCCCGATCCTCGCGCGACAGGCGCAGGTCGAGCGCCGACGCTTCTCGCGCGCACGTCGAAGACCGGCTCGCGCCGGCCGCGTCCGTCCGCCATTCCGCACCACCCCCGCTTCTTGCGGCCGGACCGATCCGGCCGAAGCCGCCGCAGGGGCACGCTAAATATGGCGGTTTAAGGGGCGCTTAAGGCTGGAGGCCAGGGGGACCGGCGCACGGGCGCGGGCGCCGCCGCGATACGGCTCTGCGGGGAGCGGGCCTACTCGGCCGCGCTCGGCGCGGCGCGCCGGTTGTCGTTTTCCGCGATCTCGCGGACGCGTGCCAGATCGGCGACGAACTCCGCGTAGGCGCGCCGCTTCGTCTCCTCGTCGGGCAGGCGCAGGAGGTAGGAGGGGTGGACGGTGATGTAGCCCGCGAACCGGTTTGAGAACTGCGCCGGGCCGCGCGCGCGGGTGATCGGGATCGGCTTGCCGGCGAGCGCCAGCACGGCGGTCGCGCCGAGCGCCACGACGAGCTTCGGGGCGGACGAGCTCCAGCTCCTTCATCAGCCACGGGCGGTAATGCTTGACCTCGCCGGCGGTCGGCTTGGCGTGGATGCGGCGCTTGCCGCGCTGCTCGAACTTGAAGTGCTTCACCGCATTCGTGAGGTAGACCTCGCCCGCGGTCGAGCCCGGCCTCGCCGAGCGCGCGGTCGAGCAGCTTGCCGGCCGGACCGACGAAGGGCCGGCCCTGCAGATCCTCCTGATCGCCCGGCTGCTCGCCGACGAAAACGATGTCGCGCATGTTCCGGTCCTTCGCCGAACACCGCCTGGGTCGCGCCGGGCACGAGCGGCCCCGCCTCGCGGATGATCCGGTTGAGTTCGTCCAGCGACTTCGGCTCGGGGTCGCTCATGGCGCGCGAGCGCGGCCTCGGGCGTGCGTTTGGTCGGCATCGTCGCCTCCTGCTCCATCATCGTTCCAACGCGCGAGGACGCGGTCCGGACGAGGTGCGGGATGGCCGCGGCCTCGGGCAGGTTGCGCCAGTACTTCTTCGGCATCTGCGCGCGCATCGAGTCGGGGTTCGCCCGGGCCGGGTTGAACGTGCTCTCGTAGTAGCCGCGCCAGCCCGCCTCGAACGCATCGCTCGCCGGCGCGTCGGCGCGGCGACCCGGCGGGCCGAACGTCAGACGCTCGCGATCCCAATGCGCCGACCCGACCGGGGTCAGGATCGACCAGATCGAGCGCCCGGAAGCGCTCGACGAAGAACGGCGCGGCGGCCTCCAGGATGAAATGCTCCGGCTCGAACCAAGCGACGAAGCGCTCCGCGCCGGCCTCGTCCACGCGGCGGAAGCGCAGGAAGGCGTGCATCTTGTGGATGTCGCGCCGGACCGACCTCGCCATGAGGTCGAGGCGATGCACCAGCGGATCGCTCGCGACGTCGAGCAAGCGCGCGCTCGCCGTGCAGCATGCGCCAGACAAGGCGTAGAGCAGCGCGTAGCGCTCCGGGTCGCGGTGGCAGACAGCCTCGTCGATGCAGTCGCGGACGGCGCGGGGAAGCAGGAGCGGCGGCGGCGGCGCGCTTCCCTCTTCCTCTGGCGAGAGGGACGGCGCCTCGAACGGGAGAGGCACAGGTGCGCCCGTCCGCCGTCCACACGACCTGTCGGGCGCGACGCCCGCGGCCACGAGCGCCCGCACGGCCTGGCGGAAGCCGTCGAGATCGGCGCCCTCGGCAGGATGACGCGGCGGAGCGTCATCCGAACAGGCTCAGCTGCTCGGGCTTGTCCGACGAGCCGCTGGCGCAGATCGAGGCGGTCGATCAGCCGCGTCGGGCGGTGGTCCGCCGCGATCAGGAACGGGCGCGCCCGCTTCAGGCCCGGAGGTGAGCCGCGCCACGTCGTCGAGGCGCAAGGTCGCAGTGCCGGCGCGCCGCGATGATCTTGTCGACCGCGCGCGCGCCGAGGCCCGGCACGCGCAGCAGCATCTCGCGGCTTCGGCCATGTTGACGTCGACCGGAAAGCGGTCGCGGTGCTTGAGCGCCCAGGCGAGCTTCGGGTCGATGTCGAGGTCGAGCATGCCGTTCTCGCGCTCCGGCCGCGACCTCGTCGACGGTGAAGCCGTAATGGCGCAGCAGCCAATCGGCCTGGTAGAGCCGGTTCTCGCGCTGCAAGCGGCGGCGACTTCAGCGGCAGGATGCGCGCTGGCGTCCGGGATCGGGCTGAACGCCGGAGTAATAGACCCGCTTGAGATCATAGGCGCCATAGAGCGCCGCGCTGGTGCGCAGCACGTCCTCGTCGGTGGTCGTCGTCGGCCCCGACGATCACCTGCGTGCTCTGCCCGGCCGGCGAGAACCGGCGGCGCTCGGCCTTGCGCCTCGTCGATGCGCTCGCGCATCTGGCCCATGGCGGCCTCGATCGAGGCGCCATCCTTCTCGGGCGCCAAGCGCTCGCAGGCTTTGCTCGCGTCGGCAGTTCGAGGTTGATCGACAGGCGGTCGGCCCACAATCCAGCCTGCTCGATCAGCCAGGGGCTCGCCTCGGGGATGGTCTTGAGGTGGATGTAGCCGGCGAAAGCCGTGGTCGCGGCGCAGCGTTTTCGCGACGCAGCATCAATCTGCTCCATGGTGTAGTCGGGCGAGCGGATGATGCCGGAGGAGAGGAACAGGCCCTCGATGTAGTTGCGCTTGTAGAACTCGACCGTAAGGCGTGACGACCTCCTCGACGGCGAAGCGCGCCCGCGGCGACGTTCGAGGAGCGCCGGTTGACGCAATAGGCGCAATCGAACAGGCAGTAGTTCGTCAGCAGGATCTTCAGCAGCGACACGCAGCGCCCGTCCGGCGTGTAGGCGTGGCAGATGCCGTTCGAGGTCGAGCCGAGCCCGTCCTGGCCCGCCGCGCGTTTCGGCGCGCCCGACGAGGCGCAGGACGCATCGTACTTGGCGGCGTCGGCCAGGATGCGCAGCTTTTTGGCGAGCTTTTCGTCCATCGGGAGCAAACGCGTGAGTTTATGATTTGTTCTCATATAGGGCGAGGACGTCTTGATGGCAGCTCGAAGGCGGCATGCCGCATGGAAAAGCGGACTCGGTCTCGTTTGAAAAAACTCGGCGCGCTTCGGCGGGTTTAGCTTTTTTCGTCGATGACGCTCCGGGCCAGGCCGTAGTTGAACCCCGCCCGCACCAGCGCCGCCAGGTCCTTGTCGCGGTGGACCGCGCGGTCGCGGGTTCGGTAGGGGCCCAAACGACGCCGGCGGGCCAAAGCCTTCGCGGCGGCGCGCTCATCCGCGTCCGTATCGCCCGCCAGCGCAGCCGCGGCGACCTCGCGCTCGACGCCTTTGGCGGCGAGCTTCGCCACGATGAGCCGCGCCGAACCGCCGCGCCGACGCAGCGACGCCGTGCGCGCCTCCGCGTAGCGCCTGTCGTCCACGAGACCGCTTGCAACGATGAGCCGCACGACGTCGTCCACGAGAGGGAGGAAGGGCTCCGGCTCCTCCTCGCGCAGCCGGCAGCGCCGCTCGACCTTGCGCGTGAGAACGCGACGCAAGTTGTCCGCCGAGGACGCGAAGCGTTCGAGGTAGGCGAGCGCCGCCCGCTCGACGTAAGCCGCGGTGACTTTGCCGGGCGGGCGCGCCGCCCGGCGCTGCTGCGGATCATCGGATGTCATGGGTCAGTCCGGGACGACGCGTTCGTCATGCGCCACGTTTTGCGAGCCTTCATCCTCACGCAGGCCGAACGCGATAACCAAAGCGCAAGCGACGCACCCCGCCGATGCAACGATCGGACCCCTTTATGGTTCTAGGAACGACGGGTTCGGGGTACGAGCGTAACGACGTGGTGGCGAAATTTCTCCGAAACCTGCGCAAGCGGGAATGGCGCCTCGGTCTCGGCGCGCTCATCCTGGCGCTCGGCACGACGCTCGCGGCGTTCGGCTACTACTATTTTGCCTCGCCGACCCCGTTCACGGTGGCGGTCGGCCCGCGCGATGGCGTCGAGGCCCGTCTCATGGGTGCATTTGCCGAATCTCTGGTCGAGCATAAAAAGGATGTTCGCCTCACCCTCGTTCCGTTCGACGACGTGCGACAGAGCGCAGAGGCGCTGCAGCAGAAAAAGGTCGATCTCGCGATCGTCCGGCCGGACGTGTTCCTGCCGGACAACGGCCTGACGCTCTCCATCCTGCGGGAGGAAGCCGTCCTCGTTTTCGCCCCAAGCGCCAATAAGATCAAGGACATGTCCGATCTGGCGAAAAAGCGGCTCGGCGTCGTGACGCACCACGAAGCCGACCTTCCGGTTCTAACAACCATCCTCGCCCACTACGATCTTGATCCACCTAACATCACGCTTGTGTCCCTCGGGACCAACGAGGTCGAGGCGGCTTTCACGGCGAAAACGGTCGACGCCCTCGCCTTCGTCGCCGCTCCGGTCGGGCAGGAGGCCGCCCGCCTTGTCCAGATCATGCTGAAAGTCTCGAACCGAAACGTGACGGTCGTCCCGGTCAAGGAGGTGGAAGCGCTCGCTCTCAAGACGCCGGCCCTGACCTCCATGACCGTCCCGGCCGGAAGCCTGAGCGGCCGCCCCGAATTGCCCGACGACGATCTCAAAACCGTCGGCGTATCCTACCGGCTGATGGCGCGTTCCGGCCTCGACCGCAGCCCCATCTCCAAAATCACGCAGTATCTGTTCCAGATGCGCTCGCGCATCGCGCGGGCGACGATCTCGGTCAACCTCATGAAGGCGCCCGACAACGACACCATCACCAGCGCAGCCTTGCCGAACCACCCCGGCGCGGTCGACTACTTCAACCGCGAGCAGGAAACCTTCATGGACCGGTACGGGGATTGGCTGTGGCTTGTGCTGTTCGCGGGCGGCGGCGTCAGTTCAGCTTTGGCCTGGATCGCGCAATTCTTCGCGCGCAAGCGACGGGAGCTTGTGGACGAAGTGCTGGACCGCCTGACTTGCATCCTGTCGGAGGCGCGCCAGGCCAAAACCGCGGCCGACATCGACGCCCTTCATGCAGAACTCGACAACCTCGTCACGCACGCGATCCGTTACGCGCGCCGCCACACGACCAACACGCGCGCTATGAGCGCACTGATCCTCGCCATCGACTCTGCGCGGGCCGCGATCGCCGATCGTCGGCGCGACGTTCTCGGGCAGACGACGCCCCCTGGAGAAGAGGGTCTGGAAAGCTCGTCGAAGATGGCCGCCGTCGCGCGCTTCGCCGCCGAGTGAAGCGGATGCAATAACGCGATGGCCCTGGAGCCACGCAGACCTGCGGCGCGCACCGCATAGGCTCAGCCATTCTACGAGTCGGAACGCGCCGCGATCGTATTCGGGGCGGCGCTCGGCGGCTCGACTTTTCCCTTCCGCTGAAGCTGCAAGGCCACAAACCAGCACAGCGCCGCCCAGGCGGCGCCGCCGCACCAGCCGGCGAGCACGTCGCTCGGCCAATGCACTCCCAGATAGATCCGACTGAGCCCAACCATCAGGGTCAGCGCAACGGCGAAGCCGAGCACGAAGGCTTTGACGCGCCGGCGCGCATTGGCCCGCGCCAGCAGCGCGCCGAGGGTCAGGTAGGTCGCGGCCGACAGCATGGCGTGCCCGCTCGGGAAACTCGCCGTATAGACCCGCACTTCATGGGGAACGAGTGCGGGGCGCGGGCGCTCGAACCCGATCTTGAGGCCGGCGCTGAGCAGCATCCCGCCCCCGATGGCGGCAAGAACCAGGAGCGCCGTCCCGCGCTTCCCGATCATCAAGAGGTAGACGAGAACGCCCAGCGTTGCGAGCGTCAACACGAAATGTCCGCCAAGCCCGGTGATGTCCCGCGCCACCTCCTCGAGCCACGATGGCCCGATCGGATCGGCGAGGTTCGACGGGTTGCGCAGGCTGAGCAGGATCGTGCGGTCGAAGCTCTCGGTGTCGCCTTCGACTACCTCGCCGGCGATGCTGACGAACGCCCATGCAGACAGGCTGAAGGCCGCCAGGGAGAGGAGCGGCCCGATCTCGTTCAGCCGGAACCGGAACCACAGGCGCGCGGCGTGATCGAGAATGAGCCGGAAGGCGCCCTGTCGTGCGGCCGGCTTCATGTCTGCGAACCGAGCCTCCCGACATAATGCCTAACTGGAACGTGCGAGACCGGCTAACGTTTCAAGCCTCCGGTCAACGCGCCCGCCGCGGCCGGAACGGCGCCGCCGCCCGCGTCGAGCGTCCAGCGCGAAGCCTCGACCACGCTCGTCCCGATCATCGTCTGCACCGAAATGCGCAAGGGCGCCAGGACCTGCGTCCCCTCCACGGGCGCGAGCCAGACCGACATCGCCCGGTTGTCCTGCATGTACTTGGTGCCGGGGCGCTGCGTGCGGTGCCCCGCGATCGGCACGTAGCGCGCGTTGCAGACGAGGACGGGGCCGGCGTAGCCCGGCGTCTGGGCCTGCTGCGTTCCCGCATAGCTCAGGACGATGTCGAACCGGGCCGCGCCGTCGAAAACCGGGATAGTGCGGTTGCAGTTGCCGGGGCTCATGAGATCGCCGCGGCCGAGCGCCGGCATGAGGAGCGCGCTCACGGGATCGACCACGCCGCGCTTGTGCGCGTCCTGGACGGGCACGCGGTCCACCTTGTCGTCGAGCGGGGGCACGATGCTGACCGCGGCGACGTTGCCGCGCTCCAGGCCCATCTGCACGGTGCGCTGCTCGCTGGCGTTGCGGGACGTGACCGCAAAGGTCGCGGGCGCGGGCCGGCCGCGCGCGACCGCGCCCGCCGCCGTTGCGCCCATGCCGCCGCTCGTCATCAGGCCCGCCAACCCGGTCAGCTTCGCCTGCAATTGCAGTTGATACCGCTCGCCCTCGATCGAGGTGGCGACATCGGCCGTGCCGAGCGGCAGGCCGGCCAGGGTGATGCTGTACTGAGCGTTCAGGGTCGCCGCCCGGACGGACGGAGCGGCCCCGCATCCCGCGATCAGCGCCGCAAGGCCGATGAGCGGCGCGACCATTTGTTTGAGCCGCATGCGGCGGGCCTCTTTGGCTGGACGCGCCTTCTCCCGCGCGAATCGGGGGAAATCGTGACGCGGAGTCCTTAACACGCGGGCGTCCGAGGCGGACATTCTTGACGGGATGGCGAGGGTTCCCGTATAGACCCGCGCTTCCAAGGACTTTGCGCGTCCGGCCGCTTCAGCCTGCCTTGCGGGCTGCCGTGATTTCGAGCGGCCGCGACGATTCAGACGGGATCAAGAACCATGTCGCGCCGCTGCGAACTCACCGGCAAGGCCGTGCTCTCGGGCCATCTCGTGAGCCACTCGAACCGCAAGACCAAGCGGAAGTTTTTGCCGAACCTCTGCAACGTGACGCTGCAATCGGATGCGCTCGGCCGCTCGGTTCGGCTGCGCATTTCGGCGAACGCGCTGCGCTCGGTCGAGCACCGGGGCGGCCTCGACGCGTTCCTGGCGAAGGCGCGCGAGAGCGAGCTGTCGCAGGGCGCGCGGCTGCTCAAGCGCGAAATCGACAAGAGGCGCGCCGCCCCGGCCGCCTGACGCAGATCGGCTGCGAAAAAATTGCGGGCGGCCCGGAGCCGCCCGTTTTCCGTTGTGACGCGGACGGCGGTCCGCCTCAAGCGCGCATGAGCCGCCGCGGAGAGGGCGGCGCGACCGGCGGGCCGGCGCTTTCGTCGAACAGTTCGGCCAGCTTCTCGGTCATCACGCCGCCCAGTTCCTCGGCGTCGACGATGGTGACGGCGCGGCGGTAGTAGCGCGTCACGTCGTGGCCGATGCCGATGGCGATCAGTTCGACGGGCGAGCGCGTCTCGATGTCCTCGATCACGAAACGAAGGTGTCGTTCGAGGTAGTTGCCCGGATTGACCGAGAGCGTCGAGTCGTCCACCGGAGCGCCGTCCGAAATCACCATCAGGATGCGCCGCTGCTCAGGTCGCCCGAGCAGGCGCTTGTGCGCCCAGTCGAGCGCCTCGCCGTCGATGTTCTCCTTCAAAAGGCCCTCGCGCATCATCAGCCCGAGATTGCGGCGGGCCCGCCGCCACGGCGCGTCGGCGGCCTTGTAGACGATGTGGCGCAGGTCGTTGAGCCGGCCCGGATTGCCGGGCTTGCCCGATTGCAGCCACTGCTCGCGCGATTGGCCGCCCTTCCAGGCCCGCGTGGTGAACCCGAGGATTTCGACCTTGACGCCGCAGCGCTCCAGCGTGCGGGCCAAGATGTCGGCGCAAGTCGCCGCGACCGTGATCGGACGCCCCCGCATCGAGCCGGAGTTGTCGAGAAGGAGCGTGACCACCGTGTCCCGGAAGTCCATGTCCTTCTCGCGCTTGAACGAGAGCGGCTGGAACGGATCGATGACGATGCGCGGCAGGCGCGCCGGATCGAGCTGCCCTTCCTCCAGATCGAACTCCCAGGCGCGGTTCTGCTGCGCGAGCAGACGCCGCTGCAAGCGGTTCGCCAGACGGCCCACCACGCCTTGCAGGTGGGCGAGCTGCTTATCGAGATAGGAGCGCAGCCGCGCCAGTTCGTCGGCGTCGCACAGGTCCTCGGCGTGGACGATCTCGTCGAACTTTTGCGTGAACGGCTTGTAGTCCGGCCCACGGGGCTCGTTGGCGCGCGATGACGGCGGACGCCAGGCCTCCGACGCCTCCTCGGCGTCGGCCTCGTCGGCTTCGTCGGGCATCTCCCCGGAGGGCGCGTCGGCGGCTTCCGTCGCTCCCTCCTCGATATCTTCGACCGCCTGGTCGGCGATCTCGATCTCGGCGCGATCGCCCTCCGACGGCTGCTCGGCCTCGCCCTCGGCCTGCTGCTGGTCCTGCGCTTCTTCGCGGTTGTCCTCGTTCTCGTCCTCCTCCTCGTCGAAAGGCGTCTCGTCGGCCATGTCGAGCGAGGCCAGGAGGTCGCGCACCGAGCGCGCGAAGGCGCGCTGGTTTTCGAGGGTTTTCAACAGGCCGTCGAGGTTGCGCCCGGCGCGCCCCTCGATGAAGTCGCGCCAGAGGTCGACGATTTTCCGCGCTCCTTGCGGCGGCTTCTGGCCGGTCAGGCGCTCGCGCACCATAAGCGCGACCGCATCCTCCAGCGGCGCGTCGGCCCGGTCCGTGATGTCCTCGTACTTGCCTTCCCGGTGATAGCGGTCTTCCAGCATGGCCGCGAGGTTGCCGGCGACGCCCGCCATCCGCCGCGCCCCGATCGCCTCGACCCGCGCCTGTTCGACGGCGTCGAACACCGCGCGGGGCGGCCCGGCTTCGGGCGCGAGCCGGCGGTGGACGGCCGCGTCGTGACAGGCGAGGCGCAGGGCCATCGCGTCGGCGTGCCCGCGGATCACCGTGACATCGTGCGGGTTGAGCTTGCGCGGCGGCTCGGGCAGACGCGCCTTGCCGCCCATGAGCGCCGGCCGGTCGGAGGCGAACGTCACCTCAAGGTCGCTGTTCTGCGCGACCGCGCGCATGCAGGCGGCGATGGCGCGCTTCAACGGCTCAGTCGGCGCGCCCTTCTTGTCAGCGGGCTTGCGGTTGGAGGGGGACATAAAGGGGAGACCCTTGGGCTTATTCTAAGTGGTCGTAGGCGTGTTATCCACTAAACCATCTGACGACGCTGGTCTGGCGACCGGCTCAATGACGTATCCTGATAAGGAATACGCGGGTCGGAGCGCCGTTAACGAGCCACAGCGTAAAATTGGCGCAATGACGGAAGTTAGGATGTTGATCGACGTTGTCGCTGCTAGCGTCTGCGCACTGAGAAGCTCCCATGAACTCAACTCATGGTTTTTCGCTAGCAATAGGACGATAGCTGATATCGAGCCAGCGTGTTTATACTCGACGCTTCCTCCGATGATCTCAGATACGCGCTCGCCCGCGCTGCACGGCAGAGCCAGTGAAACAGTCAGAAGCGCAAGCGCAGCCCGCATGAGAGCCAAAGTCCCTAGCCTCCTCTTACGCCTCGTCCAGATCGAAGTCGCGGTTCATGATGGCGTCCCAGTCGTAAGGACAGGAGGCAGGAAGGGACTGCAGCTTGACGCGCATCTCGCGCGCGGCGCGCGTACGGCCAAGCGCGAACCCATCCTCGACGGCTTCCGAAAGGCGGGATTTGAGCCCAGGGTTCTTGCGCAACCGCTTCGCGATTCTCTGCCGTTGCTCCAGAATGGTCAGGCTCCAGTTCCGGCTGCGCCGCTCGGGCTGATGGTCCCATTTCAGCATGTGCATAAGAAGAACTTCGAGCGCGCTCTCGAGCTTATCGTACTGCTCCGCGCCCACGTCGCTCAGCTCCTCGGCAATGTTTTCGGCGTCGATCTCGTCGAGGAGTCCGGCTCGCAGCAGTTCAACCTGTTCATTCACCCACGTATAGAGATCGTCCTCATAGCGCGCGCGGGACTCCACTGGCGCGCTGCTGGCCATTTGCCGCTCCTTAGTCGCCGGGTCCACCACTGCGCCCTCCCCTTACGAAAGAGTCAACTCAGCACCACGTTGAGCGCGCTCTCCGGCAACTCCTTGCCGAACGAGCGCTGGTAGAACTCGGCCACCAGAGGCCGCTCCAGTTCGTCGCACTTGTTGAGGAACGTCACCCGGAAGGCGAAGCCGACGTCGCCGAAGATGTCGGCGTTCTCGGCCCAGGTAATGACCGTGCGCGGCGACATCACGGTCGAGAGGTCGCCGTTGATGAAGGCGTTGCGGGTGAGGTCCGCGACGCGCACCATTTTGCCGACGATGTCGCGTCCCTCCGCTGTGCGGTAGTGCTGCGCCTTGGAGAGGACGATGTCGACCTCCTTGTCGTGCGGCAGATAGTTGAGCGTGACGACGATGGACCAGCGATCCATCTGACCCTGGTTGATCTGCTGCGTGCCGTGATAGAGGCCGGAGGTGTCGCCGAGCCCGATAGTGTTCGCGGTCGAGAACAGCCGGAAGGCCGGATGGGGCCGGATGACGCGGCGCTGGTCCAAAAGCGTCAGCTTGCCGGACAACTCCAGCACGCGCTGGATCACGAACATCACGTCCGGCCGGCCGGCGTCGTATTCATCGAACACGAGCGCCACGTTGTTCTGCAGCGCCCAGGGCAGAATGCCGTCCTTGAACTCGGTGACCTGCTTGCCCTCCTGCAGCACGATCGCATCCTTGCCGACGAGATCGATGCGCGAGACGTGACTGTCGAGGTTGATGCGCACGCAGGGCCAATTGAGCCGCGCCGCGACTTGCTCGATATGGGTCGATTTGCCGGTGCCGTGATAGCCCGTGACCATGACGCGGCGGTTCTTGGCGAAGCCGGCGAGGATCGCGAGCGTGGTCTCCCGGTCGAAGATGTAGTCGGGATCCAGATCGGGCACATGGTCCTCAGCCGCGGAGTAGGCCGGGACATCAAGGTCCGAATCGATGCCGAACACCTGCCGGGCGGACACCTTCATGTCCGGAAGGCCGGACGCGGTCTCGGGAGTGGCGAGCATGGATGCCTCTTCGATGCGGGACCGCGATCCTGCCGGCCGCCCGCTGTACGGCGGCCTGAGCCGCCTCTTTCATTTACCGCCCGGCTCTCCCGGGCGCAATTTTCCCGTCACCACAACGCGGCGGCGCGCCGAACGGTTCTCGATAGAGCACGGGCCGGCGGCGCGCGTCGTTGCGGCTCAGCACAGGCCGGCGGCCTTGAGCGTGTCGTGCGCCTTGATGATGTCGCGCAGCCGCTCCTCGAAGGAGCGGTCTCCGCCGTGCGCGTCCGGGTGGAACCGCTTCACCAGGGTCTTGTATTGCGTCTTGATGGCCGCGGGGTCGGCGGTTTCGTCGAGGCCCAGAATGTCGAGCGCCTTCGTCACCAGAGCGCCGAAGCGGGGCCGCTTCGGCTCGGGCGACGGGCGGCGGGTCTCGCCGAGGCCCTCGGCGCGCAGGATGCCGAGCGGATCGGCGTAGGCCCAATCGCGCGCGGCCGCGTCGCCTTGCGACGGCTTGGACCCGTTGACGCCCATGGACCACGTCGGGCGATGGCCGACCACCGCGTCCTTCTGATAAGCCGCGACCGCGGCGTCGGACATGCCGGCGAAGTAATTGTAGGAGGCGTTGTACTCGCGCACGTGATCGAGGCAGAAGCGCCAGTACTGGCCTTCCCGGCCCCGCCCCTTCGGAGCGCGGTAAAGTCCCGACGCGGCGCAGCCGGCGCGTTCGCACGCGGGCTCGCGCGTTTCGCGCTGCGGCTCGTCGCAGGACGGCCGGATGCGGATGCGGTCGAAGAGGGGCGAGTTGAGATTCATCGTCGCGTGATTATGAGGGGTCGAGACCAACGGGCAAGGGCCTTGCGCCCATCATGCCCCGATGCCGCAGGCTTGTTCCGGAAAGGTGGCGCAATGACGTTAAAGGAGTGGATCACGCACGCGCTCGAACAGCGTTTTCAGCCCACGGTCCTGACGGTCGCCGATGAGTCGCATCGGCACGCCGGCCACGCCGGCTGGCGCGAGGGCGGCGAAACGCACTTCAGACTTGATATCGTGGCTGGGGCTTTTGCGGGCAAGAGCCGCGTCGAGCGTCACCGCATGGTGAACGCCGCGCTCGCTCCGGCGTTCGAACGCGGCCTGCACGCGCTCGCCATTCAGGCGCGAGCGCCGGGCGAGGCTTGACGCCAGCAACGCCGCGGTTGACGGATGGGCCGCGCGCCTCCCCTATTTGGGTGCGTTGGGAGCGCCGGCGCCCGGCGATCCGGCAGGATTCGCGCGCGCGCTCCTCTCATAGCTGAACTCGGGCGCGTTTTGGATCTCGGCCTTGCTCAAACGCACCATCGCGCTGACAGGGCCGCCCGAGCCGGCGACAGGCGCCGTGGCCGAGGTCCCGCCCGCGCTCCCCGACAGAGCCGGCCCTGTGGCGGGATCCACGGTCGCGCTCCGGTTCTGGTCCGGCGCGTTCAGAACCTCGTTGCCGACCTGCGCGCCCGGCATTCTATCGGCCGCGGCTGAAGCCGACGGCGCATCCCTGGAAGCGTCGCTCGACGTCGCGCTCGCGCTCGGAGAAGAAGTCCGTGCGGCCTCGCCGTAGTTCCACAAGAACGCCTCGAACGGCACGGCCACCCGCCTCTCCCCCATTCCGAGGAAGCCTCCGACGCCGACCACCACCGCGGCGATCCGGCCGCTTCCGTCGATCAGGATTTCATCGATGTCGCCGATCCGTTCGTTGTCGGCGCCGATCACCTTGACGCCGACCAGCTTCGACCCCCGAAGCACGTTGCTTGGCACCTGCACCGCCAACGCATTCGAGGAGGTGCCCGGCGTCGGCGCGATCTGGTCGCGCGTGACCCGCGCGGGCGGGTTGCCCGCCGGGGCCGTGCTCGTCTGAGCCAGCACGGGCGCCACGCAGCAGCAAGCCGCCACGACGCCAACGACCATGCGCCTCTTCAGCATGCCGGCCCTCCCAGTTTGGATCACGCATCAGCGCAAGCCGGATTACCTGGGATAACCATGTCTCTCCAATTTGGTTCGAGGGCGGCGGACGCGCGCTCGCCATGCGACTGCGCGCCCGCTCCGCATAGGCCGAAGAGTCCGCGAGCCGAGCCGCAGATCAGCTTGGCCTCAGTTCAGCGCCACGCCGGCCGGCCGTTTCTCCTGCCCGGCGACGGCGTCGCCGATCATCAGGCCCATTGGCCCGAGCCGGACCGGCACGGTCTCGCCGTCCTTGATCTCGCCCGACGAGGATCAGCTCGGCGAGCGGGTCCTGCACGTACTTCTGGATCACGCGCTTCAGCGGCCGCGCGCCATAGGCCGGATCGTAGCCCTTTTCGGCGAGCCAGCCGCGGGCTTCGGGATCGAGCGTCAAGCACGATCTTGCGCTCGTCGAGAAGCTTCTGCAGCCGCGCGATCTGGATGTCGACGATCGCGCCCATCTCGCTGCGCTTCAGCCGGTGGAACAGGATGATCTCGTCGACGCGGTTGAGGAACTCGGGCCGGAAGTGCGACCGCACCACGCGCCATCACCTCCTCGCGCACCGCGTCGGTGTCCTCGCCCTCGGGCTGGTTCACCAGGTACTCGGAGCCGAGGTTCGAGGTCATGATGATGAGCGTGTTGCGGAAGTCGACCGTGCGGCCCTGGCCGTCGGTGAGACGGCCGTCGTCGAGCACCTGCAGGAGCACGTTGAACACGTCCGGGTGCGCCTTCTCGATCTCGTCGAACAGGATCACCTGGTAGGGCCGGCGGCGCACCGCTTCGGTCAGCGCCCCGCCCTCCTCGTAGCCGACATAGCCCGGAGGCGCGCCGATCAGCCGGGCGACGGAGTGCTTCTCCATGTACTCCGACATGTCGATGCGGACCATCGCGGTCTCGTCGTCGAACAGGAAGCTCGCCAGCGCCTTGGTCAGCTCGGTCTTGCCGACGCCGGTCGGGCCGAGGAACATGAACGAGCCGATCGGCCGGTTCGGGTCCTGCAGGCCGGCGCGGGCGCGCCGCACCGCCGTCGAGACGGCCTCGACCGCCTCGCGCTGGCCGACGACGCGCTTTGCCGATCTCCTCCTCCATGCGGAGCAGCTTCTCGCGCTCGCCCTCCAGCATCTTGTCGACCGGCACGCCGGTCCAGCGCGAGACGACGCCGGCGATGTGGTTCGGCGTCACCGCCTCCTCCATGAGGCCCGCGCCATCGGCCCTGGCCTCGATCTCGCCAAGCTCCTTCTCGATGCCCGGGATGATGCCGTAGGCGAGTTCGCCCGCGCGCTGATATTGGCCCTGGCGCTGCGCCTGGGCGAGTTCGTTGCGGGCTTCGTCGAGCTGCTTCTTCAGCTCCGCGGCGCGGCCGAGCTTGTCCTTCTCGGCCTTCCAGCGGGCCGTGATCGCGGCCGACTGCTCCTCGAGATCGGCCAGCTCCTTCTCCAGACGCTGCGAGGCGGTCCTTGGAGGCGGCGTCGGTCTCCTTCTTCAGCGCCTCGGCCTCGATCTTCAGCCGCACGATCTCGCGGTCGACGTTGTCGAGTTCCTCGGGCTTCGAATTCGACCTGCATGCGCAGGCGCGAGGCCGCCTCGTCGACGAGGTCGATCGCCTTGTCGGGCAGGAAGCGGTCGGTGATGTAGCGGTTCGATAGGGTCGCGGCCGCGACGAGCGCCGAGTCCTGGATGCGCACGCCGTGGTGCTGCTCGTACTTCTCCTTGAGGCCGCGCAGGATCGAGACCGTGTCCTCGACCGTCGGCTCCGCGACGAAGACCGGCTGGAAGCGACGGGCCAGCGCCGCGTCCTTCTCGACGTGCTTGCGGTACTCGTCGAGCGTCGTCGCGCCGACGCAGTGCAGCTCGCCGCGGGCGAGCGCGGGCTTCAGGAGGTTCGAGGCGTCCATCGCGCCTTCGGCCTTGCCGGCGCCGACGAGCGTGTGCATCTCGTCGATGAACAGGATGATGCCGCCCTCGGCCGCCGTGACCTCCTGGAGAACCGCCTTCAGGCGCTCCTCGAACTCGCCGCGATATTTCGCGCCGGCGATCAGCGCGCCCATGTCGAGGGCGAGCAGCTTCTTGTCCTTCAGGCTCTCCGGCACGTCGCCGTTGACGATGCGCAAGCGCAAGCCCTTCGACGATGGCGGTCTTGCCGACGCCGGGCTCGCCGATCAGCACGGGATTGTTCTTGGTGCGCCGCGACAGCACCTGGATGGTGCGGCGGATCTCCTCGTCGCGGCCGATCACCGGGTCGAGCTTGCCGTCGCGGGCCGCCTCGGTGAGGTCGCGGGCATATTTCTTCAGCGCCTCGTAGGCGTTCTCGGCCGTGGCCGAGTTCGGCGGTGCGGCCCTTGCGCAGGCTGTTGATGGCGGCGTTCAGCGCGGACGCGGTGACGCCGGCGCGGGCGAGAATTTTCGACCGCCTCGGTGTCCTTCTCGACCGCGAGCGCCAGCAGCAGGCGCTCGACGGTGACGAACGAGTCGCCGGCCTTGTCGGCCGCCTTCTCGGCGGTATCGAACAGACGCATCAGCTCGCGCGTCGCCTGCGGCTGCGCGGCTGCGCCGGAGACCTTCGGCTGCTTGGCGATCCAGGCGTCGATCTCGCGGCGAGCTTGGCGCGCGTCGCCGCCGGCGCGGTCGATCAGCCCGGCGGCGAGGCCCTCCGGATCGTCCAGCAGAGCTTTCAGAATGTGTTCGGGCGTGAACTGCGGGTGCCCCTCGCGCATGGCGATGGTTTGCGCCGCCTGCAAGAAGCCGCGCGCGCGCTCGGTGTAGCGTTCGAAATTCATGCGATCCCCCTCTTGGCTTGCAACGCCCTCCTGGAGGCGCGTCGAAGCTGTGAAGATGTCCCCGCAGCAGATGCTGCGCCGGACGCCGGCGCACAAGGCCGCCGGCTCTCCTCATGTAGTGTGGCATTCTGGTCACACAAGGGCCTCCCCTGCGCGTTTTAACGCGGCGGGCCGGACGGTTCGGGAACGATGAAACGGTCCCCGGCATTGACCCTCCGAAATCCTCGACCCAGGAGGCCGCAAGCATGACCGGGACTCCCGAGGATCCCCGCTCGGAAGCCGAGAAGGCCCGCGCCGATCTCAAGCGCAACGCCGAGATGAGCGGCGGAGCGACGGAAACGCCGCTGACGCACCAGCCGTCGGTGACCCCGGACACCTTCGGCGAGCGCTGGGACAAGGCGCGCGTCCTCTCGGGCTCGACCCAAGGCGTCGAGGCGGGCGGCGTGAGGCCGCCGGCCGGCTCCGGCGGCCGTTCGCAGTCTCTCGCCGAAGGTCCCCAGGAATCCGTGGGCCGGGACCAGACCCGTCCGGTGACGGACCAAAGCGACGAGGATGCGCCGTCGGGCGCCAAGGACTCAGAGGTTTGACATGGCCCTGTCATCGATTTTGAACTGGCTCAACCCGAAGGCGCGCCGCGCCGAGAAGGCGACCGAAGACCTGAAGGCCAACGCCGAAAAAGCGCTGCGCATGAAGCAGGAAGCGGACTCGGGCGCGCACGTCCCGCCGCACCGGACAGCCCACGAGGGCATGCACCCGCACGACGACCCGCACGCCTCTGACGCGACGCGCGGCGCGGAGGCAGGGTTCACGCCGCAACTGAAGCGCTCGCGCGTGGCGCGCAGCGGCGACGCCTCGTAAGCGCCTGATCCAACGTTCAGGTGAAGGGTTCGGGCGGGCGTTCCCCTCCTCTCCGCACGCGGGGAGAGGTGGCGGGCGCCGCCGAGTCTTGTTGGAGCCGAACCAATCCCTTCCCGCAAGAGCGATATGGCAGGCGGCTTGATCCGACCGCAGCGGCTGCCTATCCGTCGCGCATGATCCTGCGCATCGCCTCTCTCTACCGCTACCCCGTCAAGGGCCTTTCGCCGGAGCGCCTCGACCGCGCCGATTTGACGGCGGGCGGATACTTTCCGGGCGATCGCCTGTTCGCCATCGAAAACGGGCCCTCGGGCTTCGACCCGGCGGTCCCAACGCATCAGCCGAAGATCAAATTTCTGATGCTGATGCGGGACGACGCGCTGGCGCGGCTGCGCACCCGCTACGACGACGCGACCGGAACGCTCGTCATCGAGGACGGCGGCCGTGAGGCGGCGCGCGGCGATCTCTCGACCGAGGCCGGACGGGGTGCGATCGAAACCTTCTTCCGGCAGCATCATGGCGGAGAGCCTGCGCGGCGCGCCGAAGGTGCTGGCGGCTCCCGAAAAAGACTTCCGGTTCACGGACTCCCGCCGGGGTTTCGTGTCGATCATCAATCGCGCGAGCGTCGCCGCCATCGAGAACATGGTCGGCGTCCCCGTCGATCCGCTGCGCTTCCGCGGCAACGTCTACGTGGACGGGATGGCGCCCTGGGCCGAGTTCGACCTGATCGGACAGATGCTTGAAGCCGACTCCGGCGTCCGGCTCAAGGTGACGGCGCGCATCGAGCGTTGCGCCGCCACCAACGTCGATCCCGACGACGGGCTTTCGCGACCTCGATCTTCCCAACACGTTGCAGCGCCGCCTCGGCCACGCCGATTGCGGCGTCTACGCCGAGGTTTTGAAGGGCGGCGCGGTCCATGCAGGAGAGCGTTTGACCGTTCAGGGCGCGGCCGCATCGGTCTGATCGAGGCGGTCGCGAACGGCGGAGTCGAGCGCCTTCAGAGGGGCGGCGTTCCGGCCGCCACCTCCGCGACGCTGACGTAACGGACGAGACGGGTATCGATCATGCTGTCGATGCGCTGGTAGACCTCCGCGACGGTCAGGTGACGCGTCTTGCGGCCGTCCCGCTCGAAAAACAGCGCCCGGTTGGCCTTGGCCGCTTGCGGAAACGCGCGCGGGGCGCTCTCCTTCGGCTTCTCGCTCACGAGTTCCATCAGCCGTCCGGCGCTGCCGGCGCCCAGGAAGTGGATGATGTACCCTTCCGACTGGGTGAGGGCGCGCCCGAGCCGCCGCTCGATGCGCGCGCGGTCGCGCTTCAGCATCTCGCCTGCCATCAGGGCCGAAACATAGGGATCGCGCCGCAGGCCAAGGACCCGCTCGCGCATGGCGGCGTCCGGAATCGCCACTTGCCCGTCCACGGTCTCGATCGCAGCCGCCGCTTCGGCAAAGCCGTACTTCGGGCCATAGTCGCGCACGATCTCAAGCCAGGTCTTGGCGAGGAACTGAAACAAACCCTCGGCGCTCGACGTGCGCGCCTTGACGTGCGGCGAGAAGCTCGACTCCTTGTCGGCCAAAGCCATCATGTAGACCGGGTCGACCCCCGTCTCCTCGGCGGCGCGCAGGACCGTCTCGACGATCCGGCGGGGAATGCGCATGTTCGCGAAGCTCAAAAGCTCGTCCGGATTGCGCTCCGCTCCTCGCCGGGCCGCGCTTGCGATCGCCTCGATCTGGGCCCGCAGCAGTTCCTCGGCGAGCCCGTCCATCTGCGGCAAAGCCGCGATGACTCCTTCCAGGGCCGGCGTGGGCGGGTGGCCTTCGATAAAGATCGGCGGCGACAGGACGGGCGCAACCGGCGCCAAAGACAGCTCGTGCTGCGGCCCCGCCACATGGGCCAACGCGGTCCCCATCAGGGGCGTCAGGACGACGCCGGCTGCGACCATTGCGGCCAGCCGCCGAATGGCTGCGCCGATGCGCGTGCGCCGATGCGAGCGGACGAGAGCGCCGATGCAGGCCGACGGATCAAGAGCATCGTGCGACGCCGTGGTGCGGATGGCCATTTTCACCCCTGCTGAGAACCGTCCCGGCGATCCGGAGCGGTCGCATGCCCGATTCAATGCGGGGGCGGTAAGCAGCGGTTGTGACGAGAATGGGTCAGCGCGACTGTGCAGTGCACAATTTTTGACGCAGTGCAGCAATCCGTCGCAGCATCGGCAGGGAACCGGCGGTTCTACTCAAAAAAGGAGGGCATGGCCCTCCTTTTCAAATTCAATCCAGCCGTGAGTTGCTCCTACTCGGCCGGAGGCGTCTCCACGGTTTCGGTCGCGAAGCCGGCGGGCTCAGCGCCCTCCTGCCCGCCCTCGCCGAAGCGAGGCCGACGCCGGCGGCGAGGCCGCACGCCAGGACGCCCGCTTCCATTTGCGTCGGCGGGGATCGCGCTTTCAGCCGGCGCAGACGCTTCAACCTCGGGCGACGCTTCAACAGCGATCGGCTGACGGACAGGGTTGGTCAGGAAAGCCGGCAGGCCGCCGTTCGCATCGCCCTCGCCAGCCTCGCCGCGGCGGTCGCGCCGGCCGTAGTCCGGCCGCGGAGCGTCGTGCCGGGCGTTCTGGCCGTTGTCGGACCGTCTCGGCTCCTGCGGAGCCTGGCCGCGCGGGAACCGATCGCGGCGATCCTGCCGCTCAGGACGATCAGAGCGCTCGCCGCGCTCCTGGCCGTAGGCGCGGTCGAACCGCTGCGGACGAGCGCCGTTTTCGGCGCGGCCGTCATAGGGCTGCGGCTGCAAGCCGATGTCCGGCGCATCCTCGCCGTTGGCCTGGACCGGCGCGGGCCGCTCGCCCTGCTGCGGATAACCGAAGCCGGCCGGCTCTTCGTCGCCTTCGTCGTCGTAGGGGCGATCGTAGCCGCCGAACTGCTGCCGGAACTGCTCCTGAGCGGCCGCGATGATGCGCAAGTAATGCTCGGCGTGCTGGAGATAGTTTTCCGCCGCCACCGGATCGCCGCTCGCCTGCGCGTCGCGCGACAGTTGCGAATATTTTTCGGCGATATGCTGTGCGGTGCCCCGGATCTTCACGTCCGGGCCGTTCGACTTGTAGGACCGCGTCAGGGGATTAGGCCCCTTGCTGCGGTTGCGCCCACGCATGCGCCTGTTCTGTCCTGGTCTCATGGATGCTTTTCGACCCTCGTTGGTTCCATGCTGCGCCATGCGAGCGGGCATCGAACGCGCGCTGCTCCGCTGTTCGCGTGACATCCGTCTGTCGTTCAACCGCGGACGAGAGGTCGTCCGGATCGTTCTTCAGTTTCGGGCTCAAAGCGCCGCGCCGGGTTGCTGCCATCCCCCGTCTACGCGGCTGATATCGCTCTGTCCTTTTCGGCGGGCTTAATCGCCCTCGTTTAGCGCCGAATGCATCGGACCGACCACGATCTTCGATGCAGGTTAGCGGGTTCGCCAACGTCCAACAAGCAGTTTTTCCGGGACGCTGCTAATTTAGGAGGTTAACGGATCGTTTCAATGAGGCGTTACGGCGCTGTCCGAACGACAAGGACGCGGGCGTGTCCCGACAGGTCCCTCACCGACTCCAGAACGGGAAGCGCTTCGCGTGTGGCAAGCGCGCGCACGGCGTACTCTTGATCGAAGCCGGTCTCGAGGACCAGCAGGCCGCTCGGAGCGAGCAGCCGGCGCACGTCGCCGAGGATGGCCCGATAGGCCGAAAGGCCGTCGGCGCCGCCGTCGAGCCCCGCAACGGGATCGTGCCCTCTCACCTCGGGCGCAAGTCCCGCGATGTCGGCGGACCGGATGTAGGGCGGATTGGAGACGATCAGATCGAAGCGGGCCTCCAGGGCCGAACCCCAATCGGAGGCGAGAAAGGCGGCGCGCACTCCGACCCCGTTCGCAACGGCGTTGCGCCGCGCCAGACTGAGCGCGTCGGGCGAACGGTCCACGCCGATCCCGGCCGCCCCCGGCAACTCGCTGAGGAGCGCAACCAAAAGGCAGCCGGACCCGGCGCCGAGGTCGAGCAGGCGCATGGGCGCGCAGCGGTCCGGGATGTGCCGCAACGCCGTCTCGACGACGGTTTCGGTTTCGGGCCGCGGCACCAGCGTCTCGGGAGCGAGCGCGAAGGGCAGCCCCCAGAACTCCCACCGGCCGATGATGCGCGCGACCGGTTCGCGCGCGAGCCGGCGGGCGGACCATGCCCGCAGTCGCCGGGCGCCGTCCTCGCTGATGGGCGTCTCGGGCCGAGCAGCCAGCGCGGCGGCGTCGATCCCGAGCGCCTCCACGAGGAGGAGGCGGGCGTCGAGGGCTGGGCTGTCGAGGCCGCCGTCGGCGAAGGCGCGGCGGAGCAGCGCCAGAGCGTCGGCGCGGGTATGACCCCCTCCGAGAGGAAGAGGGTCGGTCCGAAGCATCGGAATAAGGGAGGCGTCCTCTCCGGCTATGGCTCGTTCCTCACCCCCTCGGGGGAGAGTCTCCCGCAGCTTGCCCAAGCGCTTTGCAGCCTCGACAGAGCGGCTCATACGCCCTCCGCCGCCAGCAGCGCCGCCTGGTGCTCGGTGACCAGCGCGTCGATGATCTCGTCGAGCGCGGTCCCGTCGAGCACCTCGTCGAGCTTGTAGAGCGTCAGGTTGATGCGGTGGTCGGTGACGCGGCTCTGCGGGAAGTTGTAGGTGCGGATGCGCTCGGAGCGGTCGCCGGAGCCGACCTGCGGCGCGCCGGTCGGCGGCGCGGGCCGCCTCCTTCGCGCGTGCGCTCGGCGTCGTAGAGCCGGGCGCGCAGGAGCGCCATCGCCCGGGCGCGGTTCTTGTGCTGGGAGCGCTCGTCCTGGACGAGCACCACGATCCCGGTCGGGAGGTGCGTGATGCGCACGGCGGATTCGGTCTTGTTGACGTGCTGGCCGCCGGCGCCGCCGCGACCGCATGGTGTCGATGCTGCAGATCGGCGTCGTTGACGTCGATCTCGACGTCCTCGGCCTCGGGCAGCACGGCGACGGTGGCGGCCGAGGTGTGGATGCGCCCCTGCGTCTCGGTCTCCGGCACGCGCTGGACGCGGTGGCCGCCGCTCTCGAACTTCAGCCGGGCGAAGACGCCGCGGCCGGTGACCGCGGCCGACGACTTCCTTGTAGCCGCCGACCGTCGCCCGCGCTCGCCGAGATGACCTCGACCTTCCAGCCCTTCGCTCGGCGTAGCGCGCGTACATGCGGAACAGGTCGCCGGCGAACAGCGCCGCCTCGTCGCCGCCGGTGCCGGCGCGGACTTCGAGGATGGCGCTCTTCTCGTCCGCCTCGTCCTTGGGCAGGAGCAGGATGCGCAGGCGCTGCGCCGCCGCGTCGAGGGCGCTCCTCGAGCCTGGGGACGCTCCGCTTCGGCGAGCGCCCGCATGTCGGCATCGGTCGACGGATCGACGCGAGCATGGCTCGAGGCCGGCAAGGTCGGCCGCGGCGGCCCGATAGGCACGGATCGCCTCGACCACCGGATCGAGCTCGGACAGTTCGCGCGCGAGCGCCACGAACGTTTCCGCCTCCGGCGCGGCGTTGAGCGTCGCCGTGACGTTCGCGTGACGCGCCAGAATGGCGTTCAGCCGCTCGGCGGGCGGGGCCGTGATCATGGGGCTCAGATCGGGATGCCGTGCGCGTTCGGCGAACGCCGTGAGCGCCGGCCGAAGCGTGCCCGTGGCCGCCGCGTCCGCCAACGCGTCGCGGACCAGACCCGCGACGGGTTCGGCGTCGAGCTTCAGCATCATCGCCTTCACGGGGCCGATCGCCGCCGGCGACATCGAGAGGCGCCGATAGCCGAGACCGATCAGCGCCATGGCTTCGAGCGGCCGGCCGGCGATCTCGCCGCACACGGTGACGGGGCGCCCGGCCGCCGCGGCCCGCTCGACGATCAGGCGCAGCGCCCGCAAGGCGGGCGCGCTCAACGGATCGAACCGATGCGCGACCAAGCGGTTTTCGCGGTCGGCCGCGAACAGGAACTGCATGAGATCGTTGGTGCCGACCGACAGGAAATCGGCGGCCCGCGGCGATTTCGTCCATCTGGAAGAGGAGCGAAGGCACTTCGATCATGACCCCGAGCGACACCTGCGTCGGCAGGGTGTAGCCGTGCCGGCCGAGGTGCCCCTTCTCCCGGCCGACCAGCCCCTTGGCGCGCTCGAACTCCTCGACGGTCGCCACCATCGGGAACATGATTCTGAGATGCCGGCCCGCCGCCGGCCTTGAGAAGCGCCCGAACCTGGGCGCGCAGGAGCCCCGGCCGGTCGAGGCCGATGCGGATGGCCCGCCAGCCGAGCGCCGGGTTCTCCTCTTCGACCGCCTGCATATAGGGCAGGATCTTGTCCCCGCCGATGTCGAGCGTGCGGAACGTGACGGATCGGTCGCCTGCCGCCTCCAGGACGGCTCCATAGAGCGCCTGCTGCTCGGCGCGCGACGGCATCCGCTCCGCGACCATGAACTGCAGCTCGGTGCGGAACAGGCCGACGCCGGCCGCCCCGGTCTCCGCGAGATGCGGCAGATCGAGGAGAAGGCCCGCGTTGAGGTGCGAGGCCGATCTCGACGCCGTCGCGGGTCATGGCGCGGCACGTCGCGCAGCCGCCGGTACTGCTCCTGGCGGCGCGCGCGCAGACGCGCCTTCTCGGCGTAGGCCGCCTCCACGTCGGCGCCTGGACGGATCTGGACCTCGCCCGCGCCGCCGTCGATGATGATGGCGTCGCCGGGCTCGACCAGCGAGGCCGCGTTCTCGACGCTCGCCGACGGCCGGAAGGCCGAGCGCGCGGGCCACGATGGCGATGTGGCTCGTCGGCCCGCCTTCCTCAAGCACGAGTCCGCGCAGGCGCGAGCGGTCGTAATCGAGGAGCGCCGCCGGACCCATCGAGCGCGCGACCAGGATGGCGTTGTCGGGCAGCGCCTCCGCGCGCGCTCACGATCTCGCGCCCGACCAGCCGATGCAGCAGGCGGTTGGCGAGATCGTCGAGATCGTGGAGCCGCTCGCGCAGATAAGGATCGGTTTGCCGGAGGATGCGGGCGCGATTGTCGCTCTGCACGCGCTCGACCGCGGCCTCGGCGGTCAGGCCGGAGAGCACGGCCTCCCGCATGCGCCTGAGCCATCCCTGATCGTGGGCGAACATGCGGACAGGTCTCGAGGACCTCGCGATGCTCGCCGTGATGGGCCACGTCGCCGCGCACGATCAGATTCGTCGATCGAGGCGCGCACCTCGGCGATGGCCTGTTCGAGACGTTCGACCTCAGCCTCCAGGTTCTCGGCGATCAGGTTCTTCACGATCACCCGCGGTTCATGCAGCACGACGTGACCCAGGCCGACGCCCTCGGCGAGCGCGGCGCCGTGGCAGCGCAACGGGCGGCGCAACGCCATCTCGGCCGCGCCGGGCGCGCTCGGCGCCTGCAGTTCGCCCGAGGCGATCATCTCGGCGAGCACCATCGCGGTGGTCTGGAGCGCCTCGATCTCCTCCTCGGCATAGACGCGACGGGTGCGGTTCTGCACCACCAGCACGCCGAGCGTGTTCCCGGCGCGCAGGATCGGCACGCCGAGGAAGCCGTGATAGATCTCCTCGCCCGTTTCCGGCTTGTAGGAGAAGGCCGGATGCGACTGCGCGTCGGAGAGGGCGAGCGGCTCGCGCCTTCGAGGCGATCAGGCCGACGAGGCCCTCGCCGGCCCGCATGGTGGTCAGATGCACCGCCTCGCGGTTGAGGCCCTCGGTGGCGTAAAGCTCCAGGGTGCCGTCGGCGCGCATCACGTAGATGGAGCACACCTCCGCCACCATGTTGGCGGCGATCAGGACGACGATGCGGTCGAGGCGCGCCTGGGCGCTCACCGGCTCCGCCATGATCTCGCGGAGGCGGCGCAGGAGGACGCGCGGACCGCCGGGAGCGCCTCGCATGGTGAGCCGGACCTCTTGCAGGGCCGCCGTCAGCGGCCGGTCGGCGATGCCGTTCGACCGTCGGGCGGTCTTCAGGTCATTGAAGCCTTGTCGAGGCCGTATAGCGAGTGGAGCGTGCGGACCGCAAGTTCGGTGTAGGCTGCGTCGATCAGCACGGAAAACTTAATTTCGGATGTGGTGATGGCGCGGATGTTGACGCCCTTGTCGGCGAGCGCCCTGAAGGCCCTGGCCGCCACGCCGGCATGGCTGCGCATGCCGACCCCGATCGCGGACACTTTCACGACGTCGTTGGCGCCCTGAAGGCTCGCGAACCCGATCGCGTCGCGCTGCGCCTCAAGGATGGTGCGCGCGCGTTCGAAATCAGCCGCCGGAACCGTGAACGTGATGTCGGTCGTGGCCTGATCGCCCGAGACGACCTGGATGATCATGTCGACGTTGATGTTGGCGTCCGCCAGCGGCACGAAGATCGCAGCCGCGACGCCCGGCTTGTCGGCGACCCTGCGCAGCGTGATCTGGGCCTCGTCCTTGGAATAGGCGATGCCGGTGACGGTCAGTTGTTCCACGATGTCCTCCTCGTCGCAGATGAGGGTGCCGGGGCGCGGGTCCGTCGGGTCGTCGAAGCTGGAGCGCACATAGGTCGGCACCCGGTGCAGCATGGCGAGTTCGACGGAGCGCACCTGGAGCACCTTGGCGCCGAGCGACGCCATCTCCAGCATCTCCTCGAAGGAGACGCGGTCGAGCCGGCGGGCCTTGGACACGATGCGCGGGTCGGTGGTGTAGACGCCGTCCACGTCGGTGTAGATGTCGCAGCGCTCGGCCTGAAGCGCCGCGGCGAGCGCCACGGCGCTCGTGTCCGATCCGCCGCGCCCGAGCGTGGCGATGCGGCCCGTCTCCCGATGGACGCCCTGAAACCCGGACACGACCGCGACCTCGCGCCGTTCGTCGAAACCTTTGCGGATGCCGGACCCGTCGATGTCGGCGATGCGGGCCGAGCCGTGCGCGTCGGAGGTCAGGATCGGCACCTGCCAGCCCTGCCAGGAGCGGGCCGGGAGCCCCATGCCTTGCAGCACGATGGCGAGGAGCCCCGAGGTCACCTGCTCGCCCGAGGCCACCACCACGTCGTACTCGCGCGGGTCGTAGAGGGTGGACGCCTCCTTGCACCAGCCGACGAGTTCGTTGGTCTTGCCGGACATGGCCGAGACCACGACCGCCACGTCGCAGCCCGCCTCGACCTCGCGCTTGACGTGCCGCGCCACGTTCCTGATGCGTTCGACGGTAGCGACGGAGGTGCCGCCGAATTTCATCACCAGGCGGGGCATTCGGGTCTCGATGGGGTCTTTGGGCGATTTTGGCGACGGGATGGCGCATGCCGCGCTCTCGCCGACGGGACCACGCCGGTATAGATGAGGCCTCGCGCTGTCAACGCGCGTTCCCCAGTCGGCCGTGCCTCACCTTGATTCGGGTTCGCTGTAGATGTGTGCCACCTTGGGCGCACTGCTGAACACCTGACCTAGAGGGTAATTACAACCATGGCCTTTCTCGTATACCGAACGACGCCGAGCGGCAACGAATTGGAGTATCACGATCCAGAACATGTTACTCTTGCTGGAGGAGGCTTAAATCCGTTCGGCCTGTCAAGGATATCTGGCCAACGAGGACCAAGGCTGGGTTATTTCAGAACGTGAGCTGCTCAATGCAGGCGGCTACGAACCTAGCACACATAGGATCGTCATCGACACGGCGCCCAGCAGATATACTGTTAGCCTATTCGAAATCAAACACATCATTGGGTATACATACGAAACTTGGACTCTCAATCCTGGTCATTTTCGAGCAACTTTTTGTCGATCATGGAACGGTTCTGCCGGTAGCTGAATACAAGCAGAGATTTAAAGATGGAGAATGCGAGCGCTGTACCGTTCGAACGGTTCTCTACATTAAAGGCGGATTTGGAAGCGGTGACTGGAACTGGGGCGGCAACAGCCGCACGACTGCCGCTCTGTTATGGGACTCGGCGTGGAATTTTTTTCTAGAGCAGGCGCAGGTCCTGCAAAATGCTTAATTTCCACCCCCGCCTAACCTCAACCGAGAAAGGTAGGCGAGAGGGGAATGACTCTCATTCAATCCCCCTGTCTTAGAAAATATTCTTGACAACATAGTCCTACCTGGGTTAGAGCGCGGCCACTCTCCTCCCCCGAGGGAGCTGTCGCGCACCGGATCGCGGGGGCGGAGGAGAGGCGGCGCCTGCGGCGCGGCTCCCCGGAGGGTCGCGGCTCGGGAGGTCGGACCGGCGCAGGAGAGATCGCATCCGCAAGGGTGTGGTTTCTCCCCAGAGGCCCGCCCGCTCTGTACTACGGCAGAGCTCTGGCAGGACCAGCGTAAGGCCGAGGTGAGGAGCCGAGACGGCGAAAGCCCGGTAGGCGATGCGCCGAGGCAGGAGTGCGGGGCCGGGACGAACCGAAATCGCCGCGCGGGACGCCAGCAAGCTGGCATCCTATACACTTGAGAGCTGGCGACCTGGCGTCCCGCTCCCCTCATCAAAGGATGAGGTCCGCTCTTTGAACGACGAGAGACTGATCCAACCCTCGCTCTGATAAGACGCGGGGCAATGATGCACGCCCACAGCCGTCATTCCGGTCGCCGCGCAGCGGCGGGACGGAACCCATGAACACGACTTTACCCGAAGAACACCGGACGGTTCCGTTTATTTTCGGCTGCCGCGGTGTTCATGGGTTCCGGGCTCATGCCTTCGGCATGCCCCGGAATGACGATGGAACCGCGCCTGCGCCCCCTTGCCTGAAGGGCGGACTCGGCTGAAAGCTGAGCCGGGAAGATCGAGCGTGGAGCACTGGGCGGCGCTCGATCCATGACAGCCACCTCCTTTCAGGAGGAAGGACGAGGACCCACCATGATCGAACGCGCCGCATCGACCGTCGACCCCGACGAGGTCGCCCGTTTCGACCGCATCGCCCGCGACTGGTGGGACCCGAACGGCCCCATGCGCGCGCTGCACAAGCTCAACCCCGTGCGCCTCGCCTATATCCGCGACGAAGCCTGCCGCCGGTTCGGGCGCGACCCGCGCGATCCGCGCTGCCTCGACGGCCTCGCGGCGCTGGATGTCGGCTGCGGCGGCGGGGTTCTGTCCGAGCCGCTCGCCCGTCTCGGCGCGGCCGTCGCCGGGCTCGACCCCGCGCCGACCAACATCACGGTCGCGAAGGGGCATGCCGAGCGCGCCGGGCTCGCGATCGACTACCGGGGGGAAACCGTCGAGAGCGTCGTCGCGCGCGGCGAGCGCTTCGACCTCGTTCTGGCGATGGAGGTGGTGGAGCACGTCGCCGACGTGGAGGCGTTCGTGGCGGCGGCTTGCGCCGCCGTGAAGCCGGGCGGGCTGCTGGTCATGGCGACCATCAACCGGACGCTGCGGGCCTTCGCGCTCGCCATCGTGGGGGCCGAGTATGTGCTGGGGTGGCTGCCCAGGGGCACCCACCAGTGGGAGAAGTTCGTTACGCCCGGCGAACTGACGGACGCCATCGAGGCCGGCGGGCTCGCGGTGGCCGATACGCGCGGCGTCGTCTACAACCCACTGACCGATCGATGGATTCTCGCGCGCGATACGGCCGTGAACTACATGATCGCGGCGGAGCGGGCTTGAGCCGCAGCGCCGACGCCGGCTTCGGGCGCGCTCTTCGCCTCGGCGAGCGGAGGCGCAGCGTTCCCTTCGCCCTGCGTGCGGGCGAGGCGATTAGGAAAGTCAACCCCGCAACTCCTCGATGGCGTCGACCTTGTTCGGGTAGAACGCCAGATGCTCGCGGATTTGCGCCACCGCCGGATAAGGCTGCTCGTAGGTCCACACGCTGTTGCGCGCCACGAGGCCGCCGGCCGTGACCGTGTAGTAAGCCGCATCGCCCTTGTGGGGACAATGGGTGGCGTGGTCGGTGCGATCGAAAAGGTCCATCCGGGCGTCCTCGCGCGGGATGTACTGCACGGGCGGGAGGTCCGCCTCCTTCAGCGTCAGCGCCCGGGTCGTCTCGGCGACGATGACCCCGCCGAGCACGACGCGCACGCGGTTCGGGTTCGGCGAGAGGGTGATCGGGTGATCGGAACCCGGCTCGGTCATGGCGGTCTCCAGGATGTCGCTTCAAGATAAGAACCGAACAGCGCGTGCGCCACAGGAATCGCGTCGTCACCCACGCTCCGTCTCGTCGCCGGCGCGATGCTCGGGGACGCCGAGCGCGTCCGCCAGCCGCGCTTTCGCCGAGCCTGGCCGCAACGGTTTCTGCTGGCTTTCGTGCGGCGCCCAGCCCGAAAGCCACGCCATCTCGAAGGTGGCGCGCACGCGCCCGTCCGGGTCGGCGAAGCGCTCGGCGTAGCGCTCGACGGCGCGGAGCAGCGTTGCGCGGCGCAGCGGCGTTTTGCGGCGGTGATGCAGCGCGTTCGCGAGGCCGAGGGCGCGCAGGTCGCGCATCAGGCCGAACGGGTCGCGGTAGCGCGCCGTGACGGTCTCGACGTCCGCGACCGGCAGGGCGAAGCCGGCGCGCTGCAGGAGCGCGCCGAGGTCGCGCACGTCGGCGAAGGGCGCGACGCGGGGGCTCGCGCCGCCCTCCAGTTCGGCCTCGGCCTCCGTGAACGCTTGACGCAACTCGGTCAACGTCGCGCCCCCGAACAGGCAGCCCAGGAAAAGCCCGTCCGGCTTCAGGGCGCGCCGGACCTGGATCAGCGCGCCCGGCAGGTCGTTCACGCCCTGGAGCGCCAGAAGCGAGACCGCCAGATCGAACCGCTCCGGCGCGAACGGCAGGTTTTCTTCGTCGGCGACGAGCGTGAGCGCGCCCCGCTCGGGCAGCGGCGCGGCGCGGATAACCGCGCCGGCCCGGCCGGAGGCGGCGAGCCGATCCGCCGCCGCTCGGAGTCGGCGTCCCGAGATCAAGCGCAAGCGGGAAGTTTCGCAGCACGGTCCCGAGCCGCTCGGCCATGTCGTCCACCGCGCGGGCGAGGAGAAAATCGGCGTATCCATTGTGGAGCGCCCGCGCGAGACGACGGCGGACGAGGGCGCGGTCGAACACGAGCGGCGCGGACATGCGCGGCGATATGGCGTGGGCCGGGCGGAGCGCCAAGGCGATAGCGCTCGCCCTTTCCACAGCGGGGAGATGGGCTCGCCTTGCGAGCGGCCGGCGGCAGGCTATCGTGGCCGTTCCATGCGCGATCCGACAGATGAAGCGATCGACGCCGCCGCGGGCCTGTGGACTTTCGACCGCGTCCGCGTCGTCGCACGCGCCGCGTGCGAGGCCGCCGTCACCCTCGTCTACCCCCCGACCTGCGTCGCCTGCGGCGCGGCGACCGGCGTCCCGCATACGCTCTGCGCCGCCTGCTGGAGCGGAATGCGCTTCATCGAGCGCCCGTTTTGCGAGCGGCTCGGCACGCCGTTCGCGGTCGATCTCGGCGTTCCGCTGCTCTCGCCCGCCGCCATCGCCGATCCGCCGGTGTTCGAGCGCGCCCGAGCGGCGGCGCGCTACGACGACACCGCGCGGGCGCTCGTCCATCGCCTGAAGTACGGCGACCGGCTCGAACTGGCCGAGGCGCTCGGGGCCATGATGGCCCGCGCCGGCGCGGAGCTGACGCGGGAGGCCGACGTGATCGCGCCGGTGCCGCTCCACCGCTGGCGTCTGTGGCGCCGCCGTTTCAATCAGGCCATGGCCCTCGCCCGCGTGGTCTCGCGCGCGAGCGGCGCGGCGTGCGACCCGTTCCTCCTCGCCCGCGTCAAACGCACGCGAGCCCAGGTCGGCCTCACGCGGGCGCAGCGGGGCGAGAATCTTCAGGGCGCGTTCCGCGTGCCGGACGCCGCGAAGCCGCGGCTCGAAGGCCGGCGCGTGCTGCTTATCGACGATGTGCTGACCACGGGCGCGACCGCCAACGCCGCCTCCCGCGCGCTGCTGCGCGGCGGCGCGCGCGCCGTCGATGTGCTGGCCTTCGCCCGCGTGGTCGCGGAGGGGTAAGACGCCTTTTGATTGAGAGGCGCGTGGGAACGCCGGGGCCGTTTATCTCTTTTCCATCAAAAAGGAGCGCACTCATGCCCCCGGTCACGATCTACACGAAAACCTGGTGCCCCTACTGCATGGCGGCGAAAGACCTGCTCACGCAGAAGGGCGTCGATTTCCAGGAAATCGAGATCACGGGCAAGCCGGAGGAACGCGCCGAGATGATCCGCCGCGCCGGCGGGCGCTCGACCGTGCCGCAAATCTTTATCGGCGACCGGCATGTCGGCGGCTGCGACGACCTCTATGCCTTGCAAAGCCGGGGCGAGCTTGACGCGCTGCTCGCGGCCTGACAGAGGCCGGCCATGACCCCGACCCGCCCCTTCGTGGCCGCCTGCGCGGGCATGCGCTCCGGCCGCGACCCGTTGAAGAACCGCGACGATGCGGCCGCGCTCGTGCGGGAGGCGGCCGCGCGGGGCGCGCATTACGTCCAGACGCCCGAGATGACCTCGCTTGTCGAGCGCAGCCGGGCTGCGCTGTTCGACAAAGTCGGGCCCGAGGAGCGCGACCCGACGCTCGCGGCCTTGCGCGACGTTGCGCGTGAAACAGGCGTCGTGGTCCACATCGGCTCGCTGGCGGTGAGGGCTGGAGAAAAAATCGCCAACCGGGCCTTCGTGATCGACGCCCGGGGCGACATTGTCGCCTCCTACGACAAGATCCACCTCTTCGACGTGGACCTGCCCAGCGGCGAAAGCTGGCGCGAATCCGCCACCTACGCGGGCGGCGACCGGGCCGTGCTGGCCGAGACGCCGTGGGGCCTTCTCGGCCTGACCATCTGCTACGACGTGCGCTTTCCGGCGCTCTACCGCTCGCTCGCCGAGGCCGGGGCGTCGATCCTGTCGGCTCCGGCCTGCTTCACCCGGCAGACGGGCGAGGCGCATTGGCATGTGCTGCACCGGGCCCGCGCCATCGAAACGGGCTCCTTCATGATCTCGGCCGCGCAGGGCGGCCGGCACGAGGACGGGCGCGAGACCTTCGGCCACTCCCTGATCGTCGATCCGTGGGGCCGCGTGCTGGCCGAGGGCGGCGCGGAGCCCGGCGTCGTCCTGGCCGAGGTCGATCCGTCGCTGGCGGCCGACGCCCGCGCCCGCATCCCGGCGCTGACGCATGCGCGGCCCTATCGGGTGGAGGTCGCCTCCGCCGCCGCGCCAAACCGCGCGGCGACGGCCTGAGGCTTGCATCGCCAGGCGGCAGACCCCATTGGGGAGCGCCCGGACCCGCCTTACATTCAAGCCATGATCCGTTACGCCCTCGCCTGCGACAAGGCCCACGCTTTCGAAAGCTGGTTTCCCTCCAGCGCGGCTTACGACGCGCAGCGCGGGCAGGGGCTCCTGACCTGCCCGGTCTGCGGTTCGGCCGAGGTCGAGAAGCAGATCATGGCGCCCTCCGTCGCGCGCACGGATCGTGCGCCCGCCGCTCCGGTCCCCGCCGTCCCCGTCGACGTGCCGCCGCCGGCTCCCGAGGCCGCCCCGCCCCAACCTGTCGCGGTCCTCTCCGAACGCGAGCAGGCGGTGCGCGCCATGCTGAACGCGTTCCGCGAGCACGTCACCCGAAACGCCGACGACGTGGGCCACCGCTTCGCCGAAGAAGCGCGCAAGATGCACTACGGCGAAGCCGAGCATCGTTCGATTTACGGAAAAGCTGACCTCGCAGAGGCGAAGGCCCTGATCGACGAAGGCATCGCCTTCCATCCGCTGCCGATCGCGCCGGACGAGCGCAATTAGAGCCTTTCCGGCGAACGCCTGCCCCGGACTCGATCCGGGGCGGACCCGGTTTCGCCGTCGAACATGCGGCCCATGAAGAGAGCCGATTCCGGGAAACGGCTCCAGCCGGCGCGCCGCTGACGTCTCACGATCGGAACCCGGCCCGGCAGCCCTCGTTGCCCTCTGGCGAGCATGGGGCGGCATGGAAGCGTTGGACACGTTCAAGGCGGCGACGTTGTGGCTCGCGGCCGGGACGGAGGCGGTCGCGGCCCTGATCATTGGGCTTGCGGTCGTCCAGGCGACCGTTCGAGCCTTGGCCGCTTTCTTCCGGCACAGCACGGCCGGAACGCCGGCGCGTCATGCCTATGCCGACAAGGAGGAGATCCGGCTCCGCCTCGGGCGCTGGCTGGCGCTCGGGCTCGAATTCCTGCTCGCGGCCGATATCCTGCGCACCGCCGTCGCCCCGACCTGGAACGAAATCGGCCAGCTCGCTGCGATTGCGGTGCTGCGGACCGCGCTGAACTACTTCTTGCAAAAGGAGATCGACAAGGCTGAGGAGCGGTCGCGAGTCCAAGTCGCGGACAAAGCTCCTGAACCCGCTCGATGACCACGTTCTTCACCAGCGACACCCATTTCGGCGACCCGCGCGTCCTGCGCATCGACCGGCGGCCGTTCCCCTCGATCCCGGCCCATGACGCCGCGCTGGTCGAGCGCTGGAACGCGGCGGTCGCGCCGGAGGACGACGTGTGGCATCTCGGCGATTTCGCGCTCGGGCCCTCGCCGGCGCGCATCGCCGAGCTTCTGGCCAGGCTGCACGGCCGCAAGCGCCTTGTCATCGGCAACAACGACGGCCCGGCGACCCTCGACGCGCCGGGCTGGGCCGGCGTGCAGCATTACGCCGAGACCACGGTCGATGGGCGGCGGCTCGTGCTCTGCCACTATCCCTTCCGCACCTGGCGGGACATGGGCAAGGGCGTGATCGACCTCCACGGCCACAGCCACGGGCGGCTCAAGCCCGCGCCCCGCCAGTACGACGTCGGCGTGGACGCGTGGGACTTTCAGCCCGTGACGCTCGCGGCCATCCTGAACCGGCGGCGGCGAACCCCGGTCACTCGAGGCTCGGCTTCCCGCCCCGCAGGCTCTTGATCCCCGCGCGGCGGCTCTTGGCGTCGAGCCGGCGACGCTTCGAGGCCAGCGTCGGCCTGGTCGGACGCCGGGGACGGGGCGGCGTGGCCGAACGCCGGATCAGATCGAGGAGGCGGTCCAGCGCATCCTGCCGGTTGCGCTCCTGCGTGCGGTGGCGCTGCGCCGTGATGACGAGCACGCCGTCCTGCGTCAGCCGCCTCCCCGCAAGCGTCTTCAGCCGGGCGCGCACGCCCTCCGGCAGCGCCGGCGACCGCTCCACGTCGAAGCGCAGCTGCACCGCGGTCGCGAGCTTGTTGACGTTCTGTCCGCCGGGTCCGGAGGCGCGCACAAACCGTTCTTCGATCTCGCGCTCGTCGAGGGCGATGCTGGGAGTGACGACGATCATGGGGCGTCCGGCGGCTGATAGGGAACCGCGCGACGGGGCGTCCTCCTCGCCCCGCGCGCGGGGCGAGGAGGCGCGTCTCCGCCGGCGCGCGTTTGACACGCCCGCCGGCCTGGGTACGAAGACGGCATGTCGATCGAACGCAAAGCCCGCTCCCGCCGGGGCGACTACCGCCGTTTCCGCCCCATTCCGACGCGCTGGATGGACAACGACGCCTACGGCCACGTCAACAACGTGGTCTATTACTCCTGGTTCGACACGGCCGTGAACCTGTACCTGATCGAATCCGGCGTCCTCGACATCGGGCGCAGCCCCACGGTCGGCATGGTGGTCGAAACCGGCTGCACCTACTTCGAGAGCGTGTCCTATCCGGAGACGGTCGAAGCGGGGCTCGCCGTCACGAGCCTCGGCCGCTCCTCGGTGCGCTACGCCGTCGCCATCTTCCGCCAAGGCGGCGCCTTCGCGGCCGCGCAGGGGCATTTCGTGCATGTGTACGTGGACCGTGCGACGCAGCGGCCGACCGAGATTCCGGGCGTGGTGAGGGCGAAGCTGGAGGCGCTGGCGGTTTAGGGGCAGGCGCAAGCGGCATAGGCGGTCGCGCAATGCGAATCCTAGCGCCGGATTCCTGAAACCCTGATTGGATCAGCTGGCCTTTTGCGCCATCCCCTCGCCGGGAGGGCAGTCACAACCCGGTGAGTCAGGCGGCGATCTGTCTATTGGTACTGTTCGGAGGTGGTTACGAGGGCTACTCTTTACTGTGGTTAAGCCTAGTAAGCTAGAGCTGTTGGACGCCCACCTCTTGACATCATCGATTTTATTCAGAATGAAGGGCTCTGACAAAGCGATATAGCGTGCGCCGCCTTTGACCCCCTCAGAGACTGAGCTCAGTATTCGTAGAGCCGAGATCAGAGCGGATCTCCTCAAGTGGCTGGTCGGGTCAGTAGCTCTGACGTTAATAACGACTTTTGGAAATTGGACATTTCAATATTTTCCTTCGCGGCGGAACAGGAGAAGACAAACCGTGAGCTTAAGATTAAGGAAAAGGATATGCAACTTCAATATTTAGATAAATTTATCCAGACAGCCATTGACAGAGACATTTCGAAAAGGATAAGACTTGCACATTATATTAGTAGCACAATCGATGATCAGGAATATAAACAACTTTCTGCAAGATGGACCTTGTATTACAATTTCTTCTCAAAGCCTGCCGGGATCAACTTAAAGCGGCCATGGATGCTGGCAAGGCTGATCTACAGCAGGAATTGAGTAACGAGCCGGCATGCACGATTGGAGGATTGGAGACGTTGAAGCCTGAAGGGCTGTGCCTCCCGATTCGGCTTCGCCCAGATACGAACCAGACAGGAGTGGCCCCGGAGGTGTGCTGGGTGAACTGATCGCGCGCTCTGAAACCGGCAAGGCCGGTTATGGCGCGTTCAACCGAGGGCGTGCCGGGGACTCGGACGGGAAACGATTGATTTTTCACAAATGACCATTGCCGAGATCATTGCACAGCAGTCTCTTCCGAGAGGAAGCGCCAACAGGTTATTTGCGGTTGGTAAATATTTCGTTATTCCATCCACTATGAGAGAGGCTATGTCTAAGTTTGGCAGCGAGATAAAATTTACCCCATCGGTGCAGGAACAAATATTTCGCAACTACCTCATTGATGTGAAAAGGCCACTAATAAAGAGCTATATCACTGGTAGTACTGAAAATATCATATCTGCACAATTAGCACTCGCCCAGGAATTCGCCAGTGTTTCCAGCCCATACACGGGGAACTCATATTACGCCGGGGGCGGAGGCACGGCCTTAATCTCAGCACAACAAACCGCAGAGGCACTAAGAGACGAGCGCGCGAGCTATCAACAGATGTTAGCGAAGGGCAAGAGCCCGGATCAGGCGTGGAACGCTCTCTCTCCGGGATCGGCCTCTAATTTCAAGTATAGCCTGAAGCGCACGCCTCGACTAGGGCTTATGGCTGTCCGAGGACGGTCGTTGCTGGACGAAATTCTCTGGAAGGTTGGCTTCGACCCACACGAAAGGCATGCTGACCTACGTTGAGCCAGCAACCATTCATCTGCATGTTCGAGTGAGCACTTAGGACTATTCACGCTATGAGATCGATCAAAAATGGAATCAGCGGCTCGTCCGCGGGCGGCATCGGGTAGGCGCGCAGGTCGCGCGGGCGGACCCATTTGAGCGCCTGGCCCTCGCGGGCCTGGACAAACCCCTCCCAGCGCCGGCAGGCGTAGAGCGGCATCAGGAGGTGGAAGCTCTCGTAGGCGTGGCTGGCGAAGGTGAGCGGTGCGAGGCAAGGTTCGCGGACCGTGATGCCGAGTTCCTCGAAAAGTTCGCGGATCAGCGTGTCTTCCGGACGCTCGCCCGGCTCGACCTTGCCGCCGGGGAACTCCCACAGGCCCGCCATCGGCTTGCCCTCGGGCCGCCGCGCCAGAAGCACCCGCCCGTCCGCGTCGATGAGCGCGACCGCGGCGACGAGGAGGAGCTTTGTTGCCGGCGCCGGGGTGGGCGCTCCCGGACTCATGCGGCTTTCGAGCTATGGGTTCGGAGCCGGGCAGGCTCGGCGGCGCGGCGGCACCGCCTTTCCCCGCATGCGGGGAGAGGGCCTTGGGCCGGAGGGCGCGAGGCGAGCGGAGCGTCAGCGCAGCGGGGGTGAGGGGGCGTCTCCGGAAGAGGCTTGTCCTGAGACGCCCCCTCACCCGGACGGCTGACGCCGTCTCGGCCTCTCCCCACAAGACGGGGAGAGGAAGGCGCGCCCGAGGCGATCACCCGAGAGCGCATCACTCCAGCGCCCAGGTCATCTCGACCTCGGCGCTTAGTTCGAGCGCGCCGGCCTCGATCGGCACCTCCTGGCGCAGGGCGTGCGGGGCTGGGGCGGCGGCCGCGAACGGCCGCGCGTCGCCGCCGGGCGGGTAGGTCATTTGCTGAAGCCGACCGAGCTTGACCTTCGCGGCCTCGGCGAGCCGGCCGGCCTTGCGGGTCGCATCCTCGACCGCGGCGGCGAGGGCGTCGTCCAGGGCCTTGTCGGGATCGGACAAGCCGAAGCGGACCCCGGCGATCTGGTTCGCGCCCTGGTTCAGCACGTCGCGCATGAACGCGCCGAGGCGGGCGATGTCGCGCAATTTCACCTGCACGGTGTTGTCGGCCTGATAGCCGTCCGGCTCCTGGCGCGCGCCGCCCCCCGGCTCGCGCACGGTTCTGGTCACGGGGGACAGGGTGACGGACGCTGTCCTGAGGTCGCGCGCTTCGACCCCGAATTGCTTGGCGAAGGCGATGATGCGGGCCGCGACGGCGGAGTTCTCGTCGAGCGCGGCGGTCGGCGTCGCGGCTTTTTTCAAAACGCCGACCTGGACGGCGGCGTAATCCGGGGCGCGCTCGACCGAGGCGCGGCCGAGAACTTTTAAACGTCCGGCCTCAATCGTCTGGGCCGCGGCCGGGCCGCCGACCGCGAGGCCGCACACGAAGGCCAGGACAAGACCGTTTCTCACGAGCGGTAATCCCCGTTGATCTCGACGTAAGCCTTGGTGAGGTCGCAGGTCCAGACCCGCGCCTCGCCGTTCCCGAGGCCGATGTCGGCGCGAATCGTGATCTCCGGCCGCTTCATCACCGCCGAGGCTTGCGCCTCGTCGTAGGCCGGGTCCCGCGCCCCCTCGACGGCGACGCGCACGTCGCCGAACCAGATGGCGAGCCGGTCGCGGTCGGCGGGCTCGCCGGCCTTGCCGACCGCCATGACGACGCGGCCCCAATTCGCGTCCTCGCCCGCGACGGCGGTTTTGACCAGCGGCGAGTTGGCGATGGACAGCGCGATGCGACGGGCGGAGCAGTCGTCCGCCGCGCCGGTGACGCGCACGGTGACGAACTTGCGCGCGCCCTCCCCGTCGCGCGCGACCTGCTGGGCGAGATCGATCAGGAGGTCGTCGAGCGCGTTCCGGAAGGGAGCGAGCCGTTCGTCGTCGGCCGCGGGGATGGCGGGCGCGCCGTGCCGCGCCGCCGCGCCCGTGGCGAACAGGAGCAGCGTGTCGGAGGTCGAGGTGTCGCCGTCGACCGTGACGCAGTTGAAGCTTTTGTCGGCGCCGCGCGTCAGCAACGCCTGCAAGGCGGGCGCGGCCACGGGGGCGTCGGTGAAGACGAAGGCCAGCATCGTCGCCATGTCGGGCGCGATCATGCCGGCGCCCTTGGCGAAGCCGTTGAGCGTCACGGGCGCGCCGCCGATCCGGGCCGTGCGGGTCGCGAGCTTCGGGAAGGTGTCGGTGGTCATGATGGCCCTGGCGGCGTCGAGCCAGGCGTCGGGTTGCGCGCGCGCCGCGCAGTCGGCGAGCACGCCCTCGAATTTTTCCGCCGCCAGCGGCTCGCCGATGACCCCGGTCGAAGCGAGAAATACCTCTTCGGGTGAGCACCCCGCCGCCCGCGCGGCGATGTCGGCGGTGAGCCGCGCCGCCTCGCGGCCCTTGAGACCCGTGAAGGCGTTGGCGTTGCCGGAGTTCACCACCAGCGCCCGCGCCCGCCCTTGCGCGAGGTGGTCGCGGCACCAATCGACCGGCGCGGACGGGCATTTCGAGCGCGTGAGCACGCCCGCTGCCGCCGCGCCCTGGTCCAGGGCGACGTAGAGCACGTCGGCGCGGCCCTTATAGCGGATGCCGGCCTCGGCGGTCGCGAGGCGCACGCCCGCGATCGGGGGGAGCGTGGGGTAGGCTTTGGGGGCGAGCGGCGAGACGGCGTGGGACATGAGGGCTCCAGCGAGCGCAAAGGCTGTCATTCCGGGGCCACGCAGCGGAGCCCGAACCCTCCGTTTGTCATCACCGGGCTTAGCCCGGTGATCTCGACGTGAAAGGCGCTATGCCCTCCTGAACGAGATGGCCGGATCAAGCCCGGCTATGACAACTCAGGCGAGGTGTCCATAGGTTCCGGGCTCTCGCCTCCGACGAGCCCCGGAATGACAGGTCAGCTTACTTCTTCAACTCGCCCGGCTTCGGCGCGTCGGTGGACTTCGTCTCGCCCGCGGCCTCGGCCGGCTTCGCGGCCTGGTCGAAGCGCTCGATCTTCGCCTTCTGACGCAGCGCCATGATGATGTCCTGCTGGGTCTTGCGCCCGAGATAGCTCTCGACCTGCTCCTTCATCTCCTCGAAGCTCGGCACCGGCTTGGTGCGCTTCTCCTCGACCTTGATGACGTGCCAGCCGAACTGGCTTTTCACCGGATCGGAGATCTGGCCGGGCTCCAGCTTGAAGGCGGCCTCGGCGAAGGGCTGCACCATGCGGTCCTTGGTGAAGAAGCCGAGGTCGCCGCCGTCGGTCTTCGAGCCGGGGTCCTTCGAGACCTCGCCCGCAACTTTAGCGAAATCCTCGCCGCCTTTGACGCGGGCGGCGATTTTCTTGGCCTCGTCCTCGGTTTCGACCAGGATGTGCCGGGCGCGGACCTCCTGCTCCGGCTTCATGGCCTTGACGGTTTCCTCATAGAGCTTTCTCGCCGCCTCGGGCGTCGCCGCCTTCTTGACCTCGCGCTCGAGGTACTCGTCGAGCAGGAGCTTGTCGCGGAAGTAGGCGAGCTTGCGGGCGAACTCCGGCCCCTCGCCGACCTTGGCGGCTTCCGCCGCCTTGGCGCCGAGCTTGAGGTCGATCAGGTAGCCGACCAGAAGGTCGTGCTTCTGCGCCTCGCTCATGCCGGGGAGCGACAGCGCGGGATCGTCGGCCGCAACCGCAGCGTCGCCTTCCGTGATGGTCGCGCCGTCGACGCGGGCGACGGGCTTGTCCGACGACTTGTCGCTCGGCTGCGCGGCCGTCGCGGAGGGGCCGGATGCCGGCGCGCCGGTCTGAGCTGCGGCGGAGCCGGCCAGCGCCGGGACGGTCAGCGCCAAGGCCGCCAAGCCGGCGCGGATCGAGGTTTTAGGGGTGAAGGCCATCATGGCTCCTTGAGCTGAAGCGGGGCGAACTGATGCAAGGCAGCCCCTCTGGGTTGACGGGATCAGTGGCCGAACTCCCAAGCCTTGGCAAGCACGGCCGCCGCCCTGGGGCTTGCGCGCAAAATGACGCAGCCTTTCAGGTGCGCGGGCGCATGATTACGTCTATAACGCGGCGCGTCCGCGCTCCCCTACAAACGTTCGACTGCAGGTTTCCATGCTCGGTGCTCTCGCCAAGAAGATTTTCGGCTCGGCCAACGACCGGCGGGTGAAAGCCTATCGGCCCAAGGTCGCGGCGATCAACGCGCTCGAACCGGAGCTGGAAGCCCTGTCGGATGCGGACCTGCGTGCGCGCACGGACGCCTTCAAGGCCGAGCTGGCCGCCGGCAAGACCCTGGACGACATCCTCGTCCCCGCCTTCGCGACGGTGCGCGAGGCGGCCAAGCGCACGCTGGGCCAGCGCCACTTCGACGTGCAGCTCATCGGCGGCATGGTGCTGCACGAGGGCGGCATTGCGGAGATGAAGACCGGCGAAGGCAAGACGCTCGTCGCCACCCTCCCCGTCTATCTCAACGCGCTCGCCGGCAAGGGCGTCCACGTCGTCACGGTCAACGACTACCTCGCTCGCCGCGACGCCGAGTGGATGGGGCAGATCTACGGCTTCCTCGGCCTCTCGGTCGGCGTCATCGTGCATGGGCTCGACGACGACGAGCGTCAGCAGGCCTACGCCTGCGACATCACCTACGGCACCAACAACGAATACGGCTTCGATTACCTGCGCGACAACATGAAATACGAGTTCGCGCAGATGGTTCAGCGCGGGCACTATTACGCCATCGTCGACGAGGTGGACTCGATCCTGGTCGACGAGGCCCGGACCCCGCTCATCATCTCGGGGCCGCTCGACGATCGCTCGGACCTGTACGTCGCGCTCGACCAGCTCGTCCCGCGCCTCGTCAAGAGCGACTACGACCTTGACGAGAAGCAGCGGGCGGTGTCGTTCACCGAGAGCGGCAACGAGAAGATGGAGACGATGCTGCGCGAGGCCGGCCTCCTCAAGGAAGGCGACCTCTACGACGCGCACAACGTCACCCTTGTCCACCACGCCAACCAGGCGTTGCGGGCGCACACGCTCTTCCAGCGCGACCGGGATTACATCGTCCGCAACGGCGAGGTCGTCATCATCGACGAGTTCACGGGCCGCATGATGCCGGGCCGGCGCTACTCGGAAGGGCTGCACCAGGCGCTCGAAGCCAAGGAGCGGGTCCAGGTCCAGCCCGAGAACCAGACGCTCGCCTCGATCACCTTCCAGAACTATTTCCGCCTCTACGGCAAGCTTGCCGGCATGACCGGCACGGCCGCGACGGAAGCGGACGAGTTCCAGGAGATCTACAACCTCGAAGTGGTCGAGATCCCGACCAACATGCCCGTCGCCCGCTTGGACGAAGACGACGAGGTCTACCGCACGGTCGGCGAGAAGTACAACGCGATCATCCGCGAGATCGAGGCCGCCGCCAGCAAGGGCCAGCCGATCCTGGTCGGTACGACCTCGATCGAGAAGTCGGAGCATCTCGCCGATCTTTTGAAAGGCCACGGCTTCAAGCAGATCGACTTCGAGGCGCCGGACGCGCTCGAACCCCTCTACGCCGCCGCCCGCGAGGGGAAAGCTCGAAGCATTTCGCCGTGCTCAACGCCCGCTTCCACGAGCAGGAGGCGTTTATCGTCGCGCAGGCCGGCGTGCCGGGGGCGATCACCATCGCGACCAACATGGCGGGCCGCGGCACCGACATCCAGCTCGGCGGCAACGCCAAGATGCGGATCGAGCACGATCTGGGACGCCTGGAGGACGGCCCGGAGCGCGCCGCCCGAGAGGAGGCGATCAAGGCCGAGGTGGCGCGGTTCAAGGAGCGGACCATCGCGGCCGGCGGCCTCTACATCGTCGGCACGGAGCGTCACGAGTCGCGGCGCATCGACAACCAGCTGCGCGGCCGTTCGGGCCGCCAGGGCGATCCGGGGCGCTCCAAGTTCTACCTGTCGCTCCAGGACGACCTGATGCGCATCTTCGGCTCCGACCGCATGGACGGGATGCTGCAAAAGCTCGGCCTCGAAGAGAACGAAGCCATCGTCCATCCCTGGATCAACAAGGCGATCGAGCGGGCGCAGGCGAAGGTCGAGGCGCGCAACTTCGATATCCGCAAGAACATCCTGAAGTACGACAACGTGATGAACGACCAGCGCAAGGTCGTGTTCGAGCAGCGCCGCGATTTGATGGGCCAGGAAAGCGTGCGCGATACGGTCGACGAGATGCGGCATGGCATCGTCGACGACATCGTCGCCCGCCACATTCCGCCGGACGCCTATCCGGAGCAGTGGGACGTCGCGGGCCTGAAAGAGTCCGTCGCGAACCTCCTGAACCTCGATCTGCCTGTCGACGACTGGGCGAAGGAAGAAGGCATCGCCGACGAGGAGATGCGCGAGCGCCTGCGCAAGGCCGCGGACGAGGCCTACAGTGAGCGGGTGGACAAAAACTCGTCCGAGGTGATGACCTACGTCGAGAAGCAGGTGCTCCTGCAAAGCCTCGACCACCTCTGGCGCGAGCACCTCGTCACCCTCGACCACCTGCGGCAGGTCGTCGGCTGGCGCGGGTTCGCCCAGCGCGACCCGCTGAACGAGTACAAATCGGAGGCGTTCGACCTGTTCAACGAGTTGGTCAGCCGCTTGCGGGAGCAGGTCACGGCCCAGCTCATGCGGATCGAGGTCGTGTTCCAGCAGCCCGAGGAGCCGGCCGGACTGCCGCCGATGTTCGCGCAGCACCTCGACCCGATCTCGGGCGAGAACGAGTTCGACACCGGCGGCTCGGTCGGCCTCGGTTCGCCGTCCGCTCACGGGTTCGGCGACACCGCGCTCGCCGAAGCGCCGACGCTCACGGCCGAGCGCGACCCGAGCGACCCCTCCTCATGGGGGAGGGTCGGCCGCAACGAGCCCTGCCCGTGCGGCTCCGGCAAGAAATACAAGCACTGCCACGGGCGGTACGCCTGACCGCCAGCCTGAGATTCTTGCAGAGCTTCTCGGAGATGGGCGGCTGAAAAGCCGCCCATCGCGGCCTGATGCGTCAGGAGATCAATTCGCCCGCGCGAACCCCGTGGCCGCCGGCACGACCGGCTGCGCGCCTTGGATCAGGCCGCCGGACGCCTCGGCCCGCCGCTCCGGCATCGTAGGGACGGCGTCCGGCTTCGGCACGACCGTGACGGCGTGGACCGAAGCGGGCTGCGGCTTGGCCTGGGAGGCCGCAGGACCCTTGCGGCGGGGCGGCACGGGAGCCGCAGCAGGAGACGGCGGGGGTGCGGCAGGCTCGGCGGCTTGAGCTTGCGCAGCCTCTTTCGGCGCAGGCCGAGCGCCGCCAAACAGGCCTGCGATCTTCTGGGAGAGCGACGGGCTGTCGTCGGCGGCCGAGGCCGCCACGACGGGCGCCGGCTTTTCCGGCTCCGAGAGCCGCGTCGCGACGGCGGAGCCGGACGGCTTGGCGGTCTTCGCGGCCGCGGATTTGGACGGCGGAACGGCTTTGTCGACAGCCGCGAGCGCCAGCGCCGTCGACGGCTTCTGCTTGTCGGGCTTGGCGGCAGGCTCATCCAAGAGGATTTCGCGCGGGCCCTGCGCCAGAGCCTCGGGGCGGCTCACGTCGCCGAGAGTGCGGCGCGGCTGCGGCTGGCTCGCAAAAAGCGAAAAATTGCCGCCTGCGTCGCCGTCCGCAGCCACCATGGTCTCCCGGAACGCCTGGTGCTGGCCGCCGTCGTCGTAAACCACCCGCACCGCGGGCGCGCCCTTGGCGACAAGCGCGGCGATCTGCTTCTCGTCCTCCTCGCGCTTCTGGGCGACGGCCGGATCGAGCCGGGGCGAGCAATTGCCCTGGGCCACGTCGGCGCCGCCGAACACGTAGCGCTTGGCGCAGACCGCGACCTTCGGCTCCTCCTTGAGGGCCTCGAAATGATCGGAGCCTTCCTTCAGGTTCCGCCAGAACGGCATGTGCGGGTCGGCGCGGTGCTTGGCCAGGTTCTCGGCCGTCATCCGGAACGGGTACGACTGGAACTGGAAGCCGCGCTGGCCGCCGGCGAACGCCTCGCGGGCGATGGCGTAGATCTCGGCGATCGCCTCGTCCGTCATGGCGAAGCAGCCGCGCGACGAGCAGGTGCCGTGCACCATGAGGTGCGAGCCGGTGCCGCCGTGCGCGCGATCATAGGCGTTCGGATAGCCCGTATCGAACGAGAGATAATAGGCCGAGTTCGGATTCATCTGCGCCGGCGTGACGGTATAGAACCCTTCCGGGGCCTGGCGGTCGCCCTCTTTCGCCTTCGGCCCGAGTTGGCCCGACCAGCGGCAGATCGGATACGTCTTCAAGAGCGCGTATTGGCCGTCCGCGCCGCGCTTCCAGACCTCCATCTCGGATTCTTTTTTATAGGCGCGGACGAGGATCGGATCGCTCTTCGACACGCCCTTGGCCGACATCAAGGCCATGGTCGCGGGCGGAATGGGGGACAGGTGCCGCGTGCTGCTCGCGGACTGCTGCTGATCCTGACACGCCGCGAGCGCGAGCGACACGCCCGCGAGCATCACAAAACGCTTCACCATGGAGCCCCGCGTGTTCTGCGCCGGTTCGGGCCGGACTGTCCTTCCCAAGCCTTAAGAGGGTTAGCCTTAAGCCAAGCTTACCGCAAGCAGGCGGACCTTGCGGGCGTGGTCAATGGGCGGTTAACCCGTTCCGCCTTCACAGCTTGCGGCCGATTTCCAGAAATTTGGCCGCGCGGTGGTCGCGGATCTCGGCCGGTCCCATGTTGCTCAACTCGCGCAGCGCGCCCGCGACGGCCTCCCCGGCCGCCATGATCGCCGCCTGCGGGTCGCGGTGCGCGCCGCCCGACGGCTCCGGCACGATCGCGTCGATGACGCCGAGGCGCAGCAGGTCCTGCGCGGTGATCTTCATGCTGGTGGCCGCGTCCTGGGCGCGGGCGCTGTCGCGCCACAGGATCGATGCGGCGCCCTCGGGCGAGATCACGCTGTAGATGGCGTGCTCCAGCATCAGCACCTTGTTGGCGGTGGCGATCGCGATGGCCCCGCCCGATCCGCCCTCGCCGATGACGACGGCGACGTTTGGGCTGCCGAGGCCAAGGCACGCCTCGGTCGAGCGCGCGATGGCCTCGGCCTGGCCGCGCTCCTCGGCTTCGATGCCCGGATAGGCGCCGGCCGTGTCGACGAAGCTCAATACCGGCAGCTCGAAGCGGTCGGCGAGTTCCATCAGGCGGATCGCCTTGCGGTAGCCCTCCGGGCGGGCCATGCCGAAGTTGTGGCGGATGCGCGTCTCGGTCGAATGGCCCTTCTCCTGGCCGATGACGCAGACCGCCTCGCCCCGGAAGCGTCCGAAGCCGCCCACGATCGCCTCGTCCTCGCCGAAGGCGCGGTCCCCCGCCAGCGGCGTGAAATCGGCGATCAGGCCCGCGCAGTAATCGACGAAGTGCGGCCGCTGGGGATGACGCGCCACCATGGCCTTCTGCCACGGCGTCAAGGCGGCGTAGAGTTCCTTCAGCGCCGCCGCGGCCTTGGCTTCAAGCCGCGCGATGTCGTCAGAGATCGCGACGGCGCCGTCCTGGCCCAGTTCGCGAAGCTCCTCCACCTTGGCTTCAAGCTCGGCGACCGGCCGTTCGAAATCGAGGTAGCTGCGCATCGGATCCAGGAGCGGACAATAAAAAATCCGGCGCGGGTTCGGGACCGGACCGCCGGGCGGCGGGACACTGGCCATTCGGTCCGTTCAAGTCAAGAAGCCGCGCGGGCCGCCGCGGAAGCAAGGGTTTGATCCTGAAAGAGGCGCCTTGAGGCATTTTCGGGCGAAGCGCATTGCCGTTTCGGACGGCAAATGAGATGCTTAAGCGTGGAGGCGCAGACATCCTCGCGGATGCGGTTTGAGCCGGGCATCAACGTCAAGGGTCATCATGGCGACGGACAAGGAACCGACGGTCATCAAGAAATACGCCAACCGGCGGCTTTATCACACCGGCACTTCAGCCTACGTCACCTTGGAAGACCTCGCCGGCATGGTCCGCCAGGGCGAGGATTTCGTGGTTTACGACGCCAAGTCCGGCGAGGACATCACGCGCTCCGTCCTGACGCAGATCATCTTCGAACAGGAGAACAAGGAGGGAGGCCAGAACCTTCTGCCGGTCGCCTTTCTGCGCCAGCTCATCCGGTTCTATGGCGACAGCATGCAGGCGCTCGTGCCGAGCTACCTGGAATTCTCGATGGAGAACCTGGCGCGCGAGCAGCAGAAGCTGCGCGAGCAGATGGCGCAGGCGTTCGGCCCCGCGGCCGCCTTCCAGGCCATGGAGGATCATGTGCGCACCAACATGTCCTTTTTCACCGAAGCGATGCGGATGTTCTCGCCCTTCGCGCGGCGGACGGCGCCGGACACGCCGCCCGGCGAGTCCGCCGCCGGCCTCCCCGGCCCCGACGAGCGACTTTGACGCGCTGCGGCGCCAGATGTCCGAGATGCAGGCGCGGCTCGACGCTTTGACGAAGAAATAGGAAGGCTTCAGGCGACCCGGGACCATGGCCGGCTCTCCGCCCCCGGCTCCACCACCGCGGGCATGCCGCAGTGTTCGCCCTGAAGATAGTCGACGCCCCAGTCGGCGAGCATGCGGGCGGTTTCTTCGTCCTCGACCCACTCGGCCACGATCGTAAGGCCGAGGTGATGGGCGAGGTCGATCAAGGTGCGGACGAAGAAACGATCGTCGCCCGACCGCGCCAGGTTCTGCACGAAGGCTCCGTCGATCTTGAGGATATCGACCGGCAAGCTGCGCAGAAGCTTGAATGAGCTGTGGCCCGCGCCGAAGTCGTCGATGGCGATCGCGACGCCGAGCGCCTTCATGGCGTCGAGGCGCGCCCGTGTCGCTTCAGGATCGCGGATCGCTGCGGTTTCCGTCACTTCGATGATGAGGCGCGAGGCGATCCCAGGTCGAGCCCCGACATGGGCCGCCAGCGTCGTCAGCCAGTCGGTCCCCTCGATCGTCAATGGCGACACGTTGACGGACAGGCGTTCTTCGGGGTTTGCGGCCAGGTAGTCGGCCGTCAGTTCCAGAACGCGGGCGTCGACGAGCGGAACGAGACCGGCTCGCTCGACGGCGGGCAGAATGTCGCCGGCGCTGACGAGCCGGCCGTCGCCGGTCCGGATGCGGACCAGCGCTTCGGAGAAGGCGAGGTCGCGCGAGCGTGCATCGACGACCGGCTGCCGCGCGAACACCACGCGATGCGCGTTCAGGGCCTCGATGACATCGAAGGCCGCCGCGGCGTGCGCTTGGCATGGCGTTTGCTGCCGTTCATAGGCAGGGACGTTGAAGACGAACGACCGCTTGGACGCGCGTTTGGCCCGATCGAGAGCCTCCTCGTCCTGGCCGATGATCCTCACTACGCCGTGCGCGAAGACGGCGCGCCCCTCCGCGTCAGCGAACCATCGGCCGGTGTCCTCGATGATGCAGACGCGATTGGGCCGGCACCGGATCGCGCAACGCGCCCGATACGGGACGCCGCCGCCCTTGTCCCGGTCCTTGGCGCCCCAAACGGCCTCATGGCGCGTCAACCCGCTGCCGGGCTCCGCCGCGAGGGCGAAGGCCCGGCCCGACGCCAGCGCGGACACGTCCTCAAGCCCGAGCACCTCGGCGGCGTTGACGCCCCAGGTGATCGCATCCGTGGCGATGTCCCAAGTGTAAACCGTCTCTCCGATCGAGGTCAGGATGGCCCGCGGATCGAGCGATGGGGGCCCCGACACGCCTTTCGCGACTGCGTCGAGCCGCCTGCGCCCCCTCCCCCGCATTCCCCATGGCTCCCGTATATCGCCGATCCGGGTCAAGGCTCGAGACCGATGGCGAGCATCGAGCGCTTGTCGTGTTCCGACGATGCGGTGCCGAACGTTAATGAGGCGTGAATTCGAACCCTGATTGGGCTCCGGCGCGCTCCGAACGACGCCATCCCGTCTTAAAATGCATAACGGATCGTGCGTGCACCGAGGACAAACGCTTATGCGGCCGGCGTTTGCGCGTTCGGCGGGCCATCAGGCGCAAGCCTGCATCGCGCGCTGCCGCCTTCAACCATGACGCCGACGCGACCCGCCGCGGGCGCATCCGACAGGCGCAAGACTCCATCGCGGCGCGCGATCCAAAGGTCCTCTCGCCGCCCGTCGCCGCCGGATGCTCAATCGACGACGCCGATCGGGTTCGCCCTGGCGTCCCGCCCTGACCTGCTGCACGTTCGCGGGCGGCGCGACGCATCGTGCGCTCGCCCTCAAACAGTCCGTGCGCCGGCTTGCTCTTGTCGCGCCGGCGCGGCGCGACAAGGAGAACATCGGCCTTACGCCCGTTCGGCCCCCTCGTTCCCGCCACGTTTTTCGGCATGGTGCTGGGCCTCGGCGGGCTCGGCAACGGGTGGCGCGTGGCGGCGCGGATCTGGGGCGCGCCCGTCGTCATCGGCGAGATCCTGGCCCTAACCGCCGCCGCCGTCTGGTTCCTCTGGTTCGCGCTCTACGCCCTTAAATGGGCGCGCCGGCGCGAAGCCGCGCTGGCCGAGTTGAGGCGCCCGGTCCGCGCCCTGGCTGCGCGAACAACCTTTCTCGCCTGCGGCCTGGGCCGACCGACACGTTCGGCGTCTCGGCCTTGCCGCTGGCGGCGCTGCGCTTCATCGAGCGAGGCCAAACCGGGCCGATCGCGGTCCCCGCGGCGCCGCTGTTCGCGAAGGCGAACCTGATCGTCGGCTGGATCGCGGTGCGGACGCTCTTGCTCGCGATCTCAGGGACGACCTTATGCCCCACGACGGCGACCGAACCCCTTGATCGGAGGAGCTGGGGCCGACCGCAGCGGCCGGAGGAAAACCGTTCGTCGATCCGGGAGATCGCCGTCGGGCAGGTTGCCACGGGGTGGGCGGCCCCGGCATTATGGCGTCGCTTTGGACGGACCGGGACCGAGCCGCCGGTCCGCCGCAAGGGAGCCTCGGCCGCTGTGACAGGACGCATGGACCACCCAACTGGCAGCCCTGGCGCCGAAACCCTCGATCCGCCGGTCGGATCGGTCCGCTTCGGCGATTTGAAGCGGACCGATCCGATCAGCCGCCGTTTCGGCGGCGACCGCGGCACACCCCTCGACCGCTATTACGTCGAAGGATTCTTAAGCCGGCACGCCGCCGACATTCGCGGGCGCGTGCTCGAAATCGGCGAGGATCTCTATACCCGCCGGTTCGGCGGCGACCGGGTCGGCCGCAGCGAGGTCCTCGACGTCGAGGCCTCGAACCCGAACGCCACCTACGTGGCCGATCTGACCGACTGCCCCCACGTCCCGTCCGAAAGCTTCGATTGCCTGATCCTGACCCAAACGCTGCACATGATCTACGACGTGCGCGCGGTCCTGCGGACCGCGCGCCGGATCCTCGCGCCGCGCGGCGTCGTGCTGGCGACGATCCCCGGCATCAGCCAGATCGACTGCGGCGGCGGGCGGGACACCTGGTTCTGGCATCTGACCCCGCGCTGCGCCAGGCTCCTCTTCGAGGAAGCGTTCCCGCCCGGTAGCGTGCAGGTCGAACCGCACGGCAACGTGCTGGCCGCGGTCGCTTTCCTGCACGGGCTGGCGCTCGAAGAGATGGACGCCCGCGACCTCGACGTCCTCGACCCTTTCTACCCGGTGATCACGGGCGTCCGCGCCGTCAAGCCGTCCCTTTGATGGGCGCAGAGCGCGGTCAGCCGTGGGCGGCTTCGGGCGCCCGCGCCCGAACGGCTGCGGGCTCGACCGCCTTGGGGGGACTCCAAGCCGCTTCGTCCGCCTGCCGGACGGCGGCCAAGCACAACTCTACGGCGTCGCGCAACGAGGTCACGTAGTCATCGGCGCCGGCCGCGGCGCGCAGTTTTTCATCGATCAGAATAGCTGCGTCCGCGGGCCAGAGGCCGACGAGGATTCGAGCATCGGGCGCTTTCCGGCGCAGACGCCGGATGAGGTAGCGCAAGTGCGCCGGCGTCCCGGCGATCTCCAGATAGGAGATGCAGATCATCGCCACGCCAGTCATGTCCAGGGCGGGCAGATTGGAGCGCGACGCCGCATCGTGCGGCACGGCCCGCGCGCCCAGGCCATGCTTGCGCAGCAGCTGCGCCAGCATGCTGGAGCCGGCTTCGTCGAGCGGCCCGCGCCCGGCGATGCACAGCACGGGGGTGTCTGCGCGCCACGCCGGAGGGCGCTCTTCGGGCGGCGGCGCCATCTCCGCCACCGCCGGCTCCTTGGGCAGGGACCGTTCGGATTGCAACGGCCCGGCGGGACCGTCCTCCGGCTCCGCCGTCTTGGCCGGCGCGGGCTCCCGGTCCTCGTAGGCGTCGAGATCCTCGACAAGCTCCGTGACGGCGCCCTTGATGCACTCGAGTTGCTGACCTGTCAGAACGCCGCGCGTGGCGTCGTTGACCGCGAGTTGAAGACCTTTCAGGGCGACCTCGTCGTAATAAGACGAGAGGGAGCGCTCCTTCAAAAGCTCCTCGGCATGCTCCTGCGCCTCGTCGGCGTCGCCGGCCAGCACGCGCTGGTAAAAATTCTCGATCGGCGTTAGGGCGGGTCGGTCCCCGAGCAGAACGTCGAAGAATTCGAAGTGCTCGGCGTGCCGTCCGAGCACGACAAGGCAGAGCGTCAACGGGGTGGACAGGATGAGGCCGATCGGCCCCCACAGCCACGTCCAGAAAATTGCGGAGACGACGACGGCGAAGGGCGACAACCCGGTGCTGTGGCCATAAACGAGCGGCTCCACGACGTTTCCCATGATGCGGTTCGGAGCAGAGGAATAACGCCAGGGTCAGCAGCGCCATCGTCCAGCCCGGATCGACCGCCGCCGCCAGCGCCACCGGCAGCACACCGGCGATGAAGGCGCCGATGTAAGGCACGAAGCGCATCAGCGCGGCGGTGATGCCCCATAAAACCGGGCTCGGAACCCCGATCAGCCACAATCCCCCGCCGATGATGACGCCGAACGCCGTATTGAGGCAGAGTTGCGTCAGGAAGTATCGGCTCAGGCGCTTGGCGGCTTCATCCATCGCCACGGTCGTGCGGTGCAGATCCTTTGACCCGAAGAGCCGAATCATGCGGTCGCGCAAATCCCCGCGCTGCATCAGGATGAAGACGACCACGACCAGCACGATGACCGCGGTCTCGAACGGGGCGAGGATAGGCCCGAGATAGTTGCGCAGGAGTTGGATCGGGGTCGGGTCCGGTTCGCGGACTTGGACCGCCAAGGGCTTTTCCGCCGCGCCGGTTCGGGACGGCCCCGAGGCCGGCTGGCCAGCTGGCCGCGGCTCCTGGGCGGCTTGCTGAAGTTCACGGCCGAAGTTGGTCATGAAATCGGACGCCCGGCCCACGGTCGCCCTGCGGATCGTCTTCACCTTTTCGGCGACTGTCGCTTGATAGCGGGGCAGATCGGTCGCAAGGTCCGCCATCTGCGTCCCTATGATCGAGGCAAGCCCGAGAATGATGCCGAGGGCCACGATGACGGTAATCATAACGGAAAGAACCCGGCCGAGCCGGAACCGCCGCAGGAAATCGACAACCGGAGCAAGGACAAAGCTTAAGAGCGCCGCGATCACGATGGGGATGAACACGTCGCGTCCGAAGTAGAGCGCGGCGATCACGACCACGCCGACCGCAAGCGGCAGGACCGTGGAGGCGCTGGGCGTCTCGGCCGGAAGAACCACAGCCGGACGAGGCGGAGGAGAAAAAGCGTCTGCCATGGCGGCTGTGAACCTTGCACGCGACGAGGGTTTGGGGTCGAGCCTCCGGGGAAACGTGCAAGCGGCGTAAACGATCCGTGCGCGTCGGCCTCAGGGCCGAAACGGCGCGACGGCGACGCCGTTCGCCTCCAGCGTCCGGCGCACCGTGCGCGCCATGGCGACGGCGCCCGGCGTGTCGCCGTGGACGCAGACGGTCTCGATCCGCGCCGGGAGACGCTGGCCGGTGACGGTCACGATCGCCTGGTCTCCGACCATGCGCAGCACGCGCTCGGCCGCCTCCCCGGCGTCGTGCAGCACCGCGCCCGGCGTCTTGCGGCTCGTCGAGGTTGCCGTCGTCCGCGTAGGCGCGGTCGGCGAAAACCTCGCGCACCGCATCAAGGCCGAGCGTCCCGGCGGCCCGCTCGATCGCAGCCCCGGCATACACATGTAGACGAGGCCGCGGTCGACCCCCTTGACCGCGCGCGCGATCGCCAGCGCGATATCGTCCTCGTCGTTCGCCAAATTGTCGAGCGCGCCGTGCGCTTTGACGTAAGTCGCCCGATGGCCCGCCAAGGCGGCGATGCCTTGCAGCGCGCCGATCTGGTAGGCGATCATCCGCTCCATCTCGGTCAGGTCGTATCGCCGCGGATGACGCGGCGTCCGAAGCCCGCACAGATCGCCGAAGCCCGGATGGGCGCCGATCGCTACGCCCTTGCCTTCGCGAGAGCGGCCGTGCGGACCATGATCGTTCGGATCGCCCGCGTGCAAGCCGCAGGCGACGTTGGCCGAGGTGACGATGTCGAGCATCGCCTCGTCGTCGCCCATGGTCCAGGGCCCGAAGCCTTCGCCCATGTCGCAATTGAGATCGATGGCCATCATGCGCCTGCTCCGCTCATCCCCGGCCGCGGAGCCCATGGGTCGGCCGGGGATGACCCCTAAACAAACACGGGCTGCGCCTCCTGGACGCCCACGTGGAAAACCCGCTTGTATCGCTCGATCTGATCGCGTGGCCCCATCGCCTTGTGGGATTGTCGGAGAGCTTCACGGTCGGCTGTCCGTTGGCGGAAACGACCTTGCAGACGATTGAAATGGGATCGAGGCCGCCGTCCGGCGCAAGGCCGCGGAAATCATTGGTCAGCAAAGTGCCCCAGCCGTAGCCGAGCCGCACGCGGCCGTGAAAATGCCGATGGATGTCGCTGATCACATCCACATCCAGACCATCGGAGAAAATTGCAAGCTTTTCCTTGCGGGTCCTGGCCGCGCGACGGCCACCAGTCGATCGACTCCTCCCCGCCCTCGATCGGATCCTTTGAATCGATGCGGATGCCGGTCCAGTCGGCGACCCAGTCGGGCGCGTTCGCGAGGAAATTGGCCGTGCCATAGGTGTCGGGCAGGATGACGCGGAGATTACCCTCGTAATCCTCCTGCCAATCCTTGAGCACGCGATAGGGAGCCTTCGCCATCTCCGCATCGCTCTCGGCCAAGGCGGCATAGACCATGGGCAGTTCGTGCGCGTTGGTGCCTACCGCCTCCACCTCTCGCCGCAGCGCGATCAGGCAATTGGAGGTGCCGAGAAACGAAGAACCCAAGCCCTTCGAGCATGGCCTGCACGCACCAGTCCTGCCACAAGAAGCCGTGCCGCCGACGCGTGCCGAAATCGGAGATGCGCAAGCTCCGGCAGCGTCTTGAGCTGATTGCATCTTCTCCCACACCCGCGTCATCGCGCGGGCATAGAGAACCTGCAGCTCGAACTTGCCCATACCCTTCAGGACGCCCCGCGAGCGAAGCTCGTTCAAAATCGCCAATGCGGGAATCTCCCACATGGTCGTCTCGATCCAGGGCCCGTGGAAAGTCAGGACGTATTGGCCGTCCTCCTTCTCCAGCAGATATTCGGGAAAGCGGAAGGCTTCGAGCCAGTCCATGAATTCCGGCGAGAACATTTGCCGCTTGCCATAGAATGTATTGCCGCGAAGCCATGTGGACTCGCCCCGCGTGAGCGCAGAGCGAGCGCACATGATCGAGCTGCTCGCGCAATTCCCTGCGTCGATCAGGTCGGCCAGCCGCATCCGCGTGGTGCGGTTGTGGATGCCGAAGGTGACCTGCACGCCGCGATGGCGACGAAAAATCGTCTGCGCCATCAGGAGCTTGTAGAAGTCCGTATCGAGCACCGAGCGCACGATCGGGTCGATTTTCCAGGTATGGTTGTATACCCGGGTCGCGATGTCCGCCAATGCGGCGCCCTCTGGCGGTCAGCGCAGTCCGGAGTATCGGCAAAAGAGGGCGTTTTGACCAGATGCGCGGGAACCGGCCATGCATCAGCTCGGCTTTTGAAGCTTCCGAAAGTCGATCCGATCCATCACGTCCTCGCCCGTGGCGGGGTCCTTCGACGGCGCTCCGCTGATCGTCAGGGTGTCTCCATCAAGCTCGTAAGGGCGGATCAGATCGCCGAGCCAAGCCGGATTCCAAGCCGCATCGACGTGATGAACCACCCTGTCGTCATCAACTGTATAGGTGGCGGAGTAGGCGAGCATCGTGTCGAAGAGCTTCACCTTTTCTCCGTCCGTAGGCGCTGCGCCTGAGAGCGGGGACGGTCCCGCTTGAGCACGAGCGCCATCATGCGGTCGTCAGCGTGATACGCGATGTACCCGATCGGGTTTGGCCCCATAGCGTCCGAGGTTTCGCCGGTCGCGACGACCTCCCGCGTCCACGACAACATCGTCCAGGTGGCCACAGGACGGCTTGATCGGCCATGGCCCGTCTCCATCGAACCGTTCATAGTCAACCCATAACCTCGGCGGCCTTTTTCGCGCAGGGCGGCAGAGTTAGGATCAGCCCAGCACCCTCGGGATCGCCCTATGCTCGATGAAACCGCCCGCGGCGTCTACGCCATCGCGCCCGACCCCCTTTCACGACGACGGCCGCATCGACACGAGTTCGATTGACCGCATGTCCGACTTTTACAGGCAAGCGGGCTGCGACGGGATCACGGTGCTCGGCATCATGGGCGAGGCCCCCAAGCTCGATCAGGACGAGGCGGCTGCGTCGCCTCCGCAGGTCATCCGGCGCGCGAAAATGCCGGTGATCGTCGGCGTCTCGGCGCCGGGCTTCGCCGCCATGCGGACGCTTGCCCGCGCCGCCATGGACGACGGCGCGGCGGGCGTGATGATCGCGCCGCCGTCCTCGCTGCGGACCGATGACCAGATCGTTACGTATTACCGGCAGGCGGCCGAGGCGATCGGGACGGACGTGCCCTTCGTCATTCAGGATTACCCGCTCACCCTTGGGGTCGTGATGACGCCCAGCGTCATCCGCCGCATCGTCGCCGAAAACCCGTCCTGCGTGATGCTGAAGCACGAAGACTGGCCGGGCCTCGAAAAAATCTCGACGCTGCGCGGCTTCGAGCATGACGGCTCGATGCGGCACATTTCCATTCTGTGCGGCAACGGCGGGCTTTTTCTCGACTTCGAGATGGAGCGCGGCGCGGACGGCGCCATGACCGGGTACTGCTTTCCCGACATGCTCGTCGACGTGGTCCGGCTCTCGGTGGAAGGCCGGCGCGACGCGACGCACGACCTGTTCGACGCGCATCTGCCGCTCATCCGTTACGAGCAGCAGCCGGGCATCGGCCTCGCCGTGCGCAAATACGTTTTGATGCGGCGCGGCGTTCTCACGAGCGACGCCCAGCGCAAGCCAGGCGGAGCGTTGAGCGCCGCCGGAAAGGCGGAGGTCGATTACTTGCTGTCCCGCCTGGCCCGCTCCGACCCGCGCGCCGTGAGGCTCGCTGGGTAAACCCCTCTCCCCGTCTTGTGGGGAGAGGCCGAGACGGCGGCAGCCGTCCGGGTGAGGGGGCTACTCAGGACAGCCTCTTCCGGAGACGCCCCCTCACCCCGCTAGTTTACCCCGGACGTGATCCGGGGCTCGCCTTGCGCCTGATCGGCGCAAGGCCCTCTCCCCGCACGCGGGGAGAGGCGATTCCGCGCGCATCCCCGGCGCCGCTCGACATGGCGCGCCAAGCCCTCCGACGCGATATTTTTGGATTTCGCCTCGACCTCGAAGTCGGTCCAGACGAGATGGTCGGCGACGAGATCGTTGATCGCCTCGTTCCACATCAGATCGGAATGGGCCCGCAGGTCTTTTGGCTTGATGCCGGCCGCCGTCAGCGCCGCAAAATCCGGGCGCACGAAGTTGTCGTGCTCGGGGAGCAGATCCTCGCGCGACACGCTGATGTGACTGACCGGCCGCACGCCGCGCCAGGACGCGACGATGTGCGCAATGCGGGGATCGTCGGGCCGGATGTATTCACCACGGCTTGCGATCCAGTGGTGGTGAAGGTCGAGGACGATCGGCAGCAGACCGGCAAGCGGCAGAAGGTCGTCGAGGCTATACGACACCTCGTCGTTCTCGACCGTCACGAGGTTACGCGCCGTCTCGGACAGGCGCGCGAAGTTGGCCCGAAAGCCTTCGATGCCGGGCGCGCGCGCTCCCCCATGGACATTGATGTGCGCGCCGTGCGGATGCCAGCCGCCTCCAAATCCCATCAGGGCCATAACCTCGGCGTGGTATTCGAGTTCGCCGAGCGCGTTCTGCGCCGCTGGCTCGCTGGTGGTGGCCAGCACGCAGAACTGGCTCGGGTGCATGCTGAGGCGCACACCGCCTGCCTGCGCGACCTTGCCCGCTGCGGCGAGCCCGCGCTCGATGAGCCGGCGCAGGTCGGCATCGCGATAAAAGCTCTGACAGCTTGGGTGCGTGTAGCCGGGCAGGAGCGTACTGGTGATGCGCAGCAGCCGCTCCAGCGAAGGACGCTGCGCCACATGGTCGATCTGGTTTTGCAACGCTTGGAGGTTATGGCCGACGGCGGCGCTCAGCTTGTCGAAGGCGGCGGACGGTCCCAGGCGGGCGAGATGCGCCATCGTGACCGTAACGGCGTTCATGCGCCGCGCGGTTTCGGCGTCGCCGTTCTCCGGGATGAACTTGCAGCAGAAGCCGAGGCGGGGTTGGAGTACGGACATACCGTTTCAACGCGCGGGACGGCGGAATCGGCCCAGGCAGAGCAGGCGGATCCATCGTAAAACTGTCGAAAGGGATCAGCTCTCCGACAAGGCGTCGACCGCGGCCCCGGCCAGATTGAGCGCCAGAAGTTCCTCGATCGGCGGCAGCGCCCCGCCGCGAGCCGGTCGGCAGCGCGAGGGAAGCGCGGCGATAGCCTGCGCCTGCTCGCGCGCAAGCCGCTGCGCCTCGTCGACGGCGACGGCCGCGAAGCGCACCGCCTGCCCCGGACGCCGTTGCGCCAGGGCTCGCAGGTCCGCCGAAATCACGGTCGCGATTTTGGGATAACCGCCAGTGGTCTGCCGATCCGCCATCATCACGATCGGCTCGCCGCCGCCGGGCACTTGCACGGAGCCGGCCACGACGCCGTCGGAGACGATGTTGTAGCCCTTTGCATGACGGATGGGCGGCCCGGTCAGGCGGTAGCCCATGCGGTCGGCCTCGCGGGAGACCGCGTAGGCGGCGGTCAGAAACGTTTCGATCCCTTCGGGGCTGAAAAAATCGTCCTGCGGACCAAGGACGACGCGAATGGGAGGGTCGGCGTCGAGCGGGAGCAACTCCAACGCCAGTCCAGGCCCGTGCGGCGGTTCCGTCAGCAGCAAGGGAATGCGGTCGCCGGGCTGGAACGGCCGGCCGTGAAAACCGCCGATTCCCGCGCGCGGCTGGAGCGAGAGGCTGCCGAGCTGCGGTGGCAGGTCAAAGCCGCCCGCCACCGCCAGGTAAGCGAAGACACCGGCCTGCGCGGGTCCGATCGTCAACCCCTGACCAGCGTGAACCAGAGCCGACGTCATCGCCGAGACCGGCTGCCCGTCGAGCGTCGCCGGGCAGGGCGCGCCGGCGACAGCGACGCGAACGGGGCCGCCCTCGACCGTGAACGATCCGCCCAAAAGCGTGAACTCGATGGCGGCGGCGCCCGGCCCGTTGCCGACGAGCGCGTTGGCGGCGGCGAGCGCCAGCCGGTCCATCGCGCCTGCGCTCGACACCCCGAACCGCTGCGAGCCGACGCGACCCGCATCCTGCATGGTCGTCATCGGTCCGCAGTCCTGGACCACGAGCGCGGTCATGTGGCCAACTCCGCGACGAGGTCGCCGGCCGCGGCCGCCCGGTCGAGGGCATCCCAGCGCGCGGCCGGGGTCGGGTCAAAGGTCACGCGGTCGCCCGGTCCGAGAATGAACGGCGGATCGCGGCCCAGCATGAAGGTGCGAACCGGTGTGCGGCCGAGCAGACGCCAGCCGCTCGGCGCCTCGATCGAGGCCACGGCGGCCTGAACGCCGCCGATGGAGATGCTTCCGGCGGGCGTCCTGGCCCGCGGCGTCTCGCGCCGAGGCGTCGCGATCGACGGATCGAGGCCGCCCAGATAGGCGAAGCCGGGCATGAAGCCGATCATGTAGACGCGGTAGACCGGAGCCGCGTGGCGCGCGATCAGATCGGCCGTGTCGAGGCCGTGTCGCGCGGCGACGTCGTCGAGGTCGATCCCGAACGCGCCGCCGTAGACGACCGGAATGCGCCAGAGCCGTCCCTCGGCGGGCGTCTCGGGCAGGTCGGCGGAGAGCGCCGTCAGGGCCGCCCCAAGGGCGTCGAAATCCGTCGCGACGGGATCGTAGTGGACGAGCAGCGAGCGGTAGGTCGGAACCGTTTCGATCACGCCCGGAACGCCTCGGCTCACGCGGGCGTCGAGCGCCAGCACGCGGGCGTTGGTCGCCGGGTCGATCTCGCCGCCGAACTCGACCGCCAGCGCCGTATCGCCGCACGGCAGAACGCGAGGGCTCGCCGCTGCATCCATGACCGACCCCTATCGGGGATGGAACGCATTCGCCACGGCGCGAGTTGCGCGGCGCTCGCCCCGAACGCCTCGCCCCGCGACGCCGCTCGCGCGGCGCCGCCGTGTTCGCGCCAAGGGCCGCGCGAGGCTTGCCGTTGCGGCTCTCCCTTCCCACGGCAAGCGGCCGGAACGATCACTGCGCCAGCGGGCAACCGCCTTGGTCGAGAGGCCGGAAGGCCTCGTCGGCCGGGATCGTCTTGGTGAGCTGGTAGAAGTCGTAGCGGCCCTTGGACTCCTCGGGGCTTTTCACGCGAAAAACGTACATCTCGTGCACCGCCCGGCCGTCCTTGCGGATCTGCACGGTCCCGAACAGGGGATCGTCGATCGGGGCGGCGCGCATGTGCGCCACCACCTTGTCGCCTTCGATCGTGTTCGCCGCCTTGGCGGCGCGCAGGTACGCCATCGTCGAGGAATACACGCCCGCGTGGTTGATGGTCGGCATGCGGCCGTTCATCCGCTCGGCGAAGCGCTTGCTCCAGGCGCGGGTCCGATCGTTCAGGTCCCAATAAAAAGGTTCGCTCAGGATCAGCCCTTTCGCCTGCGGGAGGCCGATCGACTCGATGTCCGTGATCTGCATAAAGAGCGCGGCCAGGAACATGCCCTTCTGCAGAATGCCGAACTCGCCCATCTGCTTGACGGCGTTGATCGCGTCCGTGCCGGTGTCGGCGAGGCCGATCACGTTGGCGCCGGACCCCTGCGCTTGCAAAAGGTAGGACGAGAAGTCGGTGGTCCCGAGCGGATGGCGCACGCTGCCGAGCACCGTTCCGCCCGCCTTCTTGACCGCCTCGCCCGTGTCCCTCTCCAGCGCCTGGCCGAGCGCGTACTCGAAGGAGATGAAATACCAGCTCTTGCCGCCCGCTTCCGTCACCGCGCGGCCGACGGCATTGCCCAGCGCCCAGGTGTCGAGGTTCCACTGGACGGTCGTGTTCTTGCACTGCTTGCCGGTCATGTCCGAGGTGGCGGTCGAGGACGCCAGCGTCGTGCGGTTCTTCTCGTTCAGGAGCTGGCTGACCGCGAGGCCCACGGCCGAGTTAGGCAGATCGACGATGGCGGCGACGCCTTCCTGGTCCACCCACTTGCGGGCGATCAGGCCGCCGACATCGGGCTTGTTCTGGTGATCGGCGGAGACGATCTCGACCTTGAGGTCGCCGGCCTCCTTGGCGAAGTCCTCGGCCGCCAGTTGGGCCGCGGCGACCGATCCCGGTCCGGCCTGGCTGGCGAACGGGCCGGACATGTCGCTCAAGACGCCGACTTTGAGCGTGTCGCCCGGGATCTGCGCCTGCGCCGCGCCGGGAGCGATCCCGGCCGCGAGGGCCAGCATCGCTGCGAGAACTCCGTTCAGACCACACTGCGCCATCGTGACCTTCCTTGTTTCCACCCTCATGGATCGGCTCGTTCGCAAGCCGTTGCGCGCTCATGCAACGCCGTTCAGCGCGCCCGCGCAAGCGCAAATCGGCCGGATGCCGAGCGCCGCCTCAAAAAGATCGCAGCATGAATATGCGTGCGCATTCCGGTCGGGCGCGGCGGTCGGGTCATCGGCGTCATGGTCCTTGACAGCTCGCGCTTGAACCGGTTCGACAAGGCCGAACCGCCGCGGGTGCGAGGCGCTCGCCGCCCTGGTCGCGGTCCTCGGACCCCTTCAGACCCATTCCCTGATCCAAAACGGATGACGCCATGGACCGGCTCTCCCTGCCCAAGGACAAGATTCGCGTCCTTCTGCTCGAAGGCGTGAACGACAGCGCCGCCGACCTTTTCGCCGGCGCGGGCTACGCCAACGTCACGCGCCTGCCGAAAGCGCTCGACGCGCAGGCGCTGCGCCAGGCCGTCAAGGGCGTCCACCTGCTTGGCATCCGCTCGCGCACACGGTTGACGGAGAGCATCTTCGAGGCCGCCGACCGCCTGATCGCGGTCGGCTGCTTCAGCGTCGGCACCAACCAGGTCGATCTCGACGCGGCGCGCATGCGCGGCATCCCGGTCTTCAACGCCCCGTTCTCGAACACCCGCAGCGTGGCCGAACTCGTCATCGGCGAAATCGTCATGCTCTTGCGCCGCATCGTCCCGCGCTCGGTTTCGGCCCATGCGGGCGGGTGGGACAAGTCCGCCCAAAACAGTTTCGAAGTGCGCGGCAAGACGCTCGGCATCGTCGGCTACGGCAACATCGGCTCGCAGCTCTCGACCTTGGCCGAGGCCATGGGCATGCGGGTCATCTTCTTCGACCAGACCGACAAGCTGCGCCACGGCAACACGGAGCCGGCGGACAGCTTGCATGACCTCCTGGCCCGCAGCGACGTGGTGAGCCTGCACGTCCCTGAGACCCCCGCCACCCACGGCATGATCGGCGAAGCCGAGATCCGCGCCATGAAGCCGGGTTCCTACCTCATCAACAACAGCCGGGGCACGGTGGTGGACCTCGATGCGCTGGCGAGCGCCTTGTGCGACGGGCGTCTGCGCGGCGCGGCCGTGGACGTGTTCCCGGTCGAGCCCGCCTCGAACGCGGAACAATTCCGCTCGCCACTGCAAGGACTCGACAACGTCATCCTCACGCCGCACGTCGGCGGCTCGACCGAGGAGGCGCAGGAGCGCATCGGCGCCGAGGTGGCGCGCAAGCTCGTCGACTACTCGGACGTGGGCTCGACGGTCGGCGCGGTCAACTTCCCGCAGGCGCAACTGCCGGCCCGGCCGACCGGCACGCGCTACATCCACGTCCACCGCAACGTGCCCGGCACGCTGGGCCGCCTCAACGAAGCCTTCGCGCGGCGGGGCCTCAACATCGCGGCGCAGTACCTGCAGACCGACGGCGAGATCGGCTACGTCGTGCTGGAGGCGGACCGGGCCGGACCCGAGAGCCAGGCCATCCTCGACGAGATCCGCGCCTTCGAGGGCACGATCCGGGCGCGGCTGCTGTATCAGCGCTCCTAGCGCCATCCGGCCGCCAGGGGCTGGGGGAACCAATCGGCGTCTCCGGTGTTGCCGAAGTTCCGCGCTTTTCGTTGGATTGAGGATTCATGATGGCCGACAAGCTCCTCACCCGCCTTCTGTCGGCCAGCACCGCTCTGTCTCTCCTGACGCCTCCTGCGCAGGCCGGGAGTTCAGGGCCGAAGGCGCTGCCGCATCAGCCGTTCCTCGTCGCGCAAGCCCTTCCAGGGGAGCCTCCCGCCCGGTCCCGCCCCGATGCCGGCGGCTCCGCCGTTCGGGGATCCCCAGGCGGCGAGGAGGATGCGGAGCGGCCGCGCCGTGAACGAGGCGGAGCGCAGCCGGGTCAGCAGCCCGGAGAGCGCCAGCCGACTCGCGGCGAGCGCCGCCCGGATTCCCCCGGCGCGCCCCGCGGCGGACAGGGGGCATCGGGACCCGAAAAGCCCGACGCGACCCAGCCGCGCCGCGCCGGCTCGGGAGCCGGCGATATCGAGGCGCCGCGGCAGCGCCGCGAGACTCCTGGCGCTGAGGCGCCGCCAGCACCCCGTCCGCGCGGCGAGCCGACGCAGCCGCATGGTCCCGGAGCGGCTGAGCCGACCCTGCATCCCAATACGCCCGGCCGCTCCGGCTCGCCAGCGGACGCCACCCCTCCGCGCTCCGGCGCAGCGCCGGAAACCGCTCCGGCCCGTCCATCCGCCGCCCCGAGCGCGCCCGCGACTCCGCCCGCCGCTGAGCAGCCTCGCCAACGGCCAGACCGCCTCGACCGGCAAGATCGCCCAGGTCGGCCAGAGCGCTCCGAGCCTGCCGAGCGGCCAACGGTTCCTCGTCAAAGTCAGCCGCCGGCTCCACGTTCGCCCGTGCCGGCGCCTGCGACTGCGCCCGGCGCGCCTTCGGCCAGCCAACCTCCGGATACGACCGTCCCTTCACCGGTCACGCCGCCTGCGCCCCGCCCGCCTGCGGCGTCTCCCGTTGCGCCCGCGAGCCCGCCTGCCGCCGAGCCGCCCAGGCAGCGGCCGGATCGGCCAGAGCGCCCGGATCGGCAGCGCCCTGTCGACGTCGCGCCGAGGACGCCGCCGGCCGGAGCCGCCCCACCGCCGAGCGCGCCGCCGGCCCCGGCGCAGCCTCAGCCCGCGCCGGTTGCGCCCCCGTCACAGGCGGCCCCGCCCCCGCCGGCTCCGCCTGCGGGGCAGCCAGGCGTCGCGCCCCCGCCTCGTCCGGGGCAGCCCCTGCCCTTGCCGCAGGCCTCGCCCAGCGCGCCGCCGTCATCGCTCGGTCAAGCGCCCGGCGCAGCCGGCCGTCAAGGCGACCTCGACCGGTTCGCGCCGGGCGTTGCAGGCGGCCGCGACGTGCGGATCGAGGAACTGCGCTCGTTGCGCCGGGAGCGGGTCGAAGACGGCGGCCGCCGCACCATCATCGAGGAGCCTGGCGGCCGCACGATCGTGCGCGAAGGCGACCGCATCATCATCCGCCACGACGAGACGGACCGGTTCCGCCGCGCTTACCGCGACGCCGACGTGCGGGTCGACCGCCGCGGCGACGAGGAGGTCACGATCGTGCGCCGTCCGAACGGCGTCGAGATCGTCACCGTGCGCAACGCCGAAGGCAACCTGATCCGGCGCGCCCGGCGCGAGCCCGGCGGCATCGAGACGGTGCTGATCGAGAACGAGGCGCAGGGCCGCCCGCGCCGCCGGACCGTCATCGAGGAGATCGTGGACCTGCCGCCGCCCCGCGTGACCATCCCGCGCGAAAAATACGTGGTCGAGGTCGAGCGGGCGAGCCAGGACGACTTGGTCGAAGCCTTCACGGCCCCGCCGATCGAGCGCATCGAGCGCCGCTACACGCTCGACCAAGTGCGCCAAAGCCACGATTTGCGCGAACGGGTCCGACGCGTCGACGTGGACACGGTCACTTTTGATCTCGGCTCCTGGCGGCTGTCGGAAGACCAGATCGGGGCGCTGACGGGCGTCGCCGAGGCGATCCGGCGCGCGCTCGCCAGCGGCCCGAACGAGATTTTCCTCGTGGAAGGCCACACGGACGCGGTCGGCCCAGACATCGACAACCTGACCCTGTCGGACCGGCGCGCCGAAACCGTCGCCGCAATCCTGAGCGAGCGCTTCGGCGTCCCGGCCGAGAACCTCACCACGCAGGGCTACGGCGAAAAATATCTCAAGATCGACACGCCGGGTCCCGAGCGTCAGAACCGCCGCGTCGCCATCCGTCGGATCACGCCCCTGCTGCAAGGCGCCGCGCGATGACGCGCCTTCTCCGCCAAGGATGACCGCATGCCGTGATGAGAGCGCCCGTTCTCGTCCGCGGCATGGCGTCGTGCCGAAAACCGCTTTCGCCGCCGAACAGCGGTTGTGCGTGCCTGTCCGTCGCCAGCCTCGAGGGACCAAAACGCCGGCACGGCCGGGTCTCCGGCCCAGGACGAGGTGCTTGCCCCGGCGGGACAGCAGCCGGTCGCGGCCGGAACGCCGCGTCCGGGAAAAGAGGAAACAGTCGCCTGCTCACCGCTGTCCTGCGGTGGACCGCTCGGGTCTCCGGCGCTTCAGCCGCCGCGGTTTCGGAACAGCGTTCTAATCTCACTGCGTCACTAAATTGGTGGATCTGTGGGTGGCTCGCCGTAGGCAGCATGGACATCGCTTAAGGCTGCGGGCCAAGGCGGTTGTAAGCCGTCGTCGCACGGTCGCGATCGAGTTCGGCACGTGACGCTCCGGCCTGATCGGGAGCGCCGCGGGGTCGATAACCGGCGGGAAGGCGAGACGTCGTGCGCTGGGCTGCCTCTCGTCCTGAGGGGGAAATCGTCGCCCGCTCGGCGACGAGGAAGGCGTAAGCTGCGATGCACAGGGTGGCGTGGTGATGGAACCCGCGCCAGCTGCGCCCCTCATAGTGCCCCAGCCCGAGTTCCTGCTTGAGCTCCTGGTAGTCGCGCTCGATCCGCCAGCGCAGCTTGGCAAGCGCGACGAGGCGGTCGAAGGGGATGTCCTCGGGAAGGGTGGAGAGCCAGTATTTCGTCGGCCCCTTCTCCTCAGGCGGCCACTGGACCAGCAGCCATTCCTCCGGGCGGGGTTCGCCAAGATGATAGTCGCGATGCGCCGCCCGCACTCGCAGACGCGCAAAGCGCGAGGTGAGCGGGTCGGTCGAGCCCTCCCGCCACGTGATCGTGGTCCACGCGTCTGTCGGCAACGCGAGCGCGATCTCCTGGGCTGATTGCGGCTGGTGGTGGCGGTCGCGGCGCAGGCGGGTTGGTGGCCGCCCCCGGCCGGACCAGGGCTTGATCTGCGGGGGCGGGTTGCTGCGGGTCCAGACGGAGGTGTGCGGCTGCACGCCGGCCACATAGGCCATCCCCAACGCGCTCACGCCCGTTCTGAGGGCCGTATCGGCCCCGTAGCCGGCATCCATGAGGACGACCCCACGCGGCATCTCGGCCGCAGCAGCCGCCCGGATCTGATCGAGGGCAATCTCCGTCTTGGTCTGGAAGACGACGCTCTCGGGCACGCCGGCCTTCTCGCGGCGGGCCGGATCGGCGGCCCAGTCCTGCGGCAGATAGAGCCGATAGGCGACCGGCAGGCTGGCCGCGTTGGTGGCGACCGACAGCGACACAGCGACTTGGCAGTTGTCCTGCTTGCCCAGCTGGCCCGAGTACTGGCGGGTCACCCCGACCGAATGCCGGCCCTTCTTGGGAAAGCTGGTGTCGTCGATGATCCAGGCCTCGATCGGTCCGCTGCGCTCGACGGCCGGCAAGGTCAGCTCGCGAACCTTGGCGAGCACCACCTCATCCGACCAGGCGGACTGGCCAACGAAGTGCAGAAGAGACTGGTGCTGGGCGGCGACGCGTGAGGGGGCGGTGACCGCCGCCATCGGCTCCACGCTCTTGCGCTCGGCGGGCATCAGCAGCCCGGTGCAGTAGTCCCGCAGCGGCACCGCCCGATCCGCATGCCCGACGACCCCCGCCAGCGCCGTGAGGAAGGACGCAAACCGTGCTTCGCTGCTTGTATCACCAAGCCGGGACATGCTGGCGCCTCCCTCAGGACAGCGCGGCACACCCTACGCCCCCGTCGCGGCACTCAACACGCGGCCTTGTGACTCAGTAAGACTAGTCTTACTGCGTCATGAACGGGTATGATGATTTGGCTTGTGGATGCGGGTTGCGCAGCACGGACATCGCTCGAGACTCCGGGCCAGGGCCACGGTGAGCCTCCTGCGCACGGTGGCGATTGAGTTCAGCACGTGCCGCTCCGGTCGGATCGGAGGCGCTTCGGGGTCGATCACCTCGGGGAAGGCCAACCGCCGTGAGCTTCGGTGTGGCCCATCCCGAGGGGGGAATCCTCACCCGTTCGGCGACCAGGAAGCCATAGGCTGCGATGCAAAGCGTGGCGTGATGGTGGAAGCCGCGCCAGCCGCGGCCCTCGAAGTGCCCGAGCCCGAGTTCCTGCTTGAGCTCCTGGTAGTCGCGTTCGATGCGCCACCTGAGCTTGGCAAGTTCGACCAGGCGCTCGAAGCCGATGTCCTCCGGCAGCGTCGAGAGCCAGTATTTGGTGGGCTCCTTCTCTCCTTCAGGCCACTCGATCAAGAGCCATTCCTCCGGGCGCGGTTCGCCCAGCCAGTAGTCGCGATGAGCGGCTCGCACCCGCACGCGTGCAAAGCGCGAGGTGAGCCGATCGGCTGCGCCCTCGCGCCAGGTGATCTCAGCCCATGCCGCCTGCTCAAGAGCCAGCGCCAGCGCCTTGACCGAGGTCGGCTGGTGCTCGTTATCCCGGCGCATCAGCTTGGGGGGCCGTCCCCGGCCCGACCACGGCTTGGGCGGCAGCGGTGCGGCCCCCTGCGCCCAAACGGAGGTGTTCGACAGGATCCCGGCGACATAAGGGAACCCGAGCGCGGTGACGTCGGTGCGCAGCTGCGTATCGTTGCCATAACCGGCATCCATGAGGATGGCCCCGCGTGGCAGGCCGGCTTCGGCAGCCGCACGGATCTGGTCGAGCGCAATCTCGGGCTTGGTCTGGAAGGTGATCGCCTCGGGCACACCGGCTTTTTGGCGCCGGGCTGGATCGTCAGCCCACTCCTGCGGCAGGTAGAGGCGATAGGCGACCGGCAGGCTGGCCGTGCGATTGGCAAGCGAGAGCGTCACGGCCACTTGGCAATTGTCCTGCTTGCCGAGTTGTCCGCAATACTGACGCGCCACCCCCACCGAGTGCCGGCCCTTCTTGGGGAAGCCGGTATCGTCGATGATCCAGGCCTCGATGGGCCCGGCGCGCTCGATCGCAGGCAGGACCAGGTCGCGCACCTTGGTGAGCACGGCCGCATCCGACCAAGGCGCCTGACCGACGAAATGCAGAAGCGATTGGTGCTGGGCGGCGGCCCTGGCCGGAGCTGTCATCGCGGCCATCGGTTCTACGCTCTTGCGCGCGGCCGGCATGAGCAGGCCCGTGCAGTAGTGGCGCAGAGGTGTGGCCCGATCGGCGTGGCCGATGGCACCAGTCAACGCCTCGACAAAGGCAGCAAACCGCGCTTCACTACTCTCGTCGAAGGACATCGCCGGGCCTCATGCTGGACACAGGCCTTTTCCTACGACTTGGCCCTGCCTCCAAGTGCTCGGCTTCGTGACTCAGTAAGACTAGAGGTCGCCGAGGTGAGTTGCGCCTGATCTCGGCGATGACGCTCGCCCTTTTCGCCGGTGGGCCGGCCGGGACGGGAACGCGCCGCCGGCCGGGTCCGCCGCGGCGTCCCTTTCCCTCCGCGAGCCCGGGCCAGCGCCTGATCCCGAGTCACCGCTTCGGGCGCGTTCGGATCGCCGGTCAGCCACTTGCCGCGCTTGATGACCTCGTTCACGCGGCCCTGGTTGACGCCAAGCTCGAAGGCGATCTCCTGCTGCGTCATGCCCGTGGCGGCGTGAAGCTCCAGGATCCGACGGGCCAGATCCGGGGTCATCTTGCGCCCGGTGATGCGCCGCGCCGGGGCGATCGAGCGCTTGGCCTTGTCACGCTCGCGGAGCTTGGCGAGAATGGCGAGCGCCATGTGCATGCCGTGCTCGCGCAAAGTCTCCTCGAATTCCTTGAGCGTGGTCATGCGGCGTCTCCCTCGGGCCGAGTTCTCGCCTTGAGCTGCCCTTTCGTCAACGGTTCGCAGCCGAACGGGTTCGGGGCGGCGCATCCCAAGGACGCCCGCAAGTCGGCCCTTCTGACATGCTTCTCGGCGCTCATCTCCTGTCGCCGGCGCGCGACGCAGGCGACGCCGGGTCAGGCCGGCGGCATCGTCCCGTGACGGGCTTCCGTCTACCTTAGACATGCGCAGCCGCGGTTCGCCTCGCTCGCAAGACCGGCGGTTCGATAGTCCGGCGTCGAAGAAACCAAGGAGGAAGCGAATGACTGTCTCACGTTTTGGGCATGGCTCGCGCCCCTGGCGCTCTGTTCCGTGGTGGGCGGCGCCCAGGCGCAACAGGCCAACATGACGTTCTTCGTCACCAGCGTGGGCCCGGCAAAGGCGCGGACCTGGGCGGCCTGGCCGGCGCCGACAAGCACTGCCAGGCTGGCGCAGGCCGCGGGCGCCGGAGCGGCAAACTGGCGCGCCTATCTCAGCACGCAGGCGACCGGCGGCACGGCGGCGGTGAATGCGCGCGACCGCATCGGCCGCGGACCTGGCAGAACGCCAAAGGCGTGGTGATCGCCACAGACGTCGCGAGCTGCACGGCGCCAACAACAACCTGACCAAGCAGACGGCGCTGACCGAGAAGGGCACGGTCGTCAACGGCCGTGGCGACACGCCGAACATGCATGACATTCTGACCGGCTCGCAGCCGGACGGCACGGCCTTCGCCGGCCGCCGAGGACAGGACTTGCGGCAACTGGACGAAGAGCGGGGCCGGGGCGCGGCGATGCTCGGCCATCACGACCGCATGGGCCTGCCCGACGGCCCGCCGGCGAATTCCTGGAATTCGTCGCATCCTCTCGACCGCGGCGGTTGCAGCCACCGGATCTCGCAGCACCGGCGGCGCCGGGCTGCTCTACTGCTTCGCGCGAACTAGCCGAGTTCACTCCGTTTACGGGGGAGGTCGAGTCGGCGCGGCGGCGCCGACCAGGTGAGGGAAAGCCTCGATCCGGTGTGAGCGCCGGCCCTCGCCCTCTCCCGCGCGCGAACAGGGTTTCGGGTAAAACGTCGTGTCCCCGAAGCGCTTGCCGCAAGGTTCCATTTGCATTACATGAGCGGCGTCTGATGAAGCGCCGAGGCGGCGGTCGAGGGTGCGTGGCGAGCGCACCTCGTTTTGCGTGTCCCCTCAACGCTTGCGGACCAAACTGTTCCCAATTGTTGAACGTGCGCCGGCCCGCTCACGAGCGGCACGCCTGGCGGGTTATCTCCCCAGGCGGCGACGGTTGGAAGCGGCCCGTCACACGAGCCGCCGGTGCAGCCCCTAGTTGGGCCATTCAGGAGAATCCATGTCCGCAGCTTTGCAATAAACGCCGAGCCGTGAAGATTTCGCGGCGCTGCTCGAAGAATCCTTCCGCAACGACCGAATCCAGCGAAGGCTCCGTCGTCAAGGGCAACGTCGTCGCGATCGAGAAGGATGTGGCCGTCATCGACATCGGCCCAAGACCGAGGGGCGCGTGGCCCTCAAGGAATTCGCCGGCCCGGGCCGCGACCAGACGGATCAAGGTCGGCGACGAGGTCGAGGTCTATGTCGAGCGCATCGAGAACGCGCTCGGCGAAGCCGTCATCTCGCGCGACAAGGCTCGCCGCGAGGAGAGCTGGGTCAAGCTCGAGAAGGCCTTCGAGACCAACGAGAACGTCAACGGCGTCATCTTCAACCAGGTCAAGGGCGGCTACACGGTCGATCTCGACGGCGCCGTGGCGTTCCTGCCGCGCTCGCAGGTCGATATCCGCCCGATCCGCGACGTCACCCCGCTGATGGGCGTGCCGCAGCCGTTCCAGATCCTCAAGATGGATCGCCGCCGCGGCAACATCGTCGTGTCGCGCCGCACGGTTCTCGAAGAGACCCGCGCCGAGCAGCGTTCCGAGCTCGTCGCCAACCTCGAAGAGGGCCAGGTCGTCGACGGCGTCGTCAAGAACATCACCGAATACGGCGCGTTCGTCGATCTCGGCGGCATCGACGGCCTGCTGCACGTCACCGACATGGCCTGGCGCCGCGTCAACCACCCGTCCGAGGTCGTGAACATCGGCCAGACGGTCAAGGTCAAGATCATCAAGATCAACCACGAGACGCACCGCATCTCGCTCGGCATCAAGCAGCTGCTCGCCGATCCGTGGGAGGGCATCGAGGCCAAGTACCCGGTCGACGCCAAGCTTCAAGGGCCGCGTGACGAACATCACCGACTACGGCGCGTTCGTCGAACTGGAGCCGGGCATCGAAGGCCTGATCCACGTCTCCGAGATGTCGTGGACCAAGAAGAACGTCCACCCCGGCAAGATCGTCTCCACCTCGCAGGAAGTCGAAGTCGCAGATCCTCGAGGTCGATCCGGTCAAGCGCCGCATCTCGCTCGGGCCTCAAGCAGACGCTGCAGAACCCGTGGGAGGCCTTCGCCGAGAAGCACCCGGTCGGCATCGGTGGTCGAAGGCGAGGTCAAGAACAAGACCGAGTTCGGTCTCTTCATCGGCCTCGAGGGCGACGTGGACGGCATGGTCCACCTCTCCGACCTCGACTGGAACCGTCCGGGCGAGCAGGTCATCGAGGAGTTCAAGAAGGGCGACATGGTCCAGGCGCAGGTTCTCGACGTCGACGTCGAGAAGGAGCGCATCTCGCTCGGCATCAAGCAGCTCGGCGGCGACCCCTTCGCGGACGCCGGCGAGCTCGAAGAAGAGCCAGGTCGTCACCTGCGAGGTCCTCGAGGTGAAGGATGGCGGCATCGAAGTGAAGATCGTCGGCACCGACCTCTCCACCTTCATCAAGCGCAACGAGCTCGCCCGCGACCGTGGCGACCAGCGCCCCGAGCGCTTCGCCCCCGGCGAGAAGATCGACGCCCGCGTCACCCAGTTCGACCGCAAGGCGCGCAGGTGCACGCGTCTCGATCAAGGCCCTCGAGATCGCCGAAGAGAAGGAAGCCATCGCCCAGTTCGGCTCGACCGACTCCGGCGCTTCGCTCGGCGACATCCTCGGCGCGGCCCTCAACAAGGCCAAGACCGACAAGAAATGACCTCGGCTCGAGGCCGAGGTCATCCCGGATCGCGGCCCCGGATCGAGTCCGGGAGCTGATCCCATCAAGCTTTGAACCCGCGCAAAAGAACCTGCGCGGGTTTTTGTTAGCTCGCAGCCTTCCGTTGCGCTTGCCCCGTCGCAATGGGCGAGAGTACTCTGCCCGCCCCTGGGGCGGATAGGACCGCAAAGGACGCTCTTAACAATGTCCATCGATCCCGAGATCATGGCCGATCGGCGGCGTCTGCGCCGCAAGCTCTCCTTTTGGCGCGTGCTCGGCGTGCTTGGTCTCATCGCGGCCGTGATCGCCGTCG
>CAVSLO010000032.1:0-141230 GCA_963728675.1 uncultured Alphaproteobacteria bacterium | reverse complement strand
GGGCTCGCGTGACCTTGCGCGAGAGGACGACCCCATCACAACTCACCCCGTGCAGGTGAAAGGACGATTTGCCGAGATCGATGGCAACGAGATCAAACGTCATGCTTCCCTCCCTCGGATGGCCACTCATCGTGACCGGGAAGCGGGAGGCGTCCATCTCATAACTTACTCCACGAGCTTCGGGGACCCGTCCTCATTCATGAGCCGCGGGGAGCCATCGTCCATGAAGGGCTCCGGCAGGTCGTTGGTATCCTCGTCGGGCCAAATCTTATCGTTGTTCTGGTCGGTGTCGGAGTCTGGCACGAAGCCAGAAATTTGGGATGCTCTTAAGAAATATTCCGTGGGGGTCTTATTCCCTTTCCCGCTCGCATATCTCGTGTGGGTCTTACCCTGAGTTTGATTGTCGGCGATCATCATTAGGTCGCTATCCTTGCGCTCCACCACTAAGTAGATGTGGTCGGCGCCAGCAACATCGTCGGACATGCTGTAGCAGACGCCGACGTCACCCGGTTGCTGGTTTCCGACCTTTATGCGAGTCCAGTGCCTGTTAATCCTCAGCCGATCCGCTAAATTTTGCGCGCCGGTCGTGATTGGCACCTTTATCCCGGCTTCTCGCAAGAAGTGGCTCAGCGTCGCGGCACATGACTTCGTGGGGTATTTGTACCCGATAGCCTTCATCGTCTTAGCGGCCAGGCCTGCACCCTCGTGATGCTTTCCGGGTTGCTTCCGAGCTTGATCAGGTCGGCCACGTGGTCTGCATCCGAGCGGGCGCGGAAAGCCTGGGGTCGGCTTGAGATAAGGCGCTCACGTTTGACATTTGGCTGCCTCCTTTGGTATTTGACCACCCAGGGTAGCAGCGCACACTTGCTTGCCGCAAGGGCCTAAGCAAGGGGTTCATCTGAGCCATCCTGCTATATCGAGGGTCAGCACCCTAGAGAACGATCATCGGCCAAGCCTGATCCGACGGCATTCCCCACAATGCAGGGAACGGTGGCTCTTAAGGCTCGGACCCGAGCGGCCGAGCCGCTCACGCCTCCAGATCCGCTGGAGAGCCAATGGGACGATCTCGACGATGACATTCTGTTCTAAGCTCGACTTTGGCCATTCGCGTGGCCGATTGAGGCTGAGCAGGGTCGAGTGACGAAGCCGCGAATTTCAGTCTTATCTATCGGGTAGCGACCCGGCGGGCATTCTTCAGACGTCCGACGGCCCGCTTGATCCGATTGCACATCGGCCGGGGATCCCGACTCGCCCGCTCTTCCACGATCATAAAGGACGATGGTGGGCGTCGCCCTTCGGGCCGGGCTCTTCGGCTGCGCCGGAACCGCTCGGTGAGCGTTTCCGCCCAGGGGCTTGATCCCTTACGCAAGACGCGACCGTCCCGGCGCGAATGCCCCGTTCGAGGTCAAGCCGGCCCGCCGGGGCGTGCCGCTCAGCCAGGCACGTGACTGGGAGGCGGGTGTGTCCGCCGGAAGCTTCGAACAAGGTGCCGCGGTCGGGCCTGTAGGAGCGGAACGGAAGCCTTGTCCTCGGGCGGGCAGCCTCCTGCGAGCCGGTGCCAGACAGACGCCACCTCGATGAGAATGCAAAGCAGCGACCGCGGGGTTCTCGGTTCGCTTCGTCGGATGAACCGCCATGCGCCAAGAGTTGAGAGTTCCTGAACGAGTCCGGCGTTGCTCCCCAGCCGGGAGGGTGTCAGGTGGACGCCACGGGTCTCCTTCAGTCCGCTTGAGGCCACGACCCACGCCGCCTCTCTTGGGCGTATCTGGCCGAAGGACGGCTGACGCCTCGATCGCCTGAAGCCGCAACGGCGGCCGCCCAACTTTCTTCCCCTGACGGCTCAAGCCGCCATTCCTCGCGAGGCAAGAAACCCGGTTGTCCGCCGTCCTCCGCTCCGCTTCGGGCCTAAACGGCTGCGGCGTCGACCGCCTTGCGTCCCGGGATCGCCATCGAGGCCGCGATGGGCGCGGCCCGAAACCAGACAGGAGATCACCATGGCGACCATCGGCACCTTCACCAAGCAGGCCAACGGCTTCGCGGGCACGGTCAAGACCCTCACCCTCAACGTCAAGGCCAAGATCACCCCGGCCGAGAAGGCCAACAAGGCCCCCGACTACCGCATCTTCGCCGGCTCGACCGAGTTCGGCGCGGCCTGGACCAAGACCACGAAGGAGAACAAGCCCTACCTCTTGGTCAAGCTCGACGATCCGAGCTTCCCGGCCCCGATCTACGCCACCCTGGTCGAGACCGAGAACGGCGAGCACGCCCTGATCTGGTCCCGCCGCAACGCCGACTGAGCCGCACGCGACGGCCGTGCCCCGCCCGACCCCGGGCGGGCGTTCGCGCTCTCGGATATTCGCGCCTGAAAGACGGAAAGCCGTGTTTGCTGGAATGCGGCTTTACTGAGAGGCAAGTTTACGGGACGGCGCATCTGCGGCTTTCCGGCCCCGGGACGGCGGGGGCTTGTCCACCTCGCCATCGGGCTGGACCAACTCGACGTGGTGACGCCGAGCGCCTGGGCCAGCTCGTAGAGCGTCACCACGGTCGGGTTGCGCCGGCCGCGCTCCAGGCTGGAGAGGTATTGCTGGCTGTGTCCGGAGCGCTCCTCGACCTGCTCCTGGGTCAGGCCCTAGGCGCGCCGGATGCGGGCGAAGTTCCGACCCACCAGCCTCCGCATGTCCATAGGCGGAGACTTGCCGGCTTACACACTATGTTGTTATCAACTCTAGTATGTAAGCGCTCCTTCCGGCTCGACCGGGTGGGCCACCATGCGCCGAGCGCCACGGCTCGATCGCCGGGCCCGGTCGGAGAAGGATGCCCGCCTTCGTGCTCCACGTCGCGACCGTGATCGTGCTGCTGTTCTCGGACCGCCGCGAGTGCGTTCTCTGCGTGCTTCGCCTGAGCGACGCTGCTCCGTGACATGGGGCGAAGTTCCCGCGAAAACCCTGCCTAACGCCGGGCCGCGACACGGATGCCTCGATGAGTGAAGATCGCACTGGCTTTGCCGACCAGCCGCCCTCCGATGAGGGTGTAACCGACTACGATCGCCGACATGCCACGCTCTACCTACGCCTCCTGGACGCCGCTGGCGAAGGAGCGGATCCGAACGAGATCGCGCGCGTGCTGTTCGGCCTCGATCCCCGGCGCGAGCCTGACCGCGCACGGCAGGTCCATGACAGCCATCTCGCCCGGGCACGCTGGATCACAGAGTGGGGCTACTGGAGCTTGATCCGCGGCGGCACAGCGTAAGGCCGCTCCAGGGAGAGCGGAGGGATTTTCAAGACGAGTCGTTCGGCATTCCTGGTCGCCACCGACGACTTTCGGCCTGGAACTTGCATCGTGAGTTGCGAGGGCTCCGATGCACAACCTCGGCGCCCCGTTCGTGAGCAGAAGGGGTCCTGATGTCCTCGTCCGCCAACTGGCGCTCGGCCGCCGATTACGCCTACGTCACAGACCTCGACCCAGCCGGACTCGCCTGGGGGTTCCTGCGCCGCAACCCCGAGTTCCGCACTGATTGCGGCAGAGCCGCCGCATCCCTCTCGGATGCATCCCAGCCGCCTCTTGACCTTGATGCGCTCGCCAACCGATGGGGCGTGCACTGTCCCGGCTGACCCGGACAAACGGGCCATTGACGCCCCAACCGTCTGGCTTCCGTCCTTCTTGCCGACGGTCGTTCCCGTCGCACCTGCGCCCGAAAACGTCTCAGCCAGTGCGCTCCCTTACAAGCCTGACGAACTTGAGGCTCCCGCTTCGTGCTTTATTGGCAGCGACGAAGCCCTGCACGTCGTGCTGGGTGGTCCGTATGGCAGCCGCCCAGGTGAGGCTCCGGTTCGGGCCTGGATCACTGGCCCGCCTGCGCCCGGCACCGGTTTAGCCGTCCTCCTTCCGCTTGACGAAGCATTTCCCGTCCGCACTCGGGCCGCGCACAGGCTGTGGCGCGTCCTGAACGGGCGCGCTCCGGGTCGCCCGCAGGACTTGGATCGAGGCCAAGGTCCGCGGCCGTGGCCCCGAATGCGACGAAGCCGGCCCCCATCGTCGCGGTGGACGAGCCGCAGGCGGCTCGCAAGCCCCCAGCAAACGGACTAGCACGCCATGCGGCGCGCCGCACGGCAACGCTGCCGAGAGTGGGATTGCGAAAGCTCGTCACGCAGGAGCCCTGGAGAGCGCTGAGAGCCCTGCCGCTAGTCAGCCGCGCCGTGGGCGGCAACAAGCGATTGTGAGCCGTCGCGGCCCCGGCGGCGGTGGCGCAGGAAAACAGGCGATCGGCGAAGTGGGCCAACGATGGCGCGAGACCTGGGGAAGCGTTGAGCGCGCAGTCGGCTTAGCCCCAGCGAGCGTCGGGCTCGTTTTGTGGGCTTAAGGCTTGCTGTCCATTCCAGCGCTGGTCGGGCCGGTCGCCCGGGCCAGGGCGATCGGGGCGATGTGGGATGTTGCGGGCGCCGCTTCCCGTCCGTCCGGTTACCTTGCAGCACACTGGTCGCGGCGGGTGCGGTGCAAGCCGCGGGCCTGCTGTCGGCCGGCACCCCGATCCGCTCGATCCTCTACCGCCACGCCTGCGACAGGATGTCCGAGAGCACGATTTCCCTTGCTTACAAGGTGCTTACAAGCGGGCTTTTCGAGGCCCATGTAAGCAGAAACGGCCCCGCAGGGCCGCTCTGAAATGCTTGCAATCGTTGAGAAAATTTGGAGCGGGCGAAGGGATTCGAACCCTCGACCCCAACCTTGGCAAGGTTGTGCTCTACCCCTGAGCTACACCCGCACTCCGAGCGGCGATCCCCATCGTCAAGGCGACTCATGTGCAACAATCGAGCGGGCTTTGCAAGAGGGTAGGAAACGGCATCAGGACAATTGCTTGAAGCGGGGCGGAATTCCGGCATGGCGCCGACGAAACCGACGAGGCTTGGCGATCCGCGGCAGGCATAGCTGCGTGGGCTGACGGATGCGAGTCTCACCACGATCCCCGCCGACCTGTGACGGAGCCGGTCGCCAAGTCTGCGCTCCTCAGATCATCGCTTCGAGCCGGCTCACTGTACACTGTACCGAGGTCACCGTCGCGGAGCGTCTCGGGCCGGCTTGTTGCGGTCGCCGAACGCTGGCCTCGTCAGGGAAGGAGAACACGACATCGTCACGGTAAAAGATAGAGGTCGGCGTTGATGCCTCGATGAGCTTATCCATACGTCCGCTCGTCCGCGATCACCTTGCCGTCGTTCGGCAGAGATCCCGGCGCGACCAGGTCGACCCGGCCCCTGAGCTTCGTCACGCCCTGAAGCGTCGCCGCGACGGCCGCGGCCAGCGCCGGATCGGGCGTCGCGACCTCGGCGCGCAGCGTCATGGCGTCGGCCTCGCCGACGCGCGTCACCGCGAGGCGGAGCCGCTTCAGTTCAGGATGACGCCGGCTGATCTCGGCGATCTGTTCGGGGCGCACGAACAGGCCTTTGACTTTGGCGGTCTGGTCGGCCCGGCCCATCCAGCCCCGGATGCGGGCATTGGTGCGTCCGCACGGGCTTTGTCCGGGCAGAACGGCGGTGAGGTCGCCAAGCGCGAGGCGGATCAGCGGGTGGTGAAGGTCGAGCGACGTCACCACGATCTCGCCCACCTCCCCGTCCGGCACGGGATCGCCCGTGCCGGGCCGCACGACCTCGACAATGAGATCCTCGTTGATGACAAGGCCTTCACAGGCCGATGTCTCATAGGCGATGACGCCGAGATCGGCCGTTGCATAAAGCTGGCGGGCGGCGACGCCCCGCGCCGCGACCGCCTCCTGCAACGATTGGGGAAAGGCCGCGCCGGACACGACCGCCTTGCGGATGGGGCAATCCCGCCCTGCCGCGTCGACCGCGTCGAGCAGGATCTTCAAGAAATCCGGCGTGCCGCAATAAGCGGCGGGACGGAACGCGCCGATCACCTCAAGCTGCTGCTCTGTCGCGCCGGGCCCCGCCGGAATGACCGGGCAGCCGAGCGCCCGCGCGCCGGAGTCGAGGATGAAGCCGCCCGGCGTGAGGTGGTACGAGAAGGTGTTGAGCACCACGTCGCCGCGCCGGAACCCGGCGGCGTAGAGGCCCCGCGCCGCCCGCCACGGGTCGGGGTGCGCCCCCTCGGGTTCGAAGATCGGCCCCGGCGAGGTGAACAGCCGCGCGAAGGAGGCAAGCGGCTCGGCCACAAAGCCGCCGAACGGCGGATCGGCCCGGTGCAAGGCCGGCAGGTCCGCCTTGCGCAGCGCCGGCACGCGCGCCAGCGCGGCGCGGCTCGTCACCGCGGCGGGATTAATGCCGCGCAGCCGCTCCGCGTAGGCCGGGGCGCGCAAGGCGGCAGCGAGGACGCCGGGCAGGCGTGCCAGAAGATCGGCCTCGCGCGCGGCGGGATCGCGGGTTTCGCGGGCGTCGTAGAAGTCGGTCATCAGGGTTGTCCGAAGCTGGGCGCCTGCCCCGGTGATCCCGATACGGTGCGGCGCACCCTTTCGGGCCGGGATGGCCGGGTCAAGCCCGGCCAAGACGCTTGATGGGCCTCCGCCCGCTCCGCCGGTTTGCCCCTCTCTCGCCAGCCTGGATCAGGGCCGCCTCCGCGGCGACAGCTGCGCGTGCGCGCAGGGACAGGCGGCCGTGCTCCCCTCGTCCGGACGGCGAAGCGCTCGCCGGCGGCTCCGTTCAGCCGGCGGCTTGTCCAGACCGGGCGCCCCATGCGCCAGGCTGCGCTGGGTCTCGCAATCTCAACGGGTCGCCATGGGGTAGACCACCCGGACGGCTTCGCTTCGCGCCTCCAGGTGAGGCGCGGTCGGAGCCGCGCTCGAAGGCGCCGAAGGCAAGTAGCGGCGCGCCTCCTTGCCGGGGTCGGCGACGGTCCGCGTCAGAGCCAGCCACCGCCTTGCGCGAGGCCTTCGAGACCAGGCGCGAGTGCTCCACGCTCTCGAACGTGTCCGCCCGATGGGGGAGCGCCCGATCACCCTTGAACACCCGCAGCCCGTCCGGGAACGCGACGATGTCCCCAGGCCGGAGCGTCGGGTCGCGCAGCAGCGGTGCGATCGGGTCCGAGCCGGCCGCAACCGGCCTGGGAAGCGGCCGGGCCGGCGAGGGCGTCGTCGACGCAACTGGAGGGGACTTGGCCTTGCGCATCGGGGGCTCCTCCACCCGCGGCAGAGAAGCGAACCGCGCGCGCGGTTCGCGGGCCAAGGCTCGGGCCAGCGCTCTTGTGTGCCGCAAGGCTGGCTCCCGGACCTGGCGCGGCGCAGGCTCGAGCGCGCGCGCCGCAACGGGGTGCGGCCTTGGAGCAGGCGTCCTCGCGTATGCCGAAGGCCAGCGCGGCGCCGCTTCCCCTTGGCTCTGGCGCGCTTGCGATCGAATGAAATCGTGAATGCCGGCGTCATCCGCCGCGTGCACCGAGACGGCAAGCATCCCGGCGAGAGCGCAGCCGGCGACGATAGTCAGGGCTGCTGTTTTCCGACGTCGGCAATGGCGTTCGACAGGGCTGAGCGAGGCCGGGCCGTTTTCCTGCTGCACCGCCGACATCTGAGAGGCCCTCCCGAGCGAAAGACTGCGCCTAGGCCGTAACCGCCCTGGCTGAAGGTAGTTCCGTCCAAGGCAGGCGGAACTGATCGAGGGCAAGACGCACCCGGCCGCACCCGCGCGGCAACGAGGTGCTCATAGGTCAGGGATCGGGCGTAAGCAAGGGAGCGCCTGCTTCGTGCGCGTCGAGCCAGGTTGGCTCCGATATGGCGGCAGAATGAAACAAGGTCGTTCTCGTCCGCACCGGAACGCGCAGCAAACCCCTTTATGAGGTCGGCAAGCCCGCGTTCAAGCCGGTCCCTGCGGCGTCAGCACCTCGATCCTGCGGAAAATCGTAGATCTTCCCTGTCTCGCTCCAGGCCGGCGCGGCCAGGCGGACGATGGAAGGGCGCAGATCCTCCGGCGTCTTCAGCGTCATGCGGGTCCTCGCCCGGCATGGCGGCGCGGCGCATGGCGGTGCGCAGCGGGCCGGGGTTGACAAGCATCACGCGCACCGGCGTCGTCGCGGTCTCGGCCGCATAGGTGCGCACCAGCGCCTCGAGCGCCGCCTTCGAGACCGAGTAGGGGCCCCAATAGGCCGTGCACTTGTGGGCGGCGCCGGAGGACACGAAGATCGCCCGGCCGGCGTCGGAGGCGCGCAGCAGCGGGTCGAGGGAGCGGATCAGGCGCCAATTGGCGGTGACGTTGATCGCCATCACCTCGTCCCAGACCGGCTGGTCGACATGGGCGAGCGGCGCGAGTTCGCCGAGGATGCCGGCGTTGCCGAGCAGGATGTCGAGCTTGCCCCAGCGCTCGTGGATCGCGGCGCCGAGCCGGTCGAGCGCGTCGAAATCCTTGAGGTCGAGCGGCACGAGCGTCGCCGCGCCGCCGCCCGGCGCGGATCTCGTCGTCGAGCTCCTCGAGCGCGCCCTGCGTGCGGGCGAGCGCGATCGACGTGCGCGCCGGCCTGCGGCGAAGGCGAGCGCCGCGGCGCGGCCGATGCCGCGCGAGGCGCCGGTGACGACCGCGATCGCGGTTCGTTGAGGGGCTTGGCCATCGACGACTCAGTCCGGCTTCGGCCAGCATCGCGAGCTCGGCGCGGCGTCGCGACCGCGAGGTCGGTCAGGGGCGTCGGGTAATCGCCGGTGAAGCAATGGTCGGTGAACTGCGGCCGGACCGGGTCGCGCCGCTCGCATCGCCCATGGCGCGGTAGATGCCCTCGACCGACAGGAAGGCGAGCGAGTCGGCCCCGATGTAGGCGCGCATGCCTTCGAGGTCGTGCGTGGCGGCGAGCAGCTTGTCCTGCTCCGGCGTGTCGATGCCGTAGAAATCGGGATGGGTGATCGGCGGGCGAGGCGATGCGGAAATGCACTTCCCGCGCGCCGGCCTCGCGCATCATGCGCACGATCTTCACCGAGGTCGTGCCGCGCACGAGGCTGTCGTCGACCAGCACGATGCGCTTGCCCTCGACCACGGCGCGGTTGGCGGAGTGCTTCAGGCGCACGCCGAGTTCGCGCACCGACTGCGTCGGCTGGATGAAGGTGCGGCCGACATAGTGGTTGCGGATGATGCCGAGCTCGTAGGGCATGCCGCAGGCCCGGCGCGAAGCCGAGCGCCGCCGGCACGCCGGAATCCGGCACCGGCACGACCACGTCGGCGTCGGCCGGCGCTTCGCGGGCCAGCTCGCGCGCCCATGCCCTTGCGGACGTCGTAGACGTTGCGGCCGTTCACGACCGAATCGGGCCGGGCGAAGTAGATGTACTCGAAGATGCAGGGCCGCGCCGGCTGCTGCGGCGCGAAGCGGAGCGATTCGATCCCGTCCTCGGAGATCACCACGACCTCGCCGTTCTCGACGTCGCGCACGAAGCGGGCGCCGATGATGTCGAGCGCGCAGGTCTCGGAGGCCAGGATGTAGCGGCCGTCGAGCTCGCCGAGCACCAGCGGGCGGATGCCGAGCGGGTCGCGGGCGCCGATCAGCTTCTTGTTGGTGAGCGCCACGAGCGAGTAGGCGCCCTCGATCTGCCGCGATCGCGTCGATGAAGCGGTCGACGACGCGCGCCTTGCGGCTGCGGGCGACCAGGTGGACGATCACCTCGGTGTCGGTGGTCGACTGGCAGATCGCGCCGTCGCGGATGAGGTCGCGGCGCAGGGTCAGGCCGTTGGTCAGGTTGCCGTTATGGGCGACCGCGAAGCCGCCGCCGTCGAGTTCGGCGAAGAGCGGCTGCACGTTGCGCAGGATCGTCCCGCCGGTCGTCGAGTAGCGGACGTGGCCGATGGCCGAGAGGCCCTTCGAGCCGCTCGATGGTCGCGCGGTCGGAGAAGCTGTCGCCGACGAGGCCGAGCTTGCGCTCGAGATGGAAGACGTCGCCGTCGAAGGAGACGATGCCGGCCGCTTCCTGGCCGCGATGCTGCAGGGCGTGCAGGCCGAGCGCCGTGATGGCGGCGGCGTCGGGATGGCCGAAGATGCCGAAGACGCCGCATTCCTCGCGCAGCGTGTCGCCGTCGAGGTCGAGATCCGTCCCGCCGGACGGGGTCTGCCAGGACTCTGCCAGGCTGCTGACCATGCAACATCGACCTCTCCTTGCGGCGCGCTGTGCGGCCTGCGCGCAGGCCGCTTATGTAAGATCGGCGGCGGGCTCGACGCCAATTGCGGCGTCGAAGTTATCCCGGCAGCCGCGCCGCTGCGACCGGAACCTGATCAGCCGCGCTGCGGCGGAACCGGCGGCGCGGCGCCGCCGGGCGCTGCGGATCGGCGGCTCCGCCGGTTCGCCTCGCCCTCGGGCTTCGGCTTGTCGCAGTTGCTGGAGCAGGCCCTCCGGGTTCTCGGGCAGCATGGCGACGAGGGCGTTGCCGGTGTTCTCGAGCATCGGCCGGGTCCGGGCGTGCGCTCGCCCATTCCGGGTTCTTGCCCTGCACGAGCCAGGCCAGGAACACCCAGCCGATCACGCAGATCAGGAAGCCGCGCGCGGCGCCGAAGACGAAGCCGAGCGTCCGGTCGAGCGCGCCGATCCGCGAATCGAGGATCAGGTCCGAGATCTTCACCGTGATGATCGAGACGACGATCAGCGTGACGATGAAGATGCCGCCGATCGCGGCGACGAGCGCGACGGTGTGTTGTGGATGTACTGCTTGACGATGGGCAGGAGCAGCGGGTGGAGGAACCACGCCGCAGCAGCAGCCGCGACCCAGGCGACGATCGCCAGCACTTCGCGGGTGAAGCCGCGCACGGCGGCGAGCAGGGCGGAGATCAGCACGACGCCGATGACGACGAGGTCGAGGACGAAAACGGCATGCGGGTGCAGGCCTTGAGCGCGTCAGTCGGTCGTTAAACGAGCCGCCGGCGCAGGCCGGCGCGAGCGCTGGCCGCGGCTGTATAGCCGTGGAGACGCGCGCCGCGTCACCCTTCCCGCGCTGAACGCACGGCTTTGACCCGTGGTCGTCGCGCGGCGATCGCCGGCGACGAGGTCGCGTGATGTGGCGCGACCGAAGCCAGGCCCGACGGCAGGCCGCTCGCCCCGTCTCGCCGCGCGGCGGCGGGCGCGACGGCGCTGGCGAAGCCGAGCTTCGCGGCCTCCTTCAGCCGCGCCTGCGCCTGCGCGACCGGCCGGATCGCGCCCGAAAGGCCGATCTCGCCGAAATAGACGGCGTCGGGCGGCAGCGGCGAGCCGGACAGCGACGAGACGAGCGCCGCGGCCGCGGCGAGGTCGGCCGCCGGCTCGGTGATGCGCAGGCCGCCGGCGACGTTGAGGTAGACGTCGTGCATGCCGAGGCGCAGGCCGCCATGCGCCTCCAGCACGGCGAGCACCATCGAGAGGCGGCTCGGATCCCAGCCGACGACGGCGCGGCGCGGCGTGCCGAGCGAGGTCGGCGCGACGAGCGCCTGGATCTCGACGAGCAGCGGCCGCGTGCCCTCCATGCCGGCGAAGACCGCGGTGCCCGGCGTCGCGAGGTCGCGCCCGGCGAGGAACAGCTCGGACGGGTTCGGCACCTCGCGCGAGGCCGCGGTCCGTCATCTCGAAGACGCCGATCTCGTCGGTCGGCCCGAAGCGGTTCTTGACCGCGCGCAGGATGCGGAAATGGTGGCCGCGTGTCGCCCTCGAAGGAGACCACCGCGTCGACCATGTGCTCGACGACGCGCGGCCCGGCGATCTGGCCGTCCTTGGTGACGTGGCCGACCAGGATGACCGCCGTGCCGCTGGTCTTGGCGAAGCGGATCAGCGCCTGCGCGCTGCCGCGCACCTGCGTCACCGTGCCGGGCGCCGATTCGACCGTCTCGGTCCACATGGTCTGGATCGAGTCGATGATCGCGAGCGCCGGCGGCCGGCCTTGCGACAGGGTCGCGATGATGTCCTCGACATTGGTCTCGGCGGCGAGCTCGACCGGCGCTCGGCCGAGGCCGAGCCGCTCGGCGCGCAGGCGCACCTGCGCGACCGCCTCCTCGCCCGAGATGTAGGCGACGCGATGGCCCGTGCGCGGCCAGCGCGGCGGAGGCCTGCATCAGCAGCGTCGACTTGCCGATGCCGGGATCGCCGCCGATCAGGATCACCGAGCCGCGCACGAAGCCGCCGCCGGTGACGCGGTCGAGCTCGGCGATGCCGGACGGCGATGCGCGGCGCCTCGCTGCGTCTCGCCGGACAGGCCCTCGAGCGGGAAGACGCGGCCCTTGGCGCGGGCCGGGCGCGTCGCGACGGGCCCGCCATCGGGCTGCGCCGCGCCGGTCTCCTCGACGATGGTGTTCCAGCCGCCGCAGGCCTCGCACTTGCCCTTCCAGCGGTTGTAGACCGCGCCGCAGCTCTGGCAGACGAAGGTGGCGTTGGCGTTTCGGCCATCAGTACTCGATGCCTGCCCCGCGGTACGTGCGCGCGTAGCGCCGCCCGAGGCTCGTCAGGATTTCGTAGCCGATGGTGCCGGCGCGGCCGCCGACCTCGTCGATGGTGAGATCGTCGCCGATCAGCGTGACGGGATCGCCGCGCCGCGACCGCGCCCTCCGGCAAGCCGGTGACGTCGACGGACGATGAGATCCATCGAGATGCGGCCGGCGAACGGGCAGCGGCGGCCCGCCGACGATCGCCTCGCCCGCCAGGCGTCTCGCGCGGCCTTGGCGTCGGTCGCGCTGCGCGGCGCGCGGATAGCCGTCGGCATAGCCGACCGAGAGCGTCGCGATGCCGCCGGCGCCGGCGCCATCCAGCGTGCCGTTGTAGCCGACGGTTTCGCCCGCCTCGACCAGCGCAGCTGGACGATGCGGCCTTCGAGCCGCACCACGGGCGCATCGGATTGACCGCACCCGGCGTCGGATTGCCGCCGTAGAGCGCGTAGCCAGGCCGGACGAGATCGTAATGCGGGCCCTGGGCAGGAAGATGCCGGACGAGTTGGCGAGCGACGCCGGGACGCCCGGAAGCGCCTCGCCGGACGCGCGCGAAGGCCTCGATCTGCCGGGCGTTGACCGGATCGTCCGACTCCTCGGCGCTGACGAAATGGCTCATCAGCAGCGCCGGCTCGAAGCGCGACAGCAGCGGATCGCCCGCCAGCGCCTCCTCGACCGCGCAGGCCGAGCCGGTTCATGCCGGTGTCGACATGGATCGCGGCCGGCAGCCGCCCTCGCCTGCGCGCGGCAGAAACCCGCCCATTCGTCGACTTCGTCCCGCGATCCGAGCACCGGCCGGAGCGCATGCTCGGCGTAAGCCGCAGCCGTGCCGGGCAGGAGCCCGTTCAGGACGTAGATCGTCGGCCTGCGCCGCAACGGCGCGGGCGCGGACCGCCTCGGAGAGGTGGGCGACGAAGAACGTCTTGCAGCCGGCGCGCGCCAGCGCGGGCACCGCCGGCTCGATGCCGATGCCGTAGCCGTCCGCCTTGACGACGGCCGCGCATTCCGCGCCGCGCGCGCGCGTCGCGCAGCGTGCGCCAGTTCGCGGCGAGCGCGTCGAGATCGATCGTGAGGAGACCGCCGGCCGCTCCTGCCGCATCGGGATATGGGCCAGCGTCCGTCATCCGTGTGTCTACGTTCACGTGCGGCTTCGTTGAGCGGCAGGCTGGGAGAATGGGTCAATCGCCGATCCGTTCCGGCAGCTTGTCCTCCTCGGCGAGGTTGGCGAAGCGCGTGACGTCGGCCTGGAAGGCGAGCTGCACCGTGCCGGTCGGGCCGTGGCGCTGCTTGCCGATGATGACCTCGGCCGGCCGTGCGACCTGGTCCATCTCGGTCTGCCACTTGAAATGCTCTTCGGTGCCGGGCTTCGGCTCCTTGTTCTTGAGGTAGTACTCCTCGCGGAAGACGAACATGACCACGTCGGCGTCCTGCTCGATCGAGCCCGATTCGCGCAGGTCCGAGAGCTGCGGGCGCTTGTCGTCGCGCTGCTCCACCTGGCGCGAGAGCTGCGAGAGCGCGAGGATCGGCACGTTCAGCTCCTTGGCGAGCGCCTTCAGGCCGGTGGTGATCTCGGTCAGCTTCCTGCACCCGGTTCTCGCCCTTGCTTGCGCGGACCCGGACGAGCAGCTGGAGGTAGTCGATGACGAGCATGTCGAGCCCGCGCTGGCGCTTGAGGCGCCGGGCGCGCGCCGCGAGCTGGGCGATCGAGATGCCGCCGGTCTGGTCGATGTAGAACGGGATCGCCTGCATCTCGCGCGCGGCGTCGGTGATCTTGTGGAAATCGTCCTCGCGTGATGTCGCCGCGGCGGATCTTGTAGGACGGGACGCCGGACTGCTCGGCGATGATGCGGGTGGCGAGCTGCTCGGCCGACATTTCGAGCGAGAAGAAGCCGACGATGCCGCCGTTGACGGTCTTGATCGCGCCGTCGGGCTGCTTCTCGCCCTCGTAGGCCTTGGCGATGTTGAAGGCGATGTTGGTGGCGAGCGCGGTCTTGCCCATGCCGGGCCGGCCGGCGAGGATGATCAGGTCGGAGGCTTGCAGGCCGCCCATCATGCGGTCGAGGTCGGCGCAGCCCGGTCGCGATGCCGGAGAGCTTGCCGTCGCGCTTGAAGGCGTTCGGCCGCCATGTCGATGGCGGTCGTGAGCGCGTCGGAGAAGCGCTGGAAGCCGCCGTCGTAGCGGCCGGTCTCGGCGAGTTCGTAGAGCCGCCGCTCGGCCTCCTCGATCTGGTCGCGCGGCGAGGTCTCGACGGGCGCGTCGTAGGCGACGTTGACCATGTCCTCGCCGATCGCCGATCAGGTTGCGGCGGATGGCGAGGTCGTAGATCGTGCGGCCGTAATCCTCGGCGTTGATGACGGTCGTCGCCTCGGCCGGCGAGGCGGGCGAGGTATTGCGAGACCGTGACGCCGCCGAGATCCTGGTCGCCCAGGAAGGTCTTGAGCGTGATCGGCGTCGCGACCTTGCCGGCTCTGATCAGGCGTCGCGCGACCTCGTAGATGCGCTGGTGCAGATCCTCGAAGAAATGGTCGGCCTCGAGGAAGTCCGAGACGCGGTAGTAGGCGTCGTTGTTGACGAGGATCGCGCCGAGCAGCGCCTGCTCGGCGTCGATGTTGTTCGGGGCGACGCCGGTAGTCCGGCGTCGGCGGTCTCGAGGCGGGCGATGAGGGCGTTGGCTGTCGCCACGGTTGGGCTCCGACTCAAAGCGTTCAAGCGCCGACTCTTAAAACGATCCCGTAACCCTCACACGACGGTGGTTGCCGTATCCCTAAATTCCCCGTTTTCCCACGCCCTCGCGCGGGGGCGATAAAAAGGGTTGACGAATCGGCGCTCCGCGGCTCAGGCGGGGATTCCCGTTCTCCGAAACGGACGCCTGTTCTAGAACAAATCAAGAACGCTTGTCAAGCGTCATTCGCCGGCCTCGCCAGGGCGTTCGCGCTGTCTGGCGGGTCTTGTCGTAACCCACCCGCGCGGCTGCCCGTGGCAGGATGTGGCGCCGCCGCCGCAACGGTCAGCGGATGTCCAACGATCCGGCAGAACCCCTCGCTCGCCGCTCTCCTTGAGCCGCGGACCATAGCCTGCGCCGCGCGCTGCGGGGCTCGACAGGTCTTCGGACGATCTCGCCCGCTTGCGCGCGGGCGAGTTACGATCCAGGGAGCAGCGCCGTCCCAAGCACAGGGTCATGACCTTGGCGATGCCGGGCCAAGCTGCCGCCTAAGCTCCCAAAACCGTCCGGCTCAGCCTTCGTCCTGCCGGCCCGAGCGGCCCCGCTCGTTCACCAACGAGCCCTTTCCTGCTCTGTGGGCAGGCGTCCGTTGGGGGTCAGCTTGTCCACGACCTGCGGGAGCATCTTGGACAGTTGGCTCAGGAGCTGGTCGCGGGGCAGCCCTGTTTCCTTCTGGAGATGGTCCAGCCCGTCGGGTCCGAGCGCCGCCTGAAGTTCGTCCGGCTGAATGGGCTGGTTTTCGCCGGGGCCGACCCATGATTGGATCTTGTCGGCGTGCCCGCTCCGCGTGAAGCGCTCCATCAAGGAATCGAGGCTGGGCAGGCCCTTCAGGATCCCGCTTTGGATCGTGCCGGGCTCGCCGCCCGGCGCGCCGGACGGTTTTGGGGCCGTGCCGTCGTGGCCCGCGGACGAGCCGCTCATGTAGCTGGAAGCCGCTTTGGCCGCGAGAAGCAGCAAAAGCGCCTTGACCATGGGCGACGTGGGACTGGACGAGCCTTGATTCGACCCTTGGCTCGATCCCGTCACACTGCCAATTACGCTGTCCAGAAGACCCATGGACGCCTCCTCTTCAGGTTCTCAGCGAGTCCGGGACCTTGCCGCCGTTCTCGGCAAGCTTCTGCATGACCTGCTTGTGAAGCCACATGTTCATGCTGGCCGAGTCGTTCATGTCGCCGGTGTAGTGCAGCTCCTGCGCAAGCTCCTTTCGGGCCGAAAGGCTGCTGTCCAAGTTGAGCAGCTTCATCAGGTCGACGATCGAGTGACGCCAATCGAGCTGCTGACCGGCTTTCGAGGACATGCCGCTCAAGACGGCCTCCACGTCGACGTTCTGTCCCCCCGCCCCGGCGGTCGATCCTGCGGCTCCCGAGGGCGAGGCTGCGCTCGCGACCTTCTGGCCCGAAGCCGCCGTCGTCCCGCCCGGCGCAGCGCCGGCGGCCGGCGACGCCGCGGAGCCGTGGTGGAAAATCTTGTTCATGATCGAACCGAAAATGCTCATCTGGCTCTCCTCATTGTGCCCGACCGAGCGGAGGTGCGTGGCCGTGCGAACCATTCGCGCGCAACGGTGCGGCGTCGACCAAGGCGACGGCCCGCACCCTTGCTTGTCAGGAAGGCAATCGCCAAGGGGGCGACTGGTTTCAGCTTGGCCTTACAAAGGCGCACAGGCCGAAGCCCCGAACCCTACACCGCCTCGGCGTTGATGGCGGCTTCGGCCATTTCGGACAGAAGCTCGTCGGTGTCGGCCTCCTCCTCAAGCGACTCCTCGATGAGGTCGGCGACATCGGTGAGATCGAGCTGCCGCGCCCAGGCGCTCAAGGTGCCGTAGCGGGCGATCTCGTAGTGCTCGATCGCCTGCGCGGCCGCGATAAGCCCGGCCTCGTAGGCCTCGCCGCCGGCGAACTCCTGGAGCATCGACTGGCCTTCCTTGATGATGCCTAAAATGCCCTCGCAGGGCACGACCTCAGGCTTCTGGCCCATGATCTCGAAGATGCGCTCGATGCGCCGGATCTGCTCCTCGGTTTCCGCGGCGTGGGTCTCGAAAGCGTGCCGCAGTTCCTCCGACTCGGCCGACTTCGCCATCGTGGGCAGCCCTTTGAGGATCTGCTGCTCGGCGAAGTAAATGTCCTTCAGGTTGTGGAGGAAGAGGGCTTGCAGGTTTTTTTCGGGCATGGCGGCGGTCCTTCAAGGATGCGGAGTCCAACCCCCAGCGCCGCCGCTCGTTCCACCTTGGCCGTAGGCAAAGCTCGGCGCGGACCGGGGATGACATCCGGCGGTCCGGTTGCTAATCACCCAAGCTCTGCTTTTTCGCCGGAACGAGCCCCATGTCCCACGCCGACCTCGCCCGCACGATCGACGCCGCCTGGGAGGATCGGGCGACGGTCGCGCCGTCCACGACAGGCCCGGTGCAGGAGGCGGTCGAGGAGGCGCTGCGGCTGCTCGACTCCGGCGCGGCCCGCGTCGCCGAGAAGACCGGCGGCGCCTGGCAGGTCAATCAGTGGCTCAAAAAGGCGGTGCTGCTGTCCTTCAGACTTAACGATATGCAGGTCATTCCGGGCGGGCCGGGCGGGGCGGCGTGGTGGGACAAGGTCCCCTCGAAGTTCGAGGGCTGGGGCGAGAGCCGCTTCAAGGCCGCGGGGTTTCGGGCCGTGCCGTCCTGCGTGGTGCGCCGCGGGACTTTTATTGCGCCGGGCGTGGTGCTGATGCCCTCCTTCGTCAACCTCGGCGCCTATGTGGACGAGGGCGCGATGGTGGACACCTGGGCGACCGTCGGCTCGTGCGCGCAGATCGGCCGCAACGTGCATCTCTCCGGCGGCGTCGGCATCGGCGGCGTGCTGGAGCCCCTGCAAGCCAACCCCACCATCATCGAGGATAACTGCTTCATCGGCGCGCGCTCGGAGGTGGTGGAGGGCGTCGTCGTCGGCGAGGGCTCGGTGCTGTCCATGGGCGTGTTCATCGGCGCGTCCACGAAAATCATCGACCGCACGACCGGCGAGGTGTTCTGTGGGCCGCGTGCCGCCCTATTCGGTCGTGGTCGCGGGCGCGCTGCCGGGAAAAACCTGCCGGACGGCTCGCCCGGCCCCTCGCTCGCCTGCGCGGTCATCGTCAAGCGGGTGGACGCGGGCACGCGGGCCAAGACGAGCATCAACGAGTTGCTGCGGGATTGAATGGGACGACGGAGGAACATCGTCATGGATTGGGCTTACATTTTCGCGAATTTTCAGGGCCGGCTGAACCGCAAGCCCTTCTGGATCGCGACGCTCGTGCTCTGGCTCATCAGCGTCGGCGTCACCCTCGTCGCCAGCCTCCTGTTTGGATCGCAAAGCACGGCGACGACCTTCCTTCAAGGGGTTGTCGGCTTGGTTCTCTTGATCCCGTCGCTCGCAGTCGCCGTTAAGCGCTATCATGACCGCGACAAGTCGGGCTGGTGGATCCTCATTCTCTTCATCCCGATCATCGGGCTGATCTGGTACATCGTCGAACTCGGCTTCCTGCCCGGCACGCCGGGGCCGAACCGCTACGGCCCCGACCCGCTTGCCGCGGAGCCGTTTCCGGTTCGCGCCTAGCGCAGATTTTTTCCCTCTTTCGAGGGCTCGACCGCGCGCCGCGGCGGGTCTGCTCGGACCCCTCCAGAATGAGATATGATTATCATATCTCAGGAAATCTAAGGACCGGCCTCGCGATCGTCTGCCCGATCACCCGGCGCGTGCGCCCGTTCGCATCGAGCGTCGTAGTGCCGGAGGGCTTGCCCATTCAGGGCGAAATCCTCACGAGCCACGTCCGCAGCATCGACGCCCTGACCTGCCCGGTCCGGCCCATCGGCGCGACGGTCCCGGCCGAAACGCTGGCGGATGTACGCGCCAAGCTCGCCGTTTTGGTCGGGATCGACACGGGATAAGAGCCTGACGATGAGCATCGCCCCCAGCCCCCTCGCCCTCGCCCAGGCGCTCATCCGCTGCCCATCGGTGACGCCCGCCGAGGCCGGCGCGCTCAGCTTTCTCGCGCGGGCGCTGGGCGACGCCGGGTTCGAGGTCCACCGCCCCGTGTTCTCCGCCCCCGGCACGCCGGACGTGGAAAACCTTTATGCCCGCTTCGGCGTCGGGCATCCCTATCTGCTCTTCGCCGGCCACACCGACGTGGTGCCGCCGGGCGACGAGGCCCATTGGCGGCACGATCCGTTCGGCGGCGTCGTCGAGGATGGCGCGCTGTTCGGGCGCGGCGCGGTGGACATGAAGGGCGGCCTCGCCTGCATGGCGGCCGCCGCGCTCGGCTTTTTGACCGACCATCCCGATTTCGCCGGCTCGATCGGGTTTCTCGTCACCGGCGACGAAGAGGGCCCCGCCGTCAACGGCACCCTGAAACTGCTGCACTGGGCGCGCGCGCGCGGCGAGCGTTTTGATCATTGCCTCCTCGGCGAGCCGACCAACCCCGAACGGCTCGGCGACATGGTGAAGATCGGCCGGCGCGGCTCGCTCACCGGCCGCCTTGTCGTGCAGGGCCGGCAGGGCCACGTCGCCTACCCGCATCTGGCCCAGAACCCGATCCGGGGCATGGCGCGCCTCCTCGATGCGCTGATGGGCGCGCCGCTCGACGCCGGCACGGCGCATTTCGACGCCTCGAACCTGGAAGTCACGACGGTCGATGTCGGCAACCCGGCGGTGAACGTCATCCCGGCCGAGGCGCGCGCGACCTTCAACATCCGCTTCAACGACCTGTGGACGCCGGATACCTTGGCGGCCGAGTTGCGCCGCCGGTTGGACGCCGCCGGAGCCGATGTGCGTTATGCGCTGACCCTCGATCCCACCAACGCGGTCGCCTTCCTGACCGAGCCCGATGCCTTCGTGGCCACGCTCGCCGACGCCATTGAGGCTGAAACGGGTCGGCGGCCCGCGCTTTCGACCACCGGCGGCACCTCGGACGCGCGCTTCATCAAGGATTTTTGCCCCGTGGCGGAGTTCGGCCTCGTCGGGCAGACCATGCACCAAGTCGATGAGCATGTGGCGGTCGCCGACCTCGACCGGCTGGCGGCGATCTACCGGCGCGTGCTGGAGGCATACTTTTTCGCCTAGGCGCGCCCCCTCTCCCCGCATGCGGGGAGAGGGGGCGTCTCCGGGTGCGCTCGATCCTGAAACGCCCCCTCACCCCGCTCCGCTCGCGGGGAGAGGCGATCAATACTCCACCCCGACGAGGGTGAGCCCCGCCGCAGGCGCGGTGGGGCCGCAGCGGGCGCGGTCGCGCGCCTCCAGGGCCCGGCGCACGTCCGCAACCGTCCGCCGCCCGGCCCCGGCCAGCATGAGCGTGCCGACCATCGAGCGCACCTGATGGTGCAGGAACGAGCGCGCCGCGGCATGGACGCGGATGTCGTCGCCGTGGCGCTCGACATCGAGCCGCTCCAGCGTTCGGATCGGGCTGTTCGCCTGGCACTCGGCGGCGCGGAACGTGGTGAAGTCGTGCCGGCCCACAAGGGTCTGCGCCGCCGCCTGCATCGTCTCGACGTCGAGCGGGCAGGGAACGTGCCAGACGCGGTGAGCGCTGAGCGCCGGCGGGGCGCGGCGGTTGAGGATGCGATAGAGATAATGCCCGCTTCACCGCCGACAGGCGGGCGTTGAAGCCGTCGTCCACAATCCCGGCTGACACGATGGACGACCGGCTCGGGGCGCAGATGCGCGTTCGTGGCGTCGCGCACCGTGTCGGCGCGCCAGTCCTTCGCCAGATCGACATGCGCGACCTGATGGGCCGCGTGCACGCCGGCATCGGTGCGTCCGGCGCATTGGACGCGGACGGATTGGCCGGAAAACCGCTCGATCGCCTCCTCAACCGCCTGCTGCACCGAGCGGCCGTTGATCTGCCGCTGCCAGCCCGCGAACGGCGTGCCGTCGTACTCGATGACGAGCTTGTAGCGGGGCATTATTCAGGTCGAAACCTGCTAAAGGAGGTGAGAATGGCCCTAATCCGACAATTCGAGCGCAAACACATGGAGCGCAACTCGGTTCATGATGAGATCCAGGCGAGGTACACGACCTTCGAACGTGAGGGTCGTATTTTTATTCAAATCGACACCTTTGGTCGGGATAGCCGTGAGATACCGGGCAAAAAGAGTCAAACGATCCAGTTAGACCGCGACGGAGCTTTCGCCCTCTATTCTATTCTGAAGCAGGAGTTTCGCTTCGAGTAGTCGAATCCAGCCGGTCGCCAGGCCCAAGCCGCACTCCGCGCAGGAATTCGGCGACGTTCATGGGGCCTTTGCCCGCGCGCTGCACCTGTAACAGCCGCACCGCCCCCTCCCCGCACGCGACGGCGCCGCAGTCGTCGAGCAGCGTCCCCGGCGCGCCCGCGCCGTCGGCCAGCGCCGTGCGCAGCGCCTTCACGCGCTCCGGGCCTTTGCCCAGGTCGGCCGCAAAAAACGCGCCCGGAAACGGCGACAGCCCGCGCATGTGGTTGTGCACGTCCTGAGCCGGGCGGCTCCAGTCGATCCGGGCTTCCTCGTTCGTGATCTTTTTGGCGTAGGTGACGCCCTCGTCCGGTTGCGACGTGAACTGGAGCGCGCCGCGCGAGAGCGCCGCGAGCGCCCGCGCCATCAGGTCGGCGCCGAGCGGCATCAAGCGGTCGTGGACGTCGCCCGCCGTCATGTCGGGGCCGATCGCGACGCGCTCCACCATGGCGACCGGGCCGGTGTCGAGGCCCTCCTCCATCCGCATCACCGCGACGCCGGTCTCGGAATCGCCCGCCATGACGGCGCGCTGGATCGGCGCCGCCCCGCGCCAGCGCGGCAGCAGGGACGCGTGGAGATTGAGGCAGCCGAGCGCCGGGGCGTCCAAGATGGGCCTTGGGCAGGATCATGCCGTAGGCGACCACCACCGCCGCGTCGGCCCCGTGCGCTCGGAACGCAGCCGCGGCGTCGTCGCCGCGCAGGGTCGTCGGCGTCAGCACGGGAAGGCCGAACCGCTCGGCCAGCGCCTGCACCGGCGAGGGTTTCAAGCGCCATCCCCCGGCCCGCCGCCGCCGGCGCGCGCGTATAGACCGCCGCCACCTCATGGCCCTGGCCGACGATCTCGGCGAGAGTGGGCGCGGCGAAGTCCGGCGTGCCCATGAAGACGATGCGCAGCGTCATCCCGCTTCCGGACGATCGGTTCGGGGTGCGACAGACGCGAGGGCGCCAACGCCTTCCCTCCCCCGTGGGGAGAGGATGGCCGCGAAGCGGCCGGGAGAGGGGCGATCCCTAACCGGAGAGGACCCGCCCCTCACCCGGACGGCTGACCGCCGTCTCGACCTCTCCCCTCGGGAGAGGCGCAGGCCCATCGTCCACCAGCCATGTCACGCCGCCGCCTCGCGCTTCGCCGCCTTCTGGAATTTCTTGATCACCCGGTCGCGCTTGAGCTTCGAGAGGCGATCGATGAACAGGACGCCGTTGAGATGGTCGATCTCGTGCTGGACGCAGGTGGCGAGCAGCCCGTCCGCGTCCTGCTCGACGGCCTCCCCGTCGAGGGTTCGATAGCGGAACCGGACCCGATCCGGCCGCTCAACCTCGGCGTAGTACTCGGGGATCGAGAGGCACCCCTCTTCGTAAACGCGCCTTTCCTCCGAGGCCCAGACGATCTCCGGGTTCACGAGCACCAGCGGGCGGCGCTCGTCTTCTCCCTTCGACACGTCGATGGTGATGACCCGCTTCGCCACGCCGATCTGAATCGCCGCGAGCCCCACCCCCGGCGCGTCGTACATGGTGTCGAGCATGTCGCGCGCGATGTCGCGGATCTCGTCCGTGATCGCCGCGACGGGCTCGCAGGTCTGGCGCAGGCGCGGATCGGGCAGGATGACGAGGGGTCGGATAGCCATGGCCGGCGAAATAAGGGGTTTGCGCCGAGGCGGTCAATTCGCTCCTTGAAGCGAATGGCGCATGGCGAATGGAAAGTCTCTCCTCGCCATTCGCCTCGCTCAAAACGCCGTTCGGCTCCGGATGGCGGCCGACAGCGTGCCCTCGTCGAGGTAGTCGAGTTCGCCCCCGACCGGGACGCCGTGGGCGAGCTTCGTCACCCGCACGGGCAGGTGGCCAAGCAACTCGGTGACGTAGTGCGCCGTGGTCTGGCCGTCGACCGTGGCGTTGAGCGCCAGGATAACCTCCTGGACCTCGGGCTCCGAGGCCCGCGCCACAAGGCCCTCCAGATTGAGATGCTCGGGGCGCACGCCGTCGAGCGGCGAGAGCACGCCGCCAAGCACGTGATAGCGGGCGCTGACCGCCCCGGCCCGCTCCAGCGCCCACAGATCGGACACGTCCTCGACCACGACGAGGATCGAGGGGTCGCGGCGCGGGTCGCGGCAGACCGTGCAGGGATCGGTCGTGTCGACGTTGCCGCAGGCGCGGCACACGACGATGCGCTCGCGCGCTGCGCACAGCGCGTCGGACAGCGGCGCGAGCAGTTGCTCGCGCTTCTTGATGAGGTGGAGCGCAGCACGCCGGGCCGAGCGCGGCCCCAAGCCCGGCAGGCGGGCGAGGAGCTGGATCAGGCGCTCGATCTCGGGACCGGCGACGGACTGAGGCATCGCTCAACTTTCACGCCCGGCCGCACGGGCGTTGACCGGCGCCGAATACGCTCGCTGCAAGAGACACTTAGATGGGGTCTTCGGGCGCGGTTGTCCAGGCGGCGCGGGGCGCGCGCCGGATCAGAACAGCTTCAGCCCCGGCGGCAGCGGCAGGCCCTTCGTGATCTCGGCCATCCGCTCCTGCATGGCGCGGTCGGCTTTCGCGCGGGCGTCGTTCGCGGCGGCGACGATGAGGTCCTCGACGATCTCCTTCTCGTCCGGGTCGAGGACGGACGGGTCGATCGACACGGCCTTCAGGACACCCTTGGCGGTCATCTTGACGGTGACCATGCCGCCGGCCGCCGAGCCCAAAACTTCGATGGTGTCGAGTTCGGCCTGCATCTCCTCCATTTTCTGCTGCATGGCCTGAGCCTGCTTCATGATGCCCATAAGGTCGCGCATTCGGGTCTCCTAGAAACGTTCGTCCGCTTCGGCCTCGCGCGCCGCTTCCGTGTCGGCTTCGCTCAAAACTTCGCTCTCAGCGCCGCCGGTCGCGTCTGCGCTCTTCTCGCGCACGTCCACGATCTGCGCGCCGGGGAACTTGGCCATCACGGCCTGCACGAGCGGATGGCCCGCCGCGCCGCTCTTGCGCTCGCGCTCGGCGGCCCGGCGCTGCTCGTGGATCGTCGGCGCGCCGGGCTCGGAGGAGAGCGCGATGACCCAGCGCCGGCCCGTCCAGGCGTCGAGGGCGCGCGCGAGGTCGCCGGGCAATTTGCGGTTGCCGCCCTCGGCCAGCGCGAACTCGATCTGGCCTTCCTCGAAGCGCACGAGCCGCACGTCTCGCTCCAGGGCGCTCTTGAGGCCGATCTCGCGCCGCTCGCCCGCGAGCGCGACCACATCCTCGAACCGGCGCAGCCGGACGTCGGAGGCGGCTTGCGGCGCGGTCTCCGGGCGCGGAGCGGCGGCTTGCGGCCGGGCCTGCGCCGTCGCCAGCGCCGGAGCGCCGCCCGACGCCGAAGGTCCCGGAGACGGCCGCGGCGCAGGAGCGGTCCGGGCGCTCGACGCCGGCAGCGAGGCTCCGTCCTTGAACATCCGCAGCGCCTCGTCGGGCGTGGGCAGATCGGCCGCGTAGGCGAGGCGCACCAGAACCATCTCGGCCGCCGCCACGGGCCGCGGCGCACCCTGCGTCTCGGGCACGCCCCGCAAAAGAATCTGCCAGGCCCGCGACAGCGTGCGGGTCGAGAGCGTTTGGGCGAACGCCGCGCCTCGCGTCCGTTCCGCCTCGGTCAGGGCCGGGTCCTTGGCGGCCTCCGGCACGAGCTTGAGGCGCGTGACGAGATGCGTGAACGAGGCGAGGTCGGACAGGACGACGGCCGGGTCGGCCCCGGCGTCGTATTGCGCGCGCAAGCCCGCGAAGGCGGCCGGTACGTCGCCGCGCATCGCCGCCTCGAACAGGTCGATGACCTGCGCGCGGTCAGCAAGGCCGAGCATTTCGCGCACCGTCGCGGCCGCGACCCGGCCCGCGCCGTGGGCGATGGCCTGGTCGAGCAGCGAGAGCGCGTCGCGCACCGAGCCTTCCGCCGCGCGGGCGATGCTCGCCAGCGCCTCGGGCTCGACTTCGACCCCCTCCAGCCCGCAGATGGTTTGCAGATGCGCGATGAGCCGGTCGGCCTCGACGCGCCGCAGGTCGAAGCGCTGGCAGCGCGACAGGATCGTTACCGGGACCTTGCGGATCTCGGTGGTGGCGAACACGAATTTGGCGTGCGGCGGCGGCTCCTCCAGCGTCTTCAGGAAGGCGTTGAACGCCTTCTCGGACAGCATGTGGACTTCGTCGATGATGTATACCTTGTAGCGGGCGCTCGCTGGCGCGTAGCGCACGCCGTCGGTGATCTGGCGCACGTCGTCGACGCCGGTGTGGGAGGCCGCATCCATCTCCAGTACGTCGACGTGGCGCGATTCCATGATGGCTTGGCAGTGCACGCCGAGGTCCGGCATCTCGGATGGTCGGCCCGCCGGTCCCGTCGGGGCGCTGGTAGTTGAGGCCGCGCGCCAGGATGCGGGCGGTCGTGGTTTTTCCGACCCCGCGCACGCCGGTCAGCATCCATGCCTGCGGGATGCGGCCGGTCTCGAAGGCGTTGGAGAGGGTTCTGACCATCGCGTCCTGGCCGATCAGGTCGTCGAAGGTGCGGGGCCGGTACTTTCGCGCCAGCACGCGATAGGGCGACGCGCCGGAGCTTATCGGCGGCGCGGGCAAGAAATCCGGCAGCGCCGGCTCATCGATCGAAGGCGTGCCGGTCGTCTCGTCCATCGGCTGAAGCTGCGGGGTTTTTGGGGCCGCCCTGATGGGGGTCTCGCCGGCGCGGGTGGGAGGCTGGACGAAGACCCGCTCGGTCTCGTTAGGGCTGCTTCCTTCCGGACCTGACCCGGTTGGCGAGTGAAACGTCCCTCGCCAACCTCCCGCCGCCTATATGAGCCGCGAGGCCCGGAAAGGCAAGCTTGGCTGCGGCGGGCTCACCGGGCCGCCCGTGGCCGGGCTCCGCGCCGGAACCCGCAAGGCTGTAAAAGGTTGCGATGATGAACAGGAGATGCCCATGCGCCTTGTCCTCGCCGCTGCGGCTCTGGCCGCCTTCGCCCTCCCCGCGCTCGCGCAAGGCCAGCCGGCGCGTCCGCCCGCCGGCCAGCGTCCGCCCGCGGCCCAGCAACAGCCGCAGCCGCCCGAGCCGCCGCCGATCTTCCTGTGCCGCACGGCCGAGGAGGTCTGCACCCTCGGCATCGTCACGGGCAACAACCAGATCGTGGTGATCTTCACCAATGCGCCGGGCGCGGAGGGAGTCGCCAAGCCGATCGACGTCTCGTCAGGCGACGGCAGCCCGCTCGATCTCTCGCAGAACATGGGGCGCGTGGTCCTTCTGACCGGCGCCTACGATCCCAAGACGGGGCTGACCAAGGCCGAACTGGTCGAGGCCGCGAGCCCGCTTGTCTCGACCCTGATCAAGGCGCAGGTCGCGGGCGGCGGCGACGAGGGCGCGCCGAGCCGCGGCGGCAAGCCTGCGGCGCAACGGAAGCGCTGAAGGGTCCCGGTTCCGGGTGGATGGGGTCGGCTATTCGGCGCTTCGCGGGTTTGTCGCCGCTTCGCGACGCGGCTCGGAGCCACTTAAATCCCGCACTCCCTTCGGATCGCGAGGCCATCACCCCGCTTCATCCTTTCGCGCGGATCACGGTGCGAACGATCGTGCGCCCGAACGGCGGCTCCCCGAGGTAGCGGCACCAATGCGCGCTGCCACGGACATAGGACCAATCGCGCGAGCGCCGCGCCAGGTAGAGCGTATTGCCGCCGAGCGCGGCCGTCCGTTCGACCATCACCTCGAGGGGCACGTCGAAGTCCGGCGCGGTCGCGGCAGGCCCCCCCACGGAGCCGAGATGGCGGCATTTGTAGGTGTCCACCGGCGAGTCGACGATGTGAACCCGCTCGGCCGGGGTGGGGCGATAGACGCCGCACGCCGAGAGAAGCGCGCATCCGAGCGCGGTCAAAACGATCTTGCGCATGAGGTCCGACCCGCCCCGCCTTGGGCCTTGTTTTAGAGGCCCCTTGCACGGGCGCTAGGGCATTCAGGCAACACCGCGCGGAACTCTTTTTCCCTTCTGAGAGGAACCGCGCCGATCCCTTCTCCCGGGGGAGAAGGTGGCCCCGAAGGGGTCGGATGAGGGGCGAGCCGGGGCAGGATAAGGCACGCCCGCTGATCGGGAAGCCTCCTCCGGAGAGGTCTCTCCCCTCACCCGGACGGCTCCGCCGTCTCGACCTCTCCCCTCGGAGAGGTGGGACGCCACGCCCCTGCTCACACGAGAGGGGAATCCCGCTGGACCGCCGCCGTCTCCCCAAAGACGCGCTCGAACGCGGCGCGCAGGATGCTGTCCGCCTCCGGCAGGGTCACGGGAATCCCGAGGTCCACCAAGCTCGTGACCCCGTGCCGGCGGACGCCGCACGGCACGATGCCGGAGAAGTGGGACAGGTCCGGCTCGACGTTGAGGCTGACGCCGTGGAACGTCACCCAGCGCCGCACGCGGATGCCGATGGCGGCGACCTTGTCCTCGGCGCCCTCCCCCTTGTCGGGCCGGCGCACCCAGACGCCGACGCGATCCTCCCGGCGCTCGCCGCGGATGTTGAACGCGCCGAGCGTCGCGATGAGCCAGGACTCCAGCGCCGTCACGTAGCGGCGCAGGTCCGGGGTCCGGCGCTGCAAGTCGAGCATGACGTAGGCGACCCGCTGGCCGGGGCCGTGATAGGTGAACTGCCCGCCGCGCCCGCTCCGGTAAACCGGGAAACGGCCGGGATCGACCAGATCTTCGTCACGCGCCGAGGTTCCGGCGGTATAGAGCGGCGGATGCTCCAAGAGCCATACCCGCTCGCACGCCCGCCCCGCCGCGATCGCCGCCGCGCGCGCCTCCATTTCAGCGACGGCCGCCTCGTACTCCACCGGCGCGTCGCTGATGGCCCATTCGACCGGCGGGCTGCCGGGTTTCGGCAAAAACGCGTCGGCCAGTTCGTCGCGAATGCTGAGCACACGTCCTCCTGTCCGGGTCGAGGCGGCGATGATAGGGCCGCGATCCCGATCGCGCCAAACGCCGCATTGAACGCGCCGCGTTCCCCTTATTACGGCTTGTGACGATGGCGGCGTTCTGTTAAACGCGCCGCTGCCCCGGGCCCGCCCCGGACGGCGCGCCGCGGCCATGGCGGAATTGGTAGACGCGCTAGCTTGAGGTGCTAGTGGGGAGACCCGTGGAGGTTCGAGTCCTCTTGGCCGCACCACCCAGTCCGATCGACTGCGCTCTTTCCGGCGGCCAAGGCGATCCCCTCGATGCAGAAAAGACTGTAGGATGGCGTGGCGCGGTTGAGTTCATGTTGAGTAGCCGATGCCCCCGCAAGCATCTCCCCGGAACGCCCTCCTCGACTCCCTGACCCTTCTTGAAGCGCGCATCGAGCATGACGCGCTCGAGCGGGACATCGCCGAGCACGACCGGCGCTATTACCAGGACGACGCGCCGACCATCTCGGACGCCGAGTACGACGCCTTGCGGCGGCGCTACGAGGCGCTGGAGCAGCAGTTCCCGGAGCTGAAGAGCGCCGACAGCCTCACCCGAACGGTCGGCGCCAAGGCGTCCGAAAGGTTCGCCAAGGTGCGCCACCGCGTGCCGATGCTCTCGCTCGCCAACGGGTTCGCCGACGCGGACGTGGTCGGCTTCGTGGAGCGCATCCGGCGTTTCCTGAGCCTGAAGGCGGAGGCTCCGCTCGTCTTCACGGCCGAGCCGAAGATCGACGGCCTCAGCCTCAACCTGCGCTACGAGCGCGGACGCCTCGTGAACGCCGCCACGCGCGGCGACGGCGCGGTCGGCGAGGACGTCACCGCCAACGCCCGCACGGTGCGCGACATCCCGAATCGGCTCAAAGGGGCGGACGCGCCCGAGGTCTGCGAGGTCCGGGGCGAGGTTTACCTCTCCCACGCCGATTTCGCAGAGATCAACGCGCGGCAGGCCGCCGCCGGCAAGCCGCTCTTCGCCAACCCGCGCAACGCGGCGGCGGGCAGCCTGCGCCAGCTCGACGCTTCGATCACAGCCTCGCGCCCCTTGCGCTTCTTCGCCTACGCCTGGGGCGAGATGAGCGCGCTGCCGGCGGACACCCAATGCGGCGTCGTGCAGGCGTTCGCGCGCTGGGGTTTCACGACCAATCCCCTGATGCGCCGCTGCGCGAGCCTGAACGAGATGCTGGCGCACTACCGCTTGATCGAGACCGAGCGGGCCAACCTCGGCTACGACATCGATGGCGTCGTCTACAAGGTCGACGACCTCGCCCTTCAGGAGCGCCTCGGCTTCGTCTCGCGCGCGCCCCGCTGGGCGCTGGCGCATAAATTCCCGGCCCAGAAAGCCGTCACGGTGGTCGAGGCGATCGAGATCAACGTGGGGCGCACCGGCTCGCTCAACCCGCTCGCGAAGCTGAGGCCCATCACGGTCGGCGGCGTCGTGGTGTCGAACGCGACGCTCCACAACGAGGATTACGTCAGGGGCGTCGGCGGCGACGGCCAGCCGATCCGCGACGGGGTCGACATCCGCGTCGGCGACACGGTCGTGATTCAGCGGGCCGGGGACGTGATCCCGAAAGTGCTCGACGTCGTGCTCGACAAGCGCCCGCCGGACTCAAAGCCCTACGAATTCCCGAAAATTTGCCCCGCCTGCGGCAGCCATGCGGTGCGCGAGGTCAACCCGCGCACCGGCAAGGAAGACGCGGTGCGCCGCTGCACGGGCGGGCTCATCTGCCCGGCGCAGATTGTGGAGCGGTTGAAGCATTTCGTCTCGCGCCATGCCTTCGACATCGAGGGCTTGGGCGAGCAGCGGATCGAGGAGTTTTACCGCGACGGCCTGATCACCCGCCCGCAGGACATCTTCACGCTCGAGGCGCGCGACGCGCCAAAGCCTGAAAAGACTCAAGGATCGTGAGGGCTGGGGCGAGACGAGCGTCAAAAACCTGTTCGCCGCCATTGCGGCGCGGCGGTCCATCCCGCTCAATCGCTTCATCTACGCGCTTGGTGTCCCACACATCGGCGAGACCACGGCGAAGCTGCTGGGAAAGCACTTCGGCACGTTCGAGGCGTTGCGCGAAGCCGCGAAAGCCGCCGCCGACCGCGCCTCCGAAGCCTATGCCGACCTGACCTCGATCGGGGGCGTCGGCGAGGTCGTGGCCGATGCGCTCGTCGAGTTTTTCAAGGAGCCGCACAATGAAGAGATGCTCGACGCATTGCTGCGCGAGGTGACGCCGGAGACGGTCGAACCGGCTGCGGCGCAATCGCCGGTCGCCGGCAAGACCGTGGTGTTCACGGGCTCGCTGGAGCGCATGACCCGTGACGAAGCCAAGGCGATGGCCGAGCGGCTCGGCGCCAAGGTGGCGGGCTCGGTGTCGAAGAAAACCGACCTCGTGGTCGCGGGGCCGGGCGCGGGGTCGAAGCTCGACAAGGCGAAAGGGTTCGGCGTCCAGGTCATCGACGAGGAGGCGTGGCTGGCTTTGGCGAGCGCCGGATAGCGCCCGGATGCCGGATCAGCCACGATCCAAATGGCCGACGATCGCCCGCAAGCCGCCGATCAGGGCGTCTTCGGGCGCCTTGAGGATGGCTTTGACGCCGTGCCGCCGGAGAGCCTCCGAAAACAGCGCGGCGCGATGCGGCGCCGCAACGACCGTCAACGCCTCCGGTTTGCGCAACAGCGAGAACGCACCGTTGATCTCGTCGCCGGTCAGGAGGCCGGAGAGGTAGGGGCCGAGCGCGGCCGCCGGCAAGCGGCGCGTCACCGTCGCGGCCCGCGCGCCGAAGATCAGGTGGAGCAGGCCGACGCGCTGCCCCGCGGCGCAGCCGTTGCGCTCCGCCGCCTCAAGCCCCAAGGCGAAGCCTGCGGGGTCTTCGGGCTCCGTCGCCAGGCGGCCGACCATCGAGTGATGGCGCAGAAGCGCGTAGAGTTCGCCGGTGAAGTAGGTGGCGAACCGCGCGACGCGCCCGCCCTTCATCTCGACCCACTTCGGATGGGTGCCGGGCAGGCAGACCAGTCCGTCCGCAACGCCCGTGCCGAGAACCAGGGTCTCCTCGCCGCGCATCACGTCGACCGCGCCGGGCTGCGGCTCGCAGCACAGGCCCGGCACGATATGGCCGCGCCGTCCATCGCCGAGATCCACGTCGATCAAGGCGCGCGCGATGTCGTCGGCGCCCGCCGGGCAGGCCGCGTAGGGGGCCTCGACCCATCCTTCGCGGCTGCCGACCATGCCGACGAGCAGGACGGGCGCATCGGGCTCGGCCTCGAGCCAGCGGCCGCAATGGCGGCGGAACACGCCCTGGTGCCCGCCCGCCTTCAGCGCCGACACGCCCTCGTCCGACGCCACGCGGTCGACGATCGCGCTATCCTCCACGAGGTAGGCCCGGAAGCGGGTCGTGCCCCAATCGGCGACGATGATGCGCATCAGAATCGTCCAGCGGCTACCGTAAGCCGATCCCAGGCAGGAGGAGACCGATCACCGCAAGCGTCAGCGCCATGTTCGTTCCGATCATCCAGGCGAGAAGGGTGATATGAGCGCCAAGCCGGTCAAGCTTCGCCTCGACACCGACGATCCGGTTCTCGACCTCCGCCGCTGCTTTGCGCGCCTTGTCCTGGTCGACGTTCGCGGAAACGGGAGCGTCATAGAGATCGCCGAGCATGACCGCCATACGCGGTTCCCTTCCATCAACAAGCCTGCCAACAAGCCTGCGAAGCTCGATATAGAGTTACATCTTAACGCGTCCCATACATCCGGTCGCCGGCGTCGCCGAGGCCCGGCACGATGTAGCCGTGATCGTTGAGATGGCTGTCGATGGCGGCGACCCAGATCGGCACGTCGGGATGGACGCCTGAAAGCTTCTCGATGCCCTCCGGCGCGGCGATCAGGCACACGAGCCGCATGTCCTTCGCGCCCCGCTCCTTCAGGCGGTCGATGGCGGCGACGGCCGAGTTCGCCGTCGCCAGCATGGGATCGAGCACCAGCACCGTGCGGTCGGCGAGGTCGGAGGGGGCCTTGAAGTAGTATTCGACCGCCTGGAGCGTGTCGGGATCGCGGTAGAGGCCGATGTGGGCGACGCGGGCCGAAGGCACGAGGTTCAGCATGCCGTCGAGAAAGCCGACGCCGGCGCGCAGGATCGGCGCGAACACGAGCTTTTTGCCGGCGATTTGCGGCGCGCTCATCCGGGTCAGCGGCGTCTCAATCTCGACCGTTTCGAGAGGCAGATCGCGCGTGACCTCGTAGCACAGCAAGGCGCCGATCTCGTTCAGGAGCTGGCGAAAACCTTTGGTGGATCGGTCCTTGTCCCGCATCAGCGTCAGCTTGTGCTGCACCAGCGGATGGTCGACGACGGTAACGCCTTTCATGCCTCTCCCCTTGGCTGTCTCGCGACTGTAGCGCGTCCGGCGCGTCAGAACACCGTCCCATCGCTGACCACGGCGAGCGGCGGCGCGCCATCCGGGCGGCGCGCGCGGGCGAGGCTGCGGCCCGTCGCCCAGGTGCCGCCTTCGAGGACTTGGGCGAGCGTCAGATCCCGTTCCGCCACACCGAGCTTGGCCCGGATGAGGGGCGCGATGCGGTCCAGGAGCGCCACCGTGAGCGCGCGCCATTCGACGATGAGCAGCGAGTCGACCGGGTGCGGGCGCTCGGCCTCGGCGGGGTTCTTCAAGCGCAGGACGCCCGTGTCGAGGAAGAGTCCGCCGTTGCGGTACTCGGGCAGGCCCGTGAGCCCGTCGATGTCGGCCACGGTCGATCCGGCCCATTGCAGGGGTTCGATGAGCGAATAGCTGAGCCACTGCGACAGCTTGTGGAACGGAACAAGCCCGTCCGTGGCGTCGTCCGCCCTTGCGAGCGGATGCCGCCACGTGTCGCCGAGGTTGATGGCGCCGAGCGTGACGCGCCCCGGCCAGATCGGGCCGAGATGGCGCAGAACGGTCTCCAGGATGGCGGGCGCGCTCACCTGCCCTTGCGTCGAAAGACTGTCGAACAGACCGCCGGGCCGGGGATCATCGGCCTGCCCGAACGTTTCCGGGTTGGCCGCGACGACCGCGCCGAGGCGGTTGAGCAGGGCTGTGCGGCCCTCAAGCCCGACGAGCGGATTGCCGGGGCCGGCCTGGAACCCTTGCGCCAGTTCCTCAGGAGTCAGCGCCGCCAGCGCCTCGGCGTCGGCCCGGAACGGGTCCTCGGGGCGGTTCGAGAACGCGCCGCCGACGAACAGGTCGAAGCTCGCGACCGCGAGGCCCTCGGAGCGCGCAAACGTCTCGCCCGTGCGGCCCTCGTGGTAGCGCCACGCCGGTCCGGCGCCCGCGTCGAGCAAGACCGAGACGATCGCGAGGTCGAAGGCGGCGCGGGCCATCGCGGCGCCGTCCGGCCACGGCGCAACCGCGGCCACGGCGCCCCAGCGGTCGACGCCGCCGGCCGAGAAATGCCGCCAGCGGGCGTGGAACGGGATCTTGAGGTCGGGGTAGTTCGCCCGGATCGTCGCGACGACCTCGTCGGCGCAGCCGTCGAGCCGATCGAGATCGAGCGTGAAATGCCCAAGGCGATCTTCGAGCCCGGCGCGGAGGAGTTGACGCGCGCGCTCGCGCACGGCGGCGGCCGAGAGCAGGCGCTGGGCGGCTGATGAGGCAGGCTGGCTGTCGGTCACGGCATTTGGTCCCGAATCCCGCGAGCCTAGCGGGTTTTCGCGAGCGTTGGCGCAAGACGGCTCTGGAAAGCCTGTGATCGTCGTTTTTCGTCGTCTGCAAAAGCCGACTCCGCCCGCGCCCTGCCAAACTCCTCTTGAGAGAACGGCAAAGCAGCCCAAATGACCGACCACCGGCCCGGTCTGCAGGGGTCCGGTTCAGCGGACCCCGATGAGGTGAAACGATGCGCAGGACCCTTCTTGGCGTTTTCGCGCTCGTCGCGCCGACGGGGATCGACGCCGCATCGGCGCAGAGCGCAGCGCCGGCGCTCGCGCCCGTGGGACCGCCCTACGCGGTCGCGGGTGAACTGGCCGGCGGACGGCCGGGACAAGAAGCGCGCGACATCAGCGGCGTCGCCTGCCTGCCGTCCGCCGGTTCGGCTCCAAAACGCTGCCTTGTGGTCAACGACGAAAACCGCACCGCGCAGTTCGTCACCCTCAACGCCGGCACGGTCGTGCCCGGCGAGGAGGTCACGCTGATCGGGACCGAACCGTCCGAAACGACGCTCGGCAGGGCGCCGACGCTCGAAACATGCCCGAAGAACGAGGTCGAGTTCAGCGATCTCGACGGAGAGGGCGTCGCCTATGCGGCGCCGTACTTTTACGTCGTGGGCTCGCACGGCTGCTCGCGCAAGGGCGCGTTCAGGCTGTCGTCGTTCATCCTGGCGCGTTTCCGCGTCGATGCAGACGGCGCGCCTGTCGGACCGGACGGCGAAGCATTGCCGGCCGGCGTCCAGCCGCCCGTCGAAACCACCTACCGCCTGTCCGATCTTTTCCGGTCGGCGCCCGCGCTTCGGCCGTTCTTCGGGAAGGGGCTGGACGAGCGATCGAACGGGCTGAACCTCGAGGGAATCGCCGTCATCGGGGATCGCCTGTTCGCCGGCCTGCGGGCCCCCTCGGTAAGCGGGACGGCGTTCCTGGTCGAGGGCAGCGTCGCGGACCTGTTCGCGCCGGGGCGCGATCCGGCGCAAGCCGCCCCGGTCGTCATCCCCCTTGCGTTGGGAGAGGCCAGCGGAATCCGGGATCTCGCGCCGATGCCCGACGGGCGTCTTCTCGTCCTCGCCGGACCGGCGCAGGGCCAGCCCGTTCCGTCGAGCCTATTCGTCGCGGAGCCCCGCGTCGGAGGCGCGCTGGAGCGGATCGGAACCTTGGGAACGGCCTCCGAGGGGGACGGACGCGGCGAGCCGGAGGCCGTCGTCCCGCTCGGGCCCGACCGCGTGCTCGTCTGGTTCGACAGCGTCCCGAGCGGCCGCCCGCGCGCTTACCGGATCAACTGAGGAACCAAGCGGAGCGGCGGATGTTGAGTCGGCATTCTCCGATCAAAGGACATCCCATGCCCGCGAAACAGAAAACGCTAGAAGACCTCTTCCTGGTCACGTTGAAGGACGTGTACTACGCCGAGAAGCAAATCCTGCGCGCCCTGCCCAAGATGGCCAAGGCGGTCGAATCGGACGAGCTTCGCCAGGCGTTCGAACAGCATCGGACCGAGACCGACGGGCAGGTCCAGCGGCTTGAGCAGATTTTCGAGCAGATGGGCAAACGCGCCGCGGGCAAGACCTGCGAGTCGATCCAGGGCCTGATCGCCGAAGGCCAGGAGATCATGGAAGACTTCGAAGACAGCGAGGCGCTTGACGCCGGCGTGCTGGCCGCCGCGCAAGCCGTCGAGCACTACGAAATCTCCCGCTACGGCACGCTGAAAAGCTGGGCTCAGCAGCTTGGCATGAACGATGCGGTGAAGCTCCTTGAGGAAACGCTTGCAGAGGAAAAGAAAACCGATCAGCTCCTGACCCGGATCGCGGAAGCGGCCGCGAACCAGAAAGCGGCGGCTTAAGGCTGCGTTCCGAAGAAGCGACGCGCGATCCTGTCATCGCCGCTTCCTTGAGCGATACTAAAACCGCTCCAGATCGCGCCCCTTGACGCCGCCGAGGGCGGCGGCGTCAGGCGGGCCGTCCGGCGTGTAATACCCCGCCGCCTTCTTGGCTTCGATCTCGACGCCGGCGTCCGGCGGCACAAGCTCCGGCGGGATCGGCACGCGCTCGACCACCGCGATCCCGGACGCCACGATGGCGTCGTATTTCATGTTCGACATCGACATCAGCCGGTCGATGCGGCGGACGCCGAGCCAGTGCAGCACGTCGGGCATGAGCTGCTGGAAGCGCGCGTCCTGCACGCCGGCGACGCACTCGGTGCGCTCGAAATAGGTGGCGGCGGAGTCGCCGCCCTCCTGACGCTTGCGGGCATTGTAGACCAAAAACTTCGTGACCTCGCCGAGCGCGCGGCCCTCCTTGCGGTTGTAGACGATCAGGCCCGCGCCGCCCTTCTGCGCCTCCCGGACGCACTCCTCGATGCCGTGGACGAGATAGGGACGACAGGTGCAGATGTCGGAGCCGAACACGTCGGAGCCGTTGCACTCGTCATGCACTCGACAGGCGATCGTGCGCTTTGGGTCTGTCAGGGCGGAGACCTCGCCCATGATGTAGACCGTCATGCCGCCGATCGGCGGCAAGAAAACGTGCATGTCGGGCCGGGTCACGAGTTCGGGGAACATGCCGCCGGTCTGCTCGAACAGCGTGCGGCGAAGCGCTCCCTCGGCGACGCCGAAGCGCGCAGCGACGCCCGGCAGATGCCAGACCGGATCGATGGCGATCTTCGTCACCGAAACGTCGCCCGAAGGGTGGAGGACCCCGCCGTCCGCCGCCAGCCGGTGCGCGCCCATGGCGGCGAGGATTTCGGGCAAGTTGAGGCGGGCCTTGGTGATCGCGATGGTCGGGCGGATGTCGACGCCGCCCGCGATCGCCTCCGCGAACGCCGCGCCGACGCAGTGTCCCCACGGATCGAGCGCCACGATCTTGTCCGGCTCCGACCATTGCGGATGCGGACCGATCTCGACCGCGGGATGGGTGTTGCGCAGGTCCGGCCGCGCTAGCGGGTTGAGCGTCCGCGCCGAGATCGCCAACGCGCGGTAGAGCGCATACGACCCGCCGTGCGCGCCGATGACGTTGCGGTCGGCCGGGTTCGTCACCGAACCGATCACGGGGCCGCGCTCGCCCGCCGCCGCCGCCCCCCAGCGGATGGGGAAACGCGCCGCAGCGGTTCCGGGCTCGGGGTGCGAGGTCAGCCGGATGTGGGTGGAGCGGTTGGGCGTGGTCATCAGGGGCTCGCAGCGCCGGAACAGAAAAAGCTCCCCGCAGCCAGCGCCGGGAGAGCTTCTTTCTCCAAGACTTTCAGGATTGTGCGCCGAAGCTTGAGGAGCGTCAACGTCGGGGAAGCAGACGCGTCTCTGAACGCGCAGCGGTCGATGACGTTCTTGATCGAGACCCCTTGAGGAGACCACGTGCCCGAACCCCAGCCCAACGGCGGCGCAACCTCGCGTCTCTCCGGCGCGCCGCTCGATGTGATCAAGCTCGCGGCGGCGGTGCTGATGCTCGGCGATCACGTCAACACGGCGCTCCTCAACAGCGGCGTGCCGCTCTTGTGGCGCTTCGGCCGGATCGCGTTCCCGCTGTTCTGCTTCGTGCTCGCCTGCCATCTCGTGCGCGGGGCCGACGCGCCCCGCTACGCGCGGGGGCTGCTTCTTGTCGGCATCGTGACGCAGCCCTTTTTCGCAGCGGCGTTCCGGGTCGAGTTCGCCAACATTCTGTTCACTCTGGCGGCGGGGGCGGTCCTGGCGGCGGCGCTGCTGAAGCAGGGCGGTTGGCGCGCCCATCTGGCGCTGGCGGCGGGAACGGCGGTCGTGTTCGCCTGGCAGGCGCGCGCCCGGACAGGCGTGGATTTCGGCCTGGCCGGCATGCTGCTCCCTGCCGCGCTGGCGCTCGTGCTAACTGGCGCGCGCTGGCACGTCGTCTGGGCCGCCGTGCTGCTCTTCTGCCTGAACGCCTGGGCTAGACGCGGTCCGGATGAAACCTGGATCGGGGGCGCGAGCCTCGACGCGCTATTCGCCGGCCTCGGCGGTCTGGCCGCGATCGGTCTCGCGCTCCTGTTCCGGGGCAAGCCGCGCTTTCTGCCGCGCTACGCACTCTATATGTTTTATCCAGGCCATCTCCTCGCGCTCGCCCTCTTGCGCGCATGGAGCGCCGGGCCTGCCCCCTGACGGCCGCGCCGTTTGTCGCGCGCGAGCCTTGGCGGCGAACCCGTTGCCGCGATCATGGTTAACGTCGAGCGAGAAGGACGCGGTCATGGACAAGAACGCCCGGTTTCACCTCTGGTACGCGATCGCCGCGTTCCTCGGCCTCCTCCTCATCCAATACGTCATTACGACGACGCAGAAGATCGCGCCGATCCCCTACAGCCAGTTCCAGCAGCTTCTGCGCGAGGGCAAGGTCGCCGAGATCGGCGTCTCCGACCGCTTCATCCAGGGCAAGCTCAAGGAGCCGCTGCCGGACGGCAAAAGCCAGTTCGTGACGACGCGCGTCGATCCCGAGTTCGCGCAGGAGCTGCAGAAATACGGCGTGACCTACACGGGGCAGGTCGAGAGCACGTTCTTGCGCGACCTCCTGTCCTGGGTCCTGCCGGTCCTGCTGTTCTTCGGCGTCTGGACCTATCTGGCGCGGCGCATGGCGGCCCAGGGCGGCCTCGGCGGCGGCCTGATGTCGATCGGCAAGAGCAAGGCCAAGATCTACGTCGAGACCGACACCGGCGTGCAGCTTCGACGACGTCGCCGGCGTCGACGAGGCCAAGGACGAGCTGCGGGAGGTCGTCGACTTCCTGAAGAACCCGGAGCGAGTACGGCCGCCTCGGCGGGCGCATGCCGAAGGGCGTGCTGCTGGTCGGCCCGCCCGGCACCGGCAAGACGCTGCTCGCCAAGGCGGTCGCCGGCGAGGCCAAGGTGCCGTTCTTCTCGATCTCCGGCTCCGAGTTCGTCGAGATGTTCGTCGGCGTCGGCGCCGCGCGGGTGCGCGACCTGTTCGAGCAGGCGCGCGCAAAGGCGCCCGGCCATCATCTTCATCGACGAGCTCGACGCGCTCGGGCCGCGCCCGCGGCATCGGGCCTTACGCGGGCGGCCACGACGAGAAGGAGCAGACGCTGAACCAGCTCCTGGTCGAGCTCGACGGCTTCGATTCGCGCACCGGCCTCGTCCTGCTCGCCGCCACCAACCGCCCGGAGATCCTCGATCCCGCGCTGCTGCGCGCCGGCCGCTTCGACCGCCAGGTGCTGGTCGACCGGCCGGACAAGCAAGGGCCGCGTCGCAGATCCTCGCAGGTGCACATGCGCAAGGCGCAAGCTCGGCGCCGGACGTCGATCCCGAGAAGGTCGCCGCGCTGACGCCGGGCTTCACCGGCGCCGACCTCGCCAACCTGGTCAACGAGGCGGCGCTGCTCGCCACCCGGCGCGGGGCCGACGCGGTCACGATGGCGGACTTCAACAACGCGATCGAGCGCATCGTGGCCGGGCTCGAGAAGCGCAACCGGCTGCTCAACCCGAAGGAGCGCGAGATCGTCGCCTACCACGAGATGGGCCACGCGCTGGTGGCGCTGGCGCTGCCGGGCATCGATCCGGTGCACAAGGTCTCGATCATCCCGCGCGGCATCGGCGCGCTCGGCTACACCATCCAGCGGCCGACCGAGGACCGCTTCCTGATGACCCGCGAGGAGCTGGAGAACAAGATGGCGGTGCTGCTCGGCGGCCGCGCCGCGGAGCTGATCGTGTTCGGCCACCTCTCGACCGGCGCCGCCGACGACCTGCGCCGCGTGCACCGACATCGCGCGCTGCATGGTGACGCGCTACGGCATGTCGCGAACGCTCGGCAGCGTCGCCTACGAGCGCGACCCGCGCACCTTCCTCGACCGGCCCCGATCTGCCCTCGCCGCACGCGCGAGCGCGACTTACGGCGAGGACACCGGCGACGCCGATCGACGCGGAGGTTCGCGCCATCGTGCAGACGGCGCACTCGACCGCACGCTGCGCATCCTGCGCGAGCGGCGCGACGTGCTCGAACGCACGCGCCCGGCGGCTGCTCGAAAAGGAAACGCTCGACGAGGCCGAACTCATGAGCCTCGTCGGGCCGAGCGGGACGCCGCTTCCACAGGCAGCCGAGTAATCAGAGCCAGCTTTGGCCCGCGCCGGGTTTGTCGACGCGCAGGTGCGCCGCTATGGTCGCGCCGATGTCCGCAAACGTTTCGCGCCGGCCGATCGGGCCGGGCGCGACCGCCGGCCCGAAGGCGAGGATCGGCGTATGCTCGCGCGTGTGGTCGGTGCCGCGCCAGGTCGGATCGTTGCCGTGGTCGGCGGTGATGACGGCGAGGTCGCCGGGTTTCAGGCTGGCCCGAATTTCCGGCACGCGGCGGTCGAAGGCCTCCAGGCGCGGCGGCGTAGCCCGGCACGTCGCGGCGATGGCCCCATTCGGTGTCGAAATCGACCAGATTGGCGAAGACGAAGCCGCCGTCGGGCAGCGCGCGGAAGGCGTCGAGGGCGGCGGTGAGATTGGCGTCGTTGCCGTGCGCCTTGATCTCCCGGCCGGTGCCGCGATGGGCGAAGATGTCGCCGATCTTGCCGATCGTGACCAGCGGCCGCCCAGCGCCGGTCAGGATGTCGAGAAGCGTGTCGTCCGGCGGGGGCGCGGCAAAATCCTTGCGGTTGCCGGTGCGGGCGAAGCCGTCTCGGGCGAGCCGACGAAGGGCCGCGCGATGACGCGGCCGATGTTGCAGCGGATCGCACAGGCGGCGCGCGATGCGGCAGACCTCATAGAGGCGCTCCAGCCCGAACACCTCCTCATGCGCGGCGATCTGGAGCACGCTGTCGACCGAGGTGTAGCAGATGGGCTTGCCGGTGCGGACGTGCTCGGCGCCGAACTCGTCGATGATGGCGGTGCCGGAGGCGTGCTTGTTGCCGAGAATGCCGGGCAGGGCGGCCTTCGCGGATCAGGGCTTGCGTCAGGGCGGGCGGGAAGGCCGGAACAGCGTTCGGGAAAGTAGCCCCAGTCGAAGTCGGACCGGCGACGCCGGCGATCTCCCAATGGCCCGACGGCGTGTCCTTGCCCTTCGAGGTCTCGACGCCATAGCCCCAGGCGCCGATGACGCCGCCCGGCGGAGCGAGGTCCGCGGCGGGCGTCCCGTCGAGGCTTGCGCCGCGAGACCCAAGCCCAGGGCCGCGAGGTTCGGCAGGCGTAAGGGGCCGCGCCGCAGGCCCGCCCGGTCGCCCGCGCCGCGCGCGCACGCCTCGGCGATATGGCCGACGGTGTCGGCGCCCGCGTCGCCGTAGGCCGCCGCATCCTCCGCGCCGCCGAAGCCGACGGAGTCGAGGACGATCAGGAGGGCGCGGGGCATGGCGCTACCTTGTCATTCCGGGGCTCGCCGAAGGCGAGAGCCCGGAACCCATGAACACAATCGGCTCAGGAAAATTATAAACCCGTCCCGCTCTGTTCTGCACCGTGGATGTTCATAGGTTCCGGGCTCTCGCTGCGCTCGCCCCGGAATGACAAACGTGGGTGTTTCACTCCCGCACCACCCCCGCGTCCGCCGTCTCCAGGTTGAAGGCGGCGGCGAACAGGGCGCGGGTGTAGTCGGTCTGCGGCGCGCGCGAAAATGCTCCTCCGCCGGCGCCTTCCTCGACCACCTTGCCGTTCTGCATGACGACCACGTGGTTGGCCAGCGCCCGCACGACCTTGAGGTCGTGGCTGATGAACATGTAGGCGAGGTTTCGCCGCTGCTGCAGGTCGCGCAGCAGTTCGACGATCTGCGCCTGCACCGACATGTCGAGCGCCGAGGTCGGCTCGTCGAGCACGACGAATTGCGGCTCGAGCGCCATGGCGCGCGCGATGGCGATGCGCTGGCGCTGGCCGCCGGAGAACTCGTGCGGGTAGCGGTCCATGGTCGCCGGGATCGAGGCCGACATCGTGCAGCGCCCGTGCGACCACGTCGCGCCGCTCGCGATAGTCAGAGCTCGCGCTTTCTGCACGAGCAGGCCCTCTTCGACGATCTCGGCCACCGAGAGGCGCGGCGACAGCGAGCCGTAGGGGTCCTGGAAGACGACCTGCAGGTCCTTGCGCATCGGCCGCATCGTCGCGCGAGCGCAGCCCGTCGAGGCGCTTGCCCAGGAACGACGATCGGCCCCTCCGACGAGATCGAGCCGCAGGATCGCGAGGCCGAGCGTCGTCTTGCCGGAGCCGGATTCGCCGACGACCCCGACCGTCTCGCCCTCGCGCACCTGGACCGACACGCCGTCCACCGCCTTCACGTGGCCGACCGTGCGCCGAAGAAGCCGCGCTTGATCGGGAACCAGACCTTGACAGGTCCCGCCTCGACCATGATCGGCGCGCTCGCCGGCGATCGGGTTGGCGCGGCCCTTCGGCTCGGCCGCGAGCAGCTTCTGCGTATAGGGGTGCTGCGGGTTGGCGAACACCTCCGCGACCGGCCCGTGCTCGACGATCTGGCCCTTCGTCATCACGCAGACCCGGTCGGCGATCTTCCGGACGATGCCGAGGTCGTGGGTGATGAACAGCATCGCCATGCCGAGCCGGTCCTTCAGCTCGGCCAGCAGCTTCAGGATCTGCGCCTGCACGGTGACGTCGAGCGCGGTCGTCGGCTCGTCGGCGATGAGCAGGTCGGGCTCGTTGGCGAGCGCCATGGCGATCATCACGCGCTGGCGCTGGCCGCCCGAAAGCTGGTGCGGATAGGCGTCGAGCCGGCTTTCGGCGTCGCGGATGCCGACGAGGTTCAGGAGTTCCAGGGTGCGCGCCCGCGCCTTTCGCTCCGACACGCCGCGGTGCAGCCGCAAGATTTCGCCGACCTGCCGCTCGATGGTGTGGAGCGGGTTGAGCGACGTCATCGGCTCCTGGAACACCATGGTGATGTCGTCGCCGCGCACCTGCCGCATCTCGTCCTCGGACAGCGCGAGCAGGTCGCGGCCCTTGAACAGGATCTTGCCCGAGGGATGGTGGGCGGACGGATAGGGCAGGAGCTTCAGGACGGAGAGCGCCGAGACCGACTTGCCCGACCCGGACTCGCCGACGAGCGCCACGGTCTCGCCGGGCTTGACGTCGAACGAGATGCGATCGACCGCGAGCATGTCGCCTCCGCCCTGGCGGAAGGCGACGGAGAGATCCTGGACGGAGAGGAGCGGTTCGCTCATGCGAATGTCTTGCGCGGATCGAACGCGTCGCGCACCGCTTCGCCGATGAAGATCAGCAGCGACAGCATGAGCGCGATCACGAAAAAGCCGGTGAGGCCGAGCCAGGGCGCCTGAAGGTTGGCCTTGCCCTGCGCCAGCAGTTCGCCGAGCGAGGGCGAGCCGGGCGGCAGGCCGAAGCCCAGGAAGTCGAGCGAGGTCAGCGTCGTGATCGAGCCGTTGAGGATGAAGGGCAGGAAGGTCAGCGTCGCCACCATGGCGTTGGGCAGCAGATGCTTGAACATGATCGTGGCGTTGGAGAGGCCGAGCGCGCGGGCGGCGCGCACGTATTCGAAGTTGCGCGCCGCGCAGGAACTCGGCCCGCACCACGCCGACGAGCGACACCCAGGAGAACAGCAGCAGGATGCCGAGCAGCACGAAGAAGCTCGGCGTGATGATCGACGAGATGATGATGAGGAGATAGAGCGCCGGGATCGACGGTCCAGATCTCGATGAAGCGCTGGAACAGGAGGTCGAGCCAGCCGCCGAAATAGCCCTGCACCGCGCCGGCGAGGACGCCGATCACCGACGAGATGCCGGCCAGAATGAGGCCGAACAGCACCGAGATGCGGAAGCCGTAGATGAGCCGCGCGACTACGTCGCGGCCCTGGTCGTCGGTGCCGAGCCAGTTCCACTCGATGGCGCGGCAGCCCGCTGCCGCCGGTCCGTTCGGCGATGGGGCGGCACTTGTCGTCGGTGAGCATCCAGGTCGGGGGCGCGGGGGCCGGAACCGGCAGGTCGAGATTGTGGGTCGAGTAGGAAAAGCGGATCGGCGGCCAGAGCATCCAGCCGTTCGCCTCGATCTCCTTGCGGATCACCGGATCGCGGTAGTCGGTGCGGGCGAGGAAGCCGCCGAACTTTTCCTCCGGATAGTCGACGAAGACCGGAAACAGCCATTCGCCCTTGTAGTGGACCACGATCGGCCGGTCGTTGGCGATGAACTCGGCGAAGAGGCTCAGCACGAACAGGACCAGAAATATCCAGAACGACCAGTAGCCGCGCTTGTTGGCGCGAAAGTTCACAAGCCGACGCCGGTTCAGCGGCGAGAGACGGATGAACCCTTCGCGCGGCAGCGGCGGCGCGACTGGAGCGGCGGCCGGTGAGACGAGGGGGATGGAGTCTTGGCTTGTGGGTGGCGGGGTGGGGGCGATGTTCATGGCGCAGCCTACGCCTCTCCCAGAGGGAGAGGTCGAGTCGGCGGAGCCGACCGGGTGAGGGGAGCGCCCTTTCCGGTGAAGTTGCAATCCCTCACCCGCAGGCGCCGGTCGGCGCCTTTCGGCCTCTCCCCCTGGGAGAGGCGATCATGCGCACTCTGACATCTCATGAGCCTCACGCCTCCCGGGTCTCGAAATCGATACGCGGGTCGATCCAGGTGTAGGTGAGGTCGGAGAGGAGGTTCACCACCAAGCCGAGCAGCGAGAAGATGTAGAGGTTCGCGAACACGACCGGGTAGTCGCGGTTGACGATCGACTCGAAGGACAGGAGCCCGAGTCCATCGAGCGAGAAAATCGTTTCGATGAGCAGCGAGCCGGCGAAAAAGGCGTGGATGAAGGCTCCCGGAAAGCCCGCGATCACGATCAGCATGGCGTTGCGGAACACGTGGCCATAGAGCACCTGGCGCTCGGAGAGGCCCTTCATGCGGGCGGTGAGCACGTATTGCTTGCGGATTTCGTCCAGGAACGAGTTTTTGGTGAGCAGCGTCGAGGTCGCGAAGGCCCCGAGCGCCATGGCGGTGATCGGCAGCGCGATGTGCCAGATGTAATCGAGGATTTTTCCGCCGAGCGAGAGCTGACTCCAACTCTCGGAGGTCAGGCCGCGCAAGGGAAAGATCTGCCAGAACGAGCCGCCGGCGAACAGCACGATCAGCAGGATGGCGAACAGGAAGCCCGGGATCGCATAGCCGACAATGACGACGGCCGAGGTCCAAACATCGAATGAGGCGCCGTCGCGGACCGCCTTCTTGATCCCGAGCGGGATCGAGATGGCGTAGGAGAGGAGCGTCATCCACAAGCCTAGCGAGATCGAGACCGGCAGCTTTTCCCGAATGAGTTGCAGCACCGACACGTCGCGGAAATAGCTCTTGCCGAAGTCGAAGCGGGCGTAGTCCCAGATCATCTTGAGGAAGCGCTCGTGGGCCGGCTTGTCGAAGCCGAACTGCGCTTCAAGCTGCTTGATGAACTGTGGGTCGAGCCCCTGCGCGCCGCGGTAGCGCGAGGAAGCCGCGTCAGCGGCCCCGCCCGGCTGCGGCGCCGCCGCGCCGCCGAGGTCGCCCGACGCCCCCCCGGCGATGCGCGAGGTCGCGCCGACGTCGGTGCCCTGCAAGCTGCGCCAGAATGCGCTCCACCGGCCCGCCCGGCGCGAACTGCACGATGACGAAGGAGATCAGCATGATCCCGAGAATGGTCGGGATCATCAGCAGGATGCGGCGGGCGATGTAGGCGAGCATGATTAACGCTTGTCATGGCCGGGCTTGTCCCGGCCACCCCGATGAGAAGGGCTGCGCCTTTCGGGTCGAGGTCCCCGGGCCAAGCCCGAGGATGACATGGGGAGGAGCGCGCTCATCCCGTCTTCCCGATCCGCTGCGCCTTGGCGGCGTCGATACCACCAGGTCGCGGGCGCGCCGAGGTCGTATTTCGGCGGAGCGCCAGGGCGGCCGTATAGGTCCCAGTAGGCGATCCAGTGAGAGGGCTTGTACCACATCGGCACCCAGTTGCGCCCGGCGCGCAGCACGCGGTCGAGCGCGCGGGCCGCGGCGACGAGCTCCTGGCGAGTTCCGGCGGTCACGATCGTTTCAAGCAGCGCGTCGACGACCGGATCGGCGATCCCGGCGATGTTGGGCGAGCCTTTGGTGGCGGCGGCCTGCGACCCGAACACCTGCCGCAGGGCTTCGCCCGGCGTCGGGGCGTTGGCGTAGCGCCGGGTCGTCATGTCGAAATCGAAATCGTCGGTGCGGCGCTGGTACTGCGCGGCGTCGACGACGCGCGGCGTCGCTTGAATGCCGAGAAGCGCCAGATTCTTGATGAACGGCTGCGTGTGCGGCTGGAGCGATGTCTGGAAGTCGAGAAACTCGATCGTCAGCGGCTCGCCGCTTGGCAGCTTGAGAACGTTGCCCTCGCGTTTGCAGCCGGCGGCGCGCAGCAGTTCGCTGGCCTGGCGCAGCAGCGTGCGGTCCTGGCCCGAGCCGTCCGATTTCGGCGGCGCGTAAGGCTCCCCGAACACGTCGTCCGGGACTTTTCCGCGAAACGGCTCCAGGAGGGCCAACTCCTCGGCCGAGGGGCGCCCCTCGGCTTTCATGTCCGAGTTCTCGAAGTACGAGACGGTGCGCTCGTAGGCGCCGAACATGATGTTCTGGTTGACCCAGGCGAAATCGAAGGCGAGGCCGATAGCTTCGCGCACGCGCGGGTCCTTGAACTTGTCGCGGCGCAGGTTGAAGAACCAGCCCTGCATGCCGGAGGGCGTCTCGTCCGGCAGGGTCTCGCGCTTGACGCGGCCCTCGTTCAGGGCCGGAAAGTCGTAGCCGGTCGCCCATGTGCGCGAGGTGAACTCTTCGCGGAAGGTGAACGCGCCCGCCTTGAACGCCTCGAAGGCGACCTGCCGATCGCGGAAATACTCGTACCGGATGCGGTCGAAATTGTTCTGCCCGACGTTCACGGGCAGGTCCTTGGCCCAATAGTCCGGCACGCGGTCGAACTCGATGAAGCGGCCGGCTTCGAAGCGTCCCGCCTTGTAAGGGCCGGAGCCGAGTGGGGGTTCGAGCGTCGCCTCCTCGAAGTTGCGCGTGCCGTAAAAGGCTTGCGAAAAGATCGGCAGGCCCGCCACCACGAGCGGCAGGTCGCGGCTGCGCTCCCGTGCGAAGGTGATCTTCACCACCTCGTCGCCCTCGGCCTCGGCCGCCGCCATGAAGCGGATCGCTTGCGACAGGCGTGGGTGGCCTTTCTCCTTCAGCAGCATGAACGAGAAGGCGGCGTCGCGCGCGGTCAACCGCGATCCGTCGTGGAAGCGCGCCTCGGGCCGCAGCAGGAAGCGGTAGGTCAGCCCGTCCGCGCTCCAGCGCACCTTCTGGGCGACGAGGCCGTACAGCGAGTCCGGCTCGTCGAGGGCGCGCGCCATCAGGCCGTCGAAGGTGAGCGGCATCCCGGCCGCGCCGTCGCCCTTCAGAACGAAGATGTTGAGCGTGTTGAAAGTGTCGAAGTTCTGGTTGCCCGTCGTCGAGGCGATCTGCTGCGAGAGGGAGCCGCCCTTCGGCGCGCTCGGGTTGACGTAGGCGAAATGGGTAAAGTCCGGGCCGTATTTCAGGTCGCCGAAGATCGAGAGGCCGTGGCTCTCCGTCTCGCCCTCGGCGGCCTGGAGCAGGCGAGGGCGAAGGGCGCATGCCCCGGCGAACGCAGCGGCGTTCACGAGAAAGGCGCGGCGGGTGAGCGCGTTTCCTCTCCCCGTGCGCGGGGAGAGGCCGAGACGGCGGCAGCCGTCCGGGTGAGGGGGCGCCTTAGAATAGAGCGCACCCGGATATGCCCCCTCACCCTCGCCCTTCGAGCTTGCCGCGTCGGCCAGTTCGCCGACGCGTCCCTCTCTCTGCACGCAAGGAGAGGAGTTAGAGCGCTCACCAATCACCGCGGCGCTCCGGTCTTGGCGGCGAGCGCGGCGTCCCACCACCAGATGGCTGGAAAACCCGAGCCGCCGTACTCCGGCAACCTTTCGGGCCGCCCGAAGCGGTTCCAGCGCGCGGTGCGCGTCATGCGCGAGGTCCATTGCGGGACGACGTAGTTGTGGACCAGCAGCACCCGGTCGAGCGCCCGCGTAGCGGCGACCAGTTCGGGCCGGTCCTTGGCGAAGATCACCCGCTCGATCAGCGCGTCGACGCCCGCATCCTTGATGCCGGCGAGGTTGCGCGAGCCGGGCCGGTCGGCGGCGGCCGAGCCCCAGAAGTCGCGCTGCTCGTTGCCGGGCGACAGCGACTCCGGCCACACCGTCGTGGTGATGTCGAAGTCGAAGCTGCGCAAGCGGTTCTGGTACTGCGCGGGATCGACGAGGCGCAACGAAACGCCGATGCCGATGCGCTCCAGCGCCTGCTTGTAGGGCAGCACGTAGCGCTCCAGGCTCGGGTCGAAGCCCAGGATCTCCACGGCGAGTGGCTCGCCCGTCGCCTTGTTGACGAGCTGCCGGCCCTTCAAGTCGAAGCCGGCCTCTTGCAAAAGGCGCAGCGCCTCGCGCAGGTTCGCGCGCACCGCCTCGTCGGAGCCGTTGACCGGGTTCGCATAAGGCGTCGTGAAAACCGATGCCGGCGCCTTGTCCTTCATGCCTTCAAGAATGGCGCGCTCCTGGCCTTCCGGCGTTCCTGAGGAGGCCAACTCGGTGCCGAAAAAATACGAGTTGATGCGCTCGTACTGCCCGAAGAAGATGGTGCGGTTGATGTCCTCAAAGTTGAAGGCGAGGTTGAAGGCGCGGCGCAAGCGCTCGTCCTGGAATTTTCCCCGGCGCAGGTTGAATACGAACGCCTGCATGACGCCGGAGGCGCGCTGGGGAAACTCCTCCCGCACGACCCGGCCTTCCTTCACAGCGGGGAAGTCGTAAGCCGTCGCCCAGTTGCGGGCGCTGTTCTCGGTGCGCCAGTCGTAGCGATCGCCCTTGAAGGCTTCGAGCAGCACGGTCGAGTCGCGAAAATACTCGAAGCTGACGGCGTCGAAGTTGTGCCGGCCCCGGTTCACGGGCAGATCCTTGCCCCAGTAGTCGGGCACGCGCTCGTAAGCGGCGACGCGGCCCGCATCGAAGCTTTTGAGCCGGTACGGACCCGAGCCGAGCGGCGGTTCGAGCGTCGTCTGGGTGACGTCGCGCTTGCGCCCGTCAGGTGCGGTTCCCTCCCACCAGTGCTTCGGCAGGACGGGGATTTGCCCGACGATCTGCGGCAGTTCGCGGTTGCCCTTCTCCGAGAAGGCGAAGGTGATCTCGCGCTCGCCCGTCTGTTCGGCCCGCTCCACGTTGCGGTAGTAGAAGGCGTAGAAGGGCCGGTTCGCCTTGAGGGTCTCGAAGGAGAAAATCACGTCGGCCGCCGTCACCGGCTGGCCGTCGTGCCAGCGCGCGTCCGCCCGCAGCCGGTACGTCACGGAGGAGAAGTCCGGCGGGTGGCGCACCGCCTCGGCGAGCAGTCCGTATTCGGTGCCGATCTCGTCGAGCGCGCTCGTCATCAGGGTGTCATGGACGAGGTTGATCCCATCCTCGAGGTCGCCCTTCACGCCCTCGACGAACAGATTGAAGTTGTCGAAGCGGCCCTGGACGCCGAGACGCAGGGAGCCGCCCTTCGGCGCGTCCGGATTGACGTAGGCAAAGGCCAAGAAATCGGGGGGATACTTCGGCTCTCCGAGCAGGGACAAGCCGTGACGCCAAGCGGATTCCTGGGCCAACGCCGGCCCGGCGAGAAGGACGGCCGCGAGGACGGCGGGCAACAGGCGGCTGCGGATCAACGACAATCTCCAGGCGCTTGCCGAGGTCGGCACGCGCCTCAAAAGCGGGGCCGATTATGTCGGCTTTGCGGACAAGGCCAATGCAAAAGGCCGGGCGAACGGCCCGGCTCCGAGGGACATGGTGTCGCGATGCCCTCACTGCGTCGCAAACATTGTGGTCGGCTTCGGCCTCGCAACGGTCAAGAGGACTACGGTGTCGCGACGGCCGCTCATTGCGTCGGCAACGGCACGGGGTTGTCGGAGAGCGTGCGCAGGTAGGTGAGGATATCGGCCCGCTCCTGCCCCGAGGGCACGCCCGCGAAGGCCATGATCGTCCCGGGCACGTCCGCCTTCGGGTTCTTGATGAACTTGCCGATCTCTTCGTAGGTCCACTCGCCGCCCTTGGCCTTGAGCGCGGCCGAGTAGTTGAAGCCCGCGTGGGAGGCGACGGGACGTCCGACGACGCCGTAAAGGTTCGGCCCGACCTTGTTCGGGCCGCCCTTGTCGAAGGTATGGCACGCGGCGCATTTCTTGGCCGCGTTCTGGCCCTTGTTGGCGTCCGCGCTCGCCAGCAGCACGGGCAGGGGCTGGTCCTGCGCCTGGGCCTGCCCGCCGCCGCCGGCAGTCTCCTCCTGCGGGACGGGAAGGTCGTACCCTGGAACGGCGGGCTTCTTCGGCGTGAAGAGGATGCCTGAAAAGATGTTCAGGCCGACCGCGAACAGGAGCGCGCCCAGCACGGCGCCCATGATTTTATTGAGCTCGAACGAATCCATGCAGACGCTCCGTGACGCTCGAACGGGCAAGGCCCGCGGGGGGACGATTCAGGGCGCGAAAGACCGGGCCGCGCGACAGGACTGATTAGCCGCACCGAACCAATTCTGACAATGGGGACGGGGCGGGTTCGCGGTCAAGGGCGAACGCGATCCATGACCCTCCGGAGCCGCCGCTGCGCCAAGGAAAAACCGCGCGATGACACGGGCGCGCCGCCTTGCTAAGGACGCTGGCTCCTTCGCCCATTGGCCTGCATGCCCGATCCGATCGTCCTCATTCCCGCGCGCATGGGCGCGCAGCGGTTGCCCGGCAAGCCGCTCGCCGACATCGCGGGCGAACCGATGATCGTGCACGTCTGGCGGCGCGCCTGCGAGGCCGGCGTCGGCCCGGTCGCGGCGGCGACGGACTCATATGAGATCGCCGAGGCCGTGACGCGGGTCGGGGGGCGGCGGTGATGACCCGCGCCGACCACGCCTCCGGCTCGGACCGCATCTCCGAAGCGGCGGAGCGACTCGATCCCGAAAGCCGCCGCGAGGTGATCGTCAACGGGCAAGGCGATTTCCCGACCATCGACCCGCGCGCCATCGCGGCATCCATGGCGCTCCTGGGCGATCCAGCCGACGACATCGCGACGCTGGCGGCCGAGATCACGGACGAGGGGGAGCGCGCCGACCCGAACGTGGCGAAGCTCGTCGGCAGCGCGGTCGCGCCCGGATGCCTGCGCGCCCTCTATTTCACCCGCGCCGCAGCGCCTTACGGCGAGGGGCCGCTCCACCACCACCTCGGCCTCTACGCCTATCGCCGCCGCGCCTTGCAGCGTTTTGTCAAGCTGCCGCCCTCGCCCCTGGAGACGCGGGAGAAGCTGGAGCAACTGCGCGCGCTCGAGGCCGGGATGCGGATCGACGCCGTCCGGCTCGATCACGTTCCCCTCGGCGTCGATACGCCCGAGTCCCTGGACCGCGCCCGCGCCGTCATCGCCCGGAGAACCCCATGACCCTCCCGAAGAAAATCTCGTTCCAGGGCGAGCCGGGCGCGAACTCCCATATCGCGGCCCAGGAAGCCCACCCGGATTGGGAGCCCCTGCCGTGTCCCACCTTCGAGGACGCATTCGCGGCGGTCGCGGACGGTCAGGCGGGGCTCGCCATGATCCCGATCGAGAATTCGATCGCGGGCCGCGTCGCCGACATCCACCATCTCCTGCCGACCTCGGGCCTCCACATCGTCGGCGAGCATTTCTTGCCCATCCACTTCCAGTTGATGAGCGTGGCGGACGCCAACCTCGGCACCATCCGCAGCGTGCACAGCCACGTTCATGCGCTCGGCCAATGCCGAAAGATCATCCGCAAGCTTGGGCTCAAGGCGGTGGTGGCCGGCGACACCGCGGGCTCCGCCCGCGAGGTCGCGGAGGCCGGCGATCCCGCGCGGGCCTCGCTCGCGCCGCGGCTCGCCGCCCAGGTCTACGGCCTCAAGGTCCTGGCGGAGGACGTGGAGGACGAGGCGCATAATACGACGCGGTTCGTCATCCTGGCGAAAACGCCGCGCTGGACGCTGGCCGGCTATGGAGCCACGGTGACAAGTTTCGTGTTCCGGGTCCGCAACCTGCCCGCGGCCCTCTACAAGGCGCTCGGCGGCTTCGCGACCAACGGGGTCAACATGACGAAGCTGGAGAGCTATATGGTCGAGGGCCAGTTCTCCGCCACCCAGTTTTACGCCGAAGTCGACGGTCATCCGGAGGACGCGCCGCTCCGGCGCGCGCTGGAGGAGCTCCAGTTCTTCTCGCGCGAACTGCACATCCTCGGCGTGTTCCCCGCGCACCCGTTCCGCGACCAAGTCAGGGAGCCGGCGGAGTAGCCGCCGGGAACGGCGCGGCTGGGCGCGCCGGGCCTGCGGACGCTTAGGACAGCTCGCAAACGAGCTGCTGGAACGCCTGGCGCGCATCCTCCACGTTCTCGGGCGTGGGATCGCGCACCGCCCGCGCCAGCCTTTCCGACGCGACCTACCACAGGACGCTCAAGGAGACGGAACCCGAGCTTGCATGGGCTGGTTGTCCGAGTGCCATCACCAACAGCAGATTCTCAGGGAGGCGTCCCATGGCGGACAACGATCGTTGGAGGAACGACCAGGAGCGCGGCCGCTATCGATCTCGCGATGATCAGCAAGGACGGGCGGAGGGCCGTTACGAGGATTGGGGCGGGCGTCCCGACCAGGGCCGCTTCACCGGAGAAGGCGGCTCTCGGGGCGGCGCCGAGGACCGCTACGCCGACAGAGGGCGCCATGAGGACTTCGGCGGACGTCCCGATCAAGGCCGGTTCCCGGGAGAGAGCGGCAGACCTCGCGGCGGCACGGAAGGTTACGGATACGGCGGCGGCTATCGCGGGGGCGGCGGCTATAGCCGCGACGACGACCGTGATCGCTACGGGGGCGAGGACCGCGGCTTCGGCTCCGGCGGGGACCGGGAGAGCGGCGGGTTCGGCGGCGACTACTACAGCGGCTTCTACGGCGCCGACCAGAACTATGGCCGAGGGCGCGGCGAAGATCGCGACCGGACCTATGGCCGGAGTTCGTCCGACTACGCCCGCGGCGGCGACCAACGCGGCTATCTCGACACCCGGCGCGGCGACGAGTGGCGCCGCTACGCCGACCGCGGCGGCGCCGGCCGTGAGAGTTACGGCCGTGAAGGCTATGGCGGCCAGGATCGGAGCGGTCCGGGCTACCGTGGCGAACGCGGCTTTTTCGAGCGCATGGGCGACGAAGTCGCCTCCTGGTTCGGTTCGGACGACGCCGCGCGCCGTCGTGGCCAGGATGCCCGGCAGGGCGATCCGGGGGCGCAGCACCATCGCGGCCGAGGACCGAAAGGCTACGCCCGCTCGGACGAGCGCATCCGCGAAGACGTGAGCGATCGTCTGACCGACGATCCCTATGTCGACGCGTCCGACATCGAGGTGAGCGTCTCCGGCCGCGAAGTGACGCTCTCGGGCACCGTAGAGAGCCGCGAGGCGAGGCGGCGCGCCGAGGATATCGCCGAGAGTGCCGGCGGCGTCACTCATGTGCAGAACAACCTGCGGGTTCTGCCCCAGGGCCTGTCGGGCGGCATGGCCAGCGCCCTGGGCGGCGCAACAGGCGCCTCTGGGACCGTCACGGGCGGGGGCGAAACGGCAAGCTCCGCCTCTCGGAACGCGGCGTCTCAAGGCGTGACGACGCCGCCCATGGGCGAGTCGATCACGGGCATGAACTCAAGCGACGCCAACCGGATCGCGCAGGAGACGTTCGGCTCGACCACGGACACGACGGGATCCCGTCGCTCATAGGCCCGCGGCCGCACGGCTCCGCTGGATCTCGGAACCGGCGGAGCCGATGCCGTCAATCCTCCGCGAACGTCCGGATCAGAACGTTCGCGATCGCGAACGGCAGGGGCGCGAACAGACCATCGGGGTGGCGGCGCTCCAGCATGAGCCGCGCTTCGCCGCGCGAAAACCAGCGGCCGTCCTCCAACTCCGCGCGGTCGAGGATCAGCCCGTCGTCCAGGCCCTCGGCGATGCAGCCGATCATCAGCGAGGCCGGAAACGGCCAGGGCTGCGAGGCGAGGTAGCGGACCGCTCCCACCCGCACGCCCGCTTCTTCAAAGGTCTCGCGGCGCACCGCGTCCTCGATCGTCTCGCCGGGTTCGATGAAGCCGGCCAGGCACGAGTACATGCCCGGCGGGAACCGGCTCTGGCGGCCGAGCAGGCAACGGTCGCCCCGCGCCACCAGCATGATCGCGACCGGGTCGGTGCGCGGAAAATGCTGCGCGCCGCACGCGCCGCAGTCGCGCCGGAAACCGGCGCAAGACATGCTGGTCGGCGCGCCGCACTGGGCGCAGAAGCGGTGGTGCGCGTGCCAATGGAGCAGCGCCTTGGCGGTGGCCAGGATGCCAAGCTCCTCGGCCGGCACCACGCCCTGCACGGCGATCGAGCGCAGATCGAGAAGCTTGTAGCCCGCATCGTCGCCGAAGGCTCTGGCGGCGTCCGGCCCCGCCAGGGTCGCCAGCACCGGACGACCCTCGTGCGTGCCCAAAAAACCTGCTCCCGCCACGACGGCGCGCGGGCGAGATCGGCGAGCGGCAGCAAGCTCGTCGCGCTGTCGCCGGCGATCCGGAGGACCGGCGTTTCGCCCGCGATCAGGATCGTCCGGGCCTGCGAATCGCCGGCGTGGCGCTCCAGGACGCCGTCGCCCCGCTCGGCGGAGTGGCGCAGCAGCGCGCTGCGGACGAATCCGAGGCGGCCGGTCAGGGCATCGGTCATCGGCGTCCGTCCTCGATCGTGTCAGGCGGCGGCGAACAGGGCGGCCGCGCGCTCGATCAGAGCGGCGGCGGCGTGGGGCGGGTAAGGCGTTGCGGTCCCGCAGCCCCAGACCGGGCCTGGCCAGGCGGGATCGGAGCGGAAGCGCCCGACGACATGAACGTGGAGTTGGGGCACATGATTGCCGAGCGCGCCGAGGTTCACCTTGTCGGGCCGCGCGAGATCGAGCATGACCCGCGTCGCGATGCGCAGTTCGCCCATTAGCGCCGCCGCGTCGGCGTCGGCAAGGTCCGTGATCTCCCGCGCGTCCGGGAGGCGCGGGACGAGCACGAACCAGGGGAAGCGGGCGTCGTTCATGAGCAGGACGGAGGACAACGGCAACTCGCCGATGGGCAGGGCGTCCGCGGCCAGGCGGGGATCGAGCGCGAAAACGGCGTTCATCGGTCAAGCTCGAACGGAAGGCGGGGGATCGGCATTTCGGATCACAGGATACAGGATAGAGCCGGAACGCCGGAATGACATTCCCGGAAGAGGCGTTTTCGGACAATCTGCTCCGGCGGGCGGACCGAGCGCAGTTCACCGATGGAATTGACGGGGAGCGCCATGCGAGTCCTGGGGCGAGCGTTTGCGGGTCTGAAACGGCTGTCGGACGAGGCGATGCGGTCGACCCCCGCCGCGCGGGAGCCGCCCCGCGTCCTGACGGAGGTCATCCGGTTCGGGACCAATCCCGGCAATTTGAGAATGTTCGCGTTCGTCCCGGACCGGCTCGCGCCCTCGCGCCCGCTCGTCCTCGTCCTGCACGGCTGCACGCAGACAGCCGCGGGATACGACGAGGGCGCGGGCTGGTCGACCCTCGCCGAACGCTATGGCTTCGCTCTCGTCTTCGCGCAGCAGAAGCGCGCCAACAACCTGCGAACCTGCTTCAACTGGTTTCAGCCGGAGGACGTCGGCCGCGACCGCGGCGAAGCCCTCTCGATCCGCCAGATGGTCGAGCACATGGTCGAGCGGCACCGCCTCGGCCGGGGACAAGCTTACGTGACGGGACTGTCCGCGGGGGGAGCGATGACGATGGTCATGCTGGCCGCCTATCCCGACGTGTTCGCCGGCGGAGCCGTGATCGCGGGCTTGCCCTACGGCTGCGCCGGCAATGCCCGCGAAGCGCTCGCATGCATGTTCCAGGGCTGCGCCCGCTCGCCCGAGGACTGGGGCGACCGTGTGCGGCCGGGCCGCCGCGGCCCGTGGCCGAAGCTCTCGGTCTGGCACGGCACGGCCGACATGACCGTGGCGCCGCTCAATGCGCAGGAGATCGTCAAGCAGTGGACGAACGTTCACGGGCTCGGCGCCGAGCCGGATGCGGTCGAAACGGTGGACGGCTATCCGCGGCAGGTCTGGCGCGGGCCGACGGGCGAGACGGTGATCGAGGCCTACACGATCACGAGCATGGCCCACGGCACGCCGTTGACCACCCGCGGCGACGCGCTTGGAACGCCGGGTCCCTTTCTGCTCGACGTGGGGATTTCGTCGAGCTACCACATCGCGCGGTTCTGGGGACTGACGGGCGAGGCCGTGGTCGGCCATAAGACGGCCGAACCCCCGACGGGAGAAGACACGGTCCCGAGCTCCGGCATGGGCACGATCGTGCGGAAGGCGCTCAAGGCCATGGGCTTGCTCAAATCCTGATGCATGGATCGCGTTGGTCCCTTATGGTCCTCGCGCGCGGCGTCGTCTTGAGGCCGGCGCGCTTTCATGGAGTGATCGGAATGACGAGCAACCCTGGCCTGGCCGGTGCGACGGCCGCGCTGTGCCTCTTCGCTCTCGGGGGGGCCGCCCTGGCCCAAACGAGCGTGTACCGGAGCGTCAATGCGGCGTCCGGAAAGTCCGTCAGGGTTCGCGTGGTGACGAACCTCAAGAAGGATTGCACGGTCGGAGCCCCGGCCTCGATCCGCGTCGTGACCCCGCCGAAAAACGGTTCGCTGGTGGTCAAGAACGGAAAGCTGAAGACGCCGGCGGACTATCGTTGTCCCAACGTCGAAACGCCGGTGCAGGCCGTGTTCTATCAATCCAATCCCAAATACACCGGCTCGGACGAGGTCGCCTTCGAGGTGAAAACCGCGGAGGGCCCGACCCAATCGATCTCCATCAAGATCAACGTCGGCGACAAGCCGGCCGCCGCCCCCGAAGGAAAAGGACGGCGTCGACCTCTGAGCCGCGACAGGCCGGTCGAGGGCCTTTGAGCCGGCGAGCGGAACCGCCCCGATCGCTCCTTCCACGCCGGGGCGCCGCCTTCTCTCACGACGGCATGCGTCGGGCCCGGGCCAAGCGTCATTAAAAAGCCAGATGCGGCCGACCTTCTTGAGTCGGCGTGGCGCTGATTCTCAGGACTGAGGCCGCCCGGTTTTCCGGGGGGGTTCTGGGGTGTGGCCCAAGACTTGCTGATGCACGATGAGGATGAGGCTGTCGAGCGTCCGCAGCCTGCGGCGATCGCTTGCGTGAGGGACGGAAGCTTTCGCGTGCCGGCGGCGTGCAGGGCTGAGGGGAACAGGGAGGCGGATCATGTCAAGACATCAGACGTCGAGAATGGCCGAAGCTTTGCCGCCACGCATCTATGCCGAGGAGCTGACGCCTTCGCTCCAGATGGCTCTCGCCGCCCTGGCCGATATTGATTTCAGCCATGAACGCGATCTCGACCAGTTGCGGCGAGCGCCGCTTCCCGAGCATCGACGGCTGCATATGGCTGAGGAGTTGAAGCAGCGGCGTCAGCGCGACCGCGAGCTCTACCTCCGGCTCCTCGCCGATTTGACGATCCCCAGCAGCCAAGCGGCTTGATCCGCCGGATGTCTCTGCGCGGCCGGACAATCGTCGTCCCCGAGGGGCGGGCGCTCGACCTGTTCGCAGGCATGCTCGAGAACCATGGCGCGACCACGGTCCGCTGTCCCCTGGTGGCGATCGAGGACGTTCCCGAGGCGGGGCCGGTCGAAGCGTGGTTGAGGCGGCTGATTTCGGGCCGTCACGACGATCTCGTCTTCTTCACGGGAGAGGGCGTCACGCGGCTCCTCGGCTTCGCCCGCCGGGCCGGCCTGGAAGGCCAGGCGATCGAGGGCATGCGCCGCGCCCGCAAAACCGTGCGCGGACCCAAGCCGACGCACGCCTTGCGCAGCATCGGTCTGGCGCCCGACGTCAAGACCGACTCTCCGACCTCCGAGGGGGTCATGGCGGCGTTGGCGGCGCTCGACATGAAGGGCCGGCAGGTCGGCGTCCAACTCTACCCCGGTTTTCCGGACGGGTTCCTCCAGTTTCTCGCCCAAGCAGGCGCCGGGCCCGATCCCATCCTCTGCTACCGCTATGCGTCCAACGCCGAAGACGAGCGCGTGGCCGAGGTCATCCGCGCCATGGCGGCCGGCGCGGTGGACCTGGTCGCCTTCACCAGCTCGCCTCAGGTCCGCCGCTTCCAGGAGGTCGCGCGCAAGCTGAATATGGAGGTCCGACTCGACGAGGCCATGGAGCGCACGTCGGCCGGGGCGATCGGCCCCGTGACGGCGAGCGCCGCCGAACAGGCTGGGTGGCGCGTCAGCATCGCGCTGGACAGCCGGTTTCACCTCAAGCCGTTCGTCGCGCAGATCGCCGCAGGGCTGGGCGCCGCGGCGGCCGAGTGACGCTTGCGAAGGCGCTCGATGCCGCCTTGGCGGCTGAGGTTCTCGACCCCTCCGAAGCCTAAACTGGATTTCGCGCGTTATGCCCGATAGGGCTTCCTATAAGCCTTGGGAACTTGAGCATGCGGCGATGGCGGCCCTTAGCGGCGCGGGTCGTTCCACAGCGGCTTCGTCTGGCCGGCCGCGCCGGTCGGCTTCGCGTCCGCTTGGGGCTCGGGGTCTGCAGCCTTCCTCGGCCTGGCCGTCCTCTTCGCTCCTGGCGCTCTCGCTGCAGAGGTCTCGCGCGGATCGGGCCCCTCGGAGGTCGTCTTCCTCACCCAGATCATCGCCCTGCTGCTGGTCGGGCGGCTGATGGGCGAGGCCATGCAGCGGATCGGCCAGCCCGCGGTCATGGGCCAGCTGCTCGCCGGGCTGCTGCTCGGGCCCGTCGGTGCTGGGCGCGCTCTGGCCGGAGGCGCAGCACGCGCTTTTCCCGCCGAGCCGCGAGCAGAAGAGCATGATCGACGCCGTCTCGCAGCTCGGCATCCTCATGCTGCTGCTGCTCACCGGCATGGAGACCGACCTGAGCCTGGTCCGCAAGGCGCGCCGCGCGGCCTTCAGCGTCTCGGTCGACGGGCATCGCCATTCCGTTCGTCTGCGGCTTCGCGCTGGGCGAGTTCCTGCCGCGAGGCGATGCTGCCGCGGCCTGAGCTGCGCCTGATCACGTCGCTGTTCCTCGGCACGGCGCTGTCGATCTCCTCGGTCAAGATCGTCGCCATGGTGGTGCGCGAGATGAACTTCATGCGCCGCAACGTCGGGCAGGTGATCGTCGCCTCGGCGATCATCGACGACACCATCGGCTGGATCATCATCGCCATCACCTTCGGCCTGGCGCTGCACGGCAGCGTCGATCTGGATGTCGCTCGGCGCAGAGCGTGCTCGGCACGGCGCTGTTCCTGCTCGTGAGCTTCACGCTCGGCCGCCGGCTCGTGTTCACGCTGATCCGCTGGACCAACGACAATTTCGTCAGCGACGCGCCGGTGATCACGACGATCCTGGTCGTCATGGGCGTGATGGCGCTGATCACCCACGCGATCGGCGTGCATACCGTGCTCGGGCGCCTTCGTCGCCGGCATCCTGGTCGGCCAGTCGCCGATCCTCACCCGGCACATCGACGAGCAGCTGCGCGGCCTGATCGTCGCCCTGTTCATGCCGGTGTTCTTCGGCCTCGCCGGCCTGAGCGCCGATCTCTCCATCCTGAAGAACCCGGACCTCCTGCTTCTGACGCTCGGGCTGATCCTGATCGCCAGCATCGGCAAGTTCGCCGGCGCCTTCGCGGGCGGCTGGCTCGGCGGCCTCTCGCGCGCCGAGTCGCTCGCGCTCGCCTGCGGCATGAACGCTCGCGGCTCGACCGAGGTCATCGTGGCCACCATCGGCCTGTCGATGGGCGCGCTGAGCCAGAACCTCTTCACCATGATCGTCGCCATGGCGGTGGTGACCACCATGGCGATGCCGCCGATGCTGCGCTGGGCGCTGCGGCCGCCTGCCGCTCCGGGAGGAGGAGCGTGCGCGTCTGGAGCGCGAGGCCTTCGAGGCCAGGGGCTTCGTGACCAACCTGGAGCGCCTTCTTCTCGCCGTGGACAAGAGCGCGCAGGGAGCCTTCGCCTCGCGGCTCGCGGGCTTGCTGGCCGGCCCGCGCGGCATGCCGGTCACCGTCCTCCATCTCGGCACCGGCGGCCCGCCGCGGCCCTCGGAACGCCAGAGCGCGATGGCGACGCGTCAAGGCCGCCGCAGGACACCATCAGGGAGGCCGACTCCGGCGCAAAGCCGCCCCGGCGGCGGTCGAGGTCGATGGCGCGGGTCCAGACGGCGCCGACCGAGGAGGCGGTGGCGAGCGAAGCGCGCAAGGGCTACGACCTGCTCGTGATCGGGGTCGAGCCCGTCGTCGCGCCCGAGGGCGGCTTCCACCCGGAGGTCGCGCGCATCGCGCGAGGCTTCGAGGGGCCGCTCGCGGTGGCGGTCGCCCGCGGCGCTGCAGGTGGAGGATCCGCTCCGAGCCGGGCCTCGACATCCTGGTCCCGGTCACGGGCACCGAGGTGTCGCGGCGCGGCGCCGAAGTGGCGCTCGCGCTCGCGCAGGCGAGCGGCGCCCCGGTGACGGCCCTCTACGTCCTGAGCTCCTCACCGGGCGCGACCGCGGTTCGGAAACGTTACGGCGGGCCGCGCCGGGCCGGCGAGGCGATCTTGAAGGAGATCGTGGGCTTCGCCGACCAGTACGGGGTGCCCGATCCGGACGGCGCTCCGCGTGAACATGGCGGCCGAGGACGCCATCCTGCGCCAGGCGCGCATCGGCCGCTACTGCTTGATCGTCATGGGCGTCGCCCGCCGGCCCGGCGAGACCCTGTCCTTCGGCAACGTCGCCGAGGCGATGCTGGAGGCCTCCGACCATTCGCTTCTCTTCGTCGCGAGTTGATCTGCGGCGATGCCTCACGGCGCCGCACGGGTCCGCTTCGCCTAGACAGGGAGGCCGGGCCGGCGTTCTGCGATGCGCCGCGTTTGTTTCGCGGGCGCGACGCACAGCCAATGGTCGAGGAACGCGTCGAGCCAGCGCGATACATGCGGATCGTAGACGAGACGCTTCTCCAGGTGCTCGTGGCGGGGCTGCGCGCCGGGCAGAGCCAAGCGTTCGTGGGCGCGCACCGTCCAGCGGCACGTCATGGCGTAGGTCACCTCGGGGTGGAACTGCAAGCCGTAAGCCGCCCGGCCCACATGGATCGCCTGGGTGGGGAAATCGTCGCCGCGCGCCAGGGTCGTCGCGCCGGAAGGACAATCGAATCCCTCTCGGTGCCAATGGTAGACGCAATCCGGCCACGGGACGCCGATGCGCTTAGCCAGCGCGAGCCCGTCCCCGGTCGGGACGAGCGGATAGTAGCCGATCTCGGCCCGGCCCTCCGGGTGGGCATAGACCCGCGACCCCAGATGCTTGGCCAACAACTGCGCGCCAAGGCACAGGCCCAGAAACGGCTTGTCTTCCCGCAGCGGCACGTCGATCCAGTCGATCTCGCGACGGATGTAATCCGTTCTCATCGTTGGCGCTCATGGGGCCGCCGAAGACGATCGCGCCGACATGGCCGCGAAGGGTGTCGGGCAGAGGCTCGCCCAGGCAGGGCCGGCGAACGTCGAGCGCATGGCCCCGCTCCTGAAGGAGACGGCCGACGCGGCCGGGCGTCGAGCGCTCCTGGTGAAGCACGATCAGCACCGGATGCTTCGGGACGCGCCGCCGACTCACGGCGATACCACGCCCGGCGGCACCGTCTCGCCGCGGACAAGGGTGATCTCGGCGTCGTCGAAGCCGAACAGCCGCCCGATTCGCCAGATCAGGTCGTCCTCGAACTCATGCAGCCGCCCATCGGCGGACGCCACCACGTAAGCCATGCCGAGCAGGCGCCGGCGCTCGGCCGGATCGACGTCATGCCCCATCAGTTCGACCAGCGAAGCGACATCGTCGGTCGCCAGATCCGCCTCGTCCGCGCGCTCGAAAAAACGCTTGCACTGCTCGGGCGTCAGGCCGAAGTGCGACTGGAGCAACCCGAGGAGCCGATCCCGCTCGGCTTCCGCGAGGTCCCCATCGGCCCGCGCGACATGCACGAGGAGCGCGGCCGCGGCGAGCCGCTCATCCGTTTCGAGGGCTTCCAGAGCGTCGTCCGCAGGCGACGATCGGGAGATCCCGGTCACAAGTTCGACGAGGCGCGAGGCGAAGGACATGGGGCGGCACGCTCCGGGGCGGCCCATATGTCGCGAACGATGGGCCGATCGCAAGGCCCGATCGCCGAGACCAGCCATCTCGTGCGTGACGCGCAGCCAGGCCCTTCCCCGCAGGGCTTGACGCGGATGTGGGGAGAGGCCATCGAGAGGCCGCCGGAACGCGGTGTGTCCGGTGCGCTGCCTTCGATGCGATGACTTGGGGCTCTCCGACGCGCCGCGGCGGTGCGGCCAGTATGGCTCCCCCGCCTGGGGCGCCTCGCGCCGATCTGCCTCAGGACGCCGTGACGGGAGTACGACCGTAATGCACGACACGCCGCGCGGCGACATGAACGGGCTCCGGGTTCTCGTGGTCGAGGATGAGGCGGCGATTTCGCTGCTCCTGGAGGACATGCTGTTGGATCTTGGCTGCGATGTCGTCGGCCCGGCGGCGCGGCTCGGGACCGCGCTCGAGCTGGCGCAGGGCGAAGCCCTCGACGTGGCCATTCTCGACGTCAACGTCGCCGGGGAGCCGATCTACCCTGTCGCGGCGGCGCTGGTCGAGCGGAAGGTTCCGTTCATCTTCTCCACCGGCTACGGCAGCGCCGGAATCAAGGACCTCTACCGCGACCGGCCCGTCATGCAGAAGCCGTTCGCGCAGCGCGACTTGCGGCAGAACCTGTTGCAGGCGCTCCGCGAGAACGCTCAGGCCCGCCCGTAAATCGGAATCAGGGCGCCGGTGACGGAGCGCGCCGCGCCCGAAAGCAGAAACAGAATGACAGCCGCGATGTCCTCCGGCGGAACCCATCGCGAGGCGTCGGCCGTCGGCATGGCGGCTCGGTTCTGGGGCGTATCGATGATGCTCGGCATGACGCAGTTCACGGTGACGCCCTTGTCCTTCAACTCCTCCGAGAGGCTCTCGGTCAGACGCATCACGCCCGCCTTCGAGGCCGCGTAAGCCGCCGTTCCGGCGCCCCCGGCGACGCCGCCCCGCGCGCCCACCGTGACGATCCGCCCGCCGCGGTCGAGAAGGCGGGGAATGGCCGCCTGACAAGCCGCGACGGCCGTCTGGAGATTGGCGGCGAGCATGCCGTTCCAGTCGGCCCAGCTCTGGGCGTGAACAGGCGCGCCCCCGGTGTAAGCCCCGGCCGTCGCGACGAGGCCATCGAGCCGGCCGAACCGTGCGATCGCTTGATCCAGCACGGCCGCGATCGCGTCGAGGTTCGTCAGGTCGAGGCCGCCCACGGCCAGGGTGCGGTCCGATCCGGCCGAGCGATCCGCAACCGACGAGCGATCGAGCAGAATCCGGATCGCGCCGGCTTTCGCCAGCGCGGCTGCGACGGCGCGTCCGAGATTGCCGGACGCTCCTGTCACGACGAAGACGCGGTCAGACAAATCTTGCGCCATTCCTGTCCCTCCAGGATCGTTCAGCAACACCATAGCTCACCCGGGCCGAACCGCGCGGCCAGAAGGTTTCGCCAAGCGTGGAAAACGCGCTTTTCGTTGATTGCATCGCAAGTGCGAAAGGCGAAACGGCGTCCTGATCGACTGAATCTGCTTCAGGAAAGGAGGCCGGGGCCATCGAGACAGGTGTTCATAGTCCGGAGCGCCGCCCCATTCCTGCCCTAGTTGGCCGGTTACCAATGCGTTGCACAACATGGTTAAGCCGGCTTTAAGGCCGGTGCGGGGGATCTTCTGAATGAGAGACCAAGCGATGGCGCCGTACGGCGTCACCGACAGGGTCGTCCGTCCGCTTGGAGGCGAAGCGGCGCTTACGTTTTCCGCGGCGGCGCCCATCGCGATGGGGCGGCCCTTTTTCGTGTCCCTGATCCTTGCGCTCGGCCTGAGCAGCGTGATCGCGGCGCTGGGTCGCCACTCCGACCCCGCCAAAGCCTTCAAGCTCTCCGTCGCTGCGCCGACCATCGTGCAAAGAGTCATCCGGCGGGATGAGGAGAGCGATCCCAGGTTTGCAGCATCCCTCCGGTTCGATCCTGCCCTGCCGGTCTGGGAGAGCGAGCCGCCGGCCGACAATCCTCTGGCGTCGCCCGAGGAGCCGCGCGACCCCAACGAGATCCTCCGATTCGGTTCGCGGCAGGTCAAACGCTGGCTCATCGACACGCTCCTGAGCGCAGCCCGCACGGTCGACTCGGACCCCGCCCTGCTGATGGCCATCGCCGAGAAGGAATCGAGCTTCTCGCCGACCGCGAAGGCGCGCACGTCATCCGCGGAAGGGCTGTTCCAGTTTATCGACTCGACTTGGCTGATGGTCGTTCGCGCCTTCGGCGCGAAGCACGGCCTGGCGGCCGAGGCGGCCGCCATCACGGTCGACTCGGATGGCGATCTGTCCGTCGCGGACGGGGCCATGCGGGCCAGGATTCTCAGAACTCCGGCGCGATCCCCGGCTGGCGGCCATCATGGCCGCGGAGATGCTGAAGCGCGACAGCGAGCGGATCGCCCGGCGCGTGGGACGAAGCCTGAGTTCCGGCGAGGTCTACCTCGCCCACTTCCTGGGACCCGTCGATGCCGAGCGGTTCCTCGCCAAGGTCGGCGATGAGCCGAACGCGGTTGCGGCGAAACTTTTGCCGAGGCCGGCCCGCGCCAATCGGCCGATTTTCTTTGCCTCGCGGCGGCGGCGCGCCAAAAGCCTCTCCGTCGCGGAAGTCCACCGCAAGTTCGAGGAGATGATGCAAGCGCGGGTCGAGCGCTTCCGGGACGCGGAGCAGGTCGCCAGCGTTGCGGCCGCCAGCGAAGCAAGTCCGCGCTGAACACCTCTCGATCGAGCCGTGACGCCGTTCCGGAGAGCTTGGCTGCGGCGCATCGGCGCAGGGCGGCGGGTCGCGCATCTCTGCCGGCTCAGGTATCAAGCCCCTCGATGCTGACCCATCCACGGAACAACTTCGATCTGATCCGGCTTCTCGCCGCGCTTCAGGTGCTGTTCAACCACGCGGCCGGATGGCTCGCGCTGCCGAACCTTCCCTATCCCTATTCCTCGATCGTCTCCTGTTTCCCGGGCGTCCCGATTTTTTTCGTCGTCAGCGGATTTCTGGTCGCGCGCTCGTTCCTCGACTGCCAGGCGAACGTGGCGGCCTTCGGCTGGCGCCGGGCGCTGCGCATCTACCCTGGGCTGTGGGTCAATCTGACCCTCATTCTGCTTCTTCTCGCCGCGACGGGAGCCCTCCCGCTGTGGAACCTCGGCGAACCACGGTTCTGGCGCTGGCTCGTCGGCACGTTCGTCGGCGGGTCGGAGCTCCCGGGCCTGCTCGTCGGCAGGGCTCATTTCGTCTGGACCGGCTTCTATGACCAGTTCCCGTCCTCGGTCCTGTGGACGATCACCGTCGAACTGGGGTTCTACGCCTTGACCCCGGTTGTTTTCCTTGCCTTCCGCAGGCGGGGGCTGACGCTGGTTCTGATCGCGGTTGGGGCGGCGCTCTCGCTCTATGGCGCCCGCACGATGATGACGTGGCGGGCGACCGATCTACAGGCTTTGAAGACCGCGGCCCTGACGTACAGCCCGGCGCCGTATTTTTGGGTGTTCCTGATCGGCGCCGCGATCACCTACGAATGGGAGCGCGTCCGCGCCGTTTTCGTCGGCAAGGCCGGCTATTGGGCCGCGCTTTATGCGGCGCTCTGCTATGCCGATCTGAAGCTGTTCGGAAACATTGTGATCGATCTCTTGGCGCTCGGGCCGCTGGCGATCCCGCGAATGTTCGTGCTGGGGTGCCTTGTCATCTCGTTCGCCTACACGCTGCCCCAACTCTCGCGCCCCTTACGCGGGATCGATCTGTCCTACGGGATTTACCTCTACCATATGCTGGTCGTCTTCACGCTGCGCGGGGCTGGCCTTGTCGAAGCGGCGTGGCTGTGGCTCGTGGTCCTCGTCGCTCCGGCCGCCATCGCGGCGCTGTCCTGGTTCTTCGTCGAGCGCCCCATGCTGCGGCTGAAAAAGGCGCCGCCGCCTGTGCTCGACGCCCTGCCGGGATGGGCCGTCCCCGGCGCGGTGGCCGAACGATCCGCCGGCCGCTGAACCGAGTCGTTCCAGGTCGGTTCATTCGCTCGCAGCCGGGTTCGCGCCAGCCAAGGCGGGCGCGCTCCCTCCGGTTTGCGTTCCGGCTCGCTTTGGGCCAAAGCTGCGGCCCTTTCCGATGGGCGTGGCCCATCCCTTGCAAAGGTGCGGATGGAACATGACGAAGTGGGTTTACGCCTTCGGCGACGGCAGGGCCGAGGGCGAGGCGGGCATGCGCGACCTCCTCGGCGGCAAGGGCGCCAACCTGGCCGAAATGTCGAATCTCGGCCTGCCCGTGCCGCCCGGCTTCACCATCACCACCGAGGTCTGCACCTACTACTACGATCACGCCCGCGCCTACCCGGAGGACCTGAAGGCCCAGGTCGAAGCGGCGCTCGCCACGATCGGCCGGATCGCGGGCAAAACCTTCGGCGACCCGGACAACCCGCTGCTCGTCTCGGTGCGCTCCGGCGCGCGCGCCTCCATGCCGGGCATGATGGATACGGTGCTGAATCTGGGCTTGAACGACGTGACCGTCGAGGCCGTGGCCAGGGCCGCCGGCGACGCCCGCTTCGCCTACGACAGCTACCGCCGCTTCATCACGATGTACGCCAGCGTCGTGCTCGGCGTGGAGCACCACAATTTCGAGGAGGCGCTGGACGGCTATAAGGAGCGCAAGGGCTATGCGCTCGATACGGACCTGTCCGCGAGCGATTGGAAGACCCTGATCGGCCGCTACAAAAGCATCGTCGAAAAGGAGTTGGGACAGCCGTTCCCACAGGATTCGCACGAGCAACTGTGGGGCGCCATCGGCGCGGTGTTCGGCTCGTGGATGAACGCGCGGGCCAAGAAGTACCGCGAACTGCACGGCATTCCGGCGAGCTGGGGCACGGCCGTCAACGTGCAGGCGATGGTGTTCGGCAACAGGGGCGAGACCTCAGCCACCGGCGTCGCCTTCACGCGCAACCCCTCCACCGGCGAAAAGGAGCTGTACGGCGAGTTTTTGATCAACGCCCAAGGCGAGGACGTGGTGGCGGGCATCCGCACGCCGCAGGACATCACCGAACGGGCGCGCCTCGCCTCCGGCTCGGAAAAACCCTCGATGGAGCGGGCCATGCCGGAGGCTTACGCCGAGCTGTGCCGCATCTACGGCATCCTCGAAAAACACTACCGCGACATGCAGGATATGGAGTTCACCGTCGAGCAGGGAAAACTCTGGATGCTGCAGACCCGCGGCGGCAAGCGCACCGCCAAGGCGGCGCTGCGCATTGCGGTCGATCTCGCCAACGAGGGCCTGATCTCGCAAGCCGAGGCGGTGAGCCGCATCGATCCGGGTTCGCTCGACCAATTGCTGCACCCGACCATCGACCCCAAGGCGGAGCGCACCGTGCTCGCGACCGGCTTGCCGGCCTCGCCGGGCGCGGCGTCCGGCGAGATCGTGTTCAACTCCGAGGAGGCGGAGGCCGCCAAGAAGGCGGGCCGCAAAGTCATTTTGGTTCGCATCGAAACCTCGCCGGAGGACATCCACGGGATGCACGCCGCCGAAGGCATCCTGACCACCCGCGGCGGCATGACCTCCCACGCGGCCGTGGTGGCGCGCGGCATGGGCAAGCCGTGCGTCTCGGGCGCGGGCTCGATCCGCGTCGATTACGCGGCGCAGACGATGAGCGTCGCCGGTCGCACGCTCCGCAAGGGGGATCGCATCACGCTCGACGGCTCGACCGGGCAGGTGCTCGTCGGCGAGGTCAAGATGCTGGAGCCCGCGCTCTCGGGCGAGTTCGCGACCCTGATGGGTTGGGCCGACGCGGCGCGCAAACTCAAGGTTCGCGCCAACGCCGACACGCCGCGCGACGCCCGCACGGCGCGGACCTTCGGGGCCGAGGGCATTGGCCTCTGCCGCACCGAGCATATGTTTTTCGAGGGCGACCGCATCGTCGCCGTGCGCGAGATGATCCTGGCCGATGACGAAACGGGCCGGCGCGCGGCGCTGCAAAAGCTCCTGCCGATGCAGCGCGCCGACTTCGTCGATCTGTTCACGATCATGGGCGGGCTACCGGTCACGATCCGGCTGCTTGATCCGCCGCTGCACGAGTTCCTGCCCCATACCGAGGACGAAATCCGGGAGGTCGCGGCCGTCGTCGGGACCACCATGGACAAGCTGAAGCGCCGGGCCGCGGAACTGCATGAGGTCAACCCCATGCTGGGCTTTCGCGGCTGCCGGCTCGCCGTCGCGTATCCGGAGATCGCCGAGATGCAGGCGCGCGCCATCTTCGAGGCGGCGGTCGAGGCGGAGCGGCGGAGCGGCGGGGCGATCCAGCCCGAAATCATGGTTCCGCTGGTTATGACCCGAGCCGAACTCGATCTCGTCAAGGCGCGCATCGACGCGATGGCCGCGGCGGTCGAGACGGAGACGGGCCGGCGCGTGTCCTACCACGTCGGCACCATGATCGAGCTGCCGCGCGCCTGTCTGCGGGCGGGCGAGATTGCCGAAACGGCCGAGTTCTTCTCGTTCGGCACCAACGACCTGACCCAGACCGCGCTCGGCATCTCGCGGGACGACGCAGCCACGTTTCTGGGGCCCTATACGCAAAAGGGCATCCTGCCGGCGGACCCGTTCATCACGCTCGATCAGGAGGGCGTCGGCGAACTGGTGCGGATCGGGGTCGAGCGCGGCCGCGGCGCGCGGCCCGGCCTCAAGGTCGGCATCTGCGGCGAGCACGGCGGCGATCCGGCCTCGGTGCGCTTCTGCCACGCGGTCGGGCTCGACTACGTGTCGTGCTCGCCCTACCGGGTGCCGATCGCGCGTCTCGCGGCGGCGCAGGCGGCGCTCGGCGGCGCGGTGGCGAGTCAGGCCTGAGGAGTCGGCCGCTCACGTTTTCAAGAACACCTCGAACGCGCATCAGGACAAGACGTCCTTCGACCAGCGCCCGACCACGCGCCGCACCGCTGCGGTCAAGTGGGCCAGGTCGTCCGCGCCGATGGTGAAGGCGGGCGTGAGATAGACGACGGTCCCGAACGGCCGCATCCAGACGCCCTCGTCGAGAAAGGCGCCCCGCAGCGCCGCAGCCTGCGTCGCCTGGCGCGAGTTCGACGACGCCGATGGCGCCGCGCACGCGCACGTCGCGGACGCCGGGCAGCCCGCGACAAGGCTCCAGGCCCTCCGCAAGCATGGCTGACACGTCGGCTGCCTGCGCCAGGCGCGGCTCGGTTTCAAAAAGGTCGAGCGAGGCGTTCGCTGCTGCACACGCCAGCGCATGGCCCATGTAGGTTGGCCCGTGCATGAGGGCGTGCAGCGGATCGTCGGACCAGAACGCCTCGAACACTTTTCCACGCGCCACCGCGGCCGAGAGCGGCAGCGTGCCGCCGGTGAGCGCTTTCGACAGGGTGACGATGTCGGGGACGACTCCGGCCGCCTCGCACGCGAACAGTGTTCCGGTCCGCCCGAACCCCGTAAAAATCTCATCGAAGATGAGGAGGAGGTCGTGGCGGTCGGCGGCATTGCGCAGGCGGTGCAGAACCTCGGCGTCGTGGAACAGCATGCCGCCCGCCCCCTGGACGAGCGGCTCCACCAGAATGCCCGCGAGTTCGTCCGCATGCCGCTCCAGGGCGCGCTCGAACGCGGCCGCGCTGTCCTCGTCGCGCGGCAGATCGACCAGGACATGTTCGGGCAGGAGGCCGGAAAACAGCCGGTGCATGCCCTCCTCGGGATCGCACACCGCCATCGTCGCCATCGTGTCGCCGTGATAGCCGCCCCGGAAAGCGAGGAACCGCGTCCGGCCGCGCGCGCCGCGGTTCAGCCAGAACTGGACCGCCATCTTCATGGCGACCTCGACGGCGACCGAGCCCGACTCGGCGAAAAAAACATGGTCGAGGTCGCCCGGCAGCAACCCTGCCAGCCGCCGCGCCAGGGTGTAGGCCGGCTCGTGGGCGAGCCCGCCGAACATGACGTGCGGCATAGCGTCGAGCTGCCGGCGCACGGCGTCGCGGATGTAAGGGTGGTTGTAGCCGTGGCAGGCCGTCCACCAAGACGCGATCCCGTCGATCAGCTCGCGCCCGTCGGCCAGCACGATGCGCGAGCCGTCGGTGCGCGCCACGGCTAAGGGCGGCGGCGCGGTTTTCATCTGAGCATAGGGCAGCCAGACGTGCGGTCGCCCGGCGGCGTACCAGTCGGGCGCGCCGCTCACGCTCCGACCGTGGTCATGCCGAGCTTGTCCAGCAGGACGCGGTCGCGGTCGGCGTCCGGATTCGGCGTGGTCAACAGCTTTGGGCCGTAAAAAATGGAGTTGGCGCCGGCCAGGAAGCAGAGCGCCTGCAATTCCTCCGACATGGCCTCGCGCCCGGCCGAGAGGCGCACCCAAGAGCCCGGCATCGCGATGCGGGCCGCCGCGACGGTGCGAACGAACTCGAATTTTTCGAGCGCCCCGGTCCCGGCGAGCGGCGTGCCTTCGACCTGGACCAGCAGGTTGATCGGCACGCTCTCGGGATGTTTCGGCAGGGTCGCGAGCGTGTGAATGAGCCCGACCCGATCCTCCCTCCCCTCCCCCATCCCAACGATGCCGCCGCAGCAGACGTGGATGCCGGCCGTGCGCACGTGATCCAGCGTATCAAGCCGGTCCTGGTAGGTGCGGGTGGTGATGATCTCGCCGTAGAACTCAGGGCTCGTGTCGAGGTTGTGGTTGTAGTAGTCGAGCCCGGCCCCTTTCAGCCGCCGCGCCTGCGCGCCGTCGAGCATGCCCAGCGTCACGCAAGTTTCCAGCCCCAGCGCCTTGACGCCCTCGATCATGGCGCACACGGCGTCGAGATCCCGGTCTTTTGGAGAGCGCCAGGCCGCGCCCATGCAGAAGCGGTCGGCCCCGGCGGCTTTGGCGGCACGCGCCTCGTCCAAAACGGCCTCGACCGCCATCAGCTTCGACGCCTTCAATCCGGTGTCGTACTGGGCGCTCTGGGGACAGTAGGCGCAGTCCTCCGGGCATCCGCCGGTCTTGATCGACAGCAGCGTGGCGATCTGGATTTCGGTCGGATCGAAGAACAGGCGGTGGGCCGCCTGCGCCCGGAACATCAGCTCCGGGATCGGAAGCGCGAACAGCGCCGCGATTTCCGCGCGGGTCCAGTCGTGGCGCAGCGCGCCCGTCGGGCGGGCTGCGGCCGTGGGTGCGAGGGCCCCGGTCATGGGTCGGTTCTCCGGAAAAAGCTTGGGTCCACTCTGCCGCCCTTGTAAACCACGGAGCGGCACAATCCAGAGGGGCTTTGGGTGCGATCGCTCGATGACTTCGCGACCAGCAAACTGGCCGCGCTTGAGGCCAAGCGCCTGCGCCGCACGCTCGCCGAGACGGTCCGCACCGATGGGCTCTGGGTGGAGCGGAACGGCCGCCGCCTGCTGTCCTTTTCCTGCAACGACTACCTCAACCTGACGCATCACCCCGCCGTCAAGGCGGCGGCCATCGCCGCCGTCGAGACTTATGGGGCCGGAGCCGGGGCCTCGCGGCTCGTGACGGGCAACCACCCCCTGCTGGAGCGGCTGGAGGGGCGGCTGGCCCGGCTCAAGGGCACGGACGCCGCCTGCGTGTTCGGCTCAGGCTACCTCGCCAACCTCGGCATCATCCCGAGCCTCGTCGGGCCGGGCGATTTTTTGGCCGTGGACGAACTCGCGCATGCCTGCATCCAGGCCGGGGCGAAACTGTCGGGGGCGGAGGCGGCGGTGTTCCGCCACAACGACGTGGCTCACCTCGAAGCGCTGCTGCGCGAGCGCCGCCAAGCCTGCCGGCATGCGCTCGTCGCCACGGACGGCGTGTTTTCGATGGATGGCGACCTCGCCCCGCTCGACCGTCTGTCCGAGGTCTGCCGCGCCTGGGACGCTTGGCTCCTCAGCGACGACGCGCACGGGCTCGGCGTGGTCGGACAAGGCCGAGGGGCGGTGCGCGCCTTCGAGGGACGGGCGGAGGCGCCCTTGCAGATGGGGACGCTCTCGAAAGCTATCGGCTCCTATGGCGGCTATCTCTGCGCCTCCAGCCCGGTCATCGACCTCATCAAAACCCGCGCCCGCACGCTGATCTATTCCACCGGCCTGCCGCCCGCCGCGGCGGCGGCGGCGCTCGCGGCGCTCGATATCATCGAGACGGACGAGCGCCTCACGGCCGCGCCGCTCGCCAAGGCCCGCGCTTTTACGCGCGCGGCGGGGCTGCCGGAGGCGGCGAGCGCGGTCGTGCCGGTCATCGTCGGCGAGGCCGGAGCGGCGCTCGACGCCTCGCGTCTGCTGGAAGAGGAGGGGTTTCTGGTCGTGGCGATCCGTCCGCCGACCGTGCCCGAAGGCACGGCGCGCCTGCGCCTCGCCTTCACGGCCGGGCACCCCGAAGAAACAATCGCGCGGCTCGCCGATCTTGTCCGCACGCGCATTCTCGGACGGTGAGCCGTGCCGCCCGTCTTCGTCACCGCGACCGGCACCGGCCTCGGCAAGACCTTTCTGACCTGCGCGCTCGTGCGGGCGCTGCGCGCCGCGGGCCAGCCCGTGCAGGCGCTCAAACCCGTGGCGAGCGGCATCGACCCCGATGCGCCGGAGGGCGGCGACACCGCCCTTCTTCTCGAAGCTTTGGGCCGGCGGCTCACGCCTGATGCGATGGACGCGGTATCGCCCTGGCGCTTCCGGGCGCCGCTCGCCCCCACCATGGCCGCGCGCCGGGAAGGGCGCAGCCTCGACGTGGATGACGTGATCGCCTTCTGCCGCCGCGCGCTCGCGGCGGCCGGCCCGCAGACCTGGACCGTGATCGAGGGCGTCGGCGGCGTCATGGCCCCGGTGGACGACCGTCACACCGTGCTGGACTGGATGGCCGCGCTCGATCCCCGCGTCGTGCTCGTGGCCGGGAGCTACGTCGGCACGATCAGCCACACGCTCACCGCCCTGGAGGTTTTGCGCGCGCGCGGTCTCGACCCAGCCGCCGTCGTGCGTGAGCGAAAGCAGGACCGGCGACGAGCCGCCGCTGGCGGAAACGCTCGACGCCCTCGCCCGGCTCGCGCCCGGCGCCGGGCTTGCTCCGCACGCGCAGCACTTGAAATCGTCCCGCTGGAGCACGCGGAAGCGTAACCGAAGCGACGGATCGCGCGAGCCTCGCCGAGCGCTCCCCTGCGTAGTCTCTCCGTGTCCGGCATCAGCACCCGTGAGACAGATTGAGGGTTTTCGCGAACGGAGGATTTCTGGTTCATCGTAGCCATCAGGAGCGAAGATGAAGCAGACATCCGGGCCGGTGAAGCAGCCGGCGGAAGCGGTCGTGAAGGACATCCGGCGGGCGACGCGCCGGCAGTTCTCGGCCGAGGAGAAGATCCGCATCGTGCTGGAGGGCCTGCGGGGCGAGGAGAGCATTGCCGAGCTGTGCCGGCGCGAGGGCATCGCCGCCTCGATGTACTACGGCTGGTCGAAGGAGTTCCTGGAGGCCGGCAAGAAGCGTCTGGCCGGCGACACGGCGCGGGCGGCCACCTCTGACGAGGTGAAGGACCTGCGTCGGGAGGCCAGCGCGCTGAAGGAGGTCGTGGCCGACCTGACCCTGGAGAACCGTCTGCTCAAAAAAAGCATGATCGGGGATGGGGGAGACGAGGCATGAGATATCCCGCATCCGAGAAGGCTCGAGATCATCCGCCTGGTCGAGCAGTCGCATCTGCCGGTGCGGCGAACGCTGGAGAAGCTCGGCATCCCGAGAGCCACGTTTTATCGCTGGTACGATCGCTACCAGACGCGGCGGGCCTGAGGCTCTGGGCGACCGTTCGCTCACGGCCGGATCGGGTCTGGAACCGCATCCCGGAGGAGATCCGGAGCCGGATCGTCGACCTGGCGCTGGACGCAGCCGGAGCTGTCGCCCGCGCGAGCTGGCGGTGCGCTTCACCGACGAGCGAAAAGTACTTCGTCTCGGAGGCTTCGGTCTATCGCCTGCTCAAGGCGCATGACCTGATCACCAGCCCGGCCTTCATCGTCATCAAGGCGGCCGACGAGTTCAAGGACAAGACCACGGCGCCCAACCAGCTCTGGCAGACCGACTTCACCTACCTGAAGGTCACCGGCTGGGGCTGGTACTATCTCTCGACCGTGCTCGACGACTTCTCGCGCTACATCGTCGCCTGGAAGCTCTGCACCACGATGCAGGCCAGCGATGTCACCGACACGCTCGATCTGGCGCTGGCGGCCTCAGGGCTCGATCAGATCACGGTTGCCCACCGGCCGCGGCTGCTGAGCGACAACGGCGCCTCCTACATCGCGGGCGACCTGGCCGAATGGCTCGACGGCAAGGGCATGGCAGCACGTCCGCGGCGCGCCCTACCATCCGCAGACGCAGGGCAAGATCGAGCGCTGGCATCAGACGCTCAAGAACCGCATCCTGCTCGAGCACTATTATCTGCCCGGCGATCTCGAGGCGCAGGTCGCACGCCTTCGTCGAGCACTACAACCATGCCCGCTACCACGAGAGCCTGAGCAATCTCACCCCGGCCGATGTCTACTTCGGGCGGGGCCAGGCCATCCTCATCGAACGAGAAAGGATCAAACGACAGACCATCGCCCATCGCCGCTTGCAGCATCACGCGCAGGCCGCCTAACCTCAATCCACCAGATGAGCCAGAGCCTCCGTTCCTCAGACGCCGCCCGCAGTCTCAAATCATCTGACGACGGACAGTCTCTCCGGGCAGCGGCGCACCTACGCCGTTAGCATAAGCGACAAACTCCTCCAGGGCCCTGCCCCAACTCTTGAATCTTCGATTATAAGGGCTTTGCGAGATTTTAGACGGGGGCTGAGCCAGCTCTGCGCGGCGCGGTTGGCGACCATAGTGCTCCCATAGGCGCATAATATTTTCGTGTAGAATTTCGTCGGGGTAGTCGACAATGTTTCCTCGGGAGAGGCCCGCGGCCTCCAAGGCACGCGCCCAAGAGCCAAAACGTCTTTCAACGGTGCTGACACTGAAAAGTCCACGCTCTGCATAGGTTCGCTGCGTGACAATCTCGCCGATCCGCTACTAGCTACTTGCCGTAAATCTGGCAAGCAGCTTGTCAGTCGGGACGGGAGCACCGTGAACTCGTTTGAGCCTGTGAAGCGCCGGTGCCTCCGATGCGCGACGTTACAGCAGAGTGCGTAGGATGAACTCGAACGCAAGATCCTGAACCCGAAGTCTGCCCCGTTGGCCGCGGTCACGGATGAGTCGGACGTTGCGCGTCGTCTGGCGCACGATGTCCGGCCAGTCTTTAACAGAGCCGCAGGCCGTTCCGCTTTGCCGCCAGCTTGGCGTCTATTCCTGCTCGGGGACGGGTCGGCGACACGCAGCCTGTCGCTCCTGGCCGGCGCGCGCATCTGCGTCGACGTGGTCGAGATGCGCGCCGCCCCCGCCCATGACGTGGACGGGCCGGAGGATTTGCATCGGATCGCCGCGCCGCGGCTTCGGCGGCGCGTGTGGCTGCGGACCGAAGCCGGTGCGCGCTTGGGCTACGCGACATCCTGGTGGAACGCTCGCCATGCGCGCGACTGCCTGACCGACCCGGCGCTGCCCATCGGGACGAACCTCGATCGCTTGCGCCGCGCTCCTCATCGCGACATCCGCTTGCTCTTTCTCGCCGAAAACCCTCGGCTTGAGGCGGCGTTCGGCCATCCGGGGCCGTTTTGGGGGCGCGACTACCTCATGCGCGAGCGCCACGAGACGCTGTGCCTCATTCGCGAGATTTTTTCGCCGGCGCTGGAGGGGCGGCTGGGGCCGGCGTCAAGGCAGTCCGGACGGGGCGATCCGTAAAGGAGCGCTCGAGCGGTCGCCCATGAGTCCGGCGCGCCGCTCCGGCGAAAGGCGCACGCGCGGCGATCCCGCCCATCGGGGAACCGAGCGGACGCAGCCCCGTTCTCGGCTTGCGTCTCCCCACAGCGGCCGCGGTCCAGACCATGAGCAACCTTCTTCGCATCCTCCTCGCGATCCTGCTGCCGCCGGTCGGCGTGCTCTTCACGGTCGGCCTCGGCTGGGCGTTCTGGATCAATATCCTGCTCACCCTGCTCGGCTACATTCCGGGCATCGTTCACGCGGTCTGGATCATCGCTCGCCGCACCCCGTGATGATCCTTCCTCGTTTGCAACGCGCTTACGGATAAATCACCATCGCGGTGAAGGGATAGACATAAGCCTGCAGCATGATGAAGAGACCGACCAGGCAGGCGAGCGCGATCGAGTGCCAGAACACGAAGCGCAGGATCGTGCCCTCGTGGCCGAACCAGTTCGTCGCGGTCGAGGCGACGACGATCGACTGGGCGTCGATCATCTTGCCCATGACGCCGCCGGACGAATTCGCCGCCGCCATCAGGACCGGCGTCACGCCGACGAGGCCCTGCTTCTGCAACTGCTCCGCCGTGATCCGCTGCAAGTTGCCGAACAAGACGTTCGAGGCCGTGTCGGAGCCCGTCAGCGCCACGCCGAGCCAACCGAGCAGCGTGCCGAAGAACGGGTAGAGGAAGCCCGTGTTGGCGAAGGCGAGGCCGAGCGTCGCGTCGAGGCCCGAGTAGCGGGTCAGCACGCCGATCGCCAGCATGGCCACGATGGTGAGCAGCGAATAGCGCACCACCCAGAGCGTCTCGCCGTAGGCCTGGATGAGCCGCAACGGCGAGAAGCGCATCATCGAGCCCCGAAATGATCGCGGCGATCAGGATGCCAGTGCCCGTGTAGGACAGGTACGTGAAGGCGAAGATCGCGCGCTCCGCCTCCGGCTTTTCGACGACGGGCGGCACCTTCTGGACCATGCGGTCCAGGCCCTCGATCGGATAGTTCCAGGTGAAGATCGGGTTCACGAGCGACTTGAACGAGCCCGTTCCCCAGATCGCGACGACGATGGACAGGATGAGCCAGGGCATCCACGACCAGATGATTTCCTCCCGCGACGCTTGGGCTTTGGGCGCGGCGGGCGGCGGCATGGTGTCCGCCGAGGTGTCGTGCGTCCGCAGGACGGGGGAAGTCCAGATCTCCGCCGGCTGCCAGACCTTCAGGAACGCGACAAGGCAGCCCATGCGAGACGATGGACGCGCCGATGTCGACGATCCAGGGATTGACGTAGTTCGAGAAGAGGAACTGCGAGACCGCGAACGACAGGCCGCAGACGAAGATCGCCGGCCAGATCTGCATCATGCCGCGAAAGCCCGCGAAGACCCAGATGAGCCAGAACGGCACGATGAACGAGAAAAACGGCAATTGCCGCCCGACCATGGCGCCCAGAACATAGGGATCGAAGCCCGTGACCGTGGCAAGGCCCTGGATCGGCGTGCCGAGCGCGCCGTAGGCGACCGGCGCGGTGTTGGCGATCAGCGACAGGCCCGAGGCCGCGAGCGGCGAAAAGCCGAGGCCCATGAGCAGCGCGCCCGTCACCGCGACCGGCGTGCCGAAGCCCGACGCGCCCTCGAAGAAAGCGCCGAACGCGAAAGCGATGAGGAGCAGCTGGAGGCGCCGGTCCGCCGTGATGCCGCCGATCGACTGCTGCAGGGTCTCGAACCAGCCTTTCTCGACCGTCAGCCGGTAGAGGAAGATGACGTTGAGGATGATCCAGCCGATCGGGAACAGCCCTGTCACCGCCCCGAACAGGGCGGCGCGCAGCGCGAGACCCATGGGCATGGTGAAAACGAACACCGCGACGAGGATCGCCACCGCCAGGGCGAGCAAGGCCGCGACATGCGCCTTGACCACGTCGGTCGCGATCAGCCCGAGCAGCACCACCACCGGAATGGCGGCGGCCAACGTCGAAAGCACCGCGCTCCCGAGCGGATTATAGACTTGGCTCCACATGCGTTCCCCTCCCGATCGGCTTAAGCCGTTCGCTTATGAGCCTGAAGCCGCCTCGCCGCATGCGCAGGGCTAATCCTCCGGCCGACGGCAAACCATACCGGAGCGATTGGAATTGCAAAGCCGGAAGGGCCCGCAATTCCCATATTCCGTCACCCCTTCGCTCGGGAAAACATGCGGCGAGCGGCAACATCTCTGGCCCCGGCCTGGGGCGGCTTTCAATCCTGGCCTGGGGCGCGGGCGGCCGCCGCTTCGAACCCGATCATGTGGCCGGCGCGGTCGCGCTTGGCCGCGAGATAGCGCACGTTCTCGGGCGTCGAGCGCCCGAAAATGCGATGCTCGGACGCCACGTCGAGCCCGGCCCGGCGCAGGGCGTGGGCCTTTTCGGGGTTGTTGGTCAGAAGGCGCACGCGGCCGACGCCGAGCTGGCGCAGCATCTCGACCGCGAAGTCGAACCGGCGCCCGTCCAGATCGAAGCCCAGCGCCTCGTCGGCTTCGTAGGTGTCGTAGCCTTGCGCCTGGAGCCTATAGGCGCGGATCTTGTTGGCGATGCCGTTCCCGCGCCCTTCCTGATCGAGGTAGAGCAGGACGCCGCCCCCGTTCTCGGCCATCCAGCGCACCGTCCGGCGCAGTTGGTCGCCGCAATCGCACTTGAGGCTCCCGAACAGGTCGCCCGTGAGGCAGGCGGAGTGGAGCCGCACGGCGACGGGCTGCGACGGATCGGGGCGGCCGACCAGGATCGCCACCTGATCGCGCAAGCCCTCCCCGCCGCGGAACACCACGAACTCGGTCCCCGGCGCGCCTTCGAGCGGCACAGGCGCGCGGCCGACGATTTTGAGGTGCTGGACCTGGGCTTGGCGGTAGCCGCGGACGGCGGCGCCCGGGACCCGCAGGACCGCGGGATCAAGGGCGACGCCGCGCGGAACCGGCATGACCAGGGCCGCCGGCAGCATGAGCGCGAGCCGCGCCAACTCCAGCGCATCCTCGTCCACGCAAGCCGGGCCGCGAACGGGCGCGTCGATGCGCGCGTCGGCCTTGAGCGCCAGGGTCTCGATGCGCTCGGCATCGAGGATGGGCATGGCGAGCGCGCCTGGCCGAGCGCGATCAAGCCCCATGCGCCGCAGCCGCGCCGCGGGCAGGACAAGCCGCGCCCGGCCGCCCGCGACCGGATCGAGGGCGGCGCACAGGTCCGGGCAAAGACCCTCGACGGCGACCGTCAGGGCCGCCTCCGCCCCGTCCTCGATCAGAACGGGCCGGGATGTGCGGAACTCCGCGATCGCGCGCTCGACCGCGATGTGAGCGACCTCGTCCGCGAACCCGAGGGTCAGACGCATCATCAGCCAATCTCCCTCCGCGCTCCGACGAACCCCGCTTGAGCGAGCGCTTTTCCGCTTGCGCGTCCGCAGCCCGGCTGAACGCCGGCCCTGAGCCGCAATGCACGATAGTCTAAGGCGCCGAGGCGGGCGAGCGCGCCGAATCATGACGGGCTTGCAGGCGACGCAGCCCATCCAGCGGCAAAGCTGTTATGATGTGGCTCCTCGGCGCTCCGCGGGCGCGCATTCGGCCCGCCGCGGGCCTCCGCTCGCGCGAACTTTACGCTTCAACCCGATGAAACACATGCTGTCATGCGCATCGTGAAAGGATTGCTTGCCGCAGCCGTCTTCTTCGGCCTGGCCTTCGCCGCGCCGGCCGTCCCGGCCGAGAGCGTCGCCGTGGCGGTCGTGAACGCGAGCGAGCCGGCGCTGTGCGCCGAAAAGGACAACGTCACCCTGACCCTCGCGTCCGCCGCCGTCCGACGCTTCCGCATCGAAGCCGCTCACCCGGCCTACATCGGCGGGCTTGACGCCGACCGGCGCGACCCGGATTGGACCGATTGCCACGACATCTCGGCCGAAACCTCCTCCACGCCTCCCCTGCGCCGGGTCGTTGTGTACGAGAATGCGGAGATTCGGCTTATCGGCTACGGCTACGCCCAGTTCTGGCGGCGGGCCGACGTGCCGGTCCGGGCGGATGGGCGGATCGAGCACGGCCTCAACCTCGTGCAGCTCTGGGTGCGGCGCGACGGACGCGCCGAGGAGGTGCTCGTGATCTACCCGGCCGACGGCTATTGGCGCATCCGTCCCCTGCCGCCGGCCCACCTCGGCGCGAGCGCCTACGGTTCGTCGTTCCTGATCGGACCGGTGGAGACCGAGCGCCGGCCCTTCGTCGGCCTGAAAGACATCGCCTTCGATCCCCCGACGATGACGTTCACGCTCAGCTTCGCGCGCGGGGGCGCCGCGACGGTGCGGCTGGACGCGCTCGACCGCGACCGGCTCGCCCTGGACGCGGCCTTCGACCCGCCCGTGTCCGGCGCGCCCTTCGCCGCGCTGCGCTCCATGTACGTGAGCGAGGGCAACGCCGACGTGGCGCGGGTCGGGGTGCGCGAGCCTGAAGCGGACGGCTGGCGCGAGGAGCCGATCATGCGCTTCAGGCAGGCGGCGGCGACGGACGTGTGGGCGGGCCGCCCCACGCCGTCGCGCCACAACGCCAGCGCGCCCGATTTGGTGTTCCATCGCTTCGAGGCCGCGCCCGCGGACCGCTGAACGATGGTTTGGGCCTCACGCCTCAGGGGCGCGGAGCAGGGCTTCCGCAGCACGGCGCGCTTGGTCGGGGAGGGGCGCCGGACGGCGTGTCGTGCTGTCCATGAGCACGCAGACGGCTTCGGACGTGGCGGCCAACTGGCCGCCGGACAAGATCATCTGCGCGACGGCGAGCGAAGACCGGCCGATCCGGGTGATCCAGGTGCCGGTCCGCGCCGCGCCCGGATAATGCAGTTCGGCCCGGAAATCGATCGCAAGCCGCGCGATCACGAAGAAGACGCCCGCCGGCAGCGTCGGATTGATCCGTGACGCGAGCAGGTGAACCCGACCGCTCTCGCACAGCACCGAAAAGGTCGTGTTGTTGATGTGGCCGAGGGCGTCCGTGTCGGCGAAGCGCAGGATGTCCTCGGTCCAGAGGACGCGCGGATCGCTCAAGGCGGCATCGATATCGTTCGGCACGATCAAAGCCTCGCTCGCGCCCAAGCGGCGCTCCGGCGTCCTCCTGACGCTTCGGGGCGAGTCCCGCAAGAGGCGGGCCTGCGGAACGCAGGCCGCACCGGCGCATTGACGGGTTGACGCCTCGGAAAGAGGGCGCATCGGGTTGGGTCAAGGATTGAACTGATGGTGGCTGCGTCGGACTCCGTCGCGCAAGAGTCAGGCGCGGCGGACGGCGTGGAGCCGACTCCGCGCTACATCGGTCGTGCGTTCTTTCGTGTGTCGCGCGGCTTCTGGACCGGACCCACTCGGCGTAACGCGTGGGCTCTGACGGCCGGCGTCCTCGCCTTTGTCCTCGCGAGCCTCGTCACGGCGCTCGGCGTCAATACCTGGAACAAGTTCTTCTTCGACGCGCTGGAGAAGAAGGACGTCCATACGGTCCTGCTCGGCGTCGCCGCCATTCTGGCGCTGGCGCTGGCGTCCGCGGCCGTTGCGGTCGGCCTCGTCCACATGCGCATGCGCCTGCAGTTGCGCTGGCGGCAGTGGCTCACCCGTTACCTCATCGACCGCTGGCTGACCGACCGGCGGTTCTACCAGCTCAACATCGTGGCGGGAGAGGGCAGCAATCCGGAGTTCCGCATCGCCGACGACGCCCGACTGGCGATCGAGCCGCTGGTCGATTTCGTCATCGGGCTCACCAACGCGATCCTGGCGGCGGTCACCTTCATCGGCGTGCTCTGGGTCGTGGGCGGCTCGCTCGACCTGCGCCCCTTCGGCGTGCCCTTCGTGCTGCCCGGCTACATGGTGGTCGCGGTCATCCTCTACGCCGCGCTCACCTCGACCGGGATCGTGCTCGTCGGCCGCCCGCTCATCCGGTACGTGGAGACCAAGAACACCGGCGAGGCCAAGCTTCGCTACGAGCTGACGCGCGTGCGCGAAAGCGCCGAGAACATCGCCCTGATCGGGGGCGACGACGACGAGCGCGCCCGTCTCGACGGAACGTTCCGGAGCCTCGCCGGGCGCTGGGTCAAGGTCATCGTGCAGCAGGCCCGCATGACCTGGATCAGCAACGGCAACGCGGTGCTCTCGCCCGTGGTGCCGCTCCTCCTCGGCGCTCCAAAGTACCTGTCGGGCGAGATGAGCCTCGGCTCGCTCATGCAGGCCGCGGCCGCCTTCGCGCAGGTCCAGATGGCGCTCAACTGGCTCGTCGACAACGCCATCCGGCTCGCCGAATGGTTCGCCTCGGCCCAGCGCGTGGTCGAACTGGTCGACGCCGTGGACGAGCTGGAGGACACGATCGGCCGCTACGGCACCGACGAGACGGTGGTGCTGGGCAAGAGCCCCGACGACGCGATCCACATCGAGCACCTGTCGATCAAGCAGCAGAACGGGAGCCTGATGATCGACGGCGCCGACGCCGTCATCGGCCAGGGCGAGAAGGTGCTGGTCAAGGGCGAGTCCGGAACCGGCAAGAGCACGCTCATCCGCACGATGGCGGGTCTCTGGCCGTGGGGATCGGGCAAGATCCTGCGGCCCGAGAAGGCCGCGATCGCCTTCATGCCGCAGCGGCCCTACATGCCGCTCGGGACGCTGCGTCACGCGCTCCTCTATCCGGCCGCCGATCTGGAGGTCGCCGACGAGACGCTCCGCGACGCGCTCCGGCGCTGCGGCCTCACGCATCTCGTCGATCGGCTGGACGAGGAGGACCAATGGGACGCGATCCTCTCCGGCGGCGAGAAGCAGCGGCTCGCCTTCGCCCGGCTCCTCGTCAATCCGCCCGACATCGTCATCATGGACGAGTCCACCTCGGCGCTCGACGAGGTGAGCCAGGCGCGCATGATGGAGTTCCTGCGCGCCGACCTCGCCCACGCCACCGTCGTGAGCGTCAGCCACCGCCCTGGGCTCGAGGAATATTTCGACCGCGAAATCCACCTCATCCGCAAGGAGGAAGGCCACGCCACCACCCGCGACCGGCGCTACCCGCCCCTGCACCATCTCTGGCACCGCCTCACGCGGCCCGGATCGCGCGTGGCGTAAGCGAAGCGCTCCGGGGGCGCTTAAATCGGGGGCATAGGTCGGCGGGATCAGCCGAACAGGCGCGCGAGCGCGTAGAACATGGCGCCGATCAGCGCGGCCGCGGGCATCGTGACGACCCAGGCGACGACGATGTTGCTCGCCACGTTCCAGCGCACCGCCGAGACCCGGCGGGCGGCGCCGACGCCGACGATCGCGCCGGTGATGGTGTGCGTCGTCGAGACCGGCATGCCGAGCCACGTGGCGCAGGAACAGCGTGATCGCGCCGCCGGTCTCGGCGCAGAAGCCCTGCATCGGCGTCAGGCGGGTGATCTTCGAGCCCATCGTGTGCACGATGCGCCAGCCGCCGAACAGCGTGCCGAGCGCCATCGCGGCCTGGCAGGCGAGCACGACCCAGAACGGCACGTGGAAGTGCTCGCCCAGATGGCCCTGCGAGTAGAGCAGCACGGCGATGATGCCCATGGTCTTCTGGGCGTCGTTGCCGCCGTGGCCGAGCGAGTAGAGCGACGCCGAGACGAACTGCAGCATGCGGAAGCGTCCGGTCGACCGCGAAGGGCGTGAACGCCCCACGAACGAGCCAGGACACGATCAGGACGAGCAGCAGCGCCAGGACGAAGCCGATCAGCGGGCGACAGCACGATGGCCAGCAGCGGTCTTGGCCCGAGGCCGCCCAGACCACGGCGCCGACGCCCGGCCTTGGCGACGCCGGCCCCGACCAGCCCGCCGATCAGCGCGTGCGAGCTGCTCGACGGGATGCCGCCGAGCCAGGTGACCACGTTCCAGACGATCGCGCCCATCAGCGCGCCGAAGATCACCTGCGCGTCGACCACGTCGGCCGCGACGATGCCCTTGCCGACGGTCTGGGCCACGTGCAGGCCGAAGAACAGGAAGGCGATGAAGTTGAAGAAGGCCGCCCAGAGCGACCGCGTATTGCGGCCGCAGCACGCGGGTCGAGACGATGGTGGCGATCGAGTTGGCGGCGTCGTGCAGGCCGTTCAGGAAGTCGAACAGCAGCGCGACGCCGATCAGGCCGACCAGGAGCGGCAGGCTGAGCGCGACAGCGTCCATGTCCTTGCCGCCTTCGCGTCAGACGTGCTCGATCACGATGCCGCTGATCTCGTTCGCGACGTCCTCGAAGCGGTCGACGACCTTCTCCAGGTGGTCGTAGATCTCGGCGCCGATCGATGAAGGCCATGGGGTTGGACGCGCGCGTGCTTCGTGAACAGCGCCTTGAGGCCCGCGTCGTGCAAGTCGTCGGCCTGCCCTTCGATCCGCGTGATCTGCTCGGTGATGGCGTTGCAAGGCGCCCGGCGTGCTTGTTGATGGCGCTGCAGCAGCGGCACCGCCTCGCGCGACGAGCCGGGCGCATTCGACGATCGACGTCGCCCATCTCGCGCATCTGCGGCTCGAAGCGTGTGCACCTCGAACAGCGTGATCGCCTTGGCGGTCTTCTGCATCTGGTCGATGGCGTCGTCCATCGACGGTGATCAGGTCCTTGATGTCGCCGCGGTCGAACGGCGTGATGAAGGTGCGGCGCACCGCGATCAGCACCTCGCGCGTGACGTCGTCGGCGTCGTGCTCGCGGTCCATGACCGTTTTGCAGTGGAGCGACACGGCCTCGCCGCCTTGCAGCATGGCGCGCAACGCTTCGGCCCCGGCGACGAGAAGCTGCGATTGCTGGGCGAAGAGCGGGAAGAAGCGCTCCTCTTTCGGCATCAAAGCCTGGAACCAAGCCAGCATGTCCGCCTCTCAAGTCAGGAGTGGCCGTCGGCGTTGATAGGAGTCACGCTCAATCTGTAATGAACGATGCGCCGCGGGCTCTGTTCCGCAGCGGAAGCCACGGACGGAGCCTTCCGCAGATCACCGCTTCGCCTCATTCGTCCTCGCCAAACCGGGACGACACGAGATCCGAAACCGCATCGAGGCAGCGTTCAGCGTCCCCCCCGCGAGCGGTCACGGTGATCGTGGTGCCTTGCGCCGCCGCCAAGGTGAGCAGGCCCATGATCGAGCGCCCCCCGACCGTCTCGCCGCAGCGGGTGACGGTGACGTCCGACTCGAAGCGTTCGACGCGTCTGGACGAATTTGGCCGAGGCGCGCGCATGCAGCCCCTTGCGGTTGACGATGAGGAGCTCGCGCGCGCGCGCGCCATCGGACTTGGGCGCAGGCGAGCCGCCTTCGACGCTCAAGGCCGTCTGTTCGGCGCTCATTTGCCGGCCAGGACGCGAGAGGCGACGTTGATGTATTTGCGTCCGGCTTCCTGAGCGTGCAGCACGGCGTCGCCCAGCGGCTCCTCGTCGCGCACGCTCGCAAGCTTGATCAGCATCGGCAGGTTGATGCCGGCGACCACCTCGACCGAGCCGCCGTTCATGCACGAGATCGCGAGGTTCGAGGGCGTGCCGCCGAACATGTCGGTCAGCACCACGACGCCGTCGCCCGAATTGACGTGACGCACGGCGGCCATGATGTCCTTGCGCCGCGTCTCCATGTCGTCGTCGGGACCGATGGTGATCGTCTCGAGCTGCTCCTGCGGGCCGACCACATGCTCCAGCGCGGCCCGGAACTCAACCGCCAGCTGCCCGTGGGTGACGAGCACCATTCCAATCATGATGTACAGCGTTCAGGCGCCCGTGGGGCGAAGCCGCTATTTTGTGCACTGCGAAGCGAAGCGCAAGAGCATTGCGACGAATTGTTCACCGTTCCGTCACGACCGTGTCGTGAAGGTCACGCAAGCGCCGGAGAACGATTCGCGTCAGGGCGGGCTCCACCCGATGCGCGAGGCGCGGCAGGATGACGCCTTCGATCGCATCCATCTGCTCCGCCGGAACCGGCAGGCGCGTCGGCGCATCGCTCAGGCAGTCGACGACCAGGCGGACGACGGCCGACGGCTCATGCGGAATCGCCAGGAGCCCGACGCCGCGCACCTCCATGCGGCCTGCGATGTGCGGGACCGCGCGAGCCACAAGACGCCCGTTCCGGCGCTCGACGCGGACGCGGTCGTCGCACGACGAGGCGGGCGAAGCCGTCGCGCCCGGACGCCGCGGCGAGCAGCATGTGCGCCAGCGCCGACTTGCCGGAGCCGGACGCGCCCCGGATCAGGACGCCCGCCTCGCCGACCACGACGCAGCTCGCATGGATCGTCGCGCCCGACATCGCAGGCGGCCTACCTGAGCGCCGGCAGGCTGACGACGAAGCGCGCGCCGAGCCGCCGCGGCTCCCCGTCCGCGTCGGGCGGCCCGAGCCGGTTCTCGGCCCAGATTCGGCCCCGGTGCGCCTCGACGATCTGGCGCGAGATCGACAGGCCGAGCCCGGAGTTCTGGCCGAAGCCCTGCTCGGGCCGGTCGGTGTAGAAGCGCTCGAAGACCCGCTCGAGGGCGTGCGGCGGGATGCCGGGCCCGTCGTCCTCGACCGACGATCTCGATGCTCGGACCGGCGCCGCCGCAGGATGACCCGCACGACGGCCGTCGGGCGGCGAGAACGAGCGCGCGTTGTCGATCAGGTTGTTGACGACCTGCGCCAGCCGGCTGTCGTGCCCGAGGACGAAGAACGCATCCCGGCCGCGCGCGTGCGGCTCGACGGTCGAGCGCGATGCGCGGGTCGTGCTCGCGCCGGCGCTCGTTGGCGACCGACACCACGGTCTCCAGCAGCTGCGCACATATCGACCGGCTCGGCGTCGGCGCGCGCCAGTTCGGCGTCGAGCGCGCGAGGCGTCGGAGATGTCGCTGATCAGCCGGTCGAGGCGCCGCACGTCGTGCTGGATGATGGCGAGCAGGCGGTCGCGCGAATTCGTCGCTGCGGGCGAGCGGCAGGGTCTCGACCGCGCTGCGCAGCGAGGTCAGCGGATTCTTCAGCTCGTGGGCGACGTCGGCCGCGAAGCTCTCGATCGCCTCGATGCGGTTGTAGAGCGCGCGGGTCATGTCGCGCAGCGCGCCGGAGAGATGGCCGATCTCGTCCGAGCGCGTCGGTGAAATCCGGGATCTCCTGGCGCGACCTTGACCCCGCGCCGCACCCGCTCGGCGGCGTCCGCGAGGCGGCGGACCGGGCCGGCGATGGTGCCGGCGAGCAGCAGCGACAGCACGATCATCACGACCGCCGCGACGAGGAACACCTGCAGGAGCGCGAAGCGCTCCGAGGCGATGATGGCGTCGATGTCGCCGCCCTGCGTCGAGAGCAGCAGCGCGCCGCGCACCGCGCGGAAGCGCTGGATCGGCACCGCCACCGAGACGATGGTCTCGCCGCGCGCGTTGGCGCGCGACGACGCTGGCGCGCGACCCGCGAGGGCGCGCTGCACCTCGCGGCAGGCTTCGCCCGTTGGCGCGGGCCGATCTCCTCGCAGGACGCGCGACCGCTTGCGCCGGAACAGGCCGCGGAGCCTGTTCCAGGTCCGCTCGATCAGGCTCGGGTTCTGCTTCGGCGCGGCGGCGGCAGGTCGAAGCGCAGGATGTCGCCGCGCGAGTAGAGCGAGCGGGAATCGAGCAGCAGGCAGCCCTCGCGGTCGTAGATGCGCGCGCGGGTGCGGGTCGGGCGTCACGAGCCGGCGCAGCAGCGGCGCGACCCGCTCCGGGTTGATCGAGAATTCGAGCGGCGAGGGGCTCTCGTCGCCGAGGCCGCGCGGTCTCGCCGGCCTGCATCTGCAGCAGCTGGTCGGGGTCGATCGTGATGGTGTCGGTCTCGACCGTCGCCGAGGCGGCGATGGCGCCGGCGATGATCTCGCCCTGGGTCAGCAGGCTCTGCACGCGCGCCTCGATCAGGCCCTGCGCGGAACTGGTTGAGGTAGAGGAAGCCGACCAGCAGGGCGACGAGGCCGGCGAGGTTGAGGACGACGATGCGGCGCGTCAGGCTGGACGAGGCGCGCTGCACGAGCCACGCGCCACAGCGCGCGCGGCTCGCACCAGGAGGCGCGGACGCCGCTTGCGCCGCCGGGGCTGGCGTCGCCGCGCGATCTCGATCGGCTTGCAGAGCGTCCATGCTCGCGGCCGGCGCAGGCCGTTCGCGCCGCTCAGCCTTCCTTGAAGCGGTAGCCGACGCCGTAGAGGGTCTCGATCATGTCGAAGTCGTCGTCGACGGCCTTGAACTTCTTGCGCAGGCGCTTGATGTGGCTGTCGATGGTGCGGTCGTCGACATAGACCTGATCGTCATAGGCCGCGTCCATCAGGGCGTTGCGGCTCTTCACCACGCCGGGGCGCTGCGCCAGCGCCTGCAGGATCAGGAACTCGGTCACCGTGAGCGTCACCGGCTCGCCCTTCCAGGTGCAGGTGTGGCGCTCGGGGTCCATCTTGAGCTGGCCGCGCTCCAGCGCCTTGGCGTCGGCCTCGCGGGGCGCGCGGCCGGGTCCTTCGGAGCGAAGCGGCGCAGCACCGCCTTGACGCGCTCGACCAGCAGGCGCTGCGAGAACGGCTTCCGGATGAAGTCGTCGGCGCCCATCTTGAGGCCGAACAGCTCGTCGATCTCCTCGTCCTTCGAGGTCAGGAAGATCACCGGCAGGTCGGATTTCTGGCGCAGGCGCCGCAGCAGCTCCATCCCGTCCATGCGCGGCATCTTGATGTCGAAGATCGCGAGGTCCGGCGGGACTGCTTCAGGCCGTCGAGCGCCGAGGCGCCGTCCGTGTAGGTCTGGATGCGGTAGCCTTCGGCCTCGAGGGCGATCGAGACCGAGGTCAGGATGTTGCGGTCGTCGTCGACGAGGGCGATGGTAGGCATGGGACAGGTCTCCCTTTACGCGGGGTCACAGCCCCTCAGGCACGGTACACAGCGCGCATCGGCGCGGCGCGACGATCGCGCGGCGCACATGGCGCGAAATCCGTGCCGAACGCCTTATGGTGGCACAAATATGGCGGCCATGCCACCGGCGCATGGGTGCAAGCCTCCGAGGAGGGACGAGCGATGAACGAACAACGCCCCGCCCGCGCCCGATTTCGACGCGCCGGCTCTCGCCAAACATCTCCTGCGCACGCCTTCGGACCGGCGCGCTCGCCACGCTCGACCGGGCTGCGCGGGTTTCCCTTCGCGTCGCTCGTCACGGTCGCGACCGACCTCGACGGCTCGCCGCTCCTCCTGATGTCGCAGCTTGTCCGCTCATACGCTCAACCTCGAACGGGACGCCCGCGCCGCTCGATCCTCCTCGCACGAGGGCGGCAAGGGCGATCCGCTGGCGCACCCGCGGCTCACCGTGATCGGCCGGGCGGAGCGGACGACCGAGCGCCCGCGCCCGCGGGCGCTTCCTGGCCCGTCATCCCAAGGCGAAGCTCTACGCCGACTTCGCCGATTTCTCGTTCTGGCGCCTGGAGATCGCGGGCGCGCACCTCAACGGCGGCTTTGCACGGGCCATGGCCTTGACGGCCGGTCGACGTCCGCTCGGACCTCTCGGACGCCGACGCGCTGATCGCGGCCGAGGCGGACGCGGTCGCCCATCTGAACGACGACCATCGCGAGGCGCTGGCGCTCTACGCGACCGCCTTGGCCGGGATGCCGCCCGGCGACTGGCGCGCGACCGGCCTCGACCCCGAGGGCCTCGACCTTGCGGCGGGCGACCGCACCGCTCGCGTGCCTTCCCGGAGCGGATTGTCGAGCCCGGACGAGCTGCGGGCCGTTCTGAAGGCGCTGGCGGACAAGGCGCGCGCAAAAATGCTTGAACCGCATCCGGCGTGAAACATCCGCGCCACACCGAAAACATATTGACGGCGAAGCTGAGCCCTCTATGAGGGCCGAGCGCTCTTGAGCGGCGGAGCGCAGCAGCCTGAACCGAGGCCGCGGACGTAAAAGGGCATCGCATCCTGTCCGTCCAGATTGGACGACAACGATCGGGCGCCGCGCCGATCAGGACGGGGCGCGTCAGGGAAGGACAAGTTCCGTGGAGAATCTCGGCGTGTTCAACGGCGCGCATGGCGCCGAGCCATTCGGCTTCCGCAATCTCAAGCGCGTCTACTGGAACCTCGAAGCGCCGGCGCTCTACGAGCAATCGCTCGCCCGCCGGCGAAGCGCAGCTGGCCCAAGGCGGCGCGCTCCTGGCCGATACCGGCATCCACACCGGCCGCTCGCCCAAGGACAAGTTCGTCGTCCGCGACGCAGGCCACCGAGGACGAGGTCTGGTGGGACAACAACGGCGCGATCACGCCCGAGCAGTTCGACCTCCTGCTGGCGGACTTTCTGAAGCCACGCCGAGGGCAAGGAGCTGTTCGCCCAGGACCTCTACGGCGGCGCCGATCCCGCCCACCGCGTCAAGGCGCGCGTCTTCACCGAATACGCCTGGCACTCGCTGTTCATCCGCAACCTGCTGATCCGCCCGGAGCGCGGCGAGCTCGCCGGCTTCGCGCCGGACCTGACGATCGTCGACCTGCCGTCGTTCCAGGCCGACCCGGCCCGCCACGGCTGCCGCTCCGAGACGGTCATCGCCTGCGACTTCACGCGCAAGATCGTGCTGATCGGCGGCACCGTCCTATGCCGGCGAGATGAAGAAGTCGGTCTTCACCTATCTCAACTACGTCCTGCCGAAGCGGAACGTGCATGCCGATGCACTGCTCGGCCAATGTCGGGCGACAAGCGGCGACGTGGCCGTGTTCTTCGGCCTGTCCGGCACCGGCAAGACGACGCTCTCGGCCGATCCCGAACCGCATCCTCCTCGGCGACGACGAGCACGGCTGGGGCCCGAACGGCGTCTTCAACTTCGAGGGCGGCTGCTACGCCAAGACGATCCGCCTGTCGCGCGAGGCCGAGCCGGAGATCTACGCCACCACCGAGCGCTTCGGCACCGTGCTGGAGAACGTGGTCCTCGATCCCGATCACCCGCGCGCCGGATTTCGACGACGCCTCGAAGACCGAGAACACGCGCTGCGCCTATCCGCTCGACTTCATCCCGAACGCGAGCGCCGACCGGCCGGGCCGGGCATCCGAAGAACATCGTGATGCTGACCTGCGACGCCTTCGGCGTGCTGCCGCCGATCGCCAAGCTGACGCCGGCGCGAGGCGATGTACCACTTCCTCTCCGGCTACACGGCCAAGGTCGCCGGCACCGAGAAGGGCGTGAAGGAGCCGGAGGCGACGTTCTCGACCTGCTTCGGCGCGCCGTTCATGCCGCGCCACCCCTCCGTCTACGGCAACCTGCTGCGCGACCTCATCGCCCGCCACCACGTCGATTGCTGGCTCGTCAACACCGGCTGGACCGGCGGCAAGTTCGGCGTCGGCCGGCGCATGCCGATCCGCGTCACGCGCCGCCTGCTGACGGCGGCGCTCGACGGCTCGCTGTCGCGGGCCGACTTCCGGCGCGACCCCTATTTCGGCTTCGCGGTGCCGACCTCGGTGCCCGGCGTCGAGCCGCACATCCTCTACCCGGTCAAGACCTGGCAGGACAAGGCGGCCTTCGCCGAGACGGCGAAGCGCCTGGTCGACATGTTCCAGCGAGAATTTCAAGCGCTTCGAGGGCCATGTCGATGCCGACGTGAAGGCCGCCGCGCCGCAGATGTCGATCGCGGCTTAGAGTCCGGTCCGAACGTCAGGAACGCCAATCGGCGGGTCGAGAGCATGACGGAGGCGGCGTAGAGGAAGACCTCGAGCGGATTCGAGCGTGCCCCGGGTTCTTCCGAACCGCCTGTTGAAGCTGGTCGAATGAGGCGGCGCGACTTCATCACGGCGCTCGGCGGCGCGGCGGCATGGACGCTCCCGGCCGGCGCGCAGCCGTCGCCCATGCCGGTCATCGGGTATCTCGGCCCGGAATCGCCCGAACCTTACGCCAGCCGCCTCGGCGCCTTCCGCAATGGCTTGGCCGAAACCGGCTATGTCGAGGGCCGCAACGTCGCGATCGAGTTTCGCTGGGCGGAAGGCCGATACGATCGCCTGCCGGCGCTCGCGGCAGACCTGGTGGGCCGTCAGGTGGACGTCATCGCCGCGCCCGGCGGCGCTCCGATAGCGCTCGCGGCGAAAGCGGCGACCACGACAATCCCGATTGTCTTCGAGATGGGTGGCGATCCTGTCGCGCTGGGCGTGGTGGGCAGCCTGTCGCGACCCGGAGGCAATATCACGGGCGTCTCGAGCTTGAGCGTGGAAGTCTCGCGCAAGCGGCTGGAGTTCATGCACGAGGTGCTCCCGACCGCCGCCGTATTCGCCGTTGTCGTCAACCCGACCAGCCCCACCGCGCCGTCGCAGTTGAGGAACCTTCATGCCGCGGCCGAAACGCTCGGCGTGCGGCTTGATGTTCTGGACGCCAGCGCTGAACGCGAGTTCGACACCGCGTTCACGGCCGTGTCCCGGCTGCGGGCGGGCGGGCTCGTGTTCACCTCCGATCCCTACTTCGCGAACCGGAGTCGGCAGCTTGCCGCGCTCGCGGTCCGCCACGCCGTGCCGGCGATCACCCAATCCCGCGACTTCCCCATGGCCGGGGGCCTGATGAGCTACGGAGGCGATTTCACGCAGTCGCACCGTCAGGCTGGCATCTATGCCGGACGTGTGCTCAAGGGCGAAAAGCCTGCTGATCTGCCGGTCCAGCAAGTCACGACGCTCGAGCTGTTCATCAGCCTGAAAGCCGCCAACGCCCTCGGCCTCGCCTTCCCGCCCTCGCTGATCAGCATCGCCGACGTGGTGATCGAATGAGACGCTCGGGCGACTCCCGAACAGTTTTCCGCGTACGGTCCCCTGGAGGCGGCTCCCCATGCGGGGGGACGGGATCACGTCCGGGGCAGGCTTTCGCCCGAACATGGTTCAGGCGCCGACGTCCGAACCTGCGTTGACGCCGTCCGACGAGACCTGCGGCGGACCTGGAGCGCCGCCGTCGGCGGCGCGGCCGAGGCCGTGCCGCACGTCCACGGCGAAAACCTCGACCTGCTCGTCGTATCCCTTGAGAGGCCGCGTCCCGAGCGCGATCAGCGGCGCCCGGACGCGAACCGCCGCAGCCGCCGCGGGATCGACGAGGATCTGGCCATCCTCCGCGGCGGAGCACAGGCGCGACGCCAGGTTCACGACGTTGCCGATCGCCGTGTAGTCGAGGCGGCTCTCGGAGCCGATCCGCCCGACGGTGGCGGGGCCCATCGCGAGCCCCACGCCAAAGCCCAGCGCGTGGCCGCGCGCGCGCCAGCCCGCGATCAAAGCCTGCGCGGCCGCCTGCATTTCGACCGCCATTTCGACCGCCCGCAACGCCGGATCGGGGCGCGGAACCGGCGCGTTGACCAGCACCATCATGCCGTCGCCGGAAAAGTTCGTCAGCGTGGCCCCGTGACGGGCGACGATCGCGCCCAGCGCCTCGTAGTACGCGCCGAGCACGCCCATGATCGCGTCGGGCTCCGCGTGGGCGGAGAACGCCGTGAACCCGCGCAAGTCGCAGAAGACCACGACCACGTCGACGCGCCGGCCCTCCAGCACGCTGTCGTCGCCGGTCCGGTCGACGAGTTCCGCCACCTGCGGCGCGAGGAAGCGTTTGAGGCGGTCGATGCGCTCCGAGCGCTCCTGCGACACGGCCAGCTCGCCCGCCATCTGGTTGAACCGGGCCGCGAGCCGCCCCAGTTCGTCGCCGGTCGCAATCGCGATGCGGTGCTCGAACTGTCCCGCGCCGATGCGCTCGGCGCCGTCCTCCAGAAGCCGGATGGGTCCGGTCATGCGCCCGGCCAGCCAATAGGCGAGCGCGCCCGCGAAGGCGGCGCCGGCCAGGAGCAGGCCGCCCGTGCGCCACAAGGCGGCGGTGATCGGCCCGAACGCCTCGGCGACGGGCTGATGGACGAGCACGGTCCAATCGACGCCGGGCACCGGCGCGGCCGCGGCCATGACCGTCCGCCCCGCCGCATCCTGGCCCGTCGCCGCTCCGCCCTGCGCCAGAATGGCGGCGCGCAACGCCTGGAGCGGCTGCGCCGCGGGATCGTCCGCCCCGCGCAGCACCAGGCTGATGTCGGGATGGGCGATGAGCCGGCCCGGCCGGTCGAGCACGAAGGCTTGTCCGCTCCGGCCGACGCGGATGGCCGAGATCACGTCCCAGATCAGCTTCAGGTTGAGCTCGGCCGCCGCGACGCCGACCGCCGCCCGGTTGCCGGCGACGGCGACGGTCATGAAGGGCTCCGAGTTGCGGTGGAAGGTCACCGGGCCGTACCAGACCCGCGCCGACCGCGCGCCCGCGACCGCCGGATCGCCCGACCGGTCGGTTCCGCTCTCCGTCCGGTTCAGGCCGACCCGCGAGACGTAGAGCCGCTCCCGCCCGGCGCCGTCGACGAGCGTGAGGCTGACGACGGCGGGAACCTGGCGCAGCAGGCGCAGGGCGTCGATCCGGCGCCGCTCGTCCGCGCCCTCGGTCCAGGGCAACTGGACCGTCCAGGCGAGTTGATCGCGGATGTCGTCGATGAAGTTCTGGATCTTCGCCGCCGCGAGCCGCGCCTCGGCCCCGAGCAGGTTGTTGAGGTGCGTGCGCTGGTCCCGATAGCCGAACCAGGCTTCGCTGGCGCCCGCCGCCAGAAGCGGCACGACCACGGCCGCGAACAGGACGAGAAAATACTTTCGGAACAGCGAGCCGCGCGTGGGGAGCTTCGGGCGGGTCATGGCGTCACCCGGCCGTCGCGCGTCTTCCCTCCCCCTTGCGGGGAGGGCGGACTCGGCCGCAAGGCCGAGCCGGGTGGGGGTCGTGGGCGTCGAGCGCCGACGCGACGGGAAGAGGCTCGCTGGCATCGGCGTCTGAACACAAGCCCAAACCGGACCGCTCTGACGTTTCGACCCCCGCCCCGGTCCTCCGCTTCGCTTCGGCTCGGCCCTCCCCGCAAGGGGGAGGGATCGCGCGCGGCTCCGGGAGCGCCCCAAACACGAACCGTTCACCCGGCCGCCTCATTCGATCACCTCGTCGGCGCGGATGAGGAACGTCTCCGGGATCGTGAGGCCGAGGGCCGCGGCCGTCTTGAGATTGACGACCAGCTCGAACGCGGTCGGCTGCTCGACCGGGAGTTCGCTCGGGCGCGCGCCCTTGAGGACCCGGTCGGCCAGGGCGGCGGCGCGCCGGTAGTTTTCTTCCATGCTCGGCCCGTAAGATAGGAGGCCGCCGTCCCGCGCCTCCACGGCGAAGGAATGGATGGACGGAAGCCGGTGGGCGAGCGCGAGTTCGGCGACGTGCTTGCGATGCCCGAACAGTCGGTTTTCGGGGATGAAGAGCACGGCTTGCGCTCCGGCGCGCGCGGCGTCGCCGAAGGCCGGCGCCAGATCCTCCACGCCCTGGAGTTCGCGCGAAACCACGTCGACGCCGCGCGCCGCGGCCGCGCTCTGGATGCTTTCGAACAGAGGGATGTTCTCCGGATGCGCCCGGCTCCAGAGAACGGCGATGCGCCGGGTCGCCGGGAGGGCGTCGATGAGCACCTCGAGCCGCTTTCCGCCCAGCACGGCTTCGCTGTACGTCACGCCGGTGAAGTTGCCGCCGGGGTGCGCGAGGCTCTCGGCGACGCCCAGTCCGATCGGATCGGGGACGAAGGCGAACACGACGGGACTTTTCAGGCCGGCCTGCTTGAGCGCGCGGACCGCCGGGGACGTGATCGCGATGACGATATCGGGCGTCCGCGCCGCGAGTCCGGCGACGAGCGCCTTGAGCCGGTCGGGGTCTCCCTCCCCGCCGAGCACCTCGATCGTCGCCGTGCGGCCGTTTTCGTAGCCGAGCTGTTGAAGCGCCTCGATCAAAAGGTGGGTCGGCGCGCGGTCGGGGTATCCGCTGTGCAGGACGGCGATGCGCGGCCGCTCCTGCGCGCGCGCCGCCCTCGGGCGCGACGCGGCGAGCAGCCCGGCGATGAACGTGCGCCGCCTCATTCGATCACCTCGTCCGCGGGGATGAGAAGTGTACGCGGAATCGTCAGGCCGAGGGTGTTTGCCGTCTTCGAGATTGATGACCAGCTCGAACTTGGCCGGCTGCTCCACGGGAAGATCGCCGGGCTTCTCACCCTTGAAGATCTTGTCGACGAAGCTTGCGAACCGGAAATAAAGGTCAGGATAGTTCACTCCGTAGGCGATCAATCCCCCGGCCTCGACGAACTCACGGGCCGGATAGACGGCAGGCAGCCGGTTGCGGGCCGCGAGGTCGACGATCGCTTGTTGATGCGCTTGGATGAGACCGTCGGCCCCGATGACGAGCGCGTCGACATGCTGTCGGGCTGCCGCTTCGAATGCGCGGCCGAGATCCTCCTCGCTTCGCACATCGAGAAGCTCAGCCTTGAGGCCCAGGGAGCGCGCCGCCGTCTCTGTCTCTTCCCATTCGGGTGGGGCGGCCGGATTGCCCATGTTGTGAAGCAATGCGAAGCGCGACAGACCCGGAACCAGCTCTTTGAGGATTTCGACCCGTTTCGCCGTCAGCTCGGTGCTGAAGGTGATCACCCCCGTGGTCTTGCCCCCCGGCCGTGCGAAGCTCGCCACGATGGCGCCCGGGGCGCCCATCGTCGCCATGACCACGGGAATTGTTCCGGTTGCGTTTTGGACCGCCCGCGTGGCGGGGGTTCCCCTCGTCACGATCAGGTCGACCTTGAGGGAACCAGTTCGGACGCGAGGTCCGGGAACCGCTCGGCGCGGCCTCCGCCGACCGATATTCGATGTTCAGGTTTCGCCCTTCGACATAGCCGAGATCCCGCAGCCCCTTGCGCAGCGCGTCGAAGATTGGCGGCGTTCCGCGCCGCAGGGATCGCCTCCAGAATCCCGATGCGAAAGACTCTCGGCGCTTGCTGCGCGCACGCCCCGCGCGGCCACGCCAGCGCCCGCCGAGAAGCGACGATGACCTCCCGCCGCCTCATTCGATCGCCTCGTCGGCGCGAGCGAGGAGGATCTGGGCGTATCGTTGACCGAGGAAGCTTCCAGGCGCTACGTTCGTTCCATGCGATCCGTCGGCCTGAAGGTTTTGAAGAACAAGCTCAGCGAGTACGTCCGCTTGGCCGCCGCCGGCGAGACCGTGCTGGTGACGGATCGCGAGCGTGTCGTGGCCGAGATCGGGCCGCCGCGAGGGAGGCGGAACCTGCCCGATGACGAGTTGATGGCCCGCGGCGTGGCCGGAAGTTCGGCGGGCGGAACCGCCGCGGACGCAGGCTCCAACGCCGCCGCTTGCGAGGGCTCAGCCGCCTTCGCTGGCTGGAGCGGTTCAATCCGTTCCGTATCGTCCCTCATTCCTGCGGTCCGCCTGCGCACAGCTTACGACGCGCGAACTGAGGGGCAAGGGGCATGGACTCCGCGCAGGCGCGTCCGAGGCGCTCCGGGACGGATTTCGGCAGGCTCGGCGAGATCCATTCGATTCGGTTGCAGGCGGCCGGGCTTGTCCCGGCCATGACGGAGTGGGGATTTGACGCTCCGGGCAAAGTGTGTCATCATGCCTAGGACTATAGGCAGAAGCGTTGCGCTCGTCAAGTCCTTTTTCGGATTGCGGTCCGGCGCCGCCCCGCCGCGCGCCGTCCAGCGGGATCGCCCCGAAAACCGGGAAAAATGAGCGAAACAGCGCGCAACAGGCGCAACGGATGTTGCACGCGAGCCGTCAACCCTAAGCCGTATGCGGCCCCGTCCGCCGGCGCGCCCCTCAGCGGAAGAACACGAACGTCGCCAGGATGAACACCGGGATCAGCACCGCGCCCGACCACAGCATGTAGCCGAAAAAGCCCGGCATCTTGACCCCGGAGCTTTTGGCGATGGCGTAGACCATGAAGTTCGGCGCGTTGCCGATGTAGGTGTTCGCCCCCATGAACACCGCGCCCGACGAGATCGCCGCCAGCGTGAGATCGCCGGCGGTCATGAGATGCTTCGGATCGCCGCCGGCCAGTTCGAAAAAGACCAGATAGGTCGGGGCGTTGTCGAGGAACGACGACAGCCCGCCCGTGAGCCAGAAATAGGCGGCGTTGTTCGGCGAGCCGTCCGGGTTGCTGACCAGGGCGAGAAGCGGCGCGAAGGCCCCTTGGGCTCCGGCGCGCAGCATGGCGAGCACCGGCACCATGCACAGAAAAATGCCGGCGAAGAGCTTCGCGACCTCCTTGATCGGCCCCCAGGAAAACCCGTTCGCCGCCCGGTACTCCCGCCGCGTCAGCGCGAGCGACACGAGCGTGGCGACGACGAATCGTGAGGTCGCGCAAGCGCGGTCTGCAGTTCGATGGCGACGCCGTGGATGGAGAAGCTCACTCCCGGCTTCCAGGCGGCGCTCATCAGGATGGCGGCGATCACGACGCCGATCAGGCCCAGGTTCACGAGCCCCCGCAGCGCGGATTTTCTTGTCCGGCGTCGGGTCCTTGAGGGGCGGCTGCTCCTCCTTGCGGGAGAGAACCGTGTCGAGGAGGAAGAAGGCGCCGAGCAGCAGGCCGGCGACGAACAGCGTCTCCGAGAACAGGTGGGTCGTCGTCCAGAAGAAATCGACGCCGCGCAGGAAGCCGAGGAACAGGGGCGGGTCGCCGAGCGGGGTCAGCGAGCCGCCGACGTTCGAGACCAGGAAGATGAAGAACACGACGACGTGGGTGTTGCGGCGCCGGTCGTCGTTGGCCCGGATGATGGGCCGGATCATCACCATGGAGGCGCCGGTCGTGCCGATCAGGCTCGCGAGCCCGGTCCCGATGGCGAGCAGCGCCGTGTTCATGGCCGGCGAGCCATGGATGTTGCCCGCCACCACGATGCCGCTCGCGATGGTGTAGAGGGCGAGCAGCAGGAGGATGAAGGGCATGTACTCGTGCGCGAGGGTGTGCAGCACGGCGTCCGTTGCGGCCACGAGACCGTGTGAGACAGTGAGCGGCAGGATGACCGCCAAGGCCCAGAAAGCGGCGATCTTGCCCTGGTGATGCTCCCAGAGGTGGGACGCCAACAGGGGGAACAGGGCGATCGAGAGCAGGATGCCGACGAACGGAAGCGTCCAGGCCAGCCCGAAGGACGCCCCGTCGAGGGCCTCGGCCGCAACCGCGGGGGCCGCGCTCGATAGGAGCGTCAAGACGCTGACGAGCGCGCGAACCGGCATGCGTGACGCTCCCCACCTCGCGGATCGCGGCTCGGCCTTAACGGTGTCTCGACAACCGTCCGAGCAGCCGCGCGATCAAGGCCGCAATTCTGCTCCGCTTCAAGCAAAATCGTGCTCAGGGCGGCGCGCAGGCGGGGCGAGTCGTTAAGGGTTCGTTTACCCGGGCCTTGAAAACCTTGATGCGCCGCGGCGCGCCCGCGCCGCTCGGAGGGCTTGGCCCGATGTGCCGCTTCCTTGCCTACCAGGGCGAACCCATCTTCCTGGCCGACCTTGTTTGCGCGCCAGCGCATTCCCTGGTGCGGCAGTCGCTCCACGCCGCGGAGGCGAAAACCGGCGCCCACGGCGACGGCTGCGGCCTCGGCTGGTATGGCGAACGCGACGAGCCGGGACTGTTTCGCGATGTCCGCCCCGCCTGGTCGGACGAGAACCTGAAAAGCCTTTGCGAGCAGGTGCGGGCGCGCCTGTTCTTCGCCCACGTGCGGGCCTCGACCGGCGGCGCGACGACGCGCGCCAACTGCCATCCCTTCGCGCACGGCCGTTGGCTCTTCATGCACAACGGGCAGATCGGCGGCTACAGTCGCCTCAAGCGCCGCATCGAGGCGATGATCCCGGACGCGCTCTATGACGCGCGGCTCGGGACCACCGACTCGGAAGCGATTTTTCTGGCCGCGCTCGCCAACGGCCTCGCCCGCGACCCGCTCGGCGCCATGACGCGCACCCTTGAGGCCGTGCGGGCCATGATGACGGTAGCCGGGATCGACGAGCCGCTGCGGTTCGCGGCGGCGCTCACCGACGGCGAGACCCTCTACGCCTTCCGCTGGGCTTGCGACGGCCGCCCGCCGAGCTTGTACTTCCGGCAGGCCGAGGGCGGGCTGACCGTGGCGTCCGAACCGACCGACGGGCGCCGGGACGGCTGGCGTCCCGCCCCGAAAGGCTGCGCGCTCGTGGCCCGCGGGGGCCGTCTGCTGGCGGTCGAGCCCCTCGGCGCGGTTCTGTCCAGGGCGGCTTGACGCCGGCCGTTTCCCTCGGGACGTACTGACCGGCGGCGACCGCTTATTTCACCCGTTCGAGCACGCTCACGTAGTTGGCGACGGCGGCCCCGCCCATATTGAAGACGCCGCCGAGCGCGGCGTCCTTCACCTGCATGGCGCCGGCTTCCCCGCACAACTGCATGGCGCTGAGCGCGTGCATGGAGACGCCGGTCGCCCCGATCGGGTGGCCCTTGCTTTTCAGGCCCCCGGACGGGTTCACGGGCAACTTGCCGTCCTTGCGGGTCCAGCCTTCCCGGATGGCGACGGCGCCCTGGCCCTCGGGAGCGAGCCCCATGGCCTCGTACTCGATCAGTTCGGCGACGGTGAAGCAGTCGTGCGTCTCCACGAACGAGAGGTCGGACAGCCCGACCCCGGCCTGGGCGAGCGCGCGCCGCCAGGCTTCGGCGCAGCCCTCGAACTTGAGGATGTCGCGTTTCGACATCGGCAGGAAGTCGTTCGCGTGCGCGGCGGCCCGGAACGCGACCGCCCGCGGCATGCTCTCGGCCGTCTCCGGATCGGCGATGACGAGCGCCGCCGCGCCGTCCGACACCAGCGAGCAGTCGGTGCGCTTGAGCGGCCCGGCCACGAAGGGGTTCTTCTCCGACTCCTGGCGGCAGAAGGCGAAGCCGAGATCCTTGCGGATCTGCGCGTAGGGGTTGGCGACGCCGTTCTGGTGGTTCTTCGCCGCGATCAGGGCGAGCGCGTCGGACTGGTCGCCGTGGCGCTGGAAGTACGAGGCGGCGATCTGGCCGAACACGCCCGCGAAGCCGCCCGGCGTCTCGCCGTCCTCGGCCAGATAGGACGCTTTCAGGAGGTTGCGGGCGATGTCGGCGCTCGGCGCATGGGTCATCTGCTCGACGCCGACCACCAGGGTGATGCGGGCGCGCCCGGCCTCGAGGCTTTTGATGGCCTGGTGCACCGCGGCCGAGCCGGTGGCGCAGGCGTTCTCGACGCGGGTCGCCGGCTTGAAGCGAAAGGCGTCGCTGGCTTGCAGCACGATCGAGGCGGTGAAGTCCTGCGGGCTGAAGCCGGCGTTGAAGTGCCCGAGCAGGATCTCGTCCACGTCGCGGGCCCGATCCCGGCGTGGGCCAGCGCCTCGTTCGCGACCCGGACGATCAGGCTCTCCACGGTCTCGGCGGCGAGCTTGCCAAAGGCGGTATGAGCCCAGCCAACAATGCAAGCCGTCATGGCGGCGTCCTCTCGCGATGTCGTCCCCTGAATGTGGCCTCCCAGTGCGGTCCGGGCAAGGCGGCTCTTGTCAAGGCGGCTCTTTCATGAGCCGGCCAGCAGAAGAGCGACACCCGTGATGATCAGAATCATGCCGAACAGCTCGCGCCGGGTCGTCCTATGCGCGAGGAGCCGATGAGAGACGACCTGCGCCATCATCACCTCGACGAGCGCAAGCGTGCGCACGTTGGCGGCCGTCGTGAGCGAAAACCCGATGAACCAGAACTGCGACGCGAACGCGCCGAGGAAGCCGGCCCCGAGCGACGAGCGCCAAACCCGCAGGCTCCCGATCAGCGCCGCGCGGTTCAGGATGGCGAGCCAGGCGAGGAGGATCGCCGTCTGGAGGCCGAGGCTCCAGGCGAGCGTCGTCGTGGCGCGGATCAGGAAGGAGCCGGCGTCGAGCGCCAGGATGGCGCCGCGGAAACCAGTGGCGGACAAGGCGAAGCAAGCGCCCGCCGCGACGCCATAGACCGCCGGCCGCAGACCCGAGCGCGTCAGATCGCTTACGTTCGGGAACGACATCACGATCACGCCCGCGGTCGCGATCCCGATGGCGAGCGCGCCCGTCGGCGTCAGCGCATCGCCGAGCACCAAAAACCCAAACAAGGCGATCTGCACCGGCTCGGTCTTGAGAATCGCGGTCACGACCGCGAGTGAGCGCTCGCGCATGGCGGCGAGCATCAGCGCGGTGGCGAGGATCTGCATCACGGCGCCGAGAAGGAGGAAGAGCGCGAACTCTCCGTCCGGCCTCGGCAGCCGCTCCCTCGTCAGTGCGACGACGAGAGCCAGGAACAGGAGCGCAAAGGGAAAACCGTACAGAAAGCGGACCTGCGTTGCGCCGACGGTGCCAATGGTCTGCGTCAAACGCCGCTGCATGGTGTTGCGGGCGGTCTGGGCCGCGGCGGCGGCGAGCGTCGCCGGAATCCAGAGGAGGGAGAGGCTCATCGACGGCTCCAACCGAGCGCCGGCTGAACGCTTGCCATGCTCTCGCCACGGATCGCGGTGTAGAAAGCCCGGTTATTCTCCTTATCTCAATCTCAAGCTAGGCAAATGCGCCTTTGCGATTTAACTTATCGGCGCACACAGGACCTTTTCCGCCTGCCCGTCCGTTGATCGAACCCGGAGCTGACCCGCATGCTTGCGAGCCGAGCCGTTCGTTTCGTCACCTTCGCTTTCAGCGCCTTGTTCGCGGGAGCCGCAGCGGCGGCTTCGCCGGCGCTTGTCGTCGACGTCGATAGCGGCAAGGTCCTTTACGCCGAGCGCGCGACCGATCCCTGGTTTCCGGCCTCGATCACCAAGCTGATGACCACCTATGTCGCCCTCGACATGGTGCGGTCGGGGCGGGCCTCGATGGATCAGTTGGTCACGGTTTCGCCCGAGGCCGCGGCCCAGCCGCCCTCCAAGATGGGCTTCAAGCCGGGAACGCAGCTCACCCTCGACAACGCGCTCAAGATCATCATGGTCAAATCGGCGAACGACATCGCCGCGACCATCGCCGAGAACCTCGGCGGCTCGGTCGAGGGCTTCGCCGCCATGATGAACGAGACGGCGGCGCGCATCGGCATGCGCGAGAGCCGCTGGGTCAACCCGCACGGATTGCCCGACGAGGGCCAGCAGACCTCGGCGCGCGACATGGCCATCCTAGGACGCGCCCTCCTGCGCGACTTCCCCGACAACAAGGATCTGTTCTCGATCAGCGCCATCAAGTTCGGCCGCCGCATCATGGCGAACCACAATGGCCTGCTGGGGCGCTATGCGGGCGTGGACGGCATGAAGACGGGCTTCATCTGCTCCAGCGGGTTCAACGTCGTGGCGAGCGCGACGCGGGGCGGCCGGCGCCTCATCACCGTCGTCATGGGATCGCCGAACGCCAGGGAGCGCACGCTCAAGGCGGCCGACCTGTTCGAGCGCGGCTTCGCCTTTGCAAGCTGGGGCGGCCAGACCCTGGAGGAGTTGCCGACCTCGAACCTGAGCGCGCCGCCGAACATGCGGCCGGCGATCTGCGGAGGCGGGCCTCCTCCGAAGGAGGATGCGGAGGCGGTCGTCGCGGGCGCGCCCAACGGCAACGCCGAGCAGGCGAACCAGTTGCCTGCCGCAACGCTCGCGTTCGCGGGCGTCGGCGCGAATCCGGACTGGAAGAAACAGGCGCTGCCGCCGCGCGCGCCCTTGCAGCCGGTTCTCGTCTGGCTCGGGCGCGATCCCGCCGAGTCCGCCTTGGCCGCCACGGACGAGGAACCCGAGGCGAAGCCCGCGCGGCGCGGCCGGAGCCGGTCGAGGCTCGCCGCCAGGTCCGAGCCGGACGCCGATGCCGTCGGGAGCCCCGAGGCGGCAGCGCCCGCGCCCAAAGCGACGTCCAAGGCGGCGGCCAGACCCAAGCCGCTGGCGCGCCCGAAAATCGCGCGGCGCGCCGCGCCGAAGACCGCCGAAGCTCCCATGCTGGCTGCGCCCGCCTCGATCATCGAGGACGGCAAGAAGAGGAAGGCGGTCAACCCCGCCCGCACGCTCAGCGGAGCGGACAAGCCGAAGCGCGTCGCGACCGCAGCCAGGAACGCCGAACGGAAAAAGGCGGCTGCCGCGGCCGACGACGAAAAGCCGAAGCGGGCCGCGGTTGCGACCGGCAAGGGGGCGCGCGAGAAGGCCGGAGCCTCGAAGAAAACCGCCTCGACGTCCAGCGGCGACGCCGACCGGCGGCGCGCCAAACCTGAGCGGAAGAAAGAGGCCTACGCGGCGGACACCAAAAAGCCCGCGGGCGCGCAGGCCAAGGTCAAGGCCACCGCCAAATCGTAAAAGGCGGACGAATAACAACCCGATCCGCGCCCGACAGGGCATGACCGGGTCCGCCCGAGCGTCCTCTCCCGCCGATCCCGTTGACGGTGCTGACGGGTTTTCTGGGCGCGGGCAAGACGACGCTGCTCAACCGGCTGCTCCAGGACCCGGCGCTCGCCGACACGGCCGTGATCGTCAACGAATTCGGCGAGATCGGGCTCGACCACCTGCTGGTCGAGACGGTCGACGAGGAGATGATCCTGCTCTCGGCCGGGTGCCTGTGCTGCACCGTGCGCGGCGATCTCATCGCAACCCTTGAGGATTTGCTGCGCCGCCGCGACAACAGGCGTATCGCCCCGTTCCGGCGCGTGATCGTCGAGACCACGGGGCTGGCCGATCCCGCGCCCATCCTGCATGCCGTGCTCGCCCACCCGTACCTGTCGATGCGCTACGCGCTGGAAGGCGTGGCGACGGCGGTCGACGCCGTCAACGGCCTCGGCACGCTCGATGCGCACCCGGAAGCTGTGCGGCAGGCCGCCGTCGCGGACCGGATCGTCCTCACCAAGACGGATCTGCTGGCCGAGCCGGCCGGTCTCGAAGCCCTGACGGAACGCCTGCGCGCGCTCAATCCCGGCGCGCCCCTGATCCGGGCCGTGAACGGCGCGGCCCCGGTCGAGGACCTGATCGGCTCCGGCCTGTTCGACCTCGCCGGCAAAACCACCGACGTTCGCGCCTGGCTCCAGGCCGAAGCGGTCGAGCATGGCGCTCACGTTCATCACGGCCATGCGCATGACGTGAACCGGCATGACGACCGCATTCGGGCGTTCAGCCTGACAAGCGAGGCCCCGATCCCGCGCGGCGCCTTCGACCTGTTCCTCGACCTCTTGCGCTCCGCGCACGGCCCGAAGCTTTTGCGCGTCAAGGGTCTCGTCGCCCTCGCCGAGGATCCGGATCGTCCGGTCGTCATCCACGGCGTTCAGCATGTCATACACGTGCCGGTTATCCTGCCGCGCTGGCCGGACGACGACCGCCGAAGCCGCCTCGTGTTCATCGTCCAGGATTTGGACAAGACCTTCGTCGAACGGCTCTGGAACGCCTTTTTGGGCCGTCCCGCCCCCGACCAGCCGGACGCGGCGGCGCTCGCCGACAATCCGTTGGCTCTGCCGGGCGCTCGCGCGGCGCATTAAGCATCTTCTATGGCTGAGCGCGTCGCCTGCGATCTGCGGAACGGTTTTTGATTCATCAACGGCCTGAGCCGCCTCGGTGGGCGGCTTGTCCCGGTTCGGGACAACCTTCGGCAGGACCGTCATGGATGCACGATCATCGGGCGGCTTGGGATATGGGCCGTTTGCGCCCCCCGCGAAAAGCCGCGCCCCCAGGCCACTGACGAGCCGAGACCCGCTTTGGGTCGAAGTCCGCCGCGCTGGCGAGATGCGCGCCGTGGCTGACCCGTGGCGCCGACTCGTGGAGCGCGCGCTCGCACCCAGCGTGTTCGCTGAACCCGGTTTTCTCCTGCCCGCCTTTCAGCACATTCCAGAAGGGCGGCATGCCGCGATCCTTTGCGTCTGGCAGGGGTCGCCGCAGAACGGGGCGCTGCGCGGCCTTTTTCCGGTCGTGGCGCCTCGTCTGTCCGCGGCTGGGCGCGACATTCGAATCTGGCGACCACCCTTTTCGTTCGCGGATGCTGTCTTGGTCGACAATGATTCCGCGGAGGCCGTGCTTGAGGCGGTCCTCGCCGAACTCGCTGGCCGGGGCGCCGCCGCGGGTCTCCTCTTGCCTCAGGTCCCGCTGCAAGGGCCGTTCGCGGCCGCGCTGCGCGCGGTCGCCCGGCGGACGCAACGTCCACTCGATGTCCTGAGGCCAGACGAGCGACCCGCCGCCGTGGACAGGGCTGAACCGCCGGTCGAGCCCGACCGCCAATGGCGGCGCTTGAGAGCCTTTGGCGAGGCCCGGATCGAGCGGGCGCGGGAGCCGCGTCCCGTGCGCGATGCGGTCGAGGAATTTCTGGCCGTTGAAGCTTCGGCGCGCGGGAACGCGGCTCTCATCCAGGATGTCGGGACGGCGAGCTTCGTGCGCACCATGACGCGCGAGCTGGCCCGGAGCCGGCGCTGCCGCGTCGACGTCATGCGGGTCGGCGGCAAGCCGGTCGCGGCGGCGATCGTCCTCAAAAGCGCACACAGCGCTTGGCTGTGGAGAGCCGCCTGCGACCGGCGCTTCGCCCCTTATGCGCCCGATGCGCTGCTCGCGCTCGAACTCGCGCGGACCCGGCGCAACCAAACCAGTCTGGAGATCGGGGACGCCTGTGGGCTTTGCGACGATCCGATGCCTGGATTCCCTCTGGCGCGAACGGACGATTCGAGGCGATCTTCTCGTCGCGATCAGGCCAGGGCGTTCGCCTGCAGCTCTGCCCCCTCCGACGCGCCATCGCATGGTCCGCACTCTTCGCTTCATCGCCCGGCAAGCCTATGCGGGCCTGACCAAGGGGCGGACGCACCTTTTATGACGGGCTGGAAGGCCGTCCAGCGCCTCTACGACGCCTCCTCGCGCAGCAAGCGGCGGATTACCTTGCCGGTGGTCGTGAGCGGCAGGCTCGGGCGGAAGGCGATCTCGCGCGGGTACTCGTGCGCCGAGAGCCGGCCGCGCACGAAGCCCTGGATCTCGGCGGCGAGCGCACCGGAGGGCTCAACCCCTTCTTTGAGCACCACGAAGACCTTGACGATCTCGGTCCGCAGCGGATCAGGCTTGCCGACCGCGGCGGCGAGCGCCACCGCCGGATGGCGGATCAGGCAATCCTCGATCTCGGTCGGGCCGATGCGATAGCCCGACGAGGTGATGACGTCGTCGTCGCGCCCGACGAAGCGGATGTAGCCTTGCCCATCGACCGCGCCCTGGTCGCCCGTGGTCATCCAATCCCCGATGAACTTTTTGGTCGTCGCGGCGGGGTTGTTCCAATAAGACAGGAACATCACCGGGTCGGGACGCCGCACCGCGATCTGGCCCAGTTCTTCGGGCCCGCAGACGGTTCCGTCATCGCGGATCGCCGCGACCGTGTGGCCCGGCGCCGGCCTTCCCATGCTGCCGGGCTTCGCGACCCCGATCGCCGCGCAGGAGGCGACCACGAGGTTGGCCTCGGTCTGGCCGTAGAACTCGTTGATGGTGAGCCCGAGCGCCTCCTGCCCCCAGGCGAAGGTCTCGGCCCCGAGCGCCTCGCCCCCGGAGGCGACCGTGCGCAGGTCGAGGTCGAAGCGGCCGCGCGGATTGCCGACCGTGCGCAGCATGCGCAGCGCGGTCGGGGGAATGAAGGTGTTGCGTACCTTGAGATCGGCCATGAGCCGAAGCGCCGCCTCGGGATCGAACTTTTCGAATTTGCGCGCCACCACCGGCACGCCGAAGTGCAGGCCCGGCAGGAGGATGTTGAGGAGGCCGCCCGCCCAGGCCCAATCGGCCGGCGTCCACAGGCGGTCGCCCGGTTGCGGCAGGAATTCGTGCGGCATCTGCACGCCCGGCAAGTGCCCGAGCACGACGCGGTGGCCGTGCAGCGCGCCCTTGGGCTGGCCGGTCGTGCCCGATGTGTAGATGATGAGGGCCGGGTGGTCCGGCCCGGTGTCGGCGGGCGCGAAGTCGGGGCTCGCCCGCTCCAGCGCCGCACTCAAGCCGAGCACCTCGCCGTCCGGCCCGTCCGCCGAGAGTACGAGCGAGAGGTCCGGCAGGTCGGACCGAAGCGGGCCGACTTTTTCGACCCCGGCCGCGTTGGTGACGAGCGCCTTCACCCCGGCGTCCTTGAGGCGGAAGCTCAGCGCATCGGCGCCGAACAGGACGGCGAGCGGCAGGGCGACGGCCCCGAGCTTGTAGATCGCCACATGCGCGATCGGGATCGCCGCACCCTGCGGCAGCAGCACGGCGACGCGGTCGTCTCGCCTGACGCCGCGCCGCGCCAGCACGTTGGCGAGCCGGTTCGATTGCTCGCGCAAGCCGCCATAGGTGAGGACATCCACCCGGCCGTCGGCCGTCACATCGAGGATCGCGGGCCGGTCCGGCTCGGCGCGCGCCCAGCGGTCGCACACATCGACGCCGATATTGTAGCGCGCCGGGATGGTCCAGCGGAACGCGGCGATGAGGCGGTCGTAGTCGCGGATGTCGGGGATCATCACAGGTTCTCCTGCGACACAGACCTTGGACGTTAACAAAGCCTCGGCCGTGAGGCCATCAACAGCGTCCCGTCGAAAAACCGCGCATCCGATCGTATCTCATGGAGAGCGCCTGAGAAAAAATCATGTCCGTGGCCGCCCCTGCCCTGCCCGTCTTCGACGCGCCCTACGCCGAGGACGACGCCGCCGTCGCCCGACGTCTGCTCGCGGAAGCGCCGCTCCCGCCCGAGCGCGAGCGCCGCATCGACGACGCCGCGACGCGCCTGATCGAGGCGATCCGCGAACAGCGGGGCGGGCTTGGCGGCGTCGAGGACATGCTGCGCGAGTACGCGCTCTCCACCAAGGAGGGCCTCGCCCTCATGGTCCTGGCCGAGGCGCTGCTGCGCGTACCGGACGCCGCCACCGCCGACCGGCTGATCGAGGACAAGCTCGGCCAGGGGGACTTCGTCCACCATGCCGCGACGTCGGACGCTTTTCTCGTCAACGCCTCCGCCTGGGCGCTTGGCGTCTCGGCGCGGATCATCCAGCCGGGCGAGACGCCCGAGGGCCTCTTGGAAACGCTCGCCAAACGCCTCGGCGTGCCGGCCTTGCGCGCCGCCGCCCGTCAGGCCATGCGCGTCATGGGCAACCATTTCGTGCTCGGCCAGACGATCGCGGACGCGCTCCGCCGCGCCCACGCCGGCGCTGGGCGGCTCGACCGCTACTCCTTCGACATGCTGGGCGAGGGCGCGCGCACGGCCGCGGACGCGGCGCGCTACTTCGACGCCTACGCCGGAGCCATTGAGGCCATCGGCCGGTCGGCCGGCGACGCCCCCCTGCCCGACCGGCCCGGCATCTCGGTCAAGCTCTCGGCCCTCCACCCCCGCTACGAGGCGGTGAGCCGCGCGCGCGTCATGCGCGAACTCGTGCCGCGCGTCATCGAACTCGCCGCGGCCGCCAAGACTTATGACCTGAATTTCACCGTCGACGCCGAGGAGGCGGACCGCCTCGAACTGTCGCTCGACGTGATCGCCGCCGCACTCGCCGCTCCGTCGCTGGCCGGCTGGGGCGGCTTCGGGCTCGCGGTCCAGGCCTACCAGAAGCGCGCGCCCGTCGTGATCGATTTTCTGGCGGACCTCGCCGGGCGGCTCAACCGCCGTCTCATGGTGCGTCTCGTCAAGGGCGCGTATTGGGACACCGAGGTCAAGCGCGCCCAGGAGCGCGGGCTCGACGACTACCCCGTCTTCACCCGCAAGGCGATGACGGACCTCAACTACCTGGCCTGCGCCGACAAGCTGCTGGGCCTGCGTCCGCGCCTGTTCCCGCAGTTCGCGACCCACAACGCGCTGACCGTCGCCTCCATTGTGGAGCGGGCGGGCGGGGTCCAGGATTACGAGTTCCAGCGCCTGCACGGCATGGGCGAAGCGCTCTACGGCGCGCTGGTCGAGGCCCATCCGGACGCGGCCTGCCGCGTCTACGCGCCCGTCGGCGGGCATCGCGACCTCCTCGCCTATCTGGTGCGCCGGCTTCTGGAAAACGGAGCCAACTCGTCGTTCGTCTCGTTGGCGGCGGACCCGTCCGTCCCCGTCGAAACGCTTCTGAAGCGCCCGGCCGCGGTCATCGGCACGCCGCAGGCGGCGCGCCATCCCAACCTGCCCCTGCCGCGCGGCCTTTATGCGCCGGAGCGCCCGAATTCGCGCGGCGTCGAGTTCGGCTGCCGCGCCGCCTTGCGCGGATTGCTCCGGGAGATCGAGACCGGCGCATCGCCGCCCTCTCACCAGCTCCAGGGAGGGGAGGCCTGGGCCGCGCCCATCATCGACGGCAAGCGGGGCGCAGGGCCGGAGCGCGCTGTCGCAAGCCCGATCGACGGCGCGGTCATCGGCCAAGTCTGGGAGGCGTCGCCCGAAACCGCCGACCGGGCGATGGCGGCGGCCCGCGCGGGCTTTCCCGCCTGGGACCGCACGCCGGCCGAGCGCCGCGCCGCCGCCCTGGAGCGCGCCGCCGACCTCTTGGAGGCTCGGCGCGGACGGCTCATCCATCTGCTGCAAGTCGAGGGCGGCAAGACCCTCGACGACGCCCTCTCCGAAGTCCGCGAAGCCGTGGACTTCTGCCGCTACTACGCCGCGCACGGCCGCGCGCTGTTCGGGGAGGGCCGGCGCATGCCCGGCCCGACCGGCGAGACCAATGTCTTGCGCCTACGCGGGCGGGGCGTCTTCGTCGCCGTCTCGCCCTGGAACTTCCCGCTCGCGATCTTTTTGGGGCAGGTCGCGGCGGCGCTCATGGCCGGCAATGCGGTCGTGGCGAAGCCCGCCGAGCAGACGCCTCTGATCGCCGCCGAGGCCGTGCGCCTCCTGCACGAGGCGGGCGTGCCGGCGTCCGCGCTCCATCTCGCGCCGGGCGACGGCCGCGTCGGCGCGCGCCTCGTCGAGCACCCGGACGCGGCCGGCGTCGTCTTCACCGGCTCGACCGAGGTCGCGCGGCTCATCAACCGGGCGCTCGCCGCCAAGGACGGGCCGATCGTGCCGTTCATCGCCGAGACCGGGGGCGTCAACGCCATGATCGTGGACGCGACGGCGCTGCCCGAGCAGGTTGCCGACGATGTGGCGGCCTCCGCCTTCCGCTCCGCCGGCCAGCGCTGCTCGGCCCTGCGGCTGCTCTGCGTCCAGGAGGACGTGGCCGACCGCATGATCGCCATGATCGTCGGCGCGGCCCGCGAACTGAAGCTCGGCGACCCGCGCGAGCCCTCGACTCACGTCGGCCCGGTGATCGACGCCGAGGCGAAGGCCCGGCTCAAGGCGCACATCGCCCGGATGCGGCGCGAGGCCGTGGTGCGATATGCAGGCGAGGCTCCGCCGCGCGCGCCCACCTCTCCCGAGGGGAGAGGCCGAGACGGCGGCAGCCGTCCCGGTGAGGGGAGAGACCTTTCCGGAGAGGGCTCGTCGGCCACGCGATCCGTTCTGCACGGGCTCGCCCCTCACCCGGTCGCCGCCTCCGGCGGCGCTCGACCCCTCCCCCTGGGAGAGAAAGTCTCGCCCTTCCGAGGCGGGGAACAAAGCCTGTTCGTCGCCCCGCACGTCTTCGAACTGGAAAAACCCGAGGCGCTCGCGGAAGAAGTGTTCGGCCCGATCCTGCATGTGGTCCGCTATCGCGCCGACCGGCTTGACCAGGTTCTCAAAGCGATCGCGGGCACGGGCTACGGCCTGACGCTCGGCGTCCACTCGCGCATCGACGACATGGTCGAGCGCATCGTGGAGCGGCTGCCGGTCGGCAACGTGTACGTGAACCGCAATATGATCGGCGCGGTGGTCGGCGTGCAGCCGTTCGGCGGGCATGGCCTGTCCGGCACGGGGCCGAAGGCCGGCGGGCCGCATTATCTCCTGCGCTTCGCCACCGAGCAGACCGTGACGATCAACACCGCCGCGGCCGGCGGCAACGCAAGCCTTCTGGCGATGGAGGGGTAGGGCGACCCCCGTGTTCCACGAATCCCTGGCCCCTCGATTCCCTTGCGAAGAGCAGATGCGGTTGACAGTTGCGCGCGTCAGGACCATGCCGCGCCCATGCCGTCCGCAAGACCTCTCCCCCATGGCGTCGGAACGCTGACGCTCGGTGCGCGCACCCTCGTGATGGGCATCGTCAACGTGACGCCGGATTCGTTCTCCGACGGCGGCGTCCACGCCCGAGCCGAGGACGCCGTGGCGGGTGCGCGGCGAATGGCGGCGGAGGGAGCCGACATCCTCGACATCGGCGGCGAATTCGACCCGCCCCGGCCATGTCAGCGTCGCAGCCGAAGACGAATGGGCGCGGGTCGGGCCGGTGCTGGCGGCGCTGTCGCGCTGCGAAACCGCCTTGCCGCCGGTATCGATCGACACCTGGAAGGCCGAGGTAGCGCGCCGCGCCGTGGCGGCGGGCGCGTCGATCGTCAATGACGTATGGGGCTTTCAGCGCGATCCGGCCATCGCGCACGTCGCGGCCGAGACCGGCGCGGCGGCGATCCTGATGCACAACCGCGAGCGCATCGATCCTGCGATCGACATCGTCGCGGACATTTTAGGTTTCCTCGACCGCTCGGTCCGCATCGCCGTCGCGGCGGGCGTGCCAGAGGACCGCATCGTTCTCGACCCCGGCATCGGCTTCGGCAAGACCCCGGAGCAGAGTTTTCGGGCGTTGGCGGCGTTGGGGCGGCTGAAGGCGCTCGGGTTCCCGGTCCTGCTCGGCGTCTCGCGCAAATCGTTCATCGGGCGGCTGTTCGAGCCGCCGCCGCCGCCCGCCGAGCGCGGGCCGGGCACCCTCGCGGCCAACGCGTACGGCGCGCTTCATGGGGCCGACATCGTGCGGGTGCACGACGTGGCCGCGACCGTTCAGGCCCTGCGCGTGCTCGACGCCATCCGGAGGGCCGCGTGAGCGACCGCATCATCCTCAAGGGGCTCCAGGTCTTCGCCCGCCACGGCGTCCTGCCGGAGGAGAAACGGCTCGGACAACGCTTCGTGGTCGACGTGGTCGCGCATCTCGACCTGCGCCCGGCGGGCCGGAGCGACGACTACGCCCAAACCGTCTGCTACGACGCGCTGACCAAAACCGCGACGGAAGCCCTCACGGAAAAGCGGTTCTATCTGATCGAGGCGGCGGCCGAGGCCGTGGCGAGCGCGGTGCTCAAAACCTTTCCGCTTGTGGAGCGCGTGATGGTCGAGGTCCGAAAACCCTCAGCCGCCATCGACGCGGTGTTCAAGCACGTGGCGGTTGCGGTCGAGCGGGCGCGTGGCTGACGTTCTGCTCGGCTTTGGCGGCAACCTCGGCGATGCGACCGCGGCCATTGAGGCCGCGCTGCGGCGGCTTGAGGCCGGGGGCGTGCGCATCACCGCGCGCTCGCCTTTCTACCGCACCCCAGCCTGGGGCAAGACGGATCAGCCCGACTTCGTGAACGCCTGCGCCGCCGGAGAGACCGCGCTCGCGCCGCGCGGCCTTTTGGATGCGATCCAACGGATCGAGGCCCAGCTTGGACGGGAACGCCGCGAGCGCTGGGGTCCGCGCGTGATCGACATCGACATCCTGGCTTACGACGACCGCGTCATCGACGAGCCGGGGCTGACGATCCCGCATCCGCGTCTCACTGAGCGCGCCTTCGTGCTCGTGCCGCTTCTGGACATCGCGCCCGACCGCGTCATCGCCGGCCGCAGCGTGCGCGATTGGGCGGCCGGCGTGGATGGGGGCGGGATCGAGCGGACTGGCTGACGGAGGCGGGATCCTGTGAGCGTTACGGCCTAGCGCGGCCAGAGACAAACGGGCGAACATCGACCTGCCTTGCTTTCGCGCTACCACACAAGAGCGTATGGGACGATAGCATCATTCCCAGGGCTGCATCCATTCGCCAGAACCCGATGATCCTGAGTCCGATCCGCCTCATCGCGGCGTCCCTGGCTCTCGCCGGCTCGGTCGCTGTTTGGAAGCCCGTCGCCGCCATTGCGCAGCCGGAAGCATCGTTCCGGTCCACCTGCCACGATTTGCGGGCTGCGCTTCAAACGCTGGATACGACGGGCGATCCGCTGATCACGATCCAGGTCGAGGGTCAGCTGACGATGGTCCGGACCGATGGCGTGCTTGTCTACATGGGCCTGTGCACGCCGCCTGATCCACAGGTGCTGTGTGTGACCTACGCCGACAACGGACGTAAGGTCGGCGATCGGGTCGTGGTCAGCGGGGCCTATGGCCAACGCGGACCCGACCACATCCTCCTGGACCCCTGCTTGCACTTTCTTCCTGACCAATAAGGCGCCGCGCGTATGGATGACCTGACCCTCGCCGCCGAATTCCCGCCCGCCACGCGGGAGCAATGGCTCACGCTGGTCGAGACCGTGCTGAAAGGCGCGGATTTCGACAAAAAGCTCGTGTCGCGCACCTATGACGGGCTGCGGATCGAACCGCTCTATCCCAAGGCCGAGGCCGCGCCTCCGGTCGCGCGCGCGCAGCCGGGACCGTGGCGGATCGCGCAGCGGGTCGATCATCCCGAGCCGAAGACGGCGAACGAACTCGCGCTCGCCGACCTCGAGGGCGGAGCGGACGCCTTGGCCTTCGTCTACGCCGGCGCGCCGTCCGCGCGCGGGTTCGGCGTCGAGACCCGAACGGTCGAAGACCTCGACCGAGCGCTCCAGGGCGTGAGGCTCGACTGGATCGCGATCCGGCTGGAGACCGCGCCATTCGGGGGCCGCGCCGCGGCGGCGCAATGGGCCGCGCTCGTCGAGCGCCGCGGCCTTGATCCGGCGGCTCTAAAACGAATCGACTTCGGGCTCGACCCGATCGGCGACATGGCCCGCACCGGAACGCTTCCGGCGCCCTGGCCGGCGATCGGCGAACGCCTCGCCGACACCGTGCGCGGCCTGCGCGACGCTGGCTTCATCAGCCGGACCGTCCGGGTCGATACGCGCCCGTACCACGAGGCGGGCGCGGGCGAGGCGCAGGAACTCGCCGCCGCGCTGGCGACTGGCGTGGCCTATATGCGCGCACTGGAGGCCGGCGGACACGCGCTGGACAGCGCGCGCGACGCCCTCAGTTTCCTTCTCGTCGCGGACGCGGGCGAGTTTCTGACGATTGCGAAGTTCCGCGCCTTGCGGCGGCTCTGGGCGCGGGTGGAAGAAGCTTGCGGTCTCGCCCCGAAGCCGATCGATCTTCAGGCCGAGACGGCGTGGCGCATGACCACTCGGCGCGATCCGTGGGTCAACTTGCTGCGCACGACGATCGCGACCTTTTCGGCAGGCCTCGGCGGCGCCGACAGCGTCACCGTGCTGCCGTTCACAGCGGCGCTAGGGCTGCCCGACGCCTTCGCGCGCCGCATGGCCCGCAACACGCACCTGATCCTGCTGGAGGAGTCGAACCTGGCGCGGGTCGCCGATCCGGCCGCCGGATCCGGCGGCTTCGAGGCGCTCACGGACGCGCTGTGCCAGAAAGCCTGGGCGCTGTTCCAGGACATCGAGCGCGAGGGCGGCATGGTCGAGAGCTTAGGCTGCGGGGCCGTGCAGGCGCGCATCGCCGCCGTGAGGACGGAGCGCGAAAAGGCCGTCGCCACCCGCCGCGACCCGATCACCGGCACGAGCGAGTTCCCGGACATCCGCGAGACAGCGGTGAGCGTGCTGATCCCTGCTCCAGCTCCCTCTCCCCGCACGCGGGGAGAGGCCGAGTCACCTCAGCGACCGCGTGAGGGGGCGGTGCAGGACGAGGCTCTTCCGGACACGTCTCCTCACCCCCGCTCCCCTCGCTTCAGGCCCGACAAGGGGCCTGAAGTCTCCCCGCACCCGGGGAGAGGGGGGGCTGCGTCTCTCAGCAACCTCATCGCCCAAGCCGGCCAGGGGGCGAGCCTCGACGAACTCGCGGCCTCCGCCCCCGGCGTCGACGCCCTCGCAGCCAGCCCCCTCCCGGCGATCCGCGCCGCCGAGCCCTTCGAGCGACTGCGCGACCGCTCGGACGCCGTGCTGGCCGAGACGGGCGCGCGACCAAAAGTGTTTCTCGCCAACCTCGGCCCTGTCGCCGCGTTCACCACCCGCGCCACCTTCGCCAAGAATTTTTTCGAGGCGGGCGGGTTCGAAGCCTGGGGCAACGCGGAGTCTGCGAGCCCGGCCGAGATCGTCAGGACGGGGCTGGAATGGCTTGAGGCTGGAGGAGATGCGGTCAAGCGGGTTTGCCTGTGCTCCTCCGACGCCGTCTATGCCCATGACGCTGCGGAAGCAGCGAGGCTGTTCCGTGACGCCGGCGTGACCTGGATCGGCCTTGCCGACCGTCCGGGCGATCTGGAGCGGGCGGTGCGCGAAGCCGGCGTCCAGGTTTTCATTTACGCAGGAGTCGACGCCTTGGCCGTATTATGGATGCTTTATGCGAGGCCGGAATGAAATTTCTTTAGTCTAGCGGTCTGCATGCATAGCCCAATGCGCTCCATGCATGTAGTTGTTCAATAGCCAAGCTTGCAATGTTCATACTATTCGATCATATCGCTCATATCGAACGCGGCCCATAGGGGGATAGTCGTTCGAACCGGCGCGAGGCGCGCGCAAACACTCGAACGAACCCCGCGAGCACACGGCGCGAAGAAACGCTCTTCGCAGGATGCAAGGCTCGCGCCCACTGGGAGACCTGATTGATGAAAGCGTTCGCTCGGACGGCGATCATTCTTGGCGTGAGCATCTGGGGAGCCGCCGCGATGGCAGGCCCGAACGATTTCAACGGCCGCTGGACAGTGCGGCTGGTCACCAACTCCGGCGTCTGCGACCAGAGCTACAACACCGTCATTTCGGTTCAGGACGGCCAGGTTCGGGGCGGGGGCGGCGATGCGGCCGTGAGCGGCGCGGTGTCGTCGGGGGGATCGGTCAGCATTAATATCCGCAAGGGCGTCGCGAGCGGCGCCGCGAGCGGGCAGTTGCGCGGCAAGTCGGGTTCGGGCACCTGGCAAGCAGGCGGCCTGTGCAGCGGCCGCTGGACGGCGCAGAAGCGCGGTCTGGTCACCGCGTCGAGCGACTGAAGCGAAGTCGAACCGGCCGCCCTCCCGCGCGTTTTCAAGGTGTTGCGGAGGAAGGCGGACCGATGAGGCGATCGCGATGCGCAGCGGCGGCCTTCGCCGCTGCTGTCCTATGCGGGGCAGCGGGCGCGCAGGCGCAAGCCACCGCCTTCGACGGAACCTGGAGCGTCCAGGTCATCACGGACCGGGGCGACTGTGACCGGGCCTACCGCTATCCGGTGATCATCCAGAACGGGCGCGTCCGCTACGGCGGGCCGGAAGCGTTCAACGCCTCCGGCCAAGTCGCCGCCAACGGCGCGGTGCGCGGAAGCATCGCGCGGGGGTCGGACAGGGCCTATGTGACGGGACGGCTCGGCGGACCCTTCGGCCAAGGGACCTGGACCACGTCCGGCAGCCGCGCCTGCACGGGCCGCTGGAACGCGGAAAAGCGAGGCTGAGTGGGCTCGTTCGCGCAGGCCGCGTCCACGGCCGCAGTCCTCGTGGTTGTCAGCGGGCCAGCCGTGGCTCAAAGCCGCCACGACGGCTCCTGGGCGATCGCCATCATGACCGAGCGCGGGGCCTGTGATCCTCTGTACCGCTACTACGTCGAGGTCGAGGGCCAGACGGTCCGGCTGCGCTCGATGACCGGAGCGACGACGCAATCGGCCGCCGGCCTGGTGCGCCCGGACGGGCGCATCAACATCACGGTTGGCCAAGCCGACGATCCCGTCAGCGTCAAAGGACGGCTTGGCGCGACCTCGGGCGCGGGCCTGTGGTCCGCCCCGGCGCGCGGCTGCGCCGGGCGTTGGAGCGCGGCGAAGCGGGGATAAGCGCCCGCCGGTTGGCGAGGCGGCGCAAAACCGAATAAAGTCGCCGGCGAGAGTCATTCAATCCCTTGTCAGCGCACAGGGCCGCCATGAGCCGCGTTCCGGATTTTTCAACCATCGCCTTTGACGCCGCGCTCCCCCAACTGGGAGCAGTAGCGGGAGAGCCCTGGCTCACGCCCGAGGGCATTCCGGTCAAGCCGCAGTACGGCCCCGCGGACCGCGAGGGGCTCGATTTCCTCGACACGTTTCCGGGCCTGCCGCCGTATCTGCGCGGCCCCTACCCGACCATGTACGTCAACCAGCCGTGGACGATCCGGCAGTACGCCGGCTTCTCCACCGCGGAGGACTCGAACGCCTTCTACCGGCGCAATCTCGCGGCGGGCCAGAAGGGCCTTTCGGTCGCCTTCGACCTCGCGACCCATCGCGGCTACGATTCGGACCACCCGCGCGTCTCGGGCGATGTCGGCATGGCGGGGGTTGCCATCGACTCGATCTACGACATGCGCACGCTCTTTGCGGGCATTCCGCTCGACCGGATGAGCGTCTCCATGACGATGAACGGGGCGGTGCTGCCCGTCATGGCGCTCTACATCGTGGCCGCCGAGGAGCAGGGCGTGCCGCCGGAAAAACTCTCCGGCACGATCCAGAACGACATCCTCAAAGAGTTCATGGTGCGGAACACCTACATTTATCCGCCCAGCCCCTCGATGCGGATCATCGGCGACATCTTCGCCTACACCTCGGCCCATATGCCGAAGTTCAACTCGATCTCGATCTCCGGCTACCACATGCAGGAGGCGGGCGCGACGCAGGATCTCGAACTCGCCTACACGCTCGCGGACGGCGTCGAATACATCCGCGCCGGCTTGGGCGCGGGTCTCACCGTCGATCAGTTCGCGCCCCGGCTGTCATTCTTCTGGGCCATCGGCATGAACTTCTTCATGGAGGTGGCCAAGCTGCGCGCCGCGCGCCTCCTGTGGGCGAAGCTCGTCAAGGGCTTCAACCCGAAGTCCGACAAATCGCTGCCGCTGCGCACCCACTCGCAGACGTGCGGCTGGTCGCTCACCGCGCAGGACGTGTTCAACAACGTGGCCCGCACCTGCATCGAGGCCATGGCGGCGACGCAGGGGCACACGCAGTCGCTGCACACCAACGCGCTCGACGAGGCGCTGGCCCTGCCCACCGACTTCTCCGCCCGGATCGCCCGCAACACGCAGCTCTTTTTGCAGCAGGAAAGCGGCACGACGCGCATCATCGATCCGTGGGGCGGCTCCTACTACGTCGAGCGCCTCAGCTACGAACTGGCCAAAAAGGCTTGGGACCACATCCAGGAGGTCGAGCAGCTCGGCGGCATGGCCAAGGCCATCGAGGCCGGCATCCCGAAGCTGCGCATCGAGGAGGCCGCCGCCCGCACGCAGGCGCGCATCGACTCGGGCCACCAGACCATCGTCGGCGTCAACAAGTTCAAGCCGGAGGGCGAGCGCCCGCTCGACATCCTGAAAGTCGACAACGCGGGCGTGCGCACGCTGCAGATCGACAAGCTCAAGCGCCTCAAGGGCGAGCGCAACGAAGCCGACGTGCGCGCGGCGCTGGACAGCCTCTCGGCTTGCGCCGGGACGGGCGAGGGCAACCTCCTCGACCTCGCGGTCCGGGCCGCGCGGGCCAAGGCGACGGTCGGTGAGATTTCGGACGCGCTGGAAAAAGTTTGGGGGCGGCACCGAGCCGAGATCAAGGCGATCTCGGGCGTCTATAAGCGGGAGGTCGGGAGCATGTCCGATGCCGTGGAGCAGGTGCGGCGCTTGGTGGAGGCGTTCGAGCACGACGAGGGCCGCCGCCCGCGCATTCTTGTCGCCAAGATGGGCCAGGACGGCCACGACCGCGGCCAGAAGGTGATCGCCTCGGCCTTCGCCGACCTCGGCTTCGACGTGGACATCGGCCCGCTGTTCGCGACGCCCGGCGAAGCGGCCCGGCAGGCGATCGAGAACGACGTCCACATCGTCGGCGTCTCCTCGCTCGCCGCCGGCCACCTGACGCTGGTGCCGGAGCTGAAGGCCGAACTGCACACGTTTGGGCGCGACGACATCATGATCGTGGTCGGCGGCGTGATCCCGCCGCAGGATTTCGAGGCGCTCGCCAAAGCCGGCGCTTCGGCCATCTTCCCGCCGGGCACGGTGATCGCCGACGCCGCCATAAGACTCCTGCACGAGTTGAACCGGCGGCTGGGGTATGAACCACGGCAGGCGGCGGAGTAAAAGGCCGGGCGGCGCTCGTCGAGCGCCCACGAGCCGTGCTAATCGAGATCGTCGATCCGAAGCTGGAACGAGGACGGTCCCGGAGGCTCGGGCGTGACGGCTTCGCCGCTCCCAAGGGGACGAACGTCCTGATATTGCCCCTGTTCCGGACGACGATGTCGGGCTCCACCGCCAGGGCGCGGGCAATCGCCACCCGCTGGTGCTGGCCGCCCGAGAGATTGACAGGGTGACTTGCGGCCTTGTCGGCAAGGCCCACCTTGTCCAGCAAGGCGGTCTCGCAGCGCATCCAGGCCGCGACCCCGAGTGCAAGCCGCGGGATCGGCTGGCGCCGGACGGCACGCGCAGCGCCGATCCTTAAGGCCGCGCTGCACACCAGCCCTGCTTATGCTGCACTGCACATCAGAGACGCGATCGGCTATGATCCGACCATGAATCGAGAGATGCGCTCCAAGCCCAAGCCGCCTAAGTTCTCAGGTCCACCGCGGGTGCGCCATGAGCCGCCGACGATCGACGAAGCGATCTCCGCCGCTCAGGACCTTGCCGGCGACGTGGAGCAGCAGGTGGCCATTGTCGCCGGTCTGATGAGCATCCCTGAAGATCAGGCCCGGTCCCAAGTTCTTAGCGCCCCACCGAGGCGGGCCGTCCCGCGTTCGAACCGGGATTGGGCTCCGCCGACTCGCTCGCCCCAGGTCGTGGTCGTGCGGCGGCGGCGGTTCGGCCCGGAATGACCCGCGCATCCTCCCTGTGATGAGAGCTGTGCGCGGGCGGCTGGTTTGGCAGGGCGCGATCTGGTCCTATGCCCTGGTTGAGAGCCGCCTGCAAAGTCAGGCTTGAAAGTCAGGCTGGGGCCGGGGCCTATGGCTTAAGTGCTGCAGCGGGATTGAAACTGAGACCGGCTATGGCCTCAGCAGCTTGATCATGTCTTCGGCCGGTGAGCCGTCAATAATTGCGATATGTTCAGAGTATCTTCATCATGGAGCGCACGGGCGAGGTTTTTGATGGCCGCGCGGGCAAGCCGGAACGGGAATTTCGGTCGGGCGCGGCTCGATCCCTCCCCATCCGCAGCATTCACCCGGACGCAGCGTAACCTGATCGCTCCTCATCTCAGGCGAACAAGTCCGTCGCCGTAAAGCCCCGCGGCTGCAACTCCTCCGCGATCACGCGGCGGTGGCACACGGCCGGATCGCGGCAGAAGCATAACAGGCAGGTCGGACGGCTTGCGGCGAGCTGCTCCAGTTCGCCCAGCGCCGCCTGCGCGGCGTCGGTCGCCAGTTGCTCGCAGAACACGCGGCGCATGCCCGCGGCGTCGCCCGCCCGCGCCGCCTGGCGGCCCGCCGCCGGCGTGCCGAGGTCGCGGAAATGCCGGTAGTCGATCCCGGCGGCGTCCAGGGACTCGCGCAGCGCCGACTTGGAGAACCCGCGCTTGCGAGAGGACACGACCGCGCGCACGTCGGCGACGGCCGCCACGCCGGCGCTTTGGAGCGCGGCGAGCACGCGGTCGGCGTCCGCATCCTGATAGCCGATGGTGAAGAGCGTCGTCATGCCGGTCCGTTTCGCGACGATCCGCGTTGTCTAGCACGGCGCACGCGCCTAAAACGCCGCGAAATTTTTCCCGTCCCACGGAGCAGGCCGATGCAGGACGTCGATGTCGAGACGACGCCCCGCGTCACAGAGGCCGAACTCTTCCCGCCCCGTGACGACGAGGGCGACCTCAACCCCGCGTTCGTGGCTGCGGTCGCCGAGGCCGTCGAGGCGCACGACGGCGAGCGCGTGCGCGCGCTCATGGCCGACGTGCACGAGGCGGATTTCGGCGACCTCTTCGAAGCGCTCGACCCCGAGCACCGCCCGCGTCTCATCGAACTCCTCGGCCGCGATTTCGATTTCACCGCGCTGACCGAGGTCGACGACGCCGTGCGCGAGGACATCCTCGAGGAGCTCGAGCCCGAGACCGTCGTCGAGGGCGTGCGCGACCTCGACTCGGACGACGCCGTCCTCATCCTCGAGGGCCTCGACGAGGCCGAGAAGACCGCCATCCTCGACCAGCTGCCGGCGGTCGAGCGCGTCGCGCTGCAGCGCTCGCTCGACTACCCGGAGAATACGGCCGGGCGGCGGATGCAGACCGAGTTCATCGCCGTGCCGCCGTTCTGGACCGTCGGCCAGACGATCGACGACATGCGCGAGACCGAAGACCTTCCGGACACGTTCTACGAAATCTTCGTCGTCGATCCGGGCGTACCACCTCCTCGGCACCGTGCCGCTCGACACGCTCCTGCGCTCGAAGCGCCCCGTGACGATCGAAGAGATCATGAGCCGACGATCCCGACCGTCGTCCAGCGCCCGGACGACCAGGAGGAGGTGGCGCGCCTGTTCCAGCGCTACAACCTCGTCTCGGCCGCCGTCGTCGACGAGGCCAACCGCCTCGTCGGCGTCATCATGGTCGACGACATCGTCGACGTCATCGAGGCGGAGGCCGACGCCGACATCAAGGCGCTCGGCGGCGTCAGGCCCCAGCGAGGAACTGTCCGACCAGCGTCTGGGATATCGCGCGCAGCCGCTTCGGCTGGCTGTTCGTCAACCTGCTCACCGCGCTTTCTGGCCTCCTCGGTCCTGAAAGGTTTCGAGCATCGCTCGAGAAGATGGTGGCGCTCGCCGTCCTGGTGCCGATCGTGGCGAGCCAGGGCGGCAACGCCGGCACCCAAACCATGACGGTCGCGGTGCGCGCGCTCGCCACCCGCGACCTCGGCGCGCTGGAACATGGCCCGCGTCATCCGGCGCGAGACCGCGGTCGGCCTCCTCAACGGCGTCGGCTTCGCCCTGATCACGGGGGTTTTGGCCGGCGCTGTGGTTCACGCAACACCGGGCTCGGCATCGTGATCGGGCTCGCCATGGTCGCGAACCTTCTGGCGGCGGCGCTCGGCGGCATCCTGATCCCGCTCGCCCTCGACCGCGCCGGGGCCGACCCGGCCGTCTCGTCCGGCACGTTCGTCACGACGGTGACGGACGTGGTCGGCTTCTTCGCGTTCCTCGGGATCGCGACGCTGTGGTTCGGCTTGTCGTGACGGCCGCGCGCGCCTCGCGGCGTCTGCGAAGCGCTCCCATATGGTCGAGGTCATGGCCCTGAACTGCGCCGACATCCTGACCCAGACGCCCCAGGGCCTCTTTTGTCCCCCCGGCGGCTTCCACATCGACCCGCTGCGGCCCGCGCCGCGGGCGCTCGTCACGCACGGCCATTCCGACCACGCCCGCGCCGGGCACGGCGCCGTGATGGCGACGGCGGAGACGCTCGGCATCATGGGCGTGCGCTACGGGGGCGACTTCGCCGGGACGACGCAGGCCGCGCCCTTGCGCGAGCCGATCCGGATCGGCGACGTGACGGTGCGCTTCATCCCGGCGGGGCATGTGCTCGGCTCGGCCCAGATCGCGATCGAGGCGGGCGGCTGCCGGGTCGTGATCTCGGGCGATTACAAGCGCGCCGCCGACCCGACCTGCCTGCCCTTCGAGCCCGTGCCCTGCGACGTGTTCATCACCGAGGCGACCTTCGGCCTGCCCGTGTTCCGCCACCCCGACGTGCGGGGCGAGGTGCGAAAGCTCCTCGATTCGGTCGCGCTCTTCCCCGAGCGCGCGCACGTCGTCGGCGTCTACGCGCTCGGCAAGGCGCAGCGCCTGATGGCGCTGATCCGCGAGGCCGGGTACGCCGCGCCCATCCACATCCATGGCGCGCTGGAGCGGCTGACCGATTTTTATCGGGCGCACGGGCTCGCGCTCGGCGACGTGCGCCGGGTCGCGCCCGCCGACCGCGGCGCGCTCGCCGGAGCGATCGTGCTGTGCCCGCCCTCGGCCATCCAGGAGGTGTGGTCGCGCCGCTTCCCCGACCCCGTGACCTGCTTCGCCTCCGGCTGGATGCGCGTGCGCGCCCGCGCCCGCCAGAAGGGCGTGGAGCTGCCGCTCGTGATTTCCGACCACGCGGATTGGGACGCGCTCTGCGCCACCATCCGCGACACCGGCGCGGGCGAGGTCTGGGTGACCCACGGGCAGGAGGACGCGCTCGTGCACTGGTGCCGGACGCAGGGCATCGCCGCCAAGCCTCTGCATTTGCTCGGGTATGGGGATGAAGGGGAGGCGGACGACCCCTCTCCCCGCAGAGCTGCTAGCGCAGCTAGCCAGCGGGGAGAGGGCCTCGCGCCGGCGGCGCGAGGCGAGCGCAGCGAGGGTGAGGGGGCGTCTCAGGACGAGTCTCTTCCGGACACGCCCTCTCACCCGGACGGCTCACGCCGTCCGCCTCTCCCCGCACGCGGGGCGAGGAGAAGGCGGCGGAGAGGCTTGATGAATCGCTTCGCCGCCCTCCTCGACCGCCTCGCCTACGAGCCGCGGCGCAACGCCAAGCTCCGGCTCATGGCCGATTATTTTTCGCACACGCCCGACCCGGAGCGCGGCTGGGCGCTCGCCGCGCTGACGGGCGGCCTGTCGTTCCGGCACGCCAAGCCGGGCCTGATCCGCGGCCTCATCGAGGCGCGCACCGATCCGGTGCTGTTCCACCTGTCCTGGGATTACGTCGGCGATCTCTCCGAGACGGTGGCGCTGATGTGGCCGGCTCCCCCCTCCCCCTTGCCGGGAGGGGCAGGGGTGGGGGTCGAAAAGTCGGAGTGCGACCCCAATCGCCTTTTTCCAAACACTGATACCGGCCGAACGCTCCCGTTCACGTCAGCGCTCTCGGCCGACGACCCCCACCCGGCCCCCGGATCACAGTCCGGGGGTCTCGCCCTCCCCGCAAGGGGGAGGGAGGAACCCGGTCCCGGCCCCGGCAATCCCCCGCCGCACGTCCCGACCCTCGCCGAGGTCGTCGAGGGGCTTAGCCACACGAACAAGATCGACCTGCCCCGCCTCCTCGCCGGCTGGCTCGACGCCCTCGACGAGACCGGGCGTTGGGCGCTCTTGAAACTCATCACCGGCGAGCTGCGCATCGGCGTCTCGGCCCGGCTCGCCAAGACGGCGGCGGCGAGCCTCGGCGGCGTCGAGCCGGATGCGGTCGAGCACGTCTGGCACGGGCTGACCCCGCCCTACGAAGACCTGTTCGCCTGGGTCGAGGGCCGTGGGCCGGAGCCGCGATCACGCGACCCCGCCCCGTTCCGCCCGCCCATGCTGTCGCACCCGCTGGAGGACGACGATCTTTCCAAGCTCGACGCCTGCGCCTTCCTGGCCGAGTGGAAGTGGGACGGCATCCGCCTGCAAGCGGCGTGCGGGCGCGCCGGCGATGGCCGCCTGGTCCGCCGCATCTATTCGCGCACCGGCGAGGACGTGTCGCGCGCCTTCCCGGACCTCATCGCGGCGCTCACCTTCGAAGGAGCCATCGACGGCGAACTGTTGATCGTGCGCGACGGCCGCGTGCAGAGTTTCAACGTGCTGCAACAGCGCCTCAACCGGAAAACCGTGACGCCAAAGCTGCTCGCCGAGTATCCCGCCCACCTGCGCGCCTACGACATCCTGGCCGAGGGCGAGGAAGACCTACGGCCCCTGCCCTTCGCCGAGCGGCGGAGCCGGCTGGAGCGCCTCGTGGCGCGGCTCGACGATCCTCGCGTCGACCTCTCGCCGCTGGTGCCCTTCGAGACCTGGGAGGACCTGGCGGCGGCGCGGGCCGATCCCGCCTTGGCGGGGGCGGGCGAGGATGCGGAGGCCATCGAGGGCTGCATGGTCAAGCGCGTCGACAGCCCGTATGTGCCCGGCCGCCCCAAGGGCCTGTGGTACAAGTGGAAGCGCGACCCCTACCTCGTGGACGCCGTCATGATGTACGCCCAGCGCGGCCATGGAAAACGCTCGTCCTTCTACTCCGACTACACTTTCGGGGTCTGGCGCGGCGGGCCGGACGGCGACGAACTGGCGCCCGTAGGCAAGGCCTACTTCGGCTTCACGGACGAGGAGCTGCAACAACTCGACCGCTACGTCCGCAACCACACCGTCAACCGCTTCGGGCCGGTGCGAGAGGTGGCCCACGGCAAGGACCGCGGCCTCGTGCTGGAGGTCGCCTTCGAGGGCCTGCAACGCTCCAAGCGGCACAAGTCGGGCGTCGCCATGCGGTTTCCCCGCATCAACCGCATCCGCTGGGACAAGCCGACCGCCGAGGCCGACCGCATCGAAACGCTCGAAAAAATTCTGGCCAAGGGCGAGACCGAGCAGCATCCGTTCAAAGCATTTTCAGGCGAAGTGGATGCCGGTCCGCCGTTGAAAATGCGGCAAAAGAACTGAGGGAGGCAACATGAGACGAGGGTCGGCCCACGCGGTGGAAACGGTTCAGGCCGGAGCGGTTTCGCGCCAGGCGCTCGGGCGTCTCGCCATCCAGACGCCGGGACCCAGCTTCACTGACCTCACGGCCGAGGCCGCCCGCTTCGTCGCGGACAGCGGCATCGCGCACGGCCTGCTGACCGTATTCTGCCGCCATACCTCGGCCTCGCTCACCATTCAAGAAAACGCCGACCCGGACGTGCAAACCGACCTGTTGACCGCGCTCAATCGCCTCGCGCCCCGCGATGCGGGCTACAGGCACGGGATCGAAGGGCCGGACGACATGCCGGCCCACATCCGCGCCATGCTGACCGGCGCATCCCTTGCCGTTCCGGTGATCGACGGCCGTCTCGCGCTCGGCCCATGGCAGGGTCTTTACCTCGTCGAGCATCGCGACCGTCCGCACCGGCGGGAGCTTGTCCTGCATGCGGCAGGCAGCTGAGGGGCTGTCGGGAGGCGGGTTGCCATCCGGGACCGGCCTTGCCATGTAGCGCGCGCCGAGCGCCTGTCCAGCTGCGCTCGAGGGAATGGACACTCGGATGGGCTCGAACCTGCAGCGCTTTCTCGGCGGATCGCCGGCCGCCGTCCTCGTCAAGCTCGTGTTCCTGTCGCTGCTGGTCGGCGCGTTCATGGCCTTTCTCGGCGTGACGCCGGTCGGCCTCGTCAGCCGCGTGTGGCGGATGATCCAGTCGGCGCTCGATCTCAGCTTCGACTCGCTGCGCGAGGTCGGGCGCTGGATCGTTTACGGCGCCATCATCGTGGTTCCGCTCTGGCTCTTGTCGCGCGTCTTGAGCCGGGGCCGCTGAGGTGCTTCGACCGCTCAGCCGAAATCGCCGGCGGCGATCCGTTGCGCGCCGCGCCCAACCGCGTCCGAAACCGAAGACAGCCGATCCGTTTCGAGACGGCGGACGAGGCCGCGCTTGATGTCCTCGATCAACCCTGGACCCTTGTACACCAGCGCCGTATAGAGCTGGATCAGGCTCGCGCCGGCGCGGATCTTCGTCCAGGCGGCCTCGGCCGAGTCGACCCCGCCGACCCCGACCAGCGGCATCCGGCCCTCGATCCGCAGAAAGGCTTCGGCGAGGAGTCTGGTCGACATCGCGAAGAGGGGCTTGCCCGACAGACCGCCCGCTTCCCCGGCGAGCGCGGTTTCGCGCAAGGTCGCGGGCCGCGCCACCGTGGTGTTCGAGACGGTGAGCGCGTCGACGCCGCGCCGCAGCGCCGTCGCGACGATGGCGTCGAGCGCGTCGAGGCCGATGTCGGGCGCGATCTTCAAAAGGATTGCGGCGCCCGCGCTGCCCCGCGCGGCCGCCGCCGCGTCCCGCGCCTCGATGACGCGAGCGAGGAGGTTGTCCAAAAACGCCTCGCCCTGGAGATCCCGCAAGCCCGGCGTGTTCGGCGACGAGACGTTGACGGTGAGAAAATCGGCGAGCCCGCAGAGCGCCGCGGCGCAGTCGACGTAGTCGCCGATGCGGTCGGCTGAGTCCTTGTTGGCCCCGATGTTCGCGCCGACGACGCCGGGCCGGCCTTTCCGCCCCGCGAGCCGCGCGCGAAAAACCTCCAGGCCGTCGCTGTTCAGGCCGAAGCGGTTGATGACCGCTTCGTCCCGCTCCATGCGAAAGACGCGGGGGCGCGGGTTGCCGGGCTGGGGCTTGGGGACGACGCCGCCCAGCTCCACGAAGCCGAAGCCGAGCGCGAGCAAGGCGTCGGGGACTTCGCACTGCTTGTCGAACCCGGCCGCGAGCCCGACCGGATTGGGGACGCGCCGTCCGAAAACCTCGACCGCGAGCCGCGGGTCGTCGTGCGGCGGCGCGCCCGCCGGCATGAGGGCGAGGCCGCGGATCGTGAGCTGATGCGCCGTCTCCGCGTCGAGCGCATGCAGAAGCGGTCTGGCGAGCGAAAACAGGCCGGCGATCACGGCTCGAGGTCCGGGAAGGCGTGACGGCCGTCCGGCCCGAGCGGCAGCGGCGCGACCCGTCGCACGGCCGACAGCGGCAGCGGCGCGTAAAGGTGCGGAAACAGGTCGCCGCCGCGCGACGGCTCGTAGCGCAGCGCGTCGCCGAGCGCCTCGGCCTCGACCGCGATCAGCAGGAGGTCGCGCCGACCGGCGAAGTGCTTTGCGGCGGTTTCGCGCGCCTGCGCGGCCGTGGAAAAATGGATGTAGCCGTCCCGCGCATCAACGGGAGCGCCGGCGAACGCCCCGGCGCGTTCGGCCTCCCGCCAAAGCGCTTCGGGACAGATTTTATAGATCAAAGGCATCGCGGGGCTTCAGCTCGACGGCTTCGGAAGACGTAACCGGCCGCGGGATGCACGGCAACACGCAGGTTTATAGGTCTTGAAGGCGCGCAGGACGTTGCATCTCCTCGCGAATTTGATTATTTTTCTAGCTTCTAGGCGAGGGTTCCCACTCCGCTGATTCGGTCTCACCTCACGGGGATGACCTATGCTTACTCATGCGCGCGTCTGGGCCGCCATCGATCGCTTGGCCCAGCGATACAATCTCTCAGCCTCGGGCCTCGCCCGAAAGGCCGGCCTCGACGCCACCAGCTTCAATCGCTCGAAACGCGTCAGCCCCGAGGGCCGCGAGCGCTGGCCGTCGACCGAATCGGTCGCCAAGATCCTGGCCGCCACCGGGGCGAGCCTGGAGGAGTTCCTGCTGCTGGTGGAGCCGCGCGAGGGGCCGGCGCCGGACGACGATTCCGCTTGATCGGCATGACGCAGGCCGGCTCCGGCCGGCTCTTCACGGAAGAGGGCATGCCGACCGGCGGACCGGGCTGGGAGGAGATCGAGTTCCCGGACCTCTCGACCGAGAAAGTGTTCGCGCTCGAGGTGCAGGGCGACTCGATGGAGCCGCTCTATCGCGACGGCGACGTGCTGATCGTGTCGCCGAACGCGAACATTCGCAAGGGCGACCGGGTGGTCGTGCGCACCGCTTCCGGAGAGGTCACGGCGAAGGAGCTGAAACGCCGCACGGCGCGGACCATCGAACTGCGCTCGCTGAACCCCGAGCACGCCGACCGCCTGATCCCGGTGAGCGAGATCGCCTGGATCGCGCGCGTGATGTGGGCGCGGCAATAATTTTTCGAACCTACTCGGCCGCGGGCCGCTCGCGCGCTTTCAGAAACGTCTCGTGCTCGCGCGCGAGGTCGCCCGCGAGCGCCTGGGCGATCAGCGCGCGCGTCTCGGCGACGCCGTAGAGGGCGACGAAGGAGCCGAAGCGCGGTCCCCGCTCCTGCCCGAGCAGCATCTGGTAGATCGTGGCGAACCAGGCTTGTCGACACGCCGGGCCGCCCGTCCGGGCTTTTCGACTTGCCGGACACGATCGGGGAAATGCTTGCGCCCGACCTTGTAGACGACGGCCTGCAATCGCCTCGGCAGTCGGTCGAGCCGTTCGAACGGGCGCGAGCGCGTCCGACGAGCTCGGTCAGCGCCGCCCGCTCCGCCTCGTCCGGCAGGCGGTAGATCTTCTGCGGGCCGCACGAAGTCGCGGAAGTAGCGCACGGCACGGCGGACGAGGCGGTCGAGGCGCGGATGCGTCGCGGGCGATGACGCCGGGCGCGTAGCGGCGGATGAAGCCCCACAGCACACCGGGCTCCTCGGAGTTCGCCACGGCCACGAGGTTGAGCAGCATGGCGAAGGAGATCGTCGCGCCGGACTGTGCCGCTGCCGTCCGAAGAGACGAGTTCCGGCGGCGGCGGCTCGCCGTCATGGATGTGCCAGACCGGGTTGCCGAGCCGCGTCTTGGCGTCCTGGCCCGGATATTTCTCCAGAAACGTCAGGTAATCGTCGACGGTGCGCGGGATCACGTCGAAGGAGAGCCGCTTGGCCTCGCGCGGCTTGGTGTACATGAACAGAGACGAGACTCTCCGGCGTGCCGTAGGCGAGCCACTCGTCGATCGTCAGGCCGTTGCCCTTCGACTTCGAGATCTTCTGGCCCTTTTCGTCGAGGAAGAGCTCGTAGTTGAACCCCTCCGGCGGCAGCGCCGCCGAGCGCCCTGCGCGATCTCGCCCGAGAGCTTCACGCTGTCGATCAGGTCCTTGCCGGCCATCTCGTAGTCGACGCCGAGCGCCACCCAGCGCATGGCCCAATCCGGCTTCCATTGCAGCTTGGCGTGGCCGCCTGTCACCGGCGTCTCGAACCGCTCGCCCGTGTCCGGATCGCGCCAGACGATGGTGCCGGCCTCGCGCCGCACTTCGTCGATCGGCACCTGCATGACGATGCCGGTCTGCGGATGGAGCGGCAGGAACGGCGAGTAGGTCTGCTGCCGCTCCGCGCGCAGCGACGGGCAGCATGATCGCCATCACGGCGTCGTAGCGGTCGAGCACGGTGAGCAGCGTCTGGTCGAACCGCCCTGAGCCTTGTAGCACTCCGTCGCGGAGAGGAACTCGTAGTCGAAGCCGAACGCGTCGAGGAAGCCCCGCAGGCGCGCATTGTTGTGATGCGCCGAAGCTCTCGTGCGTGCCGAACGGATCGGGCACCTGGGTCAGGGGCTTGCCGAGGTGCTCGGCCACGAGCTCCTTGTTCGGGACGTTGTCCGGCACCTTGCGCAGGCCGTCCATGTCGTCCGAGAAGGCGACGAGCCGCGTCGGGATGGTGTCGCCGGTCAGCACCCGGAAGGCATGGCGCACCATGCTGGTGCGCGCGACCTCGCCGAAGGTGCCGATATGCGGCAGGCCCGACGGCCCGTAGCCGGTCTCGAACAGGGCCTCGCCCTTGCCGGTGCGCTCCAGGCGCTGGACGAGCTTGCGCGCCTCCTCGAACGGCCACGCGGCGGAGGTCCGGGCGGCCTCGGCGAGAGCGGGATCGAGAGGGGGGAGCGGGGGCGGCATGGGCAAAGCAGCATCCACCAGGCGCGACCGGCACGCCCGATCAGGAGCGCCGCACACTAGGAAGCGCGGAAGTGGGGGTCAACCGTAGGGGTGTCGGGTGACAATCGGTGCCTGGGCGCAGTATAGAATGATAATCTCGCTCGTGGATGCCTGACCTGCAGCCTCCTTGGAGACCGCGATGCCGATCTGCGAAATTCCACCGCGAGAGAGCCGGCCGAAAAACCGTTTGCGCCGCGCTGGGATGACGCGCCGCGAGATGTTGATCGGATCGGCTGGCATGGCTGCAGTCAGCACCGCGGCGGGTTGGCCGGCGCGGGCGCAACGGCCCGAGCCGGCGATCGACACCCACGCCCATATTTTTAAACGCGGCCTCAAGCTCGCCGACGTGCGCCGTTACGCTCCGGACTACGACGCGACCCTGACCGATTATCTCGCCACGCTCGACGCCAACGGAATCACGCACGGCGTCCTCGTGCAGCCGAGTTTTTTGGGCACGGACAACAGCTTCCTGCTCGGTGCACCGCGAGGCGCGCGACCTGGAGGGCGTTGTCGGTCCGCTCCTGCGAAGCGGCGTTACTGTGGTCGTGGATCATTTCGGCCGGCCGGACGCGATGCTCGGCGTCGATGATCCGGGGTTCCGCTATCTTTTGTCGACGGGCTCGCGGGGCCGGACCTGGGTCAAGCTGTCGGCCCCGTACCGGAATGGCGGAGACGGGGCAGGCGAACGCAACGCGACGGCGGCCTATCCCCTGCTGCGCGACGCGCTCGGCCTCGAGCGGCTGGTCTGGGGCAGCGATTGGCCCCACACGCAATTCGAAAAGACCCAAACCTTCGCCAAGAACAGGGCATTTCTCAATACGTTGGTCCCGGACGCCGCCGAGCGGGACCGCATTTTGGGCCCGAACGCCGCCTCGCTGTTCCGCTTCAATGCGTGAGGGCGGCTGCGGGGGCCGAGAAAAGTCAACATAAACGCTGAGGCTCGATTTCCGACCGCCTCGACCGCCAAGGAGAGAAGCGATGGCCGTAACCCTGCCGCACGGCGCAGCCGCCCCCGCCTCGGAGAGGCCCGCCGTCGAGAACGAGACGATGCGAAAGGTGGGGCTGCGCCTCATCCCGTTCCTGGTCCTCTGCTATTTCATCTCCTACGTCGACCGCGTGAACGTCGGCTTCGCGGCGCTGACCATGAACAGGGACCTGGGCTTGTCCGCCGCGGCCTTCGGCATCGGCGGCGGCCTGTTCTTCGTGGCCTATGTGCTGTTCGAGGTGCCGAGCAACCTGGCCATGGAGAAGGTGGGGCGCGCGGCTCTGGATCGCGCGCATCATGATCACCTGGGGCTTGGTGGGCATCGGCTCCGCCTTCGTGACCGGCGCGATCTCGTTCTACGTCGCCCGCTTCCTGCTCGGCGCGGCCGAGGCCGGCTTCTTCCCCGGCGTGATCCTCTACCTGACCTACTGGTTCCCGAAGGCCTACCGCGCCCGCATCGTCGCCATGTTCATGGTCGCCATCCCGCTGTCGAGCTTCTTCGGGTCGCCCTTGTCGGCGGCGCTGTTGACGCTGGACGGGGTCGGCGGGGCTGCGCGGCTGGCAATGGCTGCTCATCGCGGAGTCGATCCCCGCCGTCCTGCTCGGCCTTGCGGCGCTGGCGTGCTGCCGAGCCGGCCCGCGGAGGCGCGGTTCCTGACCGCCGAGCAGAAAACCTGGCTGGAGGGCCGCCTGGAGGCGGAGCGGCAACTCGCCTCCGCCGGCCACTCCGGGCACGGCTCCATCTGGTCCGTGCTGACCAACAAATACGTCTTGGTGCTGGCGATCATCTACTCCGGCAGTTCGGCCACCAGCAACACGCTGTCGCTGTGGATGCCGCAGATCCTGAAGAGCTTCGGCTTGGGCAACATGGAAACCGGCTTGCTGAACATGATCCCGTTCGGCATCGCCTCGGTGTTCATGATCTTCTGGGGCCTGCGAGCCGACAAGAGCGGCGAGCGCATCTGGAGCACGGCTCTTCCTCTGGCGCTGACCTCGCTCAGCCTCGCGTGCACGCTGCTCACGGGGTCGCTGATTGTCACACTGGTGCTGCTGTCGCTGGTGCTGCTCGGCAACTACGCCATCAAGGGACCGTTCTTTGCGCTCGCGACCGAGACGCTGCCCCCCGCCGCGGCAGCGGCTGGGATCGCCGCGATCAATACGCTGGCGCACCTCGGCACCGGCGCGATCACGTCGGTCATTGGAGTGCTGCGCGAGAAGACGGGCAGCTTCCCGGTGGCTCTGTTGCCGCTCTGCGCGTTGACGGCCATCGGCTGCCTGCTGGTGTTCTGGATCGGGCGCGACCAGATGCGAGCGGCCCCAGCGCCAAGCCCGGCCGAGTAAGAGAAGAGCAATCCGCCACAGGCCGCGTCAGCGGCCGTGTGTACGGTGTTCGGACCGACACGCAATCGCGATTCTCAGAAGGTGAAATGGACTATGCACGCGACCGCCGACCTCGTCGACGCCCACGAGACGCTAGTCCAATCCTGCGATCTGCAGTTTCGCGATTTCGGTGGACGCGCGCGCTTTCACGGCCGCATCCGCACGGTGCGCTGCCATCAGGACAACGCCCTGCTGAAGCGCATCCTGTCCGAGCCGGGCGAGGGCTGCGTCCTGGTGATCGACGGCGGCGGATCGCTGCACTGCGCGCTCGTGGGCGACGTCATCGCCGGCTTGGGTGTTGCGAACGGTTGGGCCGGCGTCGTCGTTCACGGCGCAATCCGGGACAGCATCGCGATCGGAGGTCTCGACCTCGGCGTCAAGGCGCTTGGAACGAACCCTCGCAAGAGCACAAAAACCGGCGCCGGAGAGGCTGACATGCCAGTCGAGTTCGGAGGCGTTACATTCGATCCCGGCGCATACGTCTACAGCGACGAGGACGGAATTCTGGTCAGCCCAGAGGCGCTGTAAGGCGTGCGCTACGTGAAGCAGCGATGTAGCTGCAGGGGCGGCCGAAATGGGAGCGCGGGAGGTTCCCGTGCGCGATCCCTGAGGAGCGGAAACACTTATTCTGGACATTCCCGGCCTGAGGACATCCCATGCGAACGCGGGGGTCCGACCAGCCCTGCCCCCGGCCACTACGTGCCGGGCGCGCTGCCGAGCGCTCAAGCAACTCTTCTGAGCCGTGACGAGCAGGAGGCCGGGACCCGAACAGAAGCCGCGTGGGACGCCGGGGCTACCGGCACTCCTACTCTATTCTGAAGCTGGCCGCTCGGCGTCCCGCTCTCTCGCTCTTTGAATCGGCGTTCTCATCCAACCTCGCGCCACAAACACGCGGGGCGATGACGCGCACCATCGCTCCCACCTCCGTCATTCCGGGGCGTGCCGAAGCCATGAGCCCGACCCGAAGGGGCGCGCCGAAGGCGTGCAAACGCATGAACACGGTCAGCTCAGAGAAGGGACGACTCTGTCCCGCTTCGTTCTGGAACTCAGGTGTTCATAGGTTCCGGGCTCGCCTTCGGCGCCCCGGAATGACGGCGGAGAATGGTTGCGCGCCTTCCGCTTCGGATTGTCCGCCGGGAAGACTAGACGGGAGCGCCGCCATATGGTGGGTGGTCCCACGATCGACGAAGAGGAGCATTGATGAACACTGACACGCTGACGCTCTGGGCGCCCCGCGTCTTGAGCATCCTGCGCATCGTGGCGGCGCTGATCTTCATGGCGCACGGCACCCAAAAGCTGCTCGGCTTTCCGCCCCATCCCAGTCCGCCCGCCGCGATGTCGCTGTCGTGGATCGCCGGCCTCATCGAACTCGTCGGCGGGCCGCTGCTGGCGCTCGGCCTGTTCACGCGGCCGGTGGCGTTCATCCTCTCGGGCGAGATGGCCGTCGCCTATTGGATGGCGCATGCGCCGCGCGGCCTTTTTCCCGTGCTGAACGGGGGCGACGCCGCCATCCTGTACTGCTTCATCTTTCTCTATCTCGTCTTCGCCGGCCCCGGCCCGTGGAGCCTCGACGCCCTGACGGGCCGCGAGACGGGCGCGCAACGCGGCGTGCTCGCCCGCTTCCGACGCTGAGGACGAGGGCTTCACAATGGCGAACGTGGTCGTCGTCGGCGCCCAGTGGGGCGACGAGGGCAAGGGCAAGATCGTCGACTGGCTGTCCGAGCAGGCCGACGTGGTCGTGCGCTTCCAGGGCGGCCACAACGCCGGCCACACGCTCGTCATCGGCGGCGAGACCTACAAGCTGTCGCTGCTGCCCTCCGGCGTCGTGCGGCCGGGCAAGCTCGTCGGTCATCGGCAACGGCGTGGTGCTCGATCCGCATGCGCTCGCTGGCCGAGATCGAGCGCGCTCGGCGAGCAGGGCGTCGCGATCACGCCGCGAGAACCTGCGCATCGCCGAGAACGCCACGCTGATCCTGCCGCTCCACCGCGAGCTCGACGCGCTGCGCGAGAGCGGCAGCGCCGGCACCAAGATCGGCACCACCAAGCGCGGCATCGGCCCGGCCTACGAGGACAAGGTCGGCCGGCGCGCCATCCGCGTCGATGGACCTCGCCGACCTCGACGACGCTGCCGGACAAGATCGAGCGGCTGCTCGCCCACCACAACGCGCTGCGCCGCGGCTTCGGCCTCGCCGGAGATCGAGCCCGAGGCGATCTACGACGAGCTCGCCTGCGGTCGCGCCCGAAGGTCCTGCCCTTCATGGACGCCGTCTGGCGGCTGCTCGACGAGCGAGCGCCGCGCCGGCAAGCGCATCCTGTTCGAGGGCGCGCAGGGCGCGCTGCTCGACATCGACCACGGCACCTATCCCTTCGTCACCTCGTCCAACACCGTGGCCGGCCAGGCGGCGACCGGCTCCGGCATCGGGCCGGGCGCGATCGGCTACGTGCTCGGCATCGCCAAGGCCTACACGACGCGCGTCGGCGAGGGGCCGTTCCCGACCGAGCTGCACGACGAGACCGGCGAGCTGCATCGGCGAGCGCGGCCAGCGAGTTCGGCACGGTCACCGGGCCGCAAGCGCCGCTGCGGCTGGTTCGACGCCGTGCTGGTGCGCCAGACCGTGCGGACCTCCGGGCATCGACGGCATCGCGCTGACCAAGCTCGACGTGCTCGACGGCTTCGACGAGATCAAGGTCGTGCGTCGGCTACCGGCTCGACGGCGAGACCATCGACTATCTGCCGGCGAGCCAGGGCGCGCAGGCGCGCGTCGAGCCGATCTACGAGACGATCGAGGGCTGGCAGCGGCTCGACGCGCCGGCGCGCGCTCCTGGGCGGACCTGCCGGCGCAGGCGATCAAATATGTGCGCCGCATCGAGGAGCTGATCGGCGCGCCGGTGGCGCTGCTCTCCACCAGCCCCGAGCGCGACGACACGATCCTGGTGCAGAACCCCTTCGAGGGTTGACGCGGCGGGGCCGCCGCTCCATTGCGGGGAGCGAGCCGATCGCCCCTGACCGCGAGGGCCGTGGAGTCCCTCTCCGAATGGCGGATTACTACCCCCTGATCGCGAGGGCCGTGGAGGCCCTCTCCGAGAAGTCGCCCGAGCTGCGGCGAGCGGTTTACGACCGCGCCCGTACGGCGCTGATCGGAACAACTGCGCGCCCTCGATCCGCCGCTCTCGGAGGCCGACATCGCCCGCGAGCGGCGGTCGCTCGACGACGCGATCGGCCGGGTCGAGGCCGGCTACGCGCGCGACGCCCAAGGAGGCGCTCAAGCCTGCGCCGCTGGCCGCGGCCGCACCGCCTCAGCCGACGCGGCCCGAATCTCCGCCGGCTGCGGCCGATCTGGAGGAGGATTTCTTGCCCGACGCGGGGCCGCCGCCGCCCGTCCCTATCCGGCCCCGCCGCCGGCCTGAGCGCCCGCCTCCGGAGGATCGCGCGACCGAGGGCGAGGACAGCCTGAACGAAGGCGACGCCCATGCGCCTCAGCGCGAGCGGCCGCGCGTCGAAACCGTCGCACGGGACGCGGGCGCGGGGCGGGGTCGCTCGGTCGTGCTCGGCCTCGCGGTGCTCCTTGCGGTCGCGGCCATCGCGGTCACGGCGTGGCTTCTGCGCGACAAGCCGCGGACCTGCCCCAGCAGCCTGCGACCGCCGAGGCGCCGCGCCCGGCCGAGGGCGACGCAAGTTCGGCGACCGCGTCGCCGGCGAGCGGGCCGCGACGGGGCCCTCCGGTCGCCGGCTCAGCCCGCGCCGCGGCGTTGCGTCCCGAACGGAGGTGCCGGTCTCGCAGCGCGCCATCCTCTACGAGGAGAACCAGGCCGATCCGCAGACCCCGTCGCGCGATCGCCGGGCGCGCCGTCTGGCGGCTCGACGCCCTCAACGCCGGACAGGGGCGGCCGCTCGAAACCGTGGTCCGCGGCGACCGTCGAGGTTCCGGACGCGAAGCTCTCACGCTCAACCTCGTGATCCGGCGCAACCTCGATCCGGCGCTTCCGGCCTCGCACACCATCGAACTCACCTTCACGACCCCGAACGACCCCGGCCGAACGGTGTCGCGACGTCGGCCTTCTTCAATTCAAGAACGACGAAGCGGTGCGCGGCACGCCGCTGGCGGGCCTGCCGGTGCCCGTCAAGGAAAACGTGTTCCTGCTCGGGCTGTCCAACCTGCCGGGCGACGTCGAGCGCAACTCGGACCTGCTCTTGAAGCGCAACTGGATCGATCTCCCGATCCGCTTCGCGTCCGGGTCAGCGCGCCGTTCTCAGCTTCGAGAAGGGCGTCTCCGGCGAGCAGGTTTTCAGCGACGCCTTCCGCCAGTGGGGCAACTCCTGAGCGGACGCATCCCGCTTAGGCGCGAGCGGCCTGGCGAGCCGTCGATCAAGCCGGAGCCGCGGCGCGCGGCGCCTCGCGCTGGGCGAGGTTCTTCTTGACCGCATCCTGGATCTTCTCGAACGCCCGCACCTCGATCTGGCGCACGCGCTCGCGCGAGACGCCGAACTCGGAGGACAGGTCCTCCAGCGTGATCGGATCCTCGGCGAGGCGGCGGGCCTCGAAGATGCGCCGCTCGCGCGGGTTGAGCACGGACAGCGCATCGCGCAACGCCGCCGAGCCGGTTCTGGCCCTCTTCCTCGGCCGCCAGAATCTGCTCCTGGCTGGCGCTGTCGTCGACGAGCCAATCCTGCCATTCGCCCTCGCCCTCCTCGCGCAACGGCGCGTTGAGGGAGGCGTCGCCGCCCAGGCGGCGGTTCATGTCGATGACGTCCTGCTCGGTGACGCCGAGGCGCGTCGCGATCTGCTTGACCTGATCGGGGCGCAGATCGCCCTCCTCCAGCGCCGAGATGCGCCCCTTCGCCTTGCGCAGGTTGAAGAACAGCTTCTTCTGGTTCGCGGTCGTGCCCATCTTCACGAGCGACCACGAGCGCAGGATGTATTCTTGAATCGCGGCCTTGATCCACCACATGGCATAGGTGGCGAGACGGAAGCCCTTATCGGGTTCGAAGCGCTTGACGGCCTGCATCAGGCCGACATTGCCTTCGGACACGACTTCGCCGATCGGCAGGCCGTAGCCGCGATAGCCCATCGCGATCTTGGCGACGAGACGCAGATGCGAGGTGACGAGCTTGTGAGCCGCGTCGCGATCGCCATGCTCGCGCCAGCGTTTGGCGAGCATGTACTCCTCGCTCGGCTCGAGCATCGGAAACTTGCGGATCTCGTCGAGATAGCGCGACAAGCCCCCTTCGTTCGCAAGCACGGGAAGCGCTGCAGCCATTTGTTTTCCTCCTTCGGCTCCCTCATTTGAGGCAAGCCCCTCGCGGCCTCCTCTTGGACGGCCGCGGAACCCTCTTATATAGAGAATCCGAGCTTGACCGAACAGGGCTCAAGGGGCGTCTGGCAGTCCTGTCAACGCTTCTGGAGTCGATTTGTGTGCGTAGCCTGCCCCCTGGAGCCGCTGCGGCGCATTGCCGCTGGAATCGGCTCGGATTCCTTTTTCAAGGCGTCGAGCAAATCGCTGCATATCCGCGCGGCAGTTGGGCTCTCGAACCGCAGCGGCTCTCCCGTCGCGGGTGCTCGAACCCGAGCACCGCGGCGTGGAGCGCCTGACGACCCAGCGCCGCTAAGGCAGCCTGCCCCACCTCGGACAAGCCGATTGGCTTTGGTTTTGAAGCCGGATCCGTAAAGCGCATCCCCAAGCAAGGGGTGGCCGAGATGGGCCATATGGACGCGGATTTGGTGCGTGCGGCCGGTCTCCAGCGTAGCAGCGGACAAGGCACGCCAGCGGCTCTTCCCGGGATGGAAAGGCCTCGATCACCTCGTAGTGGGTCACGGCGTTGCGCCCGCGCTCGCCCGACGTCGACTGCGATCTGCTCGCGGTTGTGAGAGCTGCGGCCGAGCGGCGCCTCGATGGCGCCGTGCCGTCGGTCGCGGCACGCCCCAGACCAGCGCCAGATAGGCGCGCTCCAGCGGCCCGGTCCGGCCGTGATCGGCGAACTGTTCAGCGAGGCTCCGGTGGGCGCGGTCGTTCTTGGCCACGACGAGGAGACCGCTGGTGTCCTTGTCGAGCCGATGCACGATGCCTGGCCGCTTGACGCCGCCGATGCCGGAGAGGCTGTCCCCGCAATGGGCGATCAGCGCGTTCACCAGCGTGCCCGTTTCGTGGCCGGCGGCCGGATGGACGACGAGCCCGGCGGCTTGTCGATGACGATAAGGTCATCGTCTTCGTAGACGACGGCGAGTTGCGATGCGCCTCGGGCTGCGGGCGTTGCTGGCGCAGGCGGCGGCAGCGTCGAGCCGGACGGCGGCTCCGGGCGCAAGCTTTACGGCCGGGTCGCGGATCGGCGACACCGTCGACCGTCGACCCAGCCCGTCACGGATCAGTGCCTGGAGCCGGCTGCGCGACAGATCGCTCCAGGCTCGCGCCAGCGCCCGGTCGAGCCGCTCGACGGCAGCGGATGGATCGACGACAAGCAGTCCGTTCGGTTTCAGCGATCACGCGCGGCTCTCCCAAGCGCTTGAAGCAACGCTCGATTGATCTGACAGCAAGCTTGAAGCGGTCCTGGAGGCCCGATATACGACGGCTTCGCCTTGCCAGCTCCCTTCGTCTAGCGGTCTAGGACGTCGCCCTCTCACGGCGAAAACAGGGGTTCGAGTCCCCTAGGGAGCGCCAATGATTTCAAGCATTTGTCCTTTTTGGGATCAATTAGTGTCCCGGTTGTGTCCCGGCCGGAGTGCGAACCTCGCGCCTCAATCCGTCCCCCTCATGCTTGCCGGCAGAGTGCGAGCACAAGCGTGGCGACAGCGGACCCTCGCCATTACGCCGCGCCGATTTTGAACGTTGGCGGAGAGACCAGGACGATCAGCGCTCCCAGGGAATCTTTCGCACAGCGACCGGTGACTTTTAATTACGCGGTCATCACGCTCGCGGGAAGCTCCGGGCAACATGGAACGAGAAAGGTGCTCGCGGTAGCATCTATACGATCAGCGGAGGCGGTGAAATTTATCATGCACCTTCTTGGTCCGATCCCACGATTTACGGCTGGTCGTGGCGGCCAAGGACAAGCTGCACCTTGTGGTCACAGCAAGTCTGGGGGACTAGGGATCGTGGGTTCGAATCCCGCCGCTCCGACCATCTAACGCTTTGAACCTGCTATTGTTTAAGCTCGTCACTCGGGAGTTTGTGCCGAGCGAAAGCATCCTTGGGAACCCCAGGGGAACCACGCGTCAGCGACCGAGCAGTGGTCCGCTTGCGACCTCAAGGACCGAAAATCGCCGTGCTGGCGGTTCTAAGGGCCAGCACGGGACCGAACGTGGCACCCACCGTCGGATGGTTGCGGACGAGCCGTCCAGTCTGCGCTCGGTCAGCAGGTCCTTAGTGCCCGGCCGAAAAGGAGTTGAGTGATATCAGCAGGCTGGCCGGCCCGACGGTGCCGACGCCTCGCCCAGGACTCGGTGAAAACAATTCGAGAGCTCCAGCGCCTGGGATCTCGTCGCCAGCATCAGGCTCCTCTCACGCAGGCTCGCAAGCCATTGCTATCCAACGTAAACTTTTGAATTGGGCACTTAGATGTTCAATCCCGCTGGAACGGCCGGGCCATCACTCGCGACGCTCTCGGCGCAGTGATCGGCAGCCGCGATCGTCGCTCGACGATCACTGGGCCAACCGCCGCATGCCGGTACCGGTTCCGGAGTAACCGCGGCGTGATCCGGTTGAGGGGCTTGATATCAGAGGAGGTGCTTTCAGCACCCAAGGCCTGACTACCTCGGCGCTGAGGGCTCCAGATCAGACGATGTCACCCGCCTCGGCCTGGGCTTTGAGCAGCTTTCGGCGTAGGTCTTGCCGCTCGACGGCCTCTTCCACGGTCGGGGGCTCCTGCCGCACCCGGATGGGCGGCAACACACGCGCTCTTCGGCTTCGGCATGGGACGGCGCCAGCGAAAATCCCCTTTTGCGCCGATCCACAGTCGGGCCTCCTGGCCACCGGACGGGCGGCAACACGCGTGCTCTTCGGCTTCGGCATGATCAGACCTCAATGCGAGAGCAGAATAGCCGCTTATCGACACGATTGTGCACTGCAACAAATTCAGGGCTGCCCTGCCGAGCCTCATAGGCCAGCATGAGACCCTCGGTGTCTTGTTCGCTCACTCTCGCTCTCGGCCCGCCCGGCTCAAGCAGCCCCACTCCTTGGAAGGCGATCTGAACCGCACCGCTGGATCCGAGTTGATGCTTCGATCAGCGGCGTGTGATCCTGGCCGCACCATCAGAGTTGCAGTCAGAGTTGCAGTCGGGACGCTTGCGATGCGCAGCTTAGCCGATCTCCTCTCGGCCATCCTCCGTCTCTTTCAGCATTGGGCACGCCTGCTCACGGACCTCCCAGCGTGGGAGAAAACCGTTCAGGCCCAACCCGCTCGCCTTCGTGAGGTGACGCGCTTTGGCTCCAACCCGGGCAGCTTGCGTATGTTCGCCTACGTGCCGGATCAGCTGGCACGCTCCCCGGCCTTGGTTGTTGTTCTCCATGGCTGCCTC
>CAVSLO010000031.1:0-17701 GCA_963728675.1 uncultured Alphaproteobacteria bacterium | reverse complement strand
CCACGATGACCAGGAGCGGGCCCTGGCCGCCGCCCGCGACGGGATTCCAGACCGGTCCGGCCGCGGCGAGGATGAGAAGCGCCGCGATGGCGAGCCGCATCAGCAGCAGCCACCACGGCGTCCGCGCGGGCGTCTCGCGCTCCGGCAGCAGGTCGAACAGGATGCGCAGCGGCGGAAAGTCGATCCGGCGCGGCTGCGGCGGCGTGATCCGCAACAGCAGCCAGATCGCCGGCAGCGCGGCCAGGGCGGCGAGCACCAGCGGCGCGGCGAAGGTGAGGGGAAGGCCCAGCATCAGGCGGCTCCCGCGCCGAGCGCCGCCCCGCGCGCGGCGGACACCAGCGTGAGAATCCGCAACGCGGCCTCGCTCGCCGGGCGATCGGTTCGGTGGATCGTCATCGTCCAACCCCGGCGGCGGGCCAAATCGGCCAGCGCGCCGCGATGTCGGGCCGATGCGCTCACGATAAGCCCCGCCCCAGGAGCCGGCGTCGCCGATCCGCAGCGACAGGCCGACTTCCAGATCGTGCAGCATGGCCTGGCCCGAGAAGGGAAACGTCTCTTCGACCGGATCGACGACCATGACGAGGTGCCCGCGCGCGCCGCGGGCCGACAATGCCTTCGACGGCCTGGGTCAGTTCGCCGAGCGGCGAAAGGAAATCGCCGACGAGCACCGCCTCGTCGAGCCTGGCGAGCGGGCTCACGGGCGGCAGATCCGCCTCAAGCCCCGCGCGATCGGCGACGATCGCCTCGGCCATGCGCTCGGCGATGTGGCGGGTGGCGCGCGGCGGCATGAGGCCGAGGAGCCCGACGCGCTCGCCCGCCTCGACGAACGTGTCGGCCAGCGCTAGGCCGAGGACGAGCGCGCGTTCGATCTTCGGCGCGCCGGCGAGGTCGGAGGCGTAGCCCATCGAGGCCGAGCGGTCGATCCACAGCCAGATGGAGTGCGCCGCCTCCCATTCGCGCTCGCGGACGAAGAGACGATCGTCGCGGCCCGAGCGCCGCCAGTCGATGCGCTGCGCCGCTTCGCCCGCCACGAACGGCCGGAACTGCCAGAAGCTCTCGCCGGGCCCGGCCCGGCGGCGTCCGTGCAGGCCGTGGGCCAGCGTTGCGGCGACGCGGCGCGATTCGAGAACCAACCGCGGCATGCGGTTCGCCAAAGACAGGGAGGCGTCGGTTTCGCCCCGTCCCGGCGAGCGCGCGTCAGCGGGAAGGACCCGGACTCGGGCCATCAAGGAATCCTAACTGCGACGCTCGCCGCCGAACCGCTCCGTGAGGCTGCGGATCACGTTGGGGATGGTCTCGCCGTCGGCGCGCGCCGCGAAGGTCAGCGCGATGCGGTGCTTCAGAACCGGCTCGGCCAGGGCGACGACGTCGTCGACCGAGGGCGCGAGCCGGCCCTCGATCAGCGCCCGCGCCCGCACGGCGAGCATCAGCGCCTGGCTGGCGCGCGGACCCGGACCCCACAGGAGCTTGTCCGTGATCTCGCGCGGCCCGTCCTCGGGGCGTCCGGCCCGGACGAGGTTCGAAATCGCCTCGACGACGCTGTCGCCGACCGGCAGCCGCCGGACGAGCCGCTGCGCGGTCATCAGCGCTTCGGCGGTCATCACGGCGGCGGGCCGGTGCTCGTCGAGAGCCGTGGTCTCGATCAGGATGCGACGCTCGGCCGCCCGGTCCGGGTAGCCGACGTCGATCTGGAGGAGAAAGCGGTCGAGCTGCGCCTCGGGGAGGGGATAGGTGCCCTCCTGCTCGATCGGGTTCTGGGTGGCGAGCACGTGGAAGGGCTGCGGCAGGTCGTGGCGCTCGCCCGCCGACCGAGACGTGATGCTCCTGCATGGCCTGGAGGAGGGCGGACTGAGTGCGCGGGCTGGCGCGGTTGATCTCGTCCGCCATCAGGAGCTGGGCGAAGATCGGGCCTTTGACGAAGCGGAACGAGCGGCGGCGGTCGGCGCGTCTCGTCGAGGATTTCCGAGCCCAGAATGTCGGAGGGCATCAGGTCCGGCGTGAATTGCACCCGCCTTGCGTCGAGCCCGAGCACGGTGCCGAGCGTCTCGACCAGCTTCGTCTTGGCGAGGCCCGGCACGCCGACGAGGAGCCCGTGGCCGCCGGCCAGGATCGTCACCAGGGCGAGGTCGACCACCTTCTCCTGGCCGAAAATGACCGCGTGGATGGCGTCGCGCGCGCGCCCGATCGTCTCGAGCGTCGCCTCCGCAGATTCGAATGATGGCTTCATCGAGCGCGGTCGGCGCTGGGGCGATGCTCGCCGTCATGCGGCCTGTCTCCTGGTGTCTTGCTGCTTCCCGCCCGCTCGTAATCTGCGTGGGATCGAATCAGCGTTGCAAGCGGGTCGATCAGCCGCAGGCTTGGCGGCTCCGGCCGGATCGCCCGTATTTGCCTTGGCGCCGGCCCGAGCCCAGTAACAGAATCGAACGCCGTTGACGATCGCTCATGCGCCGACAGGAATGACCCAGGACAGCAACGACCCCATCCCGACATCGGGCGCGCTGGAGCGCCTCGGCGCCGCCCTCGGCTCCGCTGCGCGCGCAAAAAAGCCGCCGCCGGTCGAGCGCTGGAACCCGCCCTATTGCGGCGAGATCGACATGCGCATCGCCGCCGACGGGACCTGGTTCTACAACGGCACGCCGATCGGCCGCCCGGCGCTCGTCAAGCTCTTCGCCTCCGTGCTGCGCAAGGACCCGGACCGCTTCGTGCTCGTCACGCCCGTCGAGCGCGTCGGCATCGTGGTCGAGGACGCGCCGTTCCAGGCGGTCGAGATGGCGGTCGAAGGGCGAGGGCGACGGCCGGCAGCATCGCCTTCCGCACCAACGTGGACGACCTCGTGCAGCGTCGGACGCGGACCATCCCCTGCGCTTCGAGCGCGATCCGGCCGGCGGCGTGAAGCCCTATGTCCGCGTGCGCGGGGACTTGTGGGCCCGCGTGACGCGCGCGCTCGCCTCGACCTCGTCGATCTCGGCGAGGAGCGGGACGTTGACGGGCAGGCGGTGTTCGGCCTGTCGCGCCGCGGGCTGCTTCTTCCCGATCGCGCCGGCCTCCGAGACAGCGGGCCGCATGAGTCCGGCGGCGACCGACGCCCGGACGTTTCTTGACGCGGGCCGCCGAGCGCCTGCGGCCGGAGCCGCCCGGCGTGCTGGAGCCGCACTGCCAATCCGAACGGCGACCACGAGCTTCAGTTCGACGGCACCGATCCTGCCGCCGTTGCAGCCGAAGCCCGCCGCCGTGCTGGTGCCGATCGTCACGCACGACGACGACGCCGACCGTGCTGCTGACGCGAGCGCGCGCCGAGCCTGCGCGACCATTCGGGACAGATCGCCTTTCCGGGCGGCAAGGTCGACGCCGACGAGACGCCGCTCGACAGCCGCGCTGCGCGAGGCCGAGGAGGAGATCGGCCTCGACCGCCGCCTCGTCCGGCCGCTCGGCTATCTCGATCCCTACCTGTCGTCGAGCGGCTATCATCGTCATGCCCGTGGTCGGCCTCGTGTCGCCGGCCCTGTCCCTGACGCTCAACCACGCATGAGGTGGCGGACGCCTTCGAGGTGCCGCTCGCCTTCCTGATGGACCCGGCGAACCACGAGCTCCACGCCCGCGAGTGGAGGGGCGGTGCCGGCAATACTATGCCATTCCCTTCCACGAGCATTACATCTGGGGGGTGACGGCCGGCATCCTCCGGAACCTCTACGAGAGGCTTTACCGAACCATGATCCGTGCAGCTCTTCGGGCGAAGGGCTCCTGTTCTTCCTCCCCTTCGCCTTGTTCGCGCTCTACCTCGTCGCTGAGCCGGCGCAACCCGCTCATGGTCGCCGCCTGGAGCGAAGCGACGGCTCTGGCTCGTGATCGCCGGGCTGGCCTGCGCCGTTGGGTCGCTGCTGTTCACCGCGCCTGACGGCCGAGCGTCAGACCAAGGCGTTCGTGCCGCCGCATATGGAGAATGGACGCTTGTGCCGGGTCGGTTCCGGTGACGGCGAGCCTCGACCGAGGCCGCGCTCGCCGACCTGCTGCGCCGGCCGGCGCTCGGCCGGCTTCTCGGCCGTCCTCGACGGCGCGGGCGAGGAGGCCCGCATCGTCGGCGGCGCGGTGCGCAACGCCCTGCTCGGAAGGCCGGTGCACGAGATCGACTTCGCCACGACGGCGACGCCGGACACGACCGAAGCCCGCGCCCGCGCGGCGGGGCTCAAAGCCGCTGCCGACCGGGATCGAGCACGGCACCGTGACGGTGATCGTCGACGGCGCGCCGTTCGAGGTCACGACGTTGCGCGAAGACGTGGAGACGGACGGCCGGCGCGCCGTGGTCCGCTTCGGCCGCGATTTCGCCGCCGACGCGCGGCGGCGCGACTTCACCATCAACGCGCTCTCGCTCGGCCGCGACGGGCGCCTGCACGACTACGGTCGGCGGGCTCGCCGATCTGACGGCGCGGCGGGTGCGCTTCATCGGCGACCCGGCCGCCCGCATCCGCGAGGATTTTCTGCGCATTCTGCGCTTCTTCCGCTTCCACGCCGCCTACGACGAAGGCGACCTCGACCGCGATGGGTTTCAGGCCGCGATCCGCGAACGCGAGGGGCTGGCGATCCTCTCGCCGGAGCGGATCAGGGCCGAACTGCTGAAGCTTCTGGCTGCCCGGCGCGCCGTCGCGGCGGTCGCGGCGATGTCGGAGGCGGGCCTGCTCACGCGCCTCATCGGCGGCGTCGGCGAGATCGGGCGTCTGGCGCGCGCCGCCGCGCACGAGGGAGGCGGGGAGCCGGATGAGGTGAGGCGTCTCGCGGCTTTGGCCGTGACGACGCGGGAGGACGCGGAGCGCCTGCGCGAGCGGCTGCGCCTGTCGAACGCGGAGCGCGACCGTCTCTCGGCCTATGCGGACCTGCTGGCGCGGCTGAAATCCCTGGCCGATCCGCTCGACGCGGCCACGATGCGCCGCCTTGTCGCGGACCAAGGCGCGGTCGCCTCGGACGACGCCCTCGCGATCATGGAAGGCGAACCGCGTCCGATCGTCCTGCCCGAGGCGGAGGCGGCGCTGCGCCGCTACGCGCGCGGCGAGGACGCCGTTCCGGCGTTCCCGCTGCGGGGGGCCGATTTTTTGGCGCGCGGCATCCCCAAGGGGCCGCGGATCGGCGAACTCCTCGCCCGCGCCCGCCTCCTATGGCTCACGGACGGCTGCCCGACCGATCGCGCCGCGAGGGATCGGCTTTTGGAGCAGGCGTTGGCCGAGGAGCCGGCTTGAGAAAGGGCGCGCCCCTGGAGCGCCGCGGGGCGGCGCAAGCTTAGGAGTGGAACCAGCCAAGCCCTGGACGATTTCTCCTTCACGCCCGATTCGCATCAGGCCGCATCGGGGAGTTTTCCATGAAGAGCCTCAACACCATCACGCTGATCCTGGTCATCCTCGGCGCCCTCAACTGGGGCCTGATGGGCTTGTTCCAGCTCGACGTCGTCGCCACCCTGTTCGCCGGGCCGCAGACGACGCTGTCGCGCGTCCTCTACATCCTGGTCGGCCTCGCCGGTCTTTACCAAATGGTTCCCCTGATCAATGCGCTGACGGGCGACGCCGAGGAGGCGGACGGCGTGACCTCATCCGCCCTGCGCTATGACGGCACGGCTGCCCAGCGCGACCGCCACCGTTAAGCTCACAAGCGATGCGGCCGGCAACCGCCAAAAGCCCGTTCTGAACGCGCGAGACCGCGACAGACTGGGCTTGCGCGTCAAGGTTACACGTCTCGCATCGCGCCGAGCGCGCCTTGCGGCTTGGCCAGGCGCTGGCTGATCCACTCCTGCGCGGCGTCGAGATCGGGGAACGTGGGGTGGCTCGGCCCGTCCAGCCGGCCGAAGCCCGTTTCCAGGAACCAGCGCCCTGACAGTTCCTCATGGCGGTCGCACAGGCGGGTCAACACCGCCACAAGCCGCTGATCGGCGGCGAACACAAGCATGCCCTCTTCATCGCTGCCCGTCGCGACCCGAACCGCTTGCAGAAAGAAGGTCATGCCGCCGCCTGCGTCCGCTCCAGATGCAGGTAGGTGGGATCGAAGTCGCCGGCCCGCGTCAACCCGTTCCAGTCCAGGACCTGGAGGGTGGTTCCTTTCAGGATAATCAACTCCTCCCCCCTGAGTTCCTGAAGGGTTCGGTTGACGTGCACCGTCGAGAGGCCGGCCGCATCGGCGAACTCGCTTTGGGTGATTGGCAGATCGCAGGTGTAATCCTGGGCTAGCCCGACCGCCCTCATGCGCACCACCATCTCGCACAGGATGTGGGCCATCCGGCTGTAAGCTTCGCGCCGCCCGACATTGGTCGTCCACTCCCGGAAGATGGCGGCATCGATGAGCGTTTGGCGCCAGAGAGCGCTTGCGATCCGGGGATAGCGCTCGCACAGATCGCGCAGGCTCTCGTGCTGGATGAACCCCACCTTGCACGGCGTGATCGTGCCCAGGCTGGTGTCCAGGACTTGCAGGTGCAGGCTCTGAAGGTCGGGAATATCGCCGGAGATGTGGAAGGCCGTGATCTGGCGCCTGCCCTCCCCCGTGATCTTGTAGGTGCAGGCGAAGCCCTCCAGGAGCGCGCAAGACCGGGAGGGGCGGTCCCCCTCCCGCACGATGTCCTGGTCCGCCCTGAGGTCCATGACCTGCATGGGCAGATTGGCGAGCGCGTCCCGCTCGTCGTCGCCGAGGGTGGAGATGCTCTCCAGCTTGCGGATGAGCGGATGGGTCGTGGAAGTCCGAGCTTCGGCCAAGATGGCGCTCCCCTGTGTTCAGGCGGGAGCGCACGGATCTCTCAGCCATCAGCGCCCATTGATGTTCTTATAGTGCTGATGATGGAGGAACTCTCTCACATAAATGAGTTCCCGTCGCTGATTTATGTTAATCTGCGTCACTCTTATCCAATCCATGAGCTTTCGCCGCGCCGAAAACGCGCCGATCGCAACGTCTCCTCTCCCCGCTGGCTAGCTGCGCTGGCAGCTCTGCGGGGAGAGGCGAAGGGGCGGCGTCGCGCCGTTCCGGTCCCGAACCAATCACCCGGAGTCCGGATCAGTGAAGAATGCGCCGCTCGGTTGCACTGGCGCAACGGCGGCGCCCGCGCGGTCATAACGCCTTCAGGGCCAGCGCGCCCGCGGCGGCATGGAGGAGAGGATCGAGTCGACGTTGCCGCCGGTCTTCAGCCCGAAGATCGTGCCCCGGTCGTAGAGCAGGTTGAACTCCACGTAGCGGCCCCGCCGGACCTCCTGCTCGCGGCGGTCGGCCTCGGTCCAGGGCGCGGCGAGGTTGCGGCGCACGATCTCGGGATAGATGCCTAAGAACGCCTCGCCTACGTCGCGGGTGAAGGCGAAGTCCGCGTCCGGATCGCCCGACCAGTGGTAGTCGTAAAAGATGCCGCCGACGCCGCGCGGCTCGCTCCGGTGTTTCAGGAAAAAATACTCGTCGCACCAAGCTTTGTAGCGCTCGTAAGGGGCGACCGCGGCGTACCGCTCGCAGGCGCCGCGCATCGCGGCGTGGAAGGCGATCGTATCGGGATCGTCTTGGCGACGGCGGCGGTCGAGCACCGGCGTCAGGTCCGCGCCGCCGCCGAACCATGGCTTGGTCGTGACCACGAAGCGCGTGTTCATGTGAACGGTCGGGACGTTGGGGCTCCAGGGGTGGGCGATCAACGAGATTCCCGAGGCCCAGAAGCGCGGGTCCTCGTCGGAGCCGGGGATCTGGCCGCGGAACTCGGGCGCGAACGTCCCGTGCACGGTCGAGATGTGGACGCCGGCCTTCTCGAACACGCGGCCGCGCAGCATCGCCATCTCGCCGCCGCCGCCGGGCGCGCCGGCGTGGTCGGCGCGCGCCCACGGCGTGCGCTCGAACCGCCCCGGCGCGGTCGCGCCAGGATCGAACGGCCCTTCGGCCTCGGTCTCCAGGACCTCCAGGGCGGCGCAGATGCGGTCGCGCAGCGCTCTGAACCAGTCGGGCGTGAGCGCCTGGAGCCCGGCGACCGCATTCGTGTCAGCCGCTTCACTTGACAACTTTGAGGCTCCCGCCCTCAAGACCCTCGCGGATGATCCCGATCATGGCGGTCTTCACATTGTAGCCGCGCGCGGTCAATTGCAGGCGATGGCAACCGCGCGCCGCGCCGATGTCGGGATGGGTCTTCTGCGCCTCGATGGCCGACCCCTCGGGATCGGGCGTCGCCGAGACCAGCCCCATCGCGCCGAGTTCGTAGTCGAGCGTGACGTACAGGCGCATCTGGGCGTTGGGCTGGGTGAAGTCGCAGTGAAGCTGCGACGGATCGACCGTGAACAGGCGCTCGACCTGAAGGCCCGTCAGCCGCGTCACGGCGTCGACGACGCGGTCCTGCTCGGCGGGATCGTCATAGGTGACGTGCGATCGGGAGAGGGAGACCGTGATGTTGTCGCGGTCCTTGAGGGCGACTTCCATCCAGGTCGTCTTGAAGGCCTGGATGCGCGCCGTCATCGATAAAAGGTCTCGGAACGATTGATTGATCGGGCCGAAGTTGAGGCAGAACAGCAGCACCAGCCCGACCGGGATGACGACGCTCCAGATCAGATTGTGGACGGTTGAGATCGCTTTCGTCATGACCACCTCCTGTTCCGGCTCTTACGGCCGGTCCGACCTGAGAGTGTCATGGCGGCGCGCCCGCAGATGTGCGCTGGCTCACAGCCGATGCGGTTTGCCTTAACGCCTCGCCCAGGATCATCGCCGCCGCGACGGCGACGTTGAGCGAGCGCAGGCCCGGCCGCATTGGAATCATGACGCGCGCGTCCGCCGCCGCATGCACCTCTTCGGGCGCGCCGGCCGACTCGCGCCCCACCAGGATCACGTCCTCGGGCCGATAAGCGAACTCCGTGTACGCGATCGCGGCTTTCGTGGTCGCGAGGACGAGGCGGCATCCGTTGGCGGCGCGCCAACCCTCGAAGGCGCGCCAGGAGGCGTGGCGCGCGATCGCCGCCTGATCGAGGTAGTCGAGGCCCGCGCGCCGGAAGTTTCGGTCCGAGACGTCGAAGCCCGCCGGTTCGATGATCTCGACCGGAACGCCGAGGCAAGCCGCCATGCGCAGCATCGTGCCGGTGTTCTGCGGGATGTCGGGCTGATAGAGAGCAAGGCGCGGCATCGGCGCGTCATCCTGCCCGCGCGCGGGGGCGTCAAGAGTGCGGTTCGCCGCCTACATAAGACGGACGGCGAGCCGACGCCGAAGGATTTCGCAATGCTGTTCGACTGGCTGGAGCGTCGGATCGATCCGTTCGCTCCGTTCGAAGAGACCGAGACGCCGCCCACCACGGTCGCCGGCTTCACGTGGCATTACCTCAAGCCGGTCCGGTTCTGGCTCGGGATGCTGTTCGCGGCCTCGCTGGCGGTCGGCGTCGTCGAGTCCTCGCTCTACGTGTTGATGGGGTGGTTCGTCGATCTCCTCGCCAAGTCGGCCCCCGATCGCCTTCTCCCCGAGCACGGCGCGGCGCTCGCCGGCGTGGCGGCGCTGATCCTCCTCGTCCGCCCGGCGCTGCATTTCCTGAACGAGGCGATCTCGAACCAGATCATCGTGCCGCAGAGCACCAATATGGTCCGCTGGCGCACGCACCTCTACACGCTCGGGCACAGCCTCAGCTATTTCCAGGGCGACTTCGCCGGCCGCCTCGCCAACCGCATCACGCAGGCCGGACCCGCCATCCGCGAGATGGCCGTGACGGTGCTCGACACGCTCCTTTACGTCGCGATCTTCGCCGTGACGGCGGTGGGGCTGTTCGGTTCGATCAGCCTGTGGTTGGCGCTGCCCATGGTGCTGTGGATCGCCGCTTACGTGCTGCTCATGCGCTACTTCGTGCCGCGCGCGCAGCAGCGTTCGCTCGTCAACGCGGAGGCGCGCTCGGTGGCGGTCGGGCGCATCGTGGACAGCTACACCAACATCCTGACGGTGAAACTCTTCGCCCGCGCCGAGGAGGAGCGCTCGGCCGTGCGCGACGCGCTCGCCGAGTGGACGCGCTCCTTCCTGAACTCGTTCCGCCTCATCACCGGCGTCACCGGGGTGCTCTCGCTGATGAACTCCACGCTCCTCGTCGCCACGGCGACGCTCTCCGCCATGCTGTGGTCGCGCGGCGCCATGACGAGCGGCGAGGCGGCGGCGGGCCTGGCGCTCGTCATGCGGATCATGGCGATGTCGGGCTGGGTGATGCAGACCGTGCGCGGGGTGTTCGAGAACATCGGCGTCGTGCAGGAGAGCATGGAGACGATCGCGCGCCCGCATGCGGTGGTGGACGCCGCCGGCGCGAAGCCGCTTACCGTGACGCGCGGGGCGATCCGGTTCGACGACGTGACCTTCCACTACGGTCGCGAGGACGGCGTCATCGAGAACTTGAGTTTTTCCATCGCGCCCGGCGAAAAGGTCGGGATCGTGGGGGCGAGCGGGGCGGGCAAGACCACGATCACCTCGCTGCTGCTGCGCCTGCACGATCTTGAAGGCGGGCGCATCCTGATCGACGGCCAGGACATCGCGGGCGTGACGCAGGATTCGCTCCGGCGGCATATCGCGATGGTGACGCAGGACACCTCGCTCCTGCATCGCTCGATCCGCGACAACATCGCCTACGGCCGGCCGGAGGCGACCGAGGCCGAAATCGACCGGGCGGCGCGCCTCGCCCACGCGCATGACTTCATCCTTGAACTGGAGGACCACAAGGGCCGGCGGGGTTACGCAGCTCATGTCGGCGAGCGCGGCGTCAAGCTCTCCGGCGGCCAACGCCAGCGCATCGCCATCGCCCGCGTGATTTTGAAAGACGCGCCGATCCTGGTGCTCGACGAGGCGACTTCGGCCCTCGACTCGGAGATCGAGGCGGCGATTCAGGACGCGCTCGCGACCTTGATGGGGGGCAAGACGGTCATCGCCATCGCCCACCGGCTCTCCACCATCGCGGCCCTCGACCGCCTCATCGTGCTCGACCAGGGCCGCATCGTGGAGGAGGGCGCCCACGCCGATCTCCTGCGCCGCGGCGGCCTCTACGCCCGCCTGTGGCGGCGGCAGTCGGGCGGTTTTTTGGGGTTCGACGACGAGGAGGCGCCGAGCATCGCGGCGCAGTAGTCTCCGGCTTGGTGGAAGCAGGAGGAGGGAAATTGCGCCGTGTCTTGGTCGGGCTTGACCCGGCTACCCCGATCAGAGAGGCACAGCCCTTCACATTGGGGTCACCGGGACAAGCCCGGTGATGACGATGGGAGGACGCGCCCTGTCCGCATCCGCCTCACAACCGCTGCTGGCTTTGCGCGTAAACGAAATAATCGAACGGCAGCTCGGCGACCCGGAACCAAGTGTACTCCTTATCCCGGAAGCTCATGAAGGCGTCGTAGACCGTCTTGAAGCGCGGGTTGGCGGCGGCGGTCTCGCCGTAAAGGGCGAACGCCTGCTTGTAGCTCACCTCCATGATCTCGCGCGGAAAAGCGCGCAGCTGTGCGCCGAGGCCGACGAGCCGACGCAGCGCGTCCGGGTTCTCGGCGTCGTATTTGGCGAGGCACAATACGTTCGCCTCGGCGCAGGCCGCTTCGAGCACCTGCCTGTAGCTCTCGGGCAGCGCCTCCCATTGCTCCCGGTTGACGTAGAGCGAAATGCCGGCGCAGCCCTCCCACCAGCCGGGGTAATAATAGTAGGACGCGACCTTGTAGAAGCCGAACTTCTCGTCGTCGTAGGGGCCGGACCACTCGACCGCGTCGAGCGCCCCGCGTTCGAGCGCCGGGTAGATGTCGCCGCCCGCCAGCACCTGCGGCACGACGCCGAGCCGCGCCAGGATCTGCCCGCCCATGCCGGCGATGCGGAATTTGAGACCTTTGAGGTCCTCGACCGTGCGGATTTCCTTGCGGAACCAGCCGCCCATCTGCGCCCCGGTGTTGCCGGCCGGGAGGGTGTGGACGTTGTAGTCCTTCAGGAACGCGCGGATGAGGTCGAGGCCGCCGCCGTAGTACATCCAGGCGTTGTAGTGCCGCGCGTTGAAGCCGAACGGCACCGAGCCCTCGAACATGAACGTCGGATCCTTGCCGATGTAGAAGCTGGACAAGGTATGGCCGCACTCGACCGTGCCGTTCTGCACGGCGTCGAGCACTTGCAGGCCGCCGACGATCTCGCCGGCCGCGAAAACCTGGATCTGAAACTTGTTGTCGGTCGCGCCGGCGACGCGCTTCGCGACGTGGGCGCCGGCGCCGAACAGCGTGTCGAGGTTTTTCGGATAGCTCGACGCCATGCGCCAGCGGACGACCGGCTGCGCTTGCGCAATGGCCGGCATGGGGACGGCCGCGCCGGCGACCGCGCCGGCCTTCAACAGGGACCGTCTGTCCATGGCTCGATCTCCCGGGCGGGACGATGCCGACGCACCCTGCCGCCAGGCGAGTTAAACGCGAAACGCGTGCGCCGACAATGTGCTGGATGGCGCGCGGCGGCTATGGACAGGGTGCGGCCCCCATGCAAAAAATCACCAGACTGGCGACTCCCGGTCGCATTGCGGATCGGGGGGCGTCTGTAAGCATTTCCGTCTCAGGAGGCCGGTTCGGCCTCACCTCTGGCACATGTTGACGTTGGGAGAGCCTGATGGCCGATACCGCTGCTCTCGCTGAGCCGACACGGCGCGATTTTCTGTTTCTGGCCACCGGCGCAGCATCGGCAGTCGCCCTCGGGGCGGCGATCTGGCCGTTTGTTGGCTCCCTTGCGCCCGACGCCGCAACAGTGGCGGCCGGCGCGCCGGTCGAACTCGACCTGACGCCGATCGCCGAAGGGCAGATCGTCAAAGTCTTCTGGCGCGGCAAGCTGATCTTCGTCCGCAACCGGACCAAGAAGGAGATCGAGGAGGCGCGCAACGTTGATATCGCGACCTTGCGCGACCCGCAGTCCGATCAGGCGCGCGTCAAGGAAGGCCATGACCAGTGGTTGATCGTGTACGGCAACTGCACCCATCTCGGATGCGTGCCGCTCGGTCATCAAGGCCCTTACGAGGGCTGGTTCTGCCCCTGCCACGGCTCGATTTTCGACACCTCCGGCCGGGTGCGCGGCGGCCCTGCGCCGATCAACCTGCCGCTTCCGCCCTATACCTTCGCCTCGGACACCAAAATCGTCATCGGCGCCGGCGCGCCGACGGGCGGCGGATCGCAACACGCCGCTTAAGCGTTTGGCTTCGGGTCCTTACAGGTCAGCGACATCATGAGCGATCACGGCATCCACATTCAATACGTTCCGAAGAGCGCTCTCGCGAAGTGGTTCGAGAGCCGCCTGCCCTTGATCGGGTTGATCCACTCCTCGTTCGTGGGCTTCCCGGTGCCGCGGAACCTGAACTATTTCTGGACCTTCGGCGGCGTGCTCGCCTTCATGCTCACGGCGCAGATCGTGACCGGCGTCGTGCTCGCCATGCACTATGACCCGAACGCCAAGACGGCGTTCGACTCCGTCGAGCACATCATGCGCGACGTGAACTACGGCTGGATGCTGCGCTACCTCCACGCCAACGGCGCATCGATGTTCTTCGCCGCCGTTTACATCCACATCTTCCGGAACCTCTACTACGGCTCCTACAAGGCGCCGCGCGAGATCCTCTACATCATCGGCGTGCTCATCTTCCTCCTGATGATGGCGACGGCCTTCCTCGGCTACACCCTGCCGTGGGGGCAGATGAGTTTTTGGGGGGCGACCGTCATCACCAACATCCTCGCCGCCATTCCGGTCATCGGCGACACCATCCAGAGCCTGCTCTGGGGCGGCTATTCGGTCGGCAGCCCGACGCTGAACCGCTTCTTCTCGCTCCACTACCTCCTGCCCTTCATGATCTTCGGGCTGGTGATCCTGCATATCTGGGCCCTGCACGTGCCGGGCAACAACAACCCGACCGGCATTCCGATCAAGTCCGGCAAGGAAGCGGTGCCGTTCCATCCCTATATGACCGTGAAGGACGGCTTCTCGCTCATCCTGTTCCTGATCGCCTACGCCTGGTTCACGTTCTACACGCCGAATTACCTCGGCCATGCGGACAACTACGTTCCGGCGAACCCGGCCGTGACCCCGGCCCATATCGTGCCGGAGTGGTACTTCCTGCCCTTCTACGCCATCCTGCGCGCGATCCCCGACAAGCTCGGCGGCGTCATCGCCATGTTCGGGGCGGTCATCGTGCTGGCGCTCGTGCCGTGGCTCGACACCTCGCGCGTGCGCTCGGCGAACTACCGCCCCATCTACCGCCAGTTCTTCTGGGTGTTCGTGATCGTCTGCGTCCTGCTCGGTTGGCTCGGCGCCAAGCCGCCGGAGGGCGGCTACGTGCTCGCCGCGCGCATCTGCACGGCCTACTACTTCGCACACTTCCTCATCATCATGCCGCTGCTCGGCTTGTTCGAAACCCCGACGCCGATGCCGAACTCGATCCTGGAGAGCGTGACCGGGCCGGGCAAGCAGCTCAGCGGCGCAGGCGTTCCGGTCGGCGCGGCCGCCGAGCCGTCCATCAAAGGCTGAAGCGAGCGACCGGGGGCGCCACTCATGACGACCAAAACGTTCTTGATGGCCGGCGCGGTTGCGGCGGCGCTCGGCCTCGCGGCGCCGGCTTCCGCGGCCGAGACCCCGGAGCCGCCCCGGCAGCGCTGGAGCTTCTCGGGGCCGTTCGGCACCTTTGACCGGGCTCAGTTGCAGCGCGGCTTCAAGGTCTATCGCGAAGTCTGCCAAGCCTGCCATAGCCTCCGGCTCATCGCATTCCGCAATCTCTCGCAGCCCGGCGGGCCCGAGTTCTCGGATGCGCAGGTCAAGGCGCTCGCCGCCGAGTACAAGGTCAAGGACGGCCCGAACGAGCAGGGCGAGATGTTCGAGCGCCCCGGCCGGCCCGCCGACATCATCCCGTGGAATTTCCCGAACGAGCAGGCCGCCGCCGCCGCGAACGGCGGCAAGGCGCCGCCCGACCTCTCGGTCATGGCCAAGGCGCGCACCTATGAGCGCGGCTTCCCGTGGTTCATCACCGACGTTTTCACGCAGTTCCAAGCACAGGGCACCGATTACATCGTGGCGCTGCTCAACGGCTACGAGGAGCCGCCGGCGGGCATGACGGTGCCGCCGGGCGGCTACTACAACGCCTATTATCCGGGCCACATCATTGCGATGCCGAAGCCGCTGAGCGACGGCCAAGTCGAGTATCCGAAAGGACCGGACGGCAAGCCGGCGGTGCCCGAGACGGTGCTGCAATACGCCAAGGACGTGACCGCGTTCCTGATGTGGGCCGCCGAGCCGCACCTGGAGGCGCGCAAGCGGATCGGATTCAACGTCATGGCGTTCCTGATTGTCTTCGGCGCGCTGGTCTATTTTACGAAAAAGAAGATCTGGGCCCGTGTCGGCGGCGAGGTGCAGGGCTTGCAACCGGAACTGCACAAATCGACCTGACGCGAAAAGGCCCGATCGGGGCCTTTCTCTTCGTGGGTTGCCCACCCCGTCATTCCGGGGCGGCCCGAAGGGCCGAGCCCGGAACCTATGAACACCAGCGTTTCAGGACAGAGCGGGGCGGATTCGTGTCTCTCCTGAGCCACGTGTGTTCATGGGTTCCGGGGGCCGCGGGTTGGCGCCCGCGCCCTGGAATGAGGCCGGGGCTGAGGTTACAAGGGACGGTGCATGACCAAAGCGGTTCTCGGCGTGATTGGCGGCTCGGGCGTCTATGACCTGCCGGGGATCGAGGATGTGCGCGAGGAGCGCCTCGCTTCGCCTTGGGGCGAACCCTCGGATGCGGTGCGGATCGGGCGTATCAGCGGAACCACGGTCGTGTTCCTGCCGCGCCATGGACGCGGCCACCGGCTCTCGCCGTCCGAGATCAACTACCGCGCCAACATCGACGTGATGAAGCGCGCCGGCGTCACCGATCTCGTTTCGGTGTCGGCCTGCGGCTCGTTCAAGCCGGATCTGCATCCGGGGCTGTTCGTGCTCGTCGAGCAGTTCATCGACCGCACCCACAAGCGCGAAAGCTCGTTCTTCGGCAACGGCTGCGTGGCCCACGTCTCGATGGCGCACCCGGTCGGGCCGCGCTTGCAGGAGCGCATCGCGCAGGCGGCGCTGGCGGAGGACATCGCGTTCCAGCGCGGCGGAACCTACGTCTGCATGGAGGGACCGCAGTTTTCGAGCCTCGCGGAGTCGCTTACGTACAAAAACCTCGGCTACGACGTGATCGGCATGACCGCGATGCCGGAAGCAAAACTCGCCCGCGAGGCCGAGATCACCTACGCCACCATCGCCATGGTGACGGACTTCGACTGCTGGCACCCGGAGCACGACGCCGTCGAGGTCTCGGCGATCCTCGCCGTGGTGCGGGCCAACGCCGACAAGGCGGCGCGCCTCGTGGCGCGGATCGCCCGCGATTTCCCGGCCGAGCACGAGCCGTGCCCCGCCAAATCCGATCGCGCGCTCGACACGGCGATCATGACGGCGACCCCGCATCGCGATCCGGCGCTTGTGAAAAAGCTTGACGCCGTGGCGGGGCGGGTGCTCAGGACCGTGTGACCATCAACGGAGGAACGGCGCGAAGCCGGACCCGACGAGAAGGCTCGCGACCAGAGCGCCGAGGATGCGCAAAATGATCGCGACGATGACCGCCGCCGGGATGGCGGCGAGCGCGGCCTTGACGAAGAAGGCGACGAGCCGGGTGAACGGCACGTCGATGTCGGTCACGGTCACGCGGTAGGAGTTCGGGTCGGCCATGGCGGAAGGTCCTTTCGCCGGATGCAAGGGAACAGAGGGGCGGCGCGCGATGGATCAACGTCTCATCACCGACCTCAAGGCGTCCATCCGCACCATCCCGGATTACCCGAAGCCCGGCATCCTGTTCCGGGACATCACCACCCTGCTCGGGGACGCACGCGCCTTCCGCCGCGCCGTGGACGAACTGGTGCATCCCTATGCAGGCGGCAAGGTGGACAAAATCGCCGGCATCGAGGCGCGCGGCTTCATCCTCGGCGGCGCGGTCGCGCACCAGCTCTCGGCCGGCTTCGTGCCGATCCGCAAGAAGGGCAAGCTGCCGCACCAGACGGTCAGCATCGCTTATTCGCTCGAATACGGCGTCGACGCGATGGAGATGCACGCCGACGCCATCGGCCAGGAGGAGCGCGTCATCCTGGTGGACGACCTGATCGCCACGGGGGGCACCGCGATCGCCGCCGTCAACCTGCTGCGCCAGATCGGCGCCGACATCGTCGGCGCCTGCTTCATCATCGACCTGCCCGACCTCGGCGGGGCCGACAAGCTGCGCGCGCTCGATGTCGAGGTGCGCAGGCTCATGAGCTTCGAGGGGCATTAGGACAGTCTCATGAACATCGACGGCCGGCACTACCGCACCATCTGGCTCGCCGAAGACGGCTGGTCGGTCATGGTCATCGACCAGACCCGGCTGCCGCACGCGTTCGCGCTCCAGCGGTGGACCACGCTCCAGGACGCGGCGGACGGCATCGCGCACATGGTGGTGCGCGGCGCGCCGCTGATCGGGGCCGCCGCCGCTTACGGCCTCTGCCTGGCGCTCCGCGCGGACGCGAGCGACGCGGCGCTGGAGCGCGCGGCCGAGACGCTCGCGGCGACGCGGCCCACGGCGGTCAACCTGCGCTGGGCCTTGGCGCGCATGGCCGATGTCCTGCGCCGCAGGCCGCCGTCCGAGCGCGTGGCCATGGCCTACGCGGCCGCCGGCCAGATCGCCGACGAGGATGTGGAGCAGTGCCGGCGCATCGGCCTGCACGGGGCGACGCTGAT
>CAVSLO010000030.1:0-29508 GCA_963728675.1 uncultured Alphaproteobacteria bacterium | reverse complement strand
CCGCGACCGGCGCGCCGAGCCTCAACCTCGACACCTTCGCCATGTCGGACGACCTTCTGGCGGCGCTGGCCGAGGCGGCGTCGCGCGACGCCGATCTGATCGTCGCCGAGGGTTCGATGGGTTTGTTCGACGGCGTGCGGGGGGAGACCGGACGCACCGGCGCCAGCGCCGACATCGCCGCCCGCTTCGGCTGGCCCGTGCTCCTCGTGCTCGACGCGTCCGGGCAGGCCCAGTCCGCCGCCGCCGTGGCGCTCGGCTGCGCCCGCTTCGATCCGCGCATCCGGGTCGCCGGCGTCGTGCTGAACAAGGTGGCGAGCGAGCGGCACCGCCGCCTCGTGGAGGACGGCCTTGATCGGATCGGTCTGCCCCTGCTCGGCGCGATCGCCCGCGATCCCGGCCTCACGCTGCCGGAACGGCACCTTGGACTCGTGCAGGCCGGGGAGACCGCCGATCTGGAAAACCGTCTCGACCGGCTCGCCGACGTCGCCGAGCGCTCGCTCGACCTCGATCGCATCGTGGCGCTTGCGGAGGCGGCGGCGCAGCCGCCGCAGCGTGCCGCGTTGCCGCAACTGCCCCCTCCGGCGCAGCGCATCGCGCTCGCATCCGATGCGGCGTTCTCATTCGTCTATCCGCACATCCTGGCCGGCTGGCGGGCGGCTGGGGCCGAGATCAAGACGTTCTCCCCAGCTCGCGGACGAACCGCCGCCCGACGACTGCGGCGCCTGCTGGCTTCCCGGCGGCTATCCGGAGTTGCACGCCGGCCGCCTCGCGGGGGCGGACGCGTTCCTCGACGGACTGCGATCGTTCGCGCGCACGCGGCCGGTCCACGGCGAGTGCGGCGGCTACATGGTGCTGGGCCGGACGCTGGAGGACGAGCACGGCCGCGTGCATCCGATGGCCGGCCTGCTGCCGGTCGCGACCAGCTACGCCCGGCGCAAGCTTCATCTCGGCTACCGGGTCGCGCGCCTCGTCGGCGACGGCGTGCTGGGGCGGGCGGGCGCGAAGCTGGTCGGCCACGAGTTCCACTACGCCTCCGTGGTCGACGGCGCCCCGTGCCCCCATCATGCGTTCTGCATCGCGGCGGACGCGGACGGGCGCGACCTCGGTCCCGCCGGCCATCGGCTCGGGCGCGTGAGCGGGACGTTTTTCCACGTCATCGCCCCGGCCTCGCCACCAGGCGGCGCATGATCGACGCGGCTTGCGGAGCGCCGCGTCGATCCCATCTCTTCGGAACCACGACGGCGCACTGAGCTTTTCCCTTCGTAAGGAGTAAGAATCATGATCGCGATGCTGGCCCGGTTGCGCGAACCCTTGGCCACCGCCTCGTTTCTGGCTCTGGTCGCGGCCTCCCCGGCCGCAGCGCAGGCGGACCGGACGTGGGTGGATCCTCCGGCCCGCGCCGACGGGTCCTCCCAGCCGTCGCCCGGCCCATCGAGCCAAGCTCCGGCGCCGCAGGCCTCGGCCGAGCCTGCGACGCCGCTTCCGAAGGTTCCGCCAACGCAGCCAGCCGAGCCGGCGCCCCAGCCGAACGTCCAATCCGCTCAGCCGAGCGAGCCCGCCCCGCCTCGCCCCGCCGCTCCGTCTCGCGAAGCTGCGCCGTCAAGCCGCCCGGTTGCGCCTGCCTCGCCAGAACTCAAGGCGTCGCCCGCGCCGAAACGCACGGCCCAGCCCGACGTGGCCGCTCCGCCCAAAGCGCCGCCCGTCCGATCGGTCCGGCGCTCACGCCCCGCCGCGCTGCCGGAGCCGGAGGTCGCGGCCCGGCCGCAAGGCGGCGAACGGCCGGCCGGCGCGGCGCAGCAGCTTGCGATCGATTACCTCGGCTACTGGTCCGCCCCGAACGCCATCGCGCTTGGCGCGACGCCCGACTTCTATGCTCCCAAAGTCCTTTTCCATGGCCGCGTGATGAGCGCGCGCGCTCTCGCCGAAGAGAAGCGCCGCTTCATCCAGCGCTGGCCGCAGCGCTATTACACGCCGCGCTTGGGAACCCTGCGGACGACCTGCGATCCGGGTCGCGAGGTCTGCACCGTGCGGACCCTGTTCGACTTTACGGCCCTCAATCCCGCTCAGGGCGCGCAGTCGCGCGGCACGGCGAACCTGGAACTCGGCGTAAGCTTCGCGAGCGGCCGGCCCGTCATCGTCTTTGAGACCAGCCACGTCATTCGCCGGGGGCGGAGCGCCCGCAGCGCGTTCTTGGACGACGCCGAGTAGCCGCGCCCGGCCACGGCTCGCTGGTTCGGGCGGGACGATACAGAGATCGCAGACGTGAAAGACATCTCGAAAGAACGCGTTCGGGACGAGATCCGGGCGGAGATCGCCAAGCGGAACCCAGTCGAGTCGGCGCGCACGCCGCTGGAACTCATCGCGGAGACCTCGATCCGCTTCGTGGAAGGGCGCTACGAAGTCGTCGATTCCGAGGGACAACCCCGGACCAAGGTCGAGGGCGGCGAGGAGGTCGGCCTCACCATCCAGGATCTGGCGGACGAGATCCGCAGCGCCCATCCGACCCTCTTTCGTTCAGCGGAGGATAGCGCCAAGCCTGCCGCGCCGGAGAACGCGGCTGAGCGCCCCGCGGCGGCCGGCGAACGCTCAAGCCCGCTCGCGCAGAAGGACCGGGATTGGCTGTTCCTCGGCTCAGGCGAGCCTCCGCCCACCCCCGCCGCGCCGCAACCGAAGCGGCGAAGCCGCTTCGGCGCCCTCCGGCGGCGCGGCGGCCTCGTTTTGAAAGGCGCAGCCGCTCGCCTTCGCCTGGCGTCGGGAGCCTTCGCGGCCAAGCTTAGCGGCTTGCGGGAAGCACGCCTGGAGCAGCCGACGTCCGCGCCCGTTGCGTTCGGCGCGCCGCCGTCCCGCATGCGCACCGTCTACGGCGCGCTCGCAGCCGCATTGGCGCTGCTGGGCGTCGGCTATCTCATGCTCGGCTCCGCGGCTCGCGCGCCTTCGGGCAGCCCGGCGGCCCGGAGGGAAACGGCTACGGCGTCCCGGCCGCCTTCGGGGCCTGCCGTCACGTCCCGCGCGCCGCCGTCGGAGCCGGCGGGCGCCGGCGTGACCTCCCCGAGCCCGCAAGCCATCCCCGCAGGCGTCGCCAGCCCGGTCAGCGGCGTGCCGGAGGTCATCGACACGAGCACCCTGCGCATCGATGGCAAGGTCGTCCGCCTCTTCGGCGTCGAATGGGCGCGCGGCGGCCAAGCCGAGGACCTGACCCGCTACCTGCGCAACCGCGAGGTCGCCTGCCGACCGGCGCCCGCGGCCGACGCGTACCGCTGTCAGGTGGACGGACGCGATCTGTCCGAAGTCGTGCTCTTCAACGGCGGCGGTCGGGCGACGCCCGGCGCGTCACCTGACCTCGTCGCCGCGGAACAACATGCCCGCGCCGAGCGGGTCGGGATTTGGCGCAAGTAGCCCATCGCTCCTTCATCCGGAACCCCGTGGCGGCGCGCCCGTTGTTACGGGCCATCCACGCCCAATAGGGATATGGACATTATGAGGAACATGCTCTTCGGCACCGGCGCGGTCGCCCTCGCCGCGATGGGGTTCTCGGCCACCGAGGCGAACGCCCGTTTCGCGCCCCAGGCGATCGAGGTGCCCGCCCTCGTGGAGCCGGCGCAATGCGTCATGCGTCGGGAGCGCGTGGAGCGCCCAAACGGCGCCGTCGTTTATCGCACGATGCGCCGCTGCGGGACCGGCCCGCGCGCCGGCGGCTGCAAGGTGGTCCGCGAGCGCGTCGAGCGGCCCAACGGCAACGTGGTCTTCCGCACCCGCCGCGTATGCGGCTGAGGCGCTGAGGACGCGACGAGGCTCCCGACGAACCCCGCGCTTCCTTGAGGCGAGGAGGCGCAAACTGCGTCGAAATAGCCCTTAGGAACGCGCCCGAACTTCTTTAGAAGCGCCGGTTCAGGGCGCATTTGACGATTTTCAGCGCAAGATTCACACGCTCGGCGCGAGTTGGCTCAGGCCGGCGACGCGCCATATGGCCGGCATCTTGAGCCTGTTACGCACGGCGGAACCGCAGCTCCTGACTTCGGGTCCCGAAGCCCGGACTTCGGCCTCGAAGTCTACGCTTGCGCGCATGCGCCTGCTCGGCCCGATGCGGGCCGAAGCCTTCGAGGACGTGAGCATTCTCCCGCAGAGCCGCAAGGCCCGAGCGTTGCTCGCCTACCTATGCTTGGCCGAAGGGAGGCCGGTTCCCCGCGCCCGCTTGGCCGGTCAGATCTGGGAGCGCGTCACCGACGCGCAGGCGCGCGTCAGCCTGCGCCAGGCGCTGCTCGACATCGGGCGCGCGATGGGGAGCCTGCGCTCCGAACTACTTGACCTCGATCGCGACACGATCCGCTTGCGCACGGACCGCTGCTGGATCGACGCGCTTGCGTTCCGGCACGAGCCCGCGTGCGCCCTGGAGGCCGAGGCAGCAGACTTTCAGCCTGAGCGGCTTCTGGAAGGCTTTGAAGGGATCAGCGCTTCGTTCGACCAGTGGCTGTTCGCGGAGCGGGCGCGCTTCGCCGAAGCGCTGCGCAAGGATCTCGAGGCCGGGCTGAACCGGGCGACGGCGTCCGGGGCCGAGGCGGCGGACCAAGCGGCCGCGGCGCGCCGCCTGATCGCCTTCGACCCGACCCACGAGGGCGCTTGCCGAGCGCTCATGCGCGTGCTCGCTGCGCGCGGCGAGCGCGCGCAGGCGGTTAAGGAGTTTGCCCGCTGCCGGGCCGCCCTTCGCCTGACCCTGGAGACTGAACCCGCCGGCGAAACGCGCGCGCTCTATGAGGCGATCAGGCTCTCGTCGATCCAATCGGACCCTCCGTTCCTCCTGCGACCTTCGATCTCGCCAAGCCGCCCAAGCCAGGCGCTGCGAACGGAGGACCTGCCTGGAAGTTGGCTGCGGATCGTGGTCATGCCGTTCATCACGGCGGGGCCCGGCGTGGAGGACGCGCTGGCGTTCGGCTTGTCCCAGGACGTCGCGTCGGCGCTCGCCCGGTTCGGGCGATTCGACGTGATCGCACCCGACGCGATCGAGCCGCAGATTCGGGCCTTCGACCTGGTGCGGCAAGACAGGGGCCTGGACTACGCCGTCGACGGCGCCTTGACCGCGGTGAACGGCCGGTTGCGGATCGGCATCCGCCTCCTGCACATGAGCGGCTACGCGCGCCCGGTCTGGAGCGAAAAGTTCGAGACGCCCCTCGACGACATCGACCGGCTCGACGAGGTCGTGACCGCCAGGGTCGCGGCGCGGATTGATCCTGTGATCCTGTTCCGCGAGGCAAGCGCGCGGCCGGGCGAGCCGCTCGACGCCATGGGGCTGACCGTGCGCGCCAGCCCCCTGCTTTACTCCATGGAGCGCTCCACCTTCGCGGAGGCAGGCCGGCTTCTTGAGGAGGCGATCCGGCGCGAGCCCGACAACGTGATGGCGACGGCGTGGGCGGCCTATTGGCGCGTGTTCGAAATCGGGCAGGGCTGGACCCGGAACGTAACGGACTCCATCCAGCAGGCGCAGGCGTTGAGCCTGCGCGCGATCCGCCTCGGTCCCGACAACGCCGAAGCCGCCGCCATCCACGGCCACGCCTGTTCATTCCTGAACAAGGACTTCGACGCGGCGCTCCATTTTTTCGGCCGGGCGCAGCGGCTGAATCCGAGCCTGGGCCTCGTCTGGGCCTTGAGCGCGGCCACGCACTGCTACATCGGCGAGCCGGAGATCGCGCTCGCCCGACTCGATCATTACCGGGACCTCGCTCCGTTCGACCCGTATTTCAGCTTTTTCGAGAGCATCTACACGAACGCGCACATGTTCCGCGGCGACGACGAACAGGCCGCCAGAGTGAGACGCCGCGTCGTGCGGGCCAATCCGGACTTCGCGAACGGCTACAAGCCCCTGATCGCGTCCTTAGGACGCCTCGGCCGAATCGAGGAGGCCATACGCTATCGAAGCCTGCTCGCATCGCGCCAGGGTCATTCGGTTCTCGTTTGTTTGAGGACGGCGAGCGCCTCGTAGCGATGTTCGGCGAAGTGCTCCTGGCCCTCGACGGGACGGTTCCCCCGGCGTCGATGGATGGTGAGGGCGGCGTTTCGCAAGGCGGCGAGGGTCTGGGGGGCGTTGCCGGATCGGGTGCGGCAGGCGTCCTCGCGGCAGGTCCGATCGCGGACGTGGTGCAGGCGGTTCTCGATTCCCCAATGCCCTCGCGCGATGTTGAGCAATGAGGCGGCGTCGGCGCGCTCGCGCGACAGGCTGGTGATGGCGTGCACGACCTCGATGCTGTCCTTGCCGCGCAAGCTGCGTCGTCGCTCGATGCGGCAGACCTGGCGCAGACCCGGCCACTGGCTGAGATAGGAGGCGAGGCTCTCGCTGCACTCCAGGCGTCGGATCTCGATGCGGCCGTGCCCCTTCTCGACCGTCTCGACCCGAGCCACGTCAGGCGCGGGCGCCCACTCCGCAGAGGGGGGAATCCGGCCGGAAGGCCAGGGCGATGTCGGCTTCCAGCGTCGGCTGGTTGCTCTTGACCGTGAAGAAGTAATCGCCGCCGCGCTCGATGATGAGGCGACAGAGGTCGGTTTGGGCGAAGATCGCATCGCCGCTGATGATCGCACCCTCGATGGGAAGCGTCTTGAGCAAGGTCAGGGCCGCCGTGATCTCGTTGGCCTCCGGCGCCACCCGCAATTGCCCGATGACACCTTGCAGCCGTTCGCTGAACGCGGCCAGCAGATGCACTCCGGGCACATCGCCGACGGCGCTGCCCCGCAGCCGCTTGCCGTCAATCGCCACATGTCCGGCTGCGCCCGCGCCCTTCACCCAAGCCCCGAGGAGCCGTTCCAGCGCGCCCACATCCAGCGCCCGGAAAAGCTCGCTCCACACCGAAGGCGCAGGCACGCGACCGCGCAAAATTCCAAGTTCCGCCAAGGCCTCCCGGCTCAGCTTGCGGCCCCAGCGCACGATCCCCAGTTGATCCGACCGCCCGGCCAACATCGCCGCCAGCGCGATCATCAAAAGACCCGCAAGCGGATAGCGCTTGCCTTCCGCCCGCCGATGGTCCGGGACCACGCTGAACACCTCCCAAAGATCGGCCCCTCTCGCCCCATCGCTGCCCGACATTCCCGGCCTCCATCGCCCGTCGCCGAGAGCATGAATCGCGCTGACCCCGATGCCAACCCTCAGAACCGAATCGCCCTGGCATCGCGCGAACCGGGCTTTACGATCGAGCGCTTCCTGATGTCCTACCCCTTCCAGCGTGACGCCGACCGGCGGCGCTACGCCGAGGGGCTCCGTCTCGCCGGGGTTCCCGAAACCGACGCTCCCGCCCCGCAAGCGCCGGGCCGGCGCGAGTCCGGCGGCGAGGCCGAGGGCGCTTGAAGCGGCGTCCCCTCCCCCGGCTCGCCCCGTTCGCCGGAGGAGGAGCGTCCGTATTTCAGTACGGGCCGTAACTGCGCCCGTAGGCATGCGGCTGCGGCCTCGCATAAGGCTGGCCGTAATGCGGCTGCGGAACGGGCCTCGCGTAGGCGGGCGGACCGCCCCAGGACGGGCCCCCGTAACCCCAGTGGTGGTGCCGCCGCCAGCCCCAGGCGCGCGCCCACGGCGGGGGCCCGCCGTAATAGCCGCCATGCGGGCCGCCGTAGCCATAAGGATTGGCCGAGACCGCCGTCGCTCCGCCGAGCGCGGCGGCGCCCAGCGACGCCGCGGCAATCGAGGCCAATACGAACTTGCGCAACATGGATTTGCTCCTCTCACGCCCTGCGATCCTGGGGCGTTCCGGAGCGTTGTAGGCCCGCGCCGCTGAACGGGGGCCGAGAGGCGCGTTCAGGTGCGGTTGAGGGACATGTCGAGATTATGGCGCCGCCGGCCCGCGGCGCCCGAGACCGGACCCGACGCTCGAAGGCTGCGCGGAGGCGCCGCCCATCGAAGCCGTTCCTGAGGTGGGATCGGCTCTGCGCATTCGCGAACCGCGTTTTCAACGGCGAACTGGTCCACCTCGCTGGAAACGCCCTAACGGTTCAGTGCACGGGCCTTCACCGGCCGAGGGTCAGCCCACTCTCGAACCGGAGTTCGCTCCTGCGCCTGGGCGGTCGAAAACGCCGGGTGCTGGATGAATTGCGGCCCATGCACGACCGCGAGCCCTAAGACGCCTCCCATCACCGTCGCGGCGGCGGCCGCAGCGAGATTCCGCGCGCGGGGGAGTCCGAGCCGTTTCTCTCCGACCACGGCGATGCGGCTCAAGGCGTACACGCGGACTGGGCCGGGCATGCCGGCGAGCGGGATTTCGCCCAGCGCGCGGCATTTGCACACGAGCCGGTTCGAGATCTGCTCATGCACTCCTCCGGGAACATAGACCTCCCCAGGGCGCGCAAGCCCGGCGAGCCGCTCCGCGATCGTGACCGCATCGCCGTGGATAGCGTTGGACTGGACGAGAACATCCCCCAGCCCAAGGCCGATCCGGCAGCCGCCCCGATCGCGCATCGAAAACCGGCTGTTGCGGCTCCGAAACAGGTTGTCGAGCACAAGGGCGCAGTGAGCGGCGGCGTAGGGGCTTTCGAAGAGGGCGAGAAGATCGCCGCCCGTCCAGCGCACGAGCGTCCCGCGATTCTCGGCAAGGGTCGGTTCGATGAGGTCGCGGCGCACGTCGCAGGCGCCGTCGTTCGCGCCCTGGCTCTCTGTGCGTTCGGTCGGGCATGGCCCGGGAATCCGGGCCGCCAGAACGACGGCGAGGCGACGAGAAGCTTTAGGCATGGAGAGCAAGATGTCCGGCGCCTGTTTCGAGGGATTGGGGGTGCTCTCGTTCAAGGACATGATCTCTCTCCGGCGCTCCGCAGGCATGTCTTGACGCCTGAACCATTCGGCCGGACGAGAGCATCGGTCGTTGGCCGCCGATCGTATGTTTGCCAGCGCACACGAGCGAGAGAGGGCGTCCCTAGGGCGCGAGGCGTGCGGTTCACGGGCGTTTCGTCGGCCGAGCCTGCCCGTGGTCCGGTCGGCGCGGCCGGACCGTGCGCGGCGCATTCCGCCTCTACTTCGAGACCGTGATCCGAATCTTTTTCGATACCACGGGCGGCTTGAACATCCTGTGCTCGGCGTCGCCGAGCACGAGCTGGAGCGTATGCTCGCCTGGCGGCAGGTCGAGACGAGCCTCGGTCTGCCCTGAACCGAAATGCAGATGATTCTTGTCGGTTGGAATGGGTTCGTTCGGGTCCGGCGGCTCACGAGCATCGACGAGCAGGTGGTGGTGGCCGACGTTCGGCGCGTTGTCGCCGGCGCGGGTCACGCCCATGTTCCGGAGCCCGAACCGGACCCAGAACGCGCCTTTGATGCGCTGCCCGTCCTGGGGCCAAATGATATAAGCGTAGGCGTCCCCCGGAGCGGGCGTTTGCGCAAGCGCGCCGGTGGCCAGGACCAAACCCGCACAGAGAACAAGCTGCTTCGCGATTGTCGACACGAGCCCCTCCGCATTCACTGGCGAACCACGCGAAAGCCGTGGGTCGGATATCGGACGGCCGGATCATAAAAGTTTCGGCTGGCCGCCCGGACATACGTCGGATCGCTCCGCCACGAGCCGCCTCGCACAACCCGTTCGCGGCATGTCGGCCCTTCCCAGGAAGACCCGTCCCGCGGCGCGCCATTGTAGTCTTTATGCCAGCAGTCTGACACCCACTGATCCACGCCGCCGCCCATATCGTGGAGTCCGAACGGATTTGGCGCGAAGCTGCCGACCGGCAATGGCGCCTGGGGGTCGTGGGGCTCGCCGCACCCTTTGCAATCCGCCGTCTTGACGGTCGCCTGGTTGCCCCACCAGTAGCGCGTGCTCGTTCCGCCGCGCGCGGCGTATTCCCACTCCGCCTCGGTGGGCAGCCGATACGGATGCTGGGCGACCTTCGACAGCCAGGCTATGTATTGCTGCGCGTCGTTCCAGCTCAGGTTTCGGGCGGGACTGCGGTCGTCGCCGTTGGGCTCGTAACTGCACGCGTTGTCCGCAACGCACTGCCGCCATTCGCCGACCGTCACCGGAAAGCGGCCGATTGCAAACGGCTGGACCGTGACCTGGTGAACCGGCTTCTCGCTCGGGTCCTCGCTGCTGCCCATCATGAACGCGCCGCCGGGAACCTCCGCCAACTCAGGACACCGAGGGCAGTCCTTGAACGTGCGCGGAGATCCCGCCGCGCCCGGACGGTCCACGCGGGTCGGGGGGGCCGCCACGGCGACCTGGGATCCTTGAGGCGTCTTCGCGTCTCCGCCCCCGGCCGGCGTCGTTCCAGCCGCAAGGCGCGGCAGTTCAGCCGGAGGCGCCGGCGGCGGCGGTGGCGGCAACCCCGGAATCGGCGCGCCGTCCGTCGGTTCGGCGCCCCTGCTGGTTTCGGGCCTCCAGGGAGCGCGCGGTCGGTTCGGCCGGTTGGGTCGCGCGCGGCAGGGCGCCGGATTGAGCTTGGGCGGGCTGCGAGGACGATGGCGGCGCCGGCGCGAAACCGGGCGGGTCCTGGTACGTCACGCCCGCGGTCTGCGGCTCCCTCGCTCTGAATACGTTCAAGAAGCCGACCGCCAGCAGCGCGGCCGCCGCAAGCGCCAGAACGACGCCCGAGACGAGCACCGTGCGCCAGTTGACGCTCTGGGCCCGCGCGACCGCCCCCGGGTCGGGCAGCACGCGATAGATTCGGACAGGGTCCGTGATGTTCTTGAGCTTCTCGTCGCCCAGCGAATGGTAGCCGCAGACAAGCTTGTTCTTGACCTGTTCGTACACGCCGCCTGAGATGTACACTTCGCCGGGCGCCGCGAGGGACTCCAGCCGCGCCGCGATGTTGACGCCGTCGCCGAAAATGTCGTCGGGCTCGACGATCACGTCGCCCAGGTTGACCCCGATCCGGAACTGAATCCATTGCTGCTTCGACAGGGAGGTGTTGCGCGCCAGCATGGTCTGCTGAATGACGATGGCGCACCGCACGGCCTCCAGCGGGCTCTCGAACATCGCCAGGAAGCCGTCGCCGCTCGTCTTGATGAGGCGTCCCTGGTGTTCGGCCAGAGTCGGCTCGATGATCTCCCGGCGAATGCGCTTGACGCGGGCGAGCGTGCCTTCCTCGTCGAGGCCCATGAGCCGGCTGAACCCGGCGATGTCCGCGGCAAGGATCGCCGCGAGGCGACGCGGGCTGCTGACGACGTGCGACGATGTTTCCCCCGAACCCATGATGGGCCTTTGCGGGTACGGACAACGGTCCACGTTAGGACGATATCGCTCGGCAGGGCAAGCCGGAACGGCTGCGCGCGCGCCTGCCGTGGCCGCCGATGCACAGGCTGAGCCGCCGACATCGCAGCGCTCGCCGGCTCAAGGGGCCGTGGCTTCTCATCGGAGCAGATCAAGAGAGCGTTCCTCCGGCTCAGGTCTTGCGCCGTGTGCGCTGGCAAACATACGGCGCACCGGCGCACGGCCGATGCTGCTCCCTGACGAACGCCGCAGGCGTCGACAGGATCTGTGGATCAGGGAGAAAGCCATGTCGCCGAACCAAAGCATCAGGGCCGGCTTCGAGCGAGCCGTTCCCACCAACCTCGCGGCCGCCCGGAGCCCTCGCCGGCTCGCCGTGGTGCTGGCGGCTCATCTCTCGGAGACGGTCGGGACCGAAGGCCGGAAGCCGCTCGCTTGCATCGACCTGCTGCGCCGACGCATCGTCGAGCCGACCCTGGCCGAGAACCGCGGCAGGCTCGTGCGCCTGACCGGCTGCGATCTCCTCGCCGTGTTCGAGCTTCCTGAAGACGCGGTCCGCTGCGCCGTCGTGCTGCGCAACCTGCTGCGCAGCGCCGGCGACGCGCTGCCGAACGACAGGACCGCTTTCCGGTTCGGCGTCGATCTCGGAGAAGTTCTTGTCGAAGCTGCTTCCGTCTCCGGCGAGGCGGCGGTCATCGCGGAGCAGCTTGCCGCGTCGGCGCGCGCGGGCGAAGTCCGCATCTCCGGAGGCGTGTACGCGCAGATCTCAAACCGGCTTGCCTGCAAGTACACCTCGCTGGGCGAGACCTCGTTGGAGAGCGTAGCGTATCCGGTACGGGTCTATGGCGTCAGTCCGCTGCCTGTTCTCGGGGACCGGCGGGCCAAGCTTGCAGGCGTGATCCATGCGGCTGCGTCGGCCGCGATCGCCGTCCCTGAACAGGTCTCCAGCGCGGTTCGGCGCAGGATGGAGGCTTTCGGGCTGGCGGGCATGCCGGAGGACTGCGGGAGAGAGGTCGAGCCGTCGAGCGCAGACGCGACGCTTGCCCCTGAGTGGACCGCAACCGTTAAGCGCGCCGATCGAGCCCTTGGCCGCGCGCGCGCCGTCGCCGGCCCGTTCGGCTGGTCCCTGGTGGCGCTGTTCTGGCGCGTGTGCGTGATGCGGGGGTCAGGAGCCTGGGTCTGAAGCCGAGCGATTCAGGCAGAAGCGGAAGCCGGACCGCCCTCCCGTGCGCTGGCGCACAGCCGCCTGCAACAAATCAAGCAATCGTCCTGAAACAGATCGGGCGCAAAAGGGCGCCCAACAACGATCACAGGGGACGTCACATGCTCACCATCGCCATTCTGAAGCGCCTGGTCATCTCGCTTGTCTTTGTCGCGGCCGTCTCAGGCCCCGCGCTCCTCGCCGCGTAAGCGCGCGCGGAGCGGTCGAGAGCCGAGGAGAATGATCAATCATGGTTGCCGTGCTTCTGTCCATAAGCCTGCTGGTCGGCCTGATCACGGCGGCTGTCGCCGCCGACTGATCCCAAGCCGGCGCAACGCGGTCGGGGGCCGGCGGCGGGACCGGCCAGCGTCGGTTCGCCCGCGGATCGCTCCGAAGATGGCGGGCTCGCCAGCGGTCCGTCACGGCCCTGCAGTTTGCCGCATTTTCGGCGGCGAACCGGGTCCACTTCGCCGGGAAACGCTTTAAGCGCGTCCGGCGTACTGCGGCGGCGGCTGCCCCGTCCACCGGTAGGCCATCTCCCGCTGCACGGGGTCCTCGGTCGCTTGGATCAGCGCCTTGTGTAGCGGAGCGCGAAGGCGAAGAAGCGTTCGCGCGCCGGGTCGAGGTCCGAGACCGGGACGTGGTCGGGGCAGAGGATGCCCTCGTAGCCGACCTCGCGGTAGGCGCGCATGGAGGCCGCCATGTCAACGCTGCCCTCGTCCGGGAAGCGCTCGTGGACGTCGCTTGAGCGTCGTCACCCCGCCGTCGGCGGCCGCCTGGATGTCCTTGCGGGTGGTATCCGCGCGCGGCGTAGTCGAAGCCGACCAGCTCCGCGATCGGCACGGATCAGTCCGCCAGCGAGGCGTAATAGGCCCTGATCTCGCGGATTTTTCCGCTGTCCGGGTCGACGCCTTTTCCGACAGTCGACCGTAAAGCAACCGGCGTGGATCGTTTGACAGCGCGGACGCGTGGTCTTTAATTCCCGACGCTGGAACATCACGGCGCGACCCCTTGCAAGCCAAGCGTTCCTCGGCGCCTCCCCTCATCAGGACAGCGGAACTGGATATGAACTCCAAAACCGAAAGCACGCGTCGAACCGGCGGCCGCATTCTGGTCGATCAGTTGATCGCGCAAGGAGTGGAGCGGCTGACCTGCGTGCCCGGCGAGAGTTATCTGGCCGTCCTCGACGCGCTGCACGACGCCGCGGTCGACGTTCTGGTCTGCCGCGCCGAAGGCGGGGCCGCCATGATGGCGGAAGCCTACGGCAAGCTCACGGGGACGGCCGGGCGTCTGCTTCGTGACCCGCGGACCCGGCGCCACGAACGCCAGCCCCGGCGTCCACATCGCGGCCCAGGACTCCACGCCGATGATCCTGTTCATCGGGCAGGTCGCGCGGGGGATGCGGGAGCGCGAAGCGTTCCAGGAGGTCGACTACAAGCAATTTTTCGGGAGCATGGCGAAGTGGGTCGTCGAGGTCGACGACGCCGCGCGCCTGCCCGAACTGATCGCGCGCGCGTTCCGCGTCGCGATGCAGGGCCGGCCGGGGCCTGTGGTCGTGTCCCTGCCCGAAGACGTCCTGACCGACGAAGTTGCGGCGACGGACGCGCCGCGCGTCGAGCCGGTCGAAATCTGGCCGGGGCCGGACCAGATGGCCCGGCTCCGGAGCATGCTGGAAGAGGCCGAGCGCCCTCTCGTGATCGCCGGCGGAACACGGTGGACGCCCGAGGCGCGCGCGGCGCTCGTGACCTGGAGCGAACGCTTCGGGCTTCCCGTCGCGACCTCGTTCCGGCGGGCGCACCTGTTTCCGGCGGATCATCCCCGCTACGCCGGCGATGTCGGCATCGGGCCGAACCCGAAGCTCGCGGCCCGCATCAAGGCCGCCGATCTCCTCGTAATGATCGGCGGCCGCCTCTCGGAGATGCCATCCTCCTCCTATACCCTCCTGAACATCCCGGTCCCGGCCCAAAAACTCGTGCACGTCCATCCCGGCGCGGAGGAACTGGGGCGCGTCTATCAGCCCGCGCTCGCCATCGAGGCCTCGCCGGGCCCGTTCTGCGCCGCGCTCGCGGAAATGCCCGCCCCGCAGGCGGCGCCCTCGGGCGCACAGGCTGCGGCGGCTCACGCCGAATACCTGGACTGGTCCGAGACGCCGGGCGATCTCCCCGGATCGTTCCAGTACGGCCGCGCTGTCGTGTGGCTTCGCGACAGGCTGCCCGCCGACGCTGTCATCTGCAACGGCGCGGGCAACTTCGCGATCTGGATCCATCGCTATTACCGGTTCCGCGCCTTCGGAACCCAACTGGCCCCAACCTCCGGATCGATGGGCTACGGCGTCCCCGCGGCCGTGATGGCGAAGCGCCAATGCCCGGACCGGCCGGTGGTGGCGTTCGCCGGCGACGGCGACTTTCTCATGAACGGCCAGGAGTTCGCCACCGCCGTCCAGTACGGCATCCCCATCCTGGTCATCGTCCTCGACAACGGCATGTACGGCACGATCCGGATGCATCAGGAACGGGAGTATCCGGGCCGGGTCTCCGCCACGCAGCTCAAGAACCCGGATTTCGCCGCCCTCGCCCGGAGTTACGGCGGGCACGGCGAACGCGTGGAGCGCACCGAGGCGTTCGCGGACGCCTTCGAGCGCGCGATGGCCTCTGGCAAGCCGGCTATCCTGCACTGCATGGTCGATCCGCAAGCTCTCACCCCGACGATGACGTTGGACGCCATCAAGGCGCGGGCCCTGGAGAACATGCAGGGCCGGTCCGGCGGAACGTAATCGCGTCGCCTCGATCGAGCGGGCGGCGTTTCGCCCAGGAGCCGCAGCCCCGCTTGATGTCGCCAGGCTTGAGGTGCGCACTCATCAGGTGGGCCGCCCGCGCGTGGCGGCCATGAAGGCGACGCTTTCCCGACGACGAGCCTGAGCCTACGTCACCACCGTGACCCGCTCCGCCGCCCGCGTCAGGCCGGTGTAGAGCCAGCGGCTGCGGTGCTCGCGGAAGGCGTAGGACTCGTCAAAAAGGACAACGTCGTCCCACTGCGAGCCTTGCGCCTTGTGGACGGTCAGCGCGTAGCCGTAGGTGAACTCGTCCGACTCGCGCCGCAGGATCAGCGGAATGTCGTCCTCCCTCCCCTCGAAGAACGCGCGCAGGACCGCAACCTCGACCGGACGGCGGCGGCTTTCCTCCTCGGGCGCGACCTCCAGGCGCACGAAGTCTTCGCGGGGAGGCCGCACGGTCCGGACCGTCCAGGCGCCGCCGTTGAGCAGGCCCTTGGTCTTGTCGTTGCGCAGGCAGACGAGTTTTTCGCCCTCCCCCGGCATCGGGTTGCGGTAGCCGGAGAGTTCGCGGATACGCCCGTTGTAGAGACGCCGCGTCCGGTTGAGCCCGACGAGAACCTGGTCGGCCCGCATGACCGCGTCGGCGTCGATATCGCGGCGGCGAATGACGCGGCTCTCGCCGTAGGCGCCAAGCGGCAACGGCTGCCCCTCGCGCACCGCCATCGAGAGCCGGATGATCGGGTTGTCCCGCGCCTGCCGGTGGACCTCGGTCAGCATCGCGTCGGGCAGTTCCGCCGTGAAGAAGCCGCCGCCCTTGACGGGCGGCAGTTGCGCCGGATCGCCCAAGACCAGCACGGGCTTGCCGAACGAGAGGAGGTCGCGCCCGAGGTCCTCGTCCACCATCGAGCACTCGTCGATGACGATGAGCGCGGCCTTTGACGCCACGCTGGAGCGGTTGAGCACGAAGGACGGGCCGCCCTCGTCCGACTCGCGCGAACGATAGATCATGGAGTGAATGGTCGAGGCGTCCCGGCAGCCGCGGGCGCGCATGACGAGAGCGGCCTTGCCGGTGAAGGCCCCGAACGCGACGTCGCCCTCGACCCCCGCCGCCACATGCCGCGCCAGCGTGGTCTTGCCCGTGCCCGCATAGCCGAACAGCCGGAATACTTGCGGCGCGCCGCGGCGCAGCCACTCCGCCACCGCCTTCAGCGCGGCCTCCTGCTGCGGCGACCACTTCATGCGCGTCGGGTCCGCGCTTCCGCGCGCAGGTTCCAGAGAATGCCGGCGATGATCAAGGCGCTGCCCAGGAAGACGAACGGATCGAGCGGCTCGTCGTAGAGGCGCCATCCGATCAGCGCAATCAGCGGGATGCGCAGGAAATCGAGCGGCACCACCATCGTGGCGTCGCCGTGCCGGTAGGCGTTGGTGAGGCACAGGTGCGCGCTCAATCCGCCGAGGCAGATGCCCGCCAAGGGCAGGGCGTGCTCCGGCCCGACCTTGGTCCAGAATGCCGGGGCGCTGCCGAGCCAGTTCAGCGGAAGCTGGATCAGGTTCATCCAGAACAGGATGGCATAGGTGCTTTGGGTTGCGGTCAGCGCCTTCGTGGCGATCACCGAGACCGCGAACGCGGCGGCGACGCCGAGCATGAGAAGCGCCGCCGGCTGCAGGATTGCGAGCCCCGGTCTCAGGATGACGAGAACGCCGGCAAAGCCGAACACGACGCAAGCCGCGCGGCTTGGGGTCATCCGCTCGCCCAAAATAGGGATGGCCAGCAGCGCCACCCAGACCGGCATAGTGAACTCCAGCGCGAACACGGTGGCCAGCGGGAGCAGCGTGAGAGCGAGCGCCCATCCATAGGTCGCGGCGAAGTGGATGATGTTTCGGAACAGATGCAAAGGCAGTCGCTTTGCATCGAGGTCCGCCAGGAGAGCCGGCCGCGCGGCGGCGACGAAGAGGAGGACGGCGACGCCCGTAGCGCTGCGCAGAGCGAGGATGTCGAACAGGCCGAGCGTTCGCGACAGCGCCCGCACGCCGAGAGCCGCCGCGGAGAACGAGACGAGCGCGCCCGCCATCCACAAGACGACGGCGATGATGTTGCGATGGGACAAGGCTGCGTCGGGGCGATGGGATCAGCCCCGTCTGTATCAGAGGTTGCGAAAATCGTGAAGAACACGCTTGGCTTGCTTAGACTGCCCTTTGCCCTCGCGACGAAGAAACGCCCGGCGCTTGAGCCAGGCGTTCCGCAGTCAGACCAGACGGATCGGCGCGCTCACATGCCCCAGTAGGGCGTTGCGTTGTAATAGCGGTGAACGTGCTCTTCCCACTCGCGGTCGAACGAGGCGTCGCCGCCTTCGGCCGTGCGCTGCGGCGCGCCGCGCAACTGGTCTTCGGTCATGTTCAGCTCATAGGCGTCGAGGTCCGTGTTGTACTTCAGCACGCCCCAGGGGAGCGTATAAAACCCCTCGCCGAGCCCCATGAAGCCGCCGAAGCTCATGACGGCGTAGGCGACCTTGCCGGAGCGCTTCTCGATCATCACGCGTTCGATCGTGCCGATCTTCTCGCCGTCCGAGCGGCGCACCGGAGTCCCCTCGACCTTGTCGCTCGCGATCAGGTTGTGGGTCTCGCGAACCTCGCCGCTCGTTGCGGTCGCGGCCGTGTCATTGGTGTTCGTGGCCATAATCTCCTCCTCAGAAACGGAACCACCCGATCGAGGAACGCTCAGGTTGAAAGAGGGGTTCCGGGACGGCCCGTGCCAGTCCGTCGCGCTGGAACCCCGCCGCGATCCGGCACGTTGACGGGGATTCCGGCGCTGCAAGGAGAGACACATGGCCGTTCGTCTGAAACCGGTCGAGGAGCAGGTCATCGTCCTGACCGGCGCCTCCAGCGGCATCGGGCTCGCCACCGCCCGCGCGGCGGCCGACCGCGGCGCGAAGCTCGTGCTCGTGTCCCGCAACGACGACGCCTTGCAGGACGTAGCCCGCGAAGTCGAGGCGCGCGGCGGACAGGCCGTCGCCGCGCCCGCCGATGTGGCGAACCCGGAGGACCTGGAGCGGGTCGCGCAAGTCGCTCGCGATCGGTTCGGCGGCTTCGACACCTGGATCAACAACGCCGCCACGGCGGTTTACGGCACGGTCGAGCAGATCCCGATCGAGGATCATCGGCGCATCTTCGAGGTGAACTACTGGGGCGTCGTCAACGGCTCGCTCATCGCGGCCCGGCATCTTCGCCAACGCGGCGGCGCGATCATCAACACCGGGAGCGTCGTGAGCGACCGGGCCATGATGCTGCAAGGACCCTACTCGGCCGCAAAACACGCGGTGAAAGCCTTCACCGACACGCTGCGCATGGAGCTTGAGCAGGAGGATGCGCCGATCTCCGTGACCCTTATCAAACCGTCGGCGATCGACACGCCCTTCTTCGAGCATGCGCGCAACTACCTCGATGCGCCCGGCATCAAGAGCCCGCCGCCCGCCTATGATCCGGCGCTCGTCGGCGAAAGCCATGCTGTTCGCCTGCGAAAATCAGAAGCGGGACATCGTCGTGGGCTTCGGCGGCTGGGCCATCTCCGCGCTCGGCGGCATAGCGCCGCGCACGACCGACTACATCATGGAAGCGACGGGCTATGCGACGCAGATGACGGACCATCCGGGCCGCGGCCAGCGGCGCGATAACCTCTACGAGCCGCGCGAGGACGGCTCCGCGCATTCGGCCCTTCCGGGCCGCGCATGGACGCGCCAGACGAGTCTCTTCCTGGAAGCGCAGATGCATCCGCTGGCGACCGTTGCGGCTTTTGACCGGCCTTGGCCTGGCGATCGGATACTTTCTGCGCTCCGACGGCGGCGAGGGCCGGCGTGCCGCCGCGCCGTCAACGCGGCGCATCGGATCTCATCGGCCCCGCAGCGACGACGCCGTGCACCCCGAAACCGGCTACGGTCCCCTCAGGGCGCATGAATCCGTCGAGCGCCGCCCGGTTCCGGCAGCGCCATTAGGCCGGTTGCGGATCAGCATGTCGCCTTGACGGAGCGGCGGGTTACCGGCGTCAGCTCCGGCGATGAACCTGACCGATCGGCTCGCGTTCGCCCTCGTCGCCCTGACGGCGCCGCCCGCCGCATAGCCCAGGACCCGGGCACGCTGACTCCCAAGCCTCTGCCGCCGCTCGCCCATCCGGACGACCCCAGCACGCCCGCCAAGGAGTTGTTCGGCCGCGCGACGAGCCGCGCGCCCCTCGCGGCGCGCTCGATCGGCAGGCTACGCCAAGGGCTGCGTCGCCGGCGCGGTGGCGCTGCCGATCGACGGCGAGACCTGGCAGGTGATGCGCCTGTCGCGCAATCGCAACTGGGGGCACCCGCAACCTGATCGCCTTCCTCGAGCGGCTGTCGAAGCAGGTGCCGCAGATCAACGGCTGGCCGGGCCTCCTCGTCGGCGACATCGCGCAGCCGCGCGGCGGACCGATGATCACCGGCCACGCCTCGCACCAGATCGGCCTCGATGCCGACGTGTGGCTGACCCCGATGCCCGACCGCCGGCTCAGCGCGCGCCGAGCGCGAGGAGATGTCGGCGACCGAACATGGTGCGGCCGGACAGGCTCGACATCGACCCGAACGTCTGGACGCCGGCAGCACACTCGCGCTCTTGCGCGCCGTATCGCAGGAGCCCGAGGTGGCGCGCATTTTCGTCAACCCGGCGATCAAGAAGGCGCTCTGCCGCGAGGCCGGGCGGCGACCGCGCCTGGCTCACGAAGATCCGGCCGATGTTCGGGCACAACTATCATTTCCACATCCGCCTCGCCTGCCCGACCGGCGAGGAAGGCTGCGCCGACCAGGACCCGCCGCCGCGGGCGACGGCTGCGGCGCCGAGCTCGACCAGTGGTTCACGGAGGAGATGCTGCACCCGAAGCCCGGCCCGCCGCGCCCGCCCGTGACCGATGGCGCAGCTGCCGCCCGAGTGCCGCAAGGTCTGGTCGCGAAATAAGCGCGATCAGAGGCCGCCCGCCGAGTGCCCCTTCTCGGCCCGCTCCGCCTTGTGGCCGCCCTCGCTGATGCGGTCGCTCAGCGCGAGGATGACACCCGACACGACGAAGACGAGATGGATCGTGATGTGCCAGGTCAGGTCGCGGTCGGAAACGTTCTTCAGGTTCATGAAGGCTTTCAGAACCTGAATCGCCGAGATGGCGACGATCGACGACATGAGCTTCAGCTTCAGGCCCGTGAAGTCGATCTTGCCCATCCACTCGGGCCAATCCTTGTGCGTGCTCTCGTCGATCTTGGAGACGAAGTTTTCGTACCCGGAAAAGATCACGATAATGATGAGCGACCCGGTCAGCGTCAGATCGACGAGGGTCAGCACGCCGAGAATGACGTCGGACTCGGTGGCGCTGAAGGCATGCAGCACGAAATGCGCCAGCTCCTGCAGCGCCTTGATGAGAAGGACGACCAGCGTGAAGACAAGGCCCACGTAGAAGGGCGCGAGCAGCCAGCGGCTCGAAAAGAGGAACCGTTCGAGCAGCCGTTCCAGCATCGGAAGGTTCTCTCCGCCGCACGGCGCACGGCGGATGCGCCATCGAGCCTTGCGCTCAACGTCAGGCCGCGACGCCGGTTCCGATCGGGCAGGACACGCCTGTGCCGCCGAGTCCGCAATAGCCGCCGGGGTTTTTCGCCAAGTACTGCTGGTGATAATCCTCGGCGAAGTAGAACGGCCCGGCTGGAGCGATCTCGGTCGTGATCGGCCCGTACCGGCGCGCGTCGAGCGCCTGCTGATAGGCCGCCTTCGACGCCTCCGCCGCATGCCGCTGCGCCTCGTCGAACACGTAGATGCCGGAGCGGTACTGGGTGCCCACGTCGTTGCCCTGGCGCATGCCCTGGGTCGGGTCGTGGCTCTCCCAGAACGTCTTCAGGAGTTTGTCGTAAGGCAGGATCTTGGGGTCGAACACGACGAGCACGACTTCGTTGTGGCCGGTCAGCCCCGAGCAGACCTCTTCATAGGTCGGGTTCGGCGTGACGCCGCCGGCGTAGCCGACGGCCGTGATCCAGATTCCGTCGCCGAGTTGCCAGAACTTGCGCTCGGCCCCCCAGAAGCAGCCGAAACCGAAGAGAGCGCGCCCCGTCCCCTCCGGGTAGGGCTCATGTAGGGTGCGGCCGTTGACAAAGTGCCGCTCGGCGGTCGGGATCGGCGTCGAGCGGCCGGGCAAGGCTTCGGACGGGCTCGGCAAGCTTGTGCGTTTGCGGAAGAGAAACATGGCGCGCTCCGATGAGGGTCACGCTTTCATGTAGGCGCGCGCCCACCCGTGCGCGAGGCGGGCCCGGTCACCCTCTCGTGAGCGAGAGCCGATCCCCTCATGCAGTCGGCACTCTCAGGTCTTTGTTGCCGCATTAAACGGCGAACCGGCGTCCACATCGCCGAAAATTGCTTTTAGCGTCGTGCGAGATAGCCGATGGGCTCGACCGGCTTGCGGCCCAGCCAAAGCAGGATCGCGCCGAGGACAAGCGCAAAGACGGCGGCCGGCGCAAGCGTCAGGCTCAGGAGGATGGGGTCCCACAAGAACGGATGGATGCGCTCGATCGCCGGCTGGAGCAGGAGGTAGCGGTCCCCCAGCAAGCGGTAGCCCACCTCGCCCAGCGCCGTGAAGGTGAGCGCGCCGTTGGCGATGGAGCGCGTGCCGTCGATCACGAGGCCGACGAAGCCCGCGGCGATCAGGAACAGGCCAAGCATGCGGGCCAGAAAGCGAAACATGGAACTCCCACCCACTCTGTCGGGCTTGACCTAGGGTCATGCGCCGCAGGGAGCAAGAGCGCGTGCGCTCGCGCGGCCTTGCGAAACTACGATCGATTGGGCTCAGAGGCCGCGGGCTTGCGCCCCAACAAGGGTCGGCTATACACACCCGCTCCTCATGCTTCGCTGCGTCGAGCGCACATGAGGCGGGTTGCGGAGCGGACGCCGGTTCGCCGCTGAACATGCGACGGAGAAGACCCGAGACCGTTCCGCGTAAGCGGGAGCGGTCTCAGGCGCGCAGCGGAGGGGTGGCCGAGTGGTTGAAGGCGCACGCCTGGAACGCGTGTATACCGGCAACGGTATCGAGGGTTCGAATCCCTCTCCCTCCGCCACATCGCCGTCCAGCTCGGTCCGATATGGTCCGGGATTTCAGCCTAAGCATTTGTGATGACATTTTTTTTCAGTCCGAGCACGTCCGGCACTGTCCGTTGATATCCAGCACGTTTGGGGGTAGAATTAGGGGTATCGAAATCAGAGCGTGGGGGTATCGGCCCCATCAGTGGCGCAATGGCCCGCGATAACCTCTCCGACGCGAAAGTCCGCTCCGCTAAGCCGGGAGCTAAGCCTTATAAGCTGTATGATGGCGGCGGGCTGTTTCTGCTCGTGCAGCCGAACGGTTCGCGCTACTGGCGGCTGAAATACCGGATCGCCGCGAAAGAGAAGCTCCTCGCCATCGGCGTTTACCCGGACGTGTCCCTGTCCGAAGCGCGAGCAAAGGCGCTTGGAGCAAGAGGCTTGATTCGGGACGGGGCCGATCCGGTTGTGGAGCGGCGGCGTCACCGGGCCGGTCAGGCAGCTTCCTCAACGGAAATCTTCCAGGCCATCGCCGAAGAGTGGATCGCCTCGCGGGCCGATACTTTCTCCGACTATCGTGAGGCCGTCCACTCGGCCTTGGCAGCCAATCTCTACCCGCACGTTGGTGCGCTGCCGATCCGGTCGATCACGGTCCCGATCCTGCGCGAGGCGCTCTTGTATATGGAGAAGCGCGGGACATTGGCTGCTCTGCGCAAGGTTCGGATGTGGGCGTCACTGGTGTTCCGGTTCGGTGTTGCGACCGGGCGGGCGGAGACTGACCCGGCTGCGCCCCTTCGCGGCACCTTCAAGGCGCACAAGGCACGAAACTTCGCCGCGGTGACCAAGGCCCAGGAGTTCGGCGAGTTGGTCGCTCACATTCGAACCTACGATGGTAGCGTGGCGACGCGGTGCGCTCTCAATCTTATGGCCTACACCTTCGTGCGGACGGGCGAACTGCGCGGAGCGGAATGGTCCGAGTTTGATTTCGACGGCGCCCTGTGGCGCATTCCTGCCGAGCGCATGAAGATGGGGGAGCCGCACATCGTGCCGCTCTCGCGTCAGGCGATTGAGGTTCTGACCGAACTGAAGACGCTGACCGGCAATGGTCGCCTCCTGTTCCCGAACGAGCGCAAGCCGCACAAGCCCATGTCGGAGAACACAATCTTATATGCGCTGTATCGGTTGGGCTATCATAGCCGGGCCACGGGGCACGGGTTCCGATCGTCCGCGTCCACCCTGCTGAACGAGCTTGGCTTTGACCCGGACGTGATCGAGCGCCAGCTTGCCCATCAAGAGCGGAACAAGGTTCGGGCGGCCTACCATCGGGCTGAGTATCTGGCGGAACGGCGCGACATGATGCAGCGGTGGGCCGATTACGTGGACGACCTACGCGTCGGAGCGGAGCGTCACAGCGTAAGTAGCGCGTCAGCGCCGCCACGAGCCAGGAGCCTCGGGGATAGCGAAATGGATTGGGACGAGAGCCATCCATTGTTTTGGCTGGATGTAAGAAGAGTTTTATGGCGCAGACCGCGCGCTGACCTCGACCACGTGGAGAACCGGTCGCCATGCTGGACCGTTCAGAGGAAGCCACGGCCCTCTCGTTTGGAAAAGAGCCGTCGCATCGTCAATTGGGCGTTCCTGAGAGAGTTCAGCAATCATCCCTTCGGCGGAGACTCTATAGGAAGCGCCTAGAACACGGACTTCGGGCCACGCAGATCGGCGACTTGGGAAAGGTGAAGAGCTTCAGTAGACTACATCGAGCGGATGCCAAGGGCCTCATGAAGGAATTTGAGCGCGCGGTTGAGAAGAATGCGGTGCAGGTTCTCTCGAAGCAAGCCAATCCGGGTTTGGAGTAGAACTATGAAGCGTTGGCAATTATCGGAACGGGATTGAGCTCGTCCAGCCGAAGTCAAACGGCTTAAGGAGGAGTGGCCGCCGACGCTCCGAGGTGCGCAAGCCTCTCCTTGAGAGTGCTTGCGTCGAGTCACTAGCCCATCATGATCGCGGCAATGGCCCAGAAAGGTTATCTCTAACTCGACTGGAAACAGCAGCGCTCCGACCGAGAATGCGCCGGACGATATCGTCAAGGTCGGCCTCCGACTCGATGTCAAGACCGTGCGCAAATACCTTCATCTGCGGCCAAGCTGCTGCCTCATGAGGATAGGACGGTCGTAGCGAGGGAACCTTCCCGACACGTCTCGGGAATTTACCCGTAACTCTTCAGTTCTCAAGTCGGGTTAGACAGCGTCCATCGATCAACTGATGGAGGCCGTCATTGCCGCGCGTCCCAAACTTTCCTCAGACCGGCTTCGTCCGGTTGTCGTCCATACTATCCCCGAACGGCCCGATCCCGGTCTCCAAGTCGACCTGGTGGGCGGGCGTTAAAACCGGCCGGTTTCCCCAGCCGCTCAAACTCGGCCCCCGGACTACTGTCTGGCATGCCCGGTCTATTTTGGACCTTATAGAGCGGGGGACATTATGAGCGCCACTTTCGTTCCCTGGCCTCGCTTTCCGAGCGACGATCCTGCGGATTTCCTTCACCGGCGCGGGCGGTACCCGCCCGTGATCGCTCTCGGCATGCGCCTACATTGAGATGGCTGCAGCAGGACTGCCAAATAAAATTACAGTTTTCCACAATAATTTCGAATATTGGAGCCTAATGACGAGTGAACGCACATAAATAAATCAGCCACAAGCTGCCGTCGGGGACTGTTCTTGTGGGTTGTGATTCAGTGATACTGCTGAGCATTTTGCGCTGACAGTCTTTTCTGAAATCAACCCGCGTTAGCGAAGCCCTGAAGGACCCCGACCCTTCAGGGCTTATTTTTTACGTTTTATTACGAAAGGAACTGTCAATGTCACGTAGTTTTAACAAGATCAAAGAGGCGATGCTCGAAGCGGCTGCGCCATCTAAGCCCCTATATATCGAGATGAAGACTTACTGTCAAAAGAATGGCTTGTCCCTAAAGGAGACGTTCTTCAACTCCGCTCACGTCCCGCAGGCTGTGATTGATATCTGGCGCAAGGACGTGGATTTTCTCGCGTGGGTTAAGGAGCGCCAGTCTCAGAGCGATGGGCGTCGGTGGTTCTATAGGGGCCAAACCGAAAAAGAACTCATGGAGAACGCCGTCGCCGTCATGGGCGAGCACTTTATCGCTGCACCGCGAGGTGATGGCCTTTTCCTCTACGCCATCACGGATCAGGCGACCAAGGTCGTGAAGCCGGTCAGCATGATCGACCCCGAGACCATGGTGATGCGGACCATCAAGAACACGCTCCTGGCGGAAGGCTGCGTGCTCGACCGAAAGAAAGCTACGCGCCTGATGGAGCTTTTCCTCGTGTACGGCATGCTCAATCAACTCCCAGCGTTGTGCGCTCAACCGGACGACGACCGCTGGTGCTTGCACAAGATCACGGTTCGCCCCGATCCCACCATGCCGATCCCTGCGACGAACGAGTTCTTGGACCGGCTCAACGACCCGGGGGCGTTTGCCGCATACTGCTACGCCATCTACGCCGGTCGATACCGCGGGCGACAGGTTTTGTGGGTCCAGGGCGACGGTGAGGACGGCAAGTCGACCTTCATGAAGGCATTCGCCACGCTGTTCGGCGTGACAGCCGGAAGCGCCGACTGGTCGATCATGAAGAACGCGCCCCAGTTCGTGGCCTCGCTCTTCGTGGACAGAAAGTTCGTCTCCATCCCCGATAATGCGAATGCGTATTTGCTCATGACCGAAATCTTCAAGTCGCTGGCGAACCCTGGCGCGGACCCGGTGACGGTCAATGTTAAATACGGGAAGATGTATACGACGGAGCTTGAGGCCCACGTCTGTGTGATGTCGAACTTTGCGCCCGAGATCATTGGCGAGCGGCATAATGTTTCCCGGACGCTCTGGCTGACCATCGACGAGTTCACCGGCGACCCGGACCCGAACTATGGGGAGCGTCTGCGCGCGGAATTGCCGGGATTTTTGGCTTTTGGTGAGCGCTGTTATGCCGAACGTTGCAAGGATGATTACGAGATCAAGGTCAATGAGGCGGTGCGGAAAGCTGTCGCGGAGCGCATCTCCGACTCGAATGAGCGCTTCGAGATCATCTTCGAGAAGCACTTCGTTCTCGACCCGACCGGCTCGATGGAGCGGGCGGAGTTCCGCGACATCTTGAAGGACGAGGAGCGCTTCAACAACCAGGAAATCGGAAACTTCAAGCGCTGGCTCTGGTTCGCGCACAACGTGAAGGCCGTGCAGGGCACGGATAACTCGCGGCGCTACAGGGGCATCCGCCGCCTCAAGCAGTCCGACATGCGCGCCAAGATCAAGATCGGGGGCGGCACCGATAAGGAGTTGGCGGGCCATGTCTGATCGTTATGTCTTCGGCGATTTCGAGTTCAACAACCGAGAGGTCATCCTCGGTTGTTTCCTCGACACGGAAGGGAGCGAGACCACGCTCGACTTTCGGGATGGCAAAAACCGGGACGCGATCCAGAACTTTATTGCGGCACACGCCGACCACGTCTGGGTCGCCTATGCCGCCAAGGCTGAGATGGAGAGCCTATTGCGCCTCGGGATAGACATCACTCCGATGCGCTGGATCGATTTGATGGCGGAGGCCGCGATGATCACCGGGACTCACCGCAAGATGTGGGTGCCGAAGCCGAACCTTTTGAACCATCTTATACCAAGTCCCTGAGGGGGTGACTCGGTTGGGTCTGGTGGGTTTGAGGCAGGTCTGATTCAAGGTGGCGAACGAGGGAGGTTCGCCATGCCGGTTCCGCTCCGGACAGACTTTGATGCCCATGCGCTACGCGCGATTGCCCGCAAGACCAAGGACGGCCCGCAGGCGCGGCGTCTCTTGGCCCTGGCCGCGATCTACGATGGAGCAACCCGCACCGCGGCGGCCCGGATCGGCGGGGTCACGGTGCAGATCGTGCGGGACTGGGTGGTGAAGTTCAACGCCCATGGGCCCGAGGGCCTGGTCAACCGCAAGCCGCCCGGGCAGCCCTCCAAGCTCACCGACGCGCATCGCGCGGCCCTGCAGGCCATCATCGAGCAAGGGCCCATTCCGGCGATCCACGGCGTGGTGCGCTGGCGGTTGGTCGATCTGATCGCATGGGTCTGGGAGGAGTTCCGCATCACGATCTCCAAGCAGACGCTGTCGCGTGAGTTGCGGGCCATGAACTATCGCAAGCTCTCGGCCCGTCCGCGCCATCACGCGAAGAACGAGGCGGCGGTTTCCGCTTTTAAAAAAACTTCCCCGCCCGTCTGGAGGAGATCGCAAAGGCCGAGGCTCATGGCAAGGTGATCGAGATCTGGTTCGCCGATGAGGCCCGGATCGGGCAGAAGAACAAGATCACGCGACGCTGGGCCAAACGCGGCACGCGCCCGTCCGCCCCCAAGGACCAAAGGACCGCCTCGGCCTACATCTTCGGGGCCATCTGTCCGGCTGAGGGCAAAGGCGCGGGCTTGGTTCTGCCCCGCTGCACGACCGAGGGCATGACCCTGCACCTGAAGGAGATTTCGCAGGCGGTCACACCCGGGGCGCATGCCCTTGTCTTGGTGGATCAGGCGGGCTGGCATCAGTCCAAGAAACTTGTGGTCCCGGCCAACATCACCCTCATGCCGCTTCCGGCTAAGGCGCCGGAGTTGAACCCCGTCGAGAACATCTGGCAATTCTTGCGCGAGAACTGGATCTCCAACCGGATCTTCTCCTCCTACGGCGACATCGTGCGCCACATCACCAGGCGCTGGATCCCTTTCGCAGAAAGGAGGGGTTTGGAAGACATGACCCTTGGGCCAACGGCTTACCTGGCGGCGAAAGCCAAAGGGGACCGTAGCATGCCGTCGAAGCGGGAGCGGTCCGAAGACGCTGACGATCCCGTCCCGCAAGGCCCGCGCGATACGGTGAGGACCGGATTGTTCGAACCTCAGCCTCCAACGATGCAACCGTACATCCCCCGACACAGCGTCTTACGGCGGGGCCACCGCGATAGGGCGACAAGGATGTCGTCGCTCGAACCTTCCACGCGGTGGGCGATGGGACATCATCCCATTCAAGGGGGCGAACGAGGCACCTACGTCGCGCTCGACACGTCCAGCACCGCGGGAATGTGGGATCGCCCGACGCGCCGCGAGGCGCAGGGCGACGGAGCCGCCGTAGTACTCCGAGGACGGGAAAGCCGTCCACATGGGGAAGGGCGGCAGGTGTCCTGAGACCCGGACGGGGAGGTACGCGAGATGCGAAACGCCGAAACCGTCCTGGGGATCATCCGCATTGCGGAGGACACTGGAGAGCCGGGTGCTCCGAAAGGCGCACGCCCGGTTCGGGGAGGGGCGGATGGAAAAGTGCTCACGGAGTAACTCGCCAGCCGCCTACTCCACCTCGATCACTGCTGCGCGGCGTGGAACAAGCTCACGGATCAGCCTTGGCTCATCATGTCCATCGGACTGCGAGACTGGGCTCACCGGTTCTGATCAACGGGACTTGGTATTAGTTGGCAGCGATTTGATCTTTGACCGAGCTGAAGGTGGCGCGGGAGCACCGTCAACTTGATCGGCTCTTGTCGCGACAAGGCGCGTGGTGACCGGGCACATGAAGGCCTATGCCCGAACGGCAACGCCGGTGACCTCGGCCCAGGTCTGGAAGGCTTGGATTTGGGCGGCTCGATATTGGGCGGCAGGGTGGTAATCCGTCTTTCTTCTTCCACAAAACCTCCTACCCTACTTCCTCGCCGCTCGCGTCGCCGGATCGGCCGATGGGAGTTCTCTGCTCTGTTGTTTAAACCTTTGTGCCTCCGATGCTCGACCGAGGGCATCACGTCTGCCTTTGCAGCTTTGTAGCTGGTGAGCTTGTCCGTGATCATCACACGCGGCATGCGGGTCTGCCGCTTCAGCAGCTTGCGCAGCAGGCGCTTGGCGGCCTTCTTGTCGCGCCGGCTCTGGACCACAACGTCGAGCACGAAGCTATCCTGGTCGACGGCCCGCCAGAGCCAGTGCTTCTTTCCCCTGATCATCAGGCACACTTCGCCGAGGTGCACTTGTCGCCAGGACAGGGAAGCTTGCGGCGGATCTGGTTGGCGAACGCCTGGCCGAACTTGCGCGCCCACTGGCGCACAGTCTCATGGCTCACGTCGATGCCGCGGGCGGCCAGCATCTCCTCGACCATGCGCAGGCTGAGCGGAAAGCGGAAGTAGAGCCAAACGGCGTGGCTGATAACCTCGCCCGGAAAGCGGTAGCCGGCGTAGGGTGACTTGGCTGCGGGTGTCATGCCGGCCACCTTCCCGTCCCGGCCTTCCCCGCCAAGCCCTACCCCAAGTTGACGGT
>CAVSLO010000029.1:0-40800 GCA_963728675.1 uncultured Alphaproteobacteria bacterium | reverse complement strand
CGGAGTGAGGTAGGCCTTATATTTCAACTCATATAACCATTCAGAACGTCGACGGTGATCATGCTATCGGTGGCAGTGGCTCGATCCAAGGCTGCTGCTGCGCAGCAATGTCAGACCTTTATAACTCGCCTCTCTGGTTTTCTGCCCAGCCGCTGCCTTCGCCATCTCATCTTCTCTATGGGCCCCAGTTGCTCTCTTCTCGTGAAGGATCAGCACTGAATGGCCGTGGTGCCGCCAGTGGATCATGACAAGGTCATCGCAGATATTGAGCAGCGGCAGGGCCATGCCGTTGGCCAAATCGCAAACGCATCGCAGACTGGATGGAGCAGAACACAACCGTGTTTGGTTCGGGTCGGGGGCTAAAGACAGGGTCAATGGGCACGGCGTTCACGGTCCACGGCCGAAACCTTTGCCCGTTCGTCCTTTATACCTACGGCAGGCTCGAAATCGCGTTCCAACATCTGCGGAGGCCGCCGTTCGATGCGGAGGCTAATCGGCGTGAACTCCTGGAGCGCCTGAATCCGGATCGAGGGAGTCGCGATTGCAGAAAACGCCCTGGCCAAACGGCCAAGCATCCCGCTTACAATCCTTGCGGAAGACGGTCGCCTTGAACAACTTTTTCGGCGCTCTGGACTGGTTTGTAGGCCAACTCCGTCGGGCATCCGAGCCACAAGCGTAAGCTAAGCATGGGAGATGGCCAGGCCGGACGTGGCGATAGACCACCTGGACCGTAACACGCTCAACAACCGTCCACTGGAATTGGAGGAGATCACTCAAGCCGAAAATATCCGGCGGGGTCGTCCGCGCCGTCCTACAGGTTGTCGGGCCGGCGGTCAGGTCGAAACACTGCCTGCCTCCGGGTCCCCGCCCGTCGCCAGCCCTCAGGACCGGAAAGCTGCGTAAGGCACTCTCAGTTCTGATTCTGGCCATTATCCCCCTTTCCGAGTGGGGGTGGTGGAGGCTGTGGAGGCTGTGGAGGCAGTTCCGTAAACTTCCCCTATTACTCTATTCTATTCACTTTAAGGGTAGAGCCTCCACACCTCCACCTCCTCTCGAATAGGGGGGTTAAAGTCATTATTCTATCGACCCGTCATTGCTCCGGTTCCTAGATGGTTCGCCCAGTCTCGCGAGTTTCTCGGCAATCAACTCCGGCCTTGGGTGGGTGTAGCGAAAAAGCATCGCCGGGGTCCGATGCCCGCTGATGAGGGCAACCTCTGGAACGTTAAGGCCCGCTTCAAACAGCCGCGAGACGGCCTCATGGCGAAGATCGTGGAACCGGAAGTCGAGGAGACCGGCTCGGTTCGTCAGGCGATCCCAGGCTTGTCGAACAGCAAATGCCGAGATCGGAAATGCCAATTCACCCTGTCGGCGGAGTGATCCCAGCACCTCACCCGCCTTCGGAGTCAGCGGGATCGTCCTGGCGTGACCGTTCTTCGAAACCGCGACTCGGAGCAGTCGGCCCGAGAGGTCGATCTCGGACCATTTCAGGGCGAGCAGTTCACCTCGTCGCATCGCGGTCTCAAGGGCCATCTCGATGATGGGCCGCAGATACCAAGCTCTTGCCGACTCGGTTGCTGCCCAGAGCCGGTCGAGTTCGTCCGGCGTCAACCGTCGATCCCGAGCCTTGCTCGGCTCCGGCAGCATGATCTGACGGACAGGGTTCGCTAAAGAGCCGAACCCCCATTCCTTCCGGGCAAGCTCGAAGCAATGGTGGAGAATCGCCAGTTCACGACGAACGGTTCCCGACGCCACAGCCCGAAGGCGGTCGTCTCGGAATTGGGCCACCATGACGCCGCACACCTTGAGCACGGGGGCTTTAGCGACGGGATGAGCCAAAAGCACCCTGATCTTGAATTGTTCGCGGTCAGCACCCCGCTTATTGATGGTGACGTCACGCTCATATCGCTGGAGAAGGTTGCCGACCGTTACCCCATTGAGACTGCGAGCGAGGAGCGGGAGTTCGGCCCGATCAATGGCGCTCTCCTTTGCTCTCGCCCAGGCCAGGGCGTCGGCTTTGGAAGCGAAGGATTTCGACGGGCGGGATAGCCGGTCCTGCGGACCTGAACCTGCCAGAGAGAACCACGTTTGCGAATGGACGGCACAGTCAGCCTCCTCGTGTGACACGGGTGTGACAGACTGACCTGCTGCGGTGATTGGAGACCGAAGTGCGTCTCCAGAGAACCCTAATATATCCAATACGTTAGCTGGCGGAGAGGGGGGGATTCGAACCCCCGATACGGTTGCCCGTATGCCGCATTTCGAGTGCGGTGCATTCAACCGCTCTGCCACCTCTCCGGCGCTTCAATAGCCCTTTGGGCCAAGCGGCGGGGGGAATACCATGCGGGCTTTCCCGCCACAAGCGCCGCGAGCGGCGAACCCGGTTTGGCGCCCGAGGCTGGCGGTGTGGTGGTTTTTTAATCCAAGGAGCTGCGCGAAAGTACGCCGCGCCGACGCCGCAGAGGGAAGGCGGACCTATCCCTTCGCCGGCGCTTTTTTCGCGAACGTCCCGCGCAGGTTGTCCCACAACTCCACCTTGACGCCGTTCCGCTTCATGATGGCGTATTGCTGCGTCACCGAGAGCAGGTTGTTCCAGGCCCAGTAGATCACGAGCCCGGCCGGAAAACTCGCCAGCATGAAGGTGAAGATCAGCGGCATCCAGGCGAACATCTGCTTCTGGACCGGGTCCGGCGGCTCCGGATTCATCTTCATCTGGAGCCACATCGTCACGCCCATGATGATGGGCCAGGCGCCGAGATGCAGGAACGAGCCGAACCCCGGCACGGCGGTGGGGTCGAACGGCAAGAGCCCGAACAGATTGAACACCGTGGTCGGATCGGGCGCGGCGAGGTCCCTGGATCCAGCCGAAGAACGGCGCATGCCGCATCTCGATGGTGACGAACAGAACCTTGTAGAGCGCGAAGAAGACCGGGACCTGGATCAGCACGGGCCAGCAGCCCGCCACCGGATTGATCTTCTCCTTCTTGTACAGGTCCATCAGGGCCTGCTGCTGCTTCATCTTGTCGTCCGCGTAGCGCTCGCGGATCGCGACCATCTCCGGCTGCACCGCCTTCATCTTCGCCATCGAGGTGTAGGACTTGTTGGCGAGCGGGAAGAACAGAGCCTTGAGCAGCACCGTGACGATCAGGATCGCCACGCCGAAATTGCCGAACAGGCGGTAGAAGAAATCGAGGACTTTGAAGAGCGGCTTGGTGATGAAGTAGAACCAGCCCCAATCGATGAGGAGGTCGAAGTGCTTGATGCCGAACGTGCGCTCATAGGCGTCGATGGTCGCAACCTCCTTGGCCCCGGCGAACAGGCGCCGCGTGGCCTCGGCCGTGCCGGCGGGCTCCAGCGTGCGCGCCTCGCCGAGCACGTTCGCCTGGTAGACCTTGGCCGGACCCTCGTCGCGAACCGTGAAGCTGCCCTTGTAGGGCTGGCCCTGGTCCGGAATGGCGGCGGCCGCCCAGTACTTGTCGGTGATGCCCACGAAACCGCCGACGGCGCCCGGCCACGCCTTGCCGCGCGTGGCCTGGCTCCCAGCGGGCTCTCCTTGACCAGGGCGTCGTAGGTGTATTCCTGCAATCCCTGCTCGCCGAGAACGCCGATCAGCCCCTCATGCAGCACGTAGTAGCCCATGGTCGTGGTTTGCCGTGGCGGGAGACGAGGCTGTACGGGTGCAGCGTCACGGGCGCGCCGCTTCGGTTCTCCACCGTGTCCTTGACCGTGAACATCGACTTGGCGTCGACGGCGATCTCGCGGCGGAACACGAGGCCCGCGCCGTTGTCCCAGGTGAGCGTGACGGGCTTGCCCGGCGCCAGCGCCTGGGCGTCCGCGGTCCAGACCGTGTCGGCCGTCGGCTGCGCGCCGGGTTGCCCTCCGACCCAGCCGAACTCGGCGTAATACGGGTTCGGACTGCCCGAGGGCGACAGGAGCACGATGTTCGGGCTGCGGGGATCGACGGTCTCGCGGTAATTTTTCAGCGAGACGTCGTCGATGCGGCCGCCGCGCAGGTTGACCGAACCGGCGATCGAGGGCGTGTCGATGCGCACCCGCGGGCTGCGGGCGAGCGCCGCCTCCCGGCTTTCGACCACTGGCGCACCGGCGCCGGGCGCATTCGGGATCGTGCCGGGCAAGGGTGCGGCGGGGCCGCCGGCCTGGCTCGGGCTTGGCTGCCCCGGCTCGACCGGGCTTTTTGGGGCCTGCGTCTGGGCGGCGGTCTGCGCCTCCCGCTGCTGCTTCATCTGCGGGACGCCATAGAACAAGTTCCAGCCGATCAGCACGACGACCGAGAGAGCGATGGCGAGGATGAGGTTCTTGTTGTCTTCAAGCATGAGATGGTCCGCGACCTTCGGTCAAACAGAGGCTGGTCCGCTCGACCCTTAGGCCATCGGCTCGCGCGGGACAAAGGGCACTTTCACGCATGGGGCGGCCCGCGGTGCTCCTCGCCGGCGACCGGCGGCTCGCCCCGCTTTGTCTTCGGCTTGGTCACGATCCGCAAGGCCCGCTGGAGATCCTCGACGAGAACCGCGTAATCCGCCGACAAGGCGTCGCGCCGGCCGATCACGACCACGTCAGCCGGCATGTCGGCATGAGATCCGCCTGCGTCAAGCGCGGCGGCGCGCAGGCGGCGCTTGATCCGGTTGCGCTCGACGGCGTGGCCGACCCGCTTCGTCACCGTGAAGCCGAAGCGCAACCCGGACGCATCCCCCTCCCGCAACCGGCCTTGCACCGTCATCCGCTCGGTATGGAAACGGCGGCCCGAAGCCGCCGCGATGAACTCTGCTCGTTTCGTCAGGCGCCCGATGTTCCTGGGGCGCGAGCCGCGCACCGACGGACGGGCTTCAGGCGGACAGGCGCTTGCGGCCGCGGGCCCGGCGCGCGGCGATGACGCGGCGGCCGCCCTTCGTGGCGATGCGGGCGCGAAAGCCATGCCGGCGCTTGCGAACGAGCTTGCTGGGCTGATAGGTCCTCTTCACGGCCTCGTCTCCATCGCGCGGGCAGGGCGGCGTCGCTCTCCGCCCGTCACGGTCTGATCTGCATAGGGGCTGAAAAACGGACAGCGCCCAAAGGCGCTGTCATGCGCGGCGGCTTATGCCGGATGCGGGGGCGGAAGTCAACGCGCGCGCGGGTCCGGCCGGGGGTGGGTCAGTTTAACTCTCAGATGCGTACCCCGACCTTGGGCAGGAGCCACATCGTGACGAGATAGAGCGCGATCGTCAGCGCGCACGATGCGCCAAGCGCGATCCAGAAGCCGACGCCGTGTCTCAGCATGACCGGAAAGGCCAAGAACATCGGCAGAGACGGCAGAATAAACCAGAACGTCGACTCCGCGTGTATCGCAATCCGTTCCGGTCGGACGTGTCGCGCCACAATCACATGATTCCGAGAATCGAAACAAGCGGCAAAGAAGCGATCAGGCCGCCGACACTGGGGCTGCGCCGCGCCGCCTCGGACACGATCATCACGATGATTCCGGAAAGTGCGGCCTTGAGGATGAGGTAGCTCATGGGCTCGGTGATGGCTGCTGGCGTCGCGGATCGGCTTTGGTCAATTGAGGCTGTCGCCGCGCTGACGCAAGCCTCGGAAGTAAAGCCAGCGAAGCGCGGCTCCCTGTCCAAAACGGTGAGCCCCCAATTTCAAGCTGAGGCGCTATCTGAGGCGCCATCGTCCGGACGCGCCGATCCGCCCGGCAGGGCAGTGAACCTCTTCGGCCGGGTAGGAAAGGGCTGGCGATTTCCGCTTCAGCGCGGCTGGGCGGGCGGCTGCCCGGCAGGCGGGCTGGGCGGCTGTCCCATGGGCTGAGTGGCGATTTGCCCCGCAGGCTGGCCAGGGGGCTGCATGGCGTCGAAGAACTTCGGGTCGAGCGCCGCGAGCGCCATAAGGGGCTCGGGCATCTTCACGCCGGCGCGGCGGATCTGCTGCGCGGCGTCGCGGCAGCCCATGAGATCGTTGCCCTGTGCGAGATTTTCCGCTTGCTGCAGCGACACGGGCGACGGTTTTGGCGGGGGGGCGGGCGCGGCGGCGGGAGCGGCCGGCGGGGCAGCGGCAGCCTGTTGGGGCGGGGCGCCTGGAGCCGGGGGCTGCCCTGCGGTTTGCTGAGATTGAGGCGCGGTATTCGGCGTGTTCGGAGCCGTCGGCTGTCCCGCGGGTTGGCCCTGCGCCGTCGCGGCGTCTTTTCCGGCGACTTGCGGCCCCGACGTGCCCGGTCCGGCCTGCGGCACCGGGGCGCTGAGGCCGGAGCCCGCCACGGCGGGGCCGGCCGCCTGCGCGGCGGCGGAGTTCATGGTTTGCGCCTGAGGCGCGGCCTGCGTGGCCGGGGCGCTGCCGGTCCCCGGCGAGGGCGGAGCGGTCGGCGCCGCCGGCGGCGGCGCAGGCTGGCGCAGAAACGCCACAAGCTCCTGGCAAATGTTGGCCGGCTGCCCGCGGGCGGCCTGTTGGCCGGGTTGGCCCGGCGCGGGCTGCGGCTGGCCGGCCATGGGCTGAGCCGGCGCCGGCTGCGCCGCCGCGGAGGGCTGGGCCGGCGCGGGCTGCGGGCCGGCCGTCTGCGCCATCAATCCGGTTGACGCCAGCGCCGTCGTGGCAAAGAGCGACGCGAACACGATGCCTTTCATGGCGTTTGCCTCCATGGTGTTATGCGTCCATTCAGGGCATGGACGGATCGTTCTGTCCAGATGCGCGCAGGCAGCCGTCCGAAACGGCCGGTCCCACTCCAAAGCGCTCGAAAAGGAAAGGTTTCAGCGAGTGGGGCGCAACTGCCGGCGAGAGGCGGACAGGCTTGGCGCTCGAGGCGTACTGAGCCATAAAGGCCTAGGATATATGCTGGAACGTCCTGCCGGTCAAGCGAATTCCCGGTCGGCAGACCGTCGGTTGCTCGGGACAGACTCCCTGTCGAACCCAAAAACAGCCCAAACCGCGAAACAACGTGCGATAGGCACAACGCCTGTTGCACGTAAGCGCCCGATGCCTACTCGGCCGGCGTCGCGTCCGGAATCGCGCCCGCCGGCATCGCGGCCTCCCGCCGCCGGCTCCGGCGTCCCCGCCGCCACGCGGCCAGGTTGGCGAGGCCCATCAGCATCGCGGGCGTCACCACGAGGGTCAGGACGGTCGCGAAGCCGAGGCCGAAGACGATGGCGGTCGAGAGGTGGATCCACCACTGCGTCGAGGGCGCGCCCATGTCGATCGAGCGGTGCACGAAGTCGAGGTTGATGCCGAACGCGATGGCGAGCACGCCGAGCACCGCCGTCACGGCCGTCAGCACCACCGGCCGCGCCCGCTCGCGGCAGGTCTCCAAGATGGCGTCGTAGGCGTTGACGCCTTCGCTGCGCAGCCGGTCGTAGGTGTCGATCAGCACGATGTTGTTGTTCACGATGACGCCGGCGTTGGCGATGATGCCGATGCCGGTCATCACCACGCCGAACGACTGGCCCATGACCATCAGGCCGATCAGCACGCCGATGGTCGAGAGCACGACGGCGGACAGCGTGAGCAGCACGCTGGTGAAGCTGTTGAACTGCGCCAGCAGGATGGCGAAGATCAAAAAAATCGCCGCTCCGAACGCCTTCATCAGGAAGGCTCCGGCCTTGGCCCGCTCCTCGTCCTCGCCCTTCATCTTGAAGGTCACGCCGGGGCCGAGGTCGGCCCGCGCGAGCGCCTGGGCGACCCCCTGCTGCACCTCGGCGCTCTGCACGCCTTCGGCGACGTTCGACGTCACGGTGACGACCCGCTGCCCGCCGACGCGGTTGATGAGGCCGACCTTTTGCGCCGGCACGCGGGCGACGAAGTTGCCGATCGGCACCGCGCCGGCCGGCGTGTTGACGCGCAGCTCGTCGATCTGATCGAGGCTGCGCCGGTCCTCGGGGAAGCGCACCAGCATGTCGACCGGCTTGTCGGTCTCGTTCGGCCGGTACTCCGTGACCTTGACGCCGTTGGTGACGAGCTGGACCGCCATGCCGACCGTCGTCGGGCTTGCGCCGTACTTGGCGGCCTCGGCCTTGTCGACCTCGAGTCGCCAGTCGATGCCGGGCAGCGGCAGGCCGTCGTCCACATCGCGGGTGTCGGGCCGCGCGCGCAAAACCTCGGCGGCCTTGCGGGCGGCCGGGAACAGGTTGTCCGGGTCGAAGGACGCGATCTGGACCGTCACCGGCTTGCCGGTCGCCGGGCCGGCCTTGCGGCTTCGTGACCTCGATGACGACGCCGGGAATGTCCTTCGTCTTGTCCCGGATCTCGTCCATGATGGCGGAGGCCGGGCGGCGCTCGCGCCAGTCGACGAACTCGAACTGGATCGTGCCGACCGTATCCTCGGTGACCTCGTTCGAGCCGCGCTGGCCCTCGCCCGCGCGGGCGTAAACGGTCGACAGCTCCTTCATGCCGAGCAGCCGCTCCTCGACGGTGCGCACGAGGCGGTCTTTTTCGGTGATCGAGAGGTTGCCGCGCGCCCGCACCTGGACGAGGCCGTAATCGGGCTCGACGTTCGGGAAGAACTCGACGCCGTGGCCGAAGCGGCCGTAGGCCTGCACGACGCCGACCAGCAGCGCGATCGTCAGCGCCAGCGTCGCCAGCGGATGATGCACGGCGAGGCGGACGGTCGCGCATATAGAGGCCGCGCTCGGCGGCGCGTTCGTCGTGGGCGGCGGCGGATGCCTTGCCGAGCAATGCGCCAAGCGTCGGCGTGAAGAACAGCGCCACGACAAGCGAGGCCGAGAGCGTCGCGATCAGCGTCAGCGGCATGTATTTCATGAACTCGCCGACGATGCCGGGCCAGAACATCAGCGGGGAAAACGCCGCGACCCGGGTCAGCGTCGCGGCGATCACCGGGCCGGCCATGCGTTTCGCCGCGAGCGAATAAGCCGCCTTCGGGTCCATGCCCTCGGCCATGCGCCGCTCGGCGAACTCGGACACGATGATGGCGTCGTCGACCAGCATGCCCACGGCCAGGATCAGCGAGAACAGCACCACGATGTTGACGGTGAGCCCCGCGAGCTGAAGCCCGAGGATGCCGGACAGGAACGAGGCCGGGATCGCGATGCCGATGAACAGCGACGCCCGGCCGCCCAGCACCAGCAGCATGATCACGATGACGAGCAGCACGGCGGTGATGACGCTGTTCTGAAGCTCGTGCAGCATCGAGCGGATGGTTTTGGACTTGTCCTGCGTGAAGGCGACCTCGACGGTGCCAGGCCAGGTCTTCTTCAGTTCCGATACGACCGCCTTGGTGGCGTCCACGGTCTCGATCAGGTTGGCGCCGGTGCGCTTCGAGACCTCGATGGCGATGGAGGGCTTGCCGTTGACGCGGGTGATCGAAGTCGCGTCCTTGAAGGTCGGGCGCACTTCGGCGACGTCGCCGAGCGTGACCGCGGCCGAGCCCGTGGCGGCGACCGGGTACTTTAAGATGTCCGGCGCGGTTTCGATGAGCGCCGGCACCTTCACGGCGAAGCGGCCCGACGCGCTTTCGACGGCGCCCGCCGCGATCAGGCTGTTGCCGGCCGAGAACGAGCGCACGAGGTCTTCGAGCGACAGGCCGTAGCTTTTCAGGAGCATCGGCTCGGCGATGATCTCGACCACTTCGTCGCGTGCGCCGCGCAGCTCGGCCGATAGCACGCCGGGCAACTGCTCGATGGCGGTTTTGGCGTTGCGCGCCATGCGCAGCAGCGTCCGCTCCGGCACGTCGCCGCCGAGCGCCACCACGAGCACGGGGAAGAGCGACAGGTTGACCTCGCGCACCTGCGGCTGGTCGGCGTCGCGCGGCAGGTCGCGCTTGGCGTCGTCCACCTTGGCGCGCACGTCGGCGAGCGCCCGGTTGGCGTCGAAGCCCGCCTCGAACTCGACGACCACGTTGCCGCCGCCCTCGTAGGCCGATGAACGCATCTCCTTGATGTTCGCGACCGATTTGAGCTGCGTCTCCAGCGGGCGCAGGATCAGGCGCTCGGCGTCCTCGGGGCTGATGCCGCGCTGGGTGACGTTGACGTAGACGAGCGGGACCTTGATGTCCGGCTCCGCCTCCTTCGGGATCGTCAGATAGGCGGAGAGCCCCGCGACGAGCAGGAACAGCAGCGTCGCCAGCGTCAGCCGGGAATGCGAGATCGCGTAATCGACCGGGTTCTTCATCGGCTTAGCCCCGCGCTGAAGCCGCGCCGCCGGCGGGAACCGCCTCGACGGTCTCGCCTTCCTTGACGAAGTCCTGGCCCTGCACGATCACGCGCGCTCCGTCGGTCAGCCCGGCGACCCAGAGCCGGTCGAGGCCGTCCTCGACCACCGCCACCGGCACGAACGCTACTTGGCCGCCCTCGCCGACGGTGCGCACGCCGAGCTTGCCCTCCGACGAGAAGGTGAGCGCGGAGCGCGCCACTTGGGCGGCTGGCACGGGCGCGAGCAGGAGATTGACCTCGCAGGTGACGCCGTCCGGGATCGCGCCGTTCGGGTTGTCGATGTTGATCTCGACCCGGTAGGTGCGGGTCTGCGCGCTCGCCTTGCGCGAGACGAAGCGCACGGTCCCCTCCGCCTTCTCCCGCGTCACCAGACGAACCTTGGCGCGCTCGCCGACCTTGACGCCCGCAAGCTGCCGCTCGGCGATCTCGACGACGGCGAGCATCGGGTCGAGCGCGATGACCTCCGCGACGGTGGCGCCCGGCTGCAGGGCCTGTCCGACCTCGACCGGCGCCTCGTTGACGACGCCCGCGATGGGGGCCAGCACCGATCCTTTTTGGCGCTCGGCCTCGGCCTGGGCGAGCGAGGCTTCGGCCGCCCTCAGTTCGGCTTCAAGCTGCGGCTTTTGCAACGCCGGAAGGTTGCCCTGCTCGATCAATCGAAGCCTCGCCTTCAGCTCGGTCTGGCGCTGCTCGAAGCGGGCCCGCGCTTGCGTGACCATCGACTCGCGGGCTTCGTCGGAGAGCATGGCGATGACGTCGCCCTTCCTCACCACGGAGCCGCGCTTCACGCGCAAATCCACGATCACGCCGGACGCGCGCGTGACGGCGGTCGCGCGCTTGTCGGCTTCGGTGCGGCCGGAGAGCACGATGCGGCGGGCGTGCGGCTCGACCTGCACCGGCGCGACCGCGACCGTGAAGCGCGCCGCCGGCGCGGCTTCGCGCGGGGCCGTCGCGGCCTTTTGCGCGCCCTGGCCGAGCGTGCCCGAGGCGATCCAGCCGGCCGAGCCGAGGACGATGAGGACGGCGACGACGCGGCTGGCTTTCATGGCGACGGCTCACGGTCAGACGAGAGTGCGACCGAACCGTCCAGGACGGCGCGGGTAACGCTCAGGAGAAAACCCGCCTCGCGCTCGGCGTCGAAGCTCGGCGCCACAGCGCGGCGCACGAACAGACCGTTGGCGAGAATGGACAGGACCAGCGCCGCCGATCGCGGATCGACGGAGGCGGCGACATCGCCGTGCGCCTTGGCTCGTTCGAACACGGCCGTCAGGCGCTCGACCACGTCGACGTCGAACTCGGCCGTAATCGTGGCGAAATGAGGATTGCGGGTCGCCTCGGCCCAGATTTCGAGGCACAGCACGGCCCGCTCGCGCGGCTCTTCCTCAAAATGCTTGCGGACAAGCTTGGTGAACGTCGCGCGGAAATCGCCGGCCTCCGCCAGCACGGAAAAGTCCTGCGCCAACCGCGCCCGGTCCCGTTCGGCGAGGCCGGCGGCGATGGCGTCCTTGGACGGGAAGTAGCGGTAGATGTTGCCGGGGCTCATGGCGGCTTCCGCCGCCACGTCCTGCATGGTCGTGCGATGGAACCCGGCGCGCACGAAGCACCGCTCCGCCGCATCGAGGATGCGGGCGTGGCGCTCGGAGAGGGCGTCCGGGTCCGCGCGGTCGGGCTGGAGAAGGGCTTCGCCGGGCATCTTTTGGAAATGAGAATGAACGTTCATTCTCATGTGGCGGAAGAGAGGTCGGCCGTCAAGCGGGGCGGGCCTTTTGTGAGGCGATCCCGCTCGGGAGAACGCGGGAGAGAAGCGCTGTTGGGTCTGGCCCCACTATAACGTGGCGTCCGAACGAAATGGTTAACAACGCGTCATCCGGGATCCGGGCGAATGGTTCGGGCGCCATGGGCTGAGCCTCCCCCTCTCTTCGCACGCGGGGAAGGAGTCCGCCCCCAGGAGACCGGCATCGCCGAGACGGCTGGGACAAGCGCGGCCATGACGAGGACAATGCCGTGTTCCTGGTCACCAAGTCGGCGCCGAGAACCGTCAGGAACCGGGCCGTTGTTCGTTGCTTCTTGCGGCTCTCATCTCATCTATGTCTTCTTTATTGCTTGTCGATTGATCCGGGCCGCAAGCGGCTGAGAGAGGCGCGTACTCCCGCCCCAACACTGCGGGGGAGCCATGTCTCCGCCACATCTGACCATCGTCGATCACCTCAAGCCGTCCATCCTCCGCAACAACCTTGCTGCGAGCGCTCTCGGCGAACGATCTGGCCTTGTTCGAGCCCCATCTTGAGGGGATCGAGTTGAAGCGGGGCGATGTGATCGTCGAGCCGAACAAGCCGATCCAGCACGTCGTCTTTCCGGAGGACGCCATCATTTCGATTGTCGCGAGCACCCCCGGCGGCCGCCGGATCGAGGTGGGCATCATCGGTCGGGATGGCGTGACGGGCACCTCCATCCTGCATGGGGCCGACACCACCCCGCACGAGATTTTTACTCAGGTGCCCGGATCAGCCTTGCGCATGGCGGCTGATGACCTGCGCACAGCCATTCGCACCAGCTCATCGCTGCACGGGCGTCTGCTCCGCTATGCGGAGGCGTTCAACGTGCAGATCGCCTACACGGCTCTGTCTCACGGCAGCTACACCATCGAGGAGCGCCTCGCCCGCTGGCTGCTGATGTGCCACGACCGGGTGGACGGGGACGATCTGCCGCTCGTCCACGAGTTCCTGTCCATGATGCTTGGGGTGCGCCGCTCGGGCGTGACCATCGCCGTGCAGACCCTGGAAGCGACCGGGATGATCAAGGCCACGCGCGGCCACATCAACGTCCGGGACCGGGCCAAGCTCGAAGAAGCAGCCGGGGGCAGCTACGGTGTGCCGGAGGCGGAGTACCGCCGCCTCTGCGGGCCGATCTGACCTTGCCCTGCGACTGCCTGAGCGTGAGAGACCGCAGCTGCTGAAAACCACGCTGTTCGCCATGGGAGCCCTTGCAGGTTGTGCATCGCAGCATATATGGAGTGCAGCGCAACACGCGCGACCCGACAGACAGAACGGCGAGGGTCGGCCTGGGCCAGAGGCCCGGGCGGCGGAGCCCTCGCCTGCCAACGCAAAGAGGATTTAAATGGCTACGCGCAACGACACCAATGAACAGAACAAGGCCGCTGACGAGGCCGCCCGCACGGCTCGCACCGTGACCAACGAGGCGGCCCGGGTTGGTGAGCAGACGGCTCGCGCCGGCGCGGATGTGTTCCGCCGGGGCAGCGAGACGGCGCGCGACAGCCTGCAATCGGGCCTGAACACGGCGACCCAGGGCTTCCAGCGCATCGCCGACCAGTTCACGCAGGTGCTGGGCTTCAACGGTCCGCAATCCGAGGAGTTGGTCCGCCGCTCGTCTGAGAACCTCCAGGCGGTGTCGCAGGCCAGCACGGTTCTGGCGCGCGGCTTCCAGGAAGTCTCACACGAGGTGCTGGGCTTGGTCCAGGATCGGGTGCAGAAGAACATCGACGCCGTGAACCGGCTTGCCGGTTGCCGGTCGGTGCAGGACTTTGTGGCGGTTCAGAGCGATCTGGCGCGGGACAACCTGCAGCAGCTGATCGACACCAACAAGCGCGTCGCCGAACTGTCGGTGCGGGTGGCCGACGAAGCCGCGCGGGCCATTCAGGCTCAGGGCAAAGCCAATCAGGCTCGCCGCGCCGCCTAACGCTGCGCCTCCTTGAGTTGAGAGCTTCGAGGCCCGGCCAAAAGCGCCGGGCCTCTTTGCGTGTGCGCCCTGCATGTTCGACAGCTTGGAGGTGAAAGTCTTCTGGCCCATCCGGTGACGTGCTTGAATATCGCGGAGCTGCATGCTCCTCGAACGCAGCTTGGGAGAGTGCGGAGGGCCGCCCACGCCTGTCCTCGTGCTCTTTCTGGCTGCCAAGAACGCGGTCCTGATCGTCGAGTTCGCCGCCGAGCAGCATCGTGATGGCAAGTCCGCCTTCGATGCAGCGATCGAAGCGGCCCGCCTGCGCTTCCGCCCCATCGTGATGACCTCGCTCGCCTTCATCCTCGGCGTCGTCCCGCTCGCGATCAGCGCGGGAGCGGGATCGGCGAGCCGTCACTCGGTCGGAACCGGCGTGATCGGCGGCATGGCGTCGGCAACGTTCCTGGCGACCCTTTTCGTGTCGCTGTTCTTTCGCCTTGTGACGCGCACCAGAGCGAAAACCGAAGCGGCGGCGCTTCCGGCGACGCAGGAGCCGGGTCTCAGCCCCGGCGAGTGAACGCCGCTGTCCCCAAGGCTTTCCCCACAGCGATCTGAGCCCTGTCGAATGGGGACGGCCCGGAGGTTGCATGACGCTTTTCCGCGAGGCTGCCTCCGTTGACCCGAGAGCGGACTTGGCGTGGGAGCGGCGATCGATTCTCACCGCCCCGTCCAGTGGGGCGGGCGCTTGGCGAGGAACGCCTCCATGCCCTCGCGGAAATCGGCGCTCATGTAGCACATCAGCACGAGGTCGTCGCCCTCGATCCCGGCGGCGCTGGCGTTCGTGATCCGGCGGATCGCCTCCTTGGTGGCGCGCAGGGTCAAAGGCGCATGCGCCGCGATGGTTTGAGCCAGATCGCGTGTACGGGCGAGCAGGGCGGGATGATCCGCGACCACTTCGCTGTAAAAGCCCATCGCGCGCGCCTCCTCGGCGTCGAGGAGGCGCGCGGTGAAGACAAGCTCCTTGACGGCCGTCGGCCCGAACAGAGCGACGAGCCGCGCGTAATTGCGGACGGATAGGCAGTTGCCCAGCGTGCGCGCGACCGGATAGCCGAACCGGGCGGAGCGGGTCGCGACGCGCAGGTCGCAGGCCGCTGCGATGCTGGCGCCCCCGCCCGTGCAGGCGCCCGCGACCGCCGCCAGGGTCGGCACGGCGCAGCGTTCGATCCGGGTGATCACGTCGTCGATGCGCGCTTCGTAGTGCAGGGCGTCCTCGGGCGTCTGGAAGGCGCGAAACTGCGCAATGTCGGTGCCGGCGGCGAAAGCCCGGTCGCCTGCCCCGGTCATGACGAGAACCCGCGCCGAGCCGTCCGCTGAAACGGCGTCGCAAATCTCGGCCACCCGCACGTACATGGCGAAGGTGAAGGCGTTGCGAGCCTCTGGCCGGTTGAACGTGATCGTGCCGATGCCGTCGGCCACGTCGTAGAGAATCTCGTCGGTCATCGGGTCCCCGCTCGCTTCAGACGACGCGCGCGGCCTTGAGGCGGGCCACCGCCGCTTCGTCGTATCCCAGTTCGGCCAGAATCTCGACCGTGTGCTCGCCGGGCTCGGGCGTCGGCGTCGCGACCGAAGGCGGCGTGCGCGACATCCCGATCGGTTGACCCACCACGCGGATGTCGCCCAGCACGGGGTGATGCACGGGCGCGGCGATGCCGAGGTGCCGGACCTGCGGATCGGCGAAGACCTCGTCCACCGCGTAGATCGGCCCGGCTGGAATCCCGGCGGTGTCGAACACAGCGATCCACTCGGCGGAGGGTTGGGTCCGCAGCACATCCTCGATGATCGCGCGGAGGGCCGGCCGCTGTGCATAACGCTTTTCGATCGAGTCGTAGGCCGGATCCGTCCCAAGCTCCGGCCGTCCGATCGCCTCGCAGAACTTGCGCCACTGCCCTTCGGCCGCAACGGCGATGTTGATGTGCCCGTCGCGGGTCGCATAAACGCCCATCGGGGTCTGGTAGGGATGGTCGTTGCCGGCCTGCGGCGGCACGCCGCCCTCGACCAGGTAGCGCGCCGCCTGGAAGTCCATCATGGCGATCATGGCCTGGAGCAGCGAGGTCTCCACCCACTGCCCCTCGCCCGACCGCTCGCGCTCGGCGAGCGCGGCCAGCACGCCGACCGCCGCGTAGACGCCAGCCGCCGAGTCCGCGACCGCGATCCCGGCGCGCACCGGCCCCTGGCCCGGCAAGCCCGTTACGGCCATGAGACCGCCCATTCCCTGGGCGATCTGGTCGAAGCCGGGGCGGGTGCGGTAGGGCCCCGTCTGCCCGAACCCGGAGACGGAGGCCAGGATGATCCGCGGGTTCAGGGCGCGCAAGGAGCCGTAGTCGAGGCCGAGCCGGTCCTTCACGTCGGGCCGGAAATTTTCCACCACCACGTCGGCGGTGGGGACGAGCCGGCGCAGGATCGCCATGCCCTCGTCGGTTTTGAGGTTGAGCGTCAGCGACCGCTTGTTGCGGTGCAGGTTCTGCATGTCGTAGCCGTGCCGCGGCCCGCTCATGGCCTCGTTCGGATCGAGGCCGGGCGGGCTCTCGATCTTGATCACGTCGGCCCCGAAGTCGGCCAGGATGCGCGTGCAGGTCGGGCCGGCGCGCACGCGGGTCAGATCGAGCACGCGGATAGGGGCCAGAGCGGTCGAGGGCGTCGGCCGAGGCATTGGAACCTCGTGAGCTTCAAGCGGGGGGCCTGCGAATGATTATTCCGCAGCCACGGGTTTTCCGCTCAGGGGCGCGGGCTCGTCGCTGAAGCGGCGTTCCGGATGCATGGTGAACGCCAGGGCGGCTCCGAGCACCAAGAGCGCGACCGAGCCGATGAACGGCAGCGTCCAGTTGCCGGTCAGGTCGACGACGAGGCCGAACACGAGCGGCGATACGATGGCGGCGACCGCCGAACCGAAGTTCATCAGCCCGCTCGCGGTGCCGGCGTATTGCGGCGCGATATCCATCGGCACCGCCCAGATCGGACCGATCACCAACTCCAGACAGAAGAACCCGGCGCTCAGCAGCAGCGCGATGACGGTCAAATCCCGGCTGAAGAACACGCCGAAAAGGCAAGCGGCGGCGCCGAGCATCGACAGCGAAATGACGTTCCGTCGCGCCTTCTGCAGATCGCCCGTGTTCTTGAGGATGCGGTCGCTGATGACGCCTCCGACCGTGTCGCCGACCACGCCGGCGAAAAACACGCCGGAGGCGAACAGGGCCGAGTTCTTGATGTCGAGCTGATACCCTTCCTTGAAGAACGAGGGCAGCCAGTTGAGGTAGAGCCACAAGGACCAGCCGTAGCAAAAGTACGTGAGCGTGACGGGCCACATCCGCAGAACAAGCCGCTTCCAGGGAATCGGCGGCTTTTGGACGCCCTGTTTCACGTCGCCGACCGGCAGCCGGGCCAGTTCTTCAGCCGTGATGCCTTTGTGCTGGCGGGGGTCGTCGCGATAGTACCAGTACCAGACGACAACCCAGACGAAGCTCACCAGACCGAGCGCCACGAAGGAGCCGCGCCACGTCAGCAAGGCCATGAGGGCCACGACCAGCGGCGGCGTGATGGCGTTGCCGAGCCGCGCAAAGGCGTGGGTGATGCCTTGCGCGAAGCCGCGCTCCTCGGCCGGTACCCAGCTCTGCATGGCCCGGGTCGCCGTCGGGAAGGTTGCGCCCTCGCCGAAGCCGAGCGCGAAGCGGAAGAGAAACAGGCTGAGGACGCCGCCGGCAAGTCCGGTCAGCGCGGTCGCGCCGGCCCAGATCAGCCCGCAGATGAGGAGCATTCGCCGGGGTCCCCACTTGTCGGCCAGCAGGCCGCCGATGATCTGGAACACGGCGTAGGGGTAGGCGAACGCGGAAAAGATCAGCCCGAGGTCGGTGTTGCTGAGCTTCAGCTCGGCCTTGATGATCGGCGCGGCCGTGCCGACGTTGACCCGGTCGACATAGGTGATGAAGTACATCAGGCAGAGCAGGAACAGGACGAGACCGGATGTCGTGACCCGTCTCGGGATGGTGAGCGTGAAGTGGGCCATGGCGTTATCCTCCAGCCGCGTCGCGCTCGAAGCGCTCGCTTTTATGCTTTTGTCCGATGACTCCGCGCCCCGCCCGAGGCTAGAGCCATTTTCCCTTGCGTGGACTCGGCTCGTTTCGTGTTGTGCCGCGTTTTCGACGGCGAACCGGGTCCACGTCGCCTGAAACCGCTCTAGGAGTTCTCGAATCCTTCTACGCCACGGCCGCTTTCGCCTGCGGCATGTTGGCGACCGCATCGCCGCCTTTGAGCACATCCATGGCGGCCGCGACGCCGCCGCTGCGATGCGGAACGCCCGCGAGGTCGAGACCCATCTCGACGCCGGCGAGGGTGCCCATGAGCGTGAGGTCGTTGAAGTGGCCGAGGTGCCCGATGCGGAAGACCTTGCCCTTCAGCTTCGTCAGGCCGGTTCCCAACGACATGTCGAGCGTGTCGAGCACGACCGCGCGAAAGCGATCCGCGTCATGGCCCTCGGGCATCACCACAGCCGTCAGGACCCCCGAATACTCGGTGGGCTCCAGGCAGAGGACGTCGAGGCCCCAAGCGCGAACCGCCGCCCGCGTCGCAGCCGCGTGCCGCTGATGGCGGGCGAAGACGTTGTCCAGCCCCTCCTCGTGGAGCATGGCGATGGCCTCTTTCAGCCCGTACAGCAGGTTCGTGGCGGGCGTGTACGGCCAGAAACCGTCCTGGTTCGGTCCGAGGATGTCGTGCCAATCCCAGTAGGAGCGCGGCAGCGTGTTGGTCTTGGACGCGGCGAGCGCCTTCTCGGAGACCGCCGTGAAGCCCAAGCCTGGCGGCAGCATGAGGCCCTTCTGCGAGCAGCTCACGGTGACGTCGACGCCCCACTCGTCGTGCCGATAGTCGATCGAGCCAAGCGAGGAGATGGTGTCGACGAGGAAAAGAGCTGGATGCCTGGCCCGGTCGATCGCCTTGCGGATGTCCGCGATCCGGCTCGCGACGCCCGTGGAGGTCTCGTTGTGCACGATCGCCACGGCCTTGATGGCGTGGTTTTTATCGGCCCCGAGCCGCTCCCCGATCGCCTCGGGGCTGGCGCCGCGGCGCCAGTCGCCAGGGATGAAATCGACCTCAAGGCCCCACTTGTCGGCCATCTTCCGCCACAGCGTCGCGAAGTGGCCGGTCTCGAACATGAGGACCTTGTCGCCCGCCGAGAGCGTGTTCACGAGCGCCGACTCCCATGCGCCCGTGCCGGACGACGGGTAGATGATGACCGGGTTCTTCGTTTTGAAAACGGTCTGGCAGCCTTCGATCACCTCCCGACCGAGCTTGGCGAATTCCGGACCGCGGTGATCGATGGTCGGCATGTCCATTGCGCGCAGAACCCGGTCGGGCACGGCCGAAGGGCCGGGGATCTGAAGGAAGTGCCGTCCGGTATGAAGCGTCATGGCTGAGGTCTCTCCTGCGGGCCGCGGAGAGTATGAATGCGGACCATTCGCCTGTCGAGAGTTCGAGCGGCCTGTTGCATTCAATTTTGTCCGCCCTGTACGGCCTCCGCCGCGTACCCCCTTTCGAACCGCCGGCCGGCTCGGTATTTTGGAGCAGCGGGGCCCCGATGGAGGAGACCTGTTGGATCATCAGCCACGGATGCAGGATGCAAGACGCCCATCTCCGGAGGGCTCGGCGTCCTTGCACGCGGAAATCCTCACGCGGCTGCGCGACTTCATCGTCGAGGGCCATCTCCCGCCCGGCGCACGGGTGCCCGAACGACAGCTCTGCGAGACCCTGGCGGTGTCTCGCACGCCCCTGCGGGAGGCTTTGAAGGTTTTAGCCGCGGAAGGCTTGATCGAACTCCTCCCAAACCGTGGAGCGCGCGTACGGGAGTTCGCGGAAAAGGACATCCGCGAGGTGTTCGAGATCGTCGCGGGGCTGGAGTTCGTCGCCGGCAGGCTCGCCTGTGAGGCGATCAGCGATGAAGAGATCGCGGCCATCGAACGCATGCACTATGACATGTACACCCATTACATGCGGCGCGAGCTGGGCGAATACTTTCAGTTGAATCAGAAAATTCACGAGGCCATCGTCGAGGCATCTCAAAACTTGATCCTGCGATCGGCTTACGCAAGCTACAATGCGCTGATCGGGCGGATTCGCTATGCGGCGAACCTTCATCGCAGCCGGTGGAGCGAGGCGATGCGTGAACATGAAGCCATGGTCGACGCGCTGCGCCGGCGCGCGGGCGAAGAGCTTGGTCTGCTCATGTTCGAGCACATGCGGAACAAATGCGAGGCCGCGTGCGAGCATTTTCGAGCGACCAGGACATCCGGGGCGGCCTCAGTCGGCGACTGAGCGACACCGTTCGAGCGCGCCGCCGTCCTTATGAGACAGCAAGCCCCGCGCCCGCTTTGCTGGGCTCCGGCCAGTCCCGAAGCTGGCGCCCGACACAGGCGAAGCGTTTTCGCCCGCCAGCTTGAATGCAGCGCAGCAAAATTCTTGCTTGCAAGACCTTTGCGATGAATGCAACGTCGTTCACCCCTTGTGCATGGGAGCCGATCGGGTGACGCTATCACGGGCATCCGCTTCGCCGGGCTCCGCCCCGATTGACGCTTTCGCCGCCCGCCTCGGGCGGGAGGTCACGGGCGGCGTCCTGTTCGACGCCTTCAACCGCGGCCGCTATGCGACCGACGCCTCGTTTTACCAGATCATGCCGCTCGGGGTGGTCGTCCCGCGCACGACCGAGGAGGCGCTCGCCGCGCTCGCGATCGCGCGCGACGAAGGCGTCCCGGTCACGCCGCGCGGCGGCGGCACGTCGCAGTGCGGCCAGACCGTCAACAGCGGCCTCGTCGTCGACACGTCCAAGCACCTGAACCGCATCCTGTCGCTCGATGTCGAAAATCGATCCTGCGTCGTCGAGCCCGGCATCGTGCTCGACGACCTCAACCGTCAGCTCAAGCCGCACGGATTGTGGTTTCCCGTCGACGTCTCGACGGCCTCGCGGGCGACGATCGGCGGCATGGCCGGCAACAACTCCTGCGGCGGCCGCTCCCTGCGCTACGGCACGATGCGCGACAACACGCTGTCCATGGAGGCTGCTCTCGCGGATGGCGCGCTGCTGCGCTTCGGGCCCGTCTCGCGCGACCTGGCGCGCCTCAACGTGGACGCGCCGGGGCGCGACCTCTTCCGCGATCTGCTGACGCTCGGCGAGCGCGAGGCCGCGGAGGTCGAGGCGCGCTTCCCGAAGGTGCAGCGCCGGGTCGGCGGCTACAATCTCGACGCGCTCGTGCCGAACGGGCCGACCAACAACATGGCCCACGTGCTCGTTGGCTCGGAGGGGACGCTCGCCTTCACCATCCAGGTCGAACTCAAGCTCTGGCCGGTGATCCGCAACCGGGTGCTCGGCGTCTGCCATTTCGGCAGCTTCTATGAGGCGATGGACGCGGCGCAGCACCTCGTCACCCTGCGTCCGATCGCGGTCGAACTCGTGGACCGCACGATGATCGCCCTCGGGCGCGACATCGCCATGTTCCGGCCGACCGTTGAGACGGTGGTGCGCGGCGACCCGGACGCCCTGCTGATCGTCGAGTTCGCCGAGGAGGACCAGGCCGAGAACCTGCGCCGCCTGAAGCGGCTCGACGAACTGATGCGCGATCTCGGCTTCGGCTGGGACCGGCCCCCGCGGCGGTGGGGCGGCGTCGTCGAGGTCGCCGAGCCGGCGCTGCAAGCCGCCCTCGCGGAGTTCCGCACGGCGGGGCTCAACGTGATGATGTCGATGAAGCAGGCGGGCAAGCCGGTCTCGTTCATCGAGGACTGCGCCGTTCCGCTGCCCCATCTCGCGGATTACACCGAGCGCCTGACGGCCATCTTCGAGAAGCACGGGACGACGGGCACCTGGTACGCCCACGCCTCGGAGGGCTGCCTGCACGTTCGGCCCGTGCTGAACCTGAAGCTTGAAAAAGACGTGAAAACCATGCGCGCCATCGCGGAGGAGGCTTTCGCGATGGTGCGGGCGTACAAGGGCTCGCACTCCGGCGAGCACGGCGACGGCATCGTGCGCTCCGAGTTTCACGAGCCGATGTTCGGCTCGCGTCTGGTAAGGGCCTTCGAGCAGGTGAAGGCGCGCTTCGATCCGCATGACGTTCTCAATCCGGGAAAAATCGTCCACGCGCCGCGCATGGACGACCGTTCGCTGTTCCGCTACCCGCCGGGCTACCAGGTGGACGACAGGACAATGGCGCTCGACTGGTCCGCCTTTCCGGGGGCGGCCGGCGGCTTCCAGGGCGCCGTCGAGATGTGCAACAACAACGGCGCCTGCCGAAAACTTCAGGGCGGCGTCATGTGCCCGTCCTACATGGCGACCCGCAACGAGCGCGACGTCACGCGCGGCCGCGCCAACACGTTGCGTCTCGCCATCTCCGGTCAGCTCGGGCCCGACGCCTTCACCTCGGACGGGGTGATGGAGACGCTCAAGCTGTGCGTGTCCTGCAAGGGCTGCCGGCGCGAATGTCCGACCGGCGTCGACATGGCCAAGATGAAGATCGAGGTCCTGGCGGCCCGCGCGGAGAAGTACGGCCTCTCCTTCCAGGACCGTCTCGTCGCTTACTTTCCCCGTTATGCCGCGGCTGCCTCGGCGCTGGCCCCCTTCGTCAATCTGCGCAACCGAAGCGGCCTGCTGCGGCGGCTGACGGAGCGCGTCGCCGGCATCAGCGCGCAGCGCGCCCTTCCCGCGTGGCGGCGCGACGTGTTTTCTCCGCGCGAGACGGCGTTCGGGCCGGAGAGCGGCCCCGAGGTCGTCCTGTTCGCCGACACCTTCAACCGCATCTACGAGCGGGAGAACCTGGACGCCGCGCTCAAAGTGCTTACGGCGGGCGGCTACCGGGTCCATCTCGCCCGGCCCGCGGAGGGCGGCCGCCCGCTCTGTTGCGGCCGCACCTTCCTGTCCGCCGGGTTGGTCCGCGAGGCGCGGGCCGAGCTTGACCGCGTCGTCGCCGCCCTGTCCGGCTACGCCGCCCGCAGCGTCCCGATCATCGGCCTGGAGCCGAGCTGCCTCCTGACGCTGCGCGACGAACTCCTCTCCATGCGGTCGGACGACGACGCGAAGCGCGTGGCGGACAGCGCCCTCCTGCTCGAAGAGTTCTTGGTGCGCGAAGCGAAGCCGGGGCGCCTGAATTTGCCGCTCGCGCCCATCGCCCCGAAGGCGGTGGTGCACGGGCATTGCCACCAGAAATCATTCGGCGCGTTCAAGCCGGTCGAGCAGGCGCTGCGGCTCATTCCCGGCCTTGAGGTGGAGCCGATCGAATCGAGTTGCTGCGGCATGGCCGGCGCCTTCGGCTATGGCGCCGACACCTACGGGGTCTCGATGGCGATGGGCGAGTTGTCGCTGCTCCCGGCCGTGCGCAAAGCGAGCGCTGAGACGCTCATCGTGGCTGACGGCACCTCGTGCCGGCATCAGATCGCCGACGGCGCGGGACGCCACGCGCTGCACGCGGCGCGCGTCCTCGCCATGAGTCTCGATCGGCATCGGACCCAAAACGGCGCGGCGCTCGCGCCGGACACGGCGAACTGACTTGTTTGGAGGAACGCGCATGGCGCTGCTGACGTTGGATGTGGCCCGTTCCATTCTCGATGCGGCGTTGAGGCAAAGCGCTTCTTTAGGGTTGAAGCCGCTCGCCATCATCATCCTCGACGCCCGAGGCTGCCTCAAGGCGGCGGCCGTGCAGGACGGGACGAGCCTGTTGCGCTCCGAGATCGCGCACGGAAAGGCCTACGGCGCGCTGGCGCTCGGCATGGGCTCGCGCGCGATCTTCAAGCGGGCGCAGGAGCAGGCCTACTTCGTCGATGCCGTCAACACCCTTGCACGGGGCAAGGTCGTGCCCGTGCCGGGGGGCGTCCTGATCCAGGACGCGGGCGGGGACCTCGTCGGGGCCGTCGGCATCAGCGGCGACACGTCCGACAACGACGAGGCCTGCGCCGTGGCCGCCATCGAGGCGGCCGGTTTTGAGGCAAGCGCGGGATGAGGAGCGCCGCCGTCTTTGTGCGGGGTTTGCCGCGAACGAAGATGCTCAGGCCATGCCGGGCGGTCAAGATTGGCGGTCGCCGCCCCAGCTTGATGTGCGATGATGCCGTCTCAATGATGGGAGAGCCCGATCATGTTTCGGTTGCACGGATTTGCCGAGGCGCTGTGCAGCGTTGCGCTCGCCAGTGGCGTCGCCGTACCGGCGTCGGCGCAAGAGCTGAAGCGAACCGAACTCAGCCGTATGGATCTGACCGGCGTGGAAGGCAAGGAGGTTGTCGTCAGCCTTCTGGAAGCCCCTCCGGGTTCTACGTCAGTTCGCCACTTCCACTATGGCGATGAGGTCTTTTACGTGCTCGAAGGAGCGATGGTTCAGATTCCAGGCCAGGAGCCCCAGGCGCGGGTGACGGGGAGCGTCGGCAACAACAAACGCGAAGTCCCTCATGCGGGCTACAAAGTGATAGGCGAGAAGCCGCTGAAGCTCTTGAGCGTTTACATCGTCGACAAGGGCAAGCCTCTACAGGTTGAGGTTAAGTAGCCGCCAGACAAAGGTCGGCTCATCTGAGAGCAGCCCAACTTGAGCCGATTCTGCTCTGCCGCCGATGTTGTGGTTGGTCATGAGTTCGAGGGCGCGCACCAGGGCGGAGTGGCCCAAGCCCGCGCCGCCCTGCGCCGCGCAGGCGTTGAACAGCGCCTGACAGGTCGCCGCCGCCGCACGACAACGAGTCCTGAGCCGTTAAGATCAGCTGCGGCTGGCCTTGCGTTTGAGAAACACGTGCGAGCAACTCCGCGCTGCTCAGCCGCACAGCCCGTAAACCGTCCAAGCGCCCTCGCGTGGGGGTCAGCGCGTCGGGACCGGCTTCTCGCCGCGATAGTCGTAGAAGCCGCGCTTGGTCTTGCGGCCGAGCCAGCCGGCCTCGACGTATTTCACCAGCAGCGGGCAGGGGCGGTACTTGGAGTCGGCCAGGCCCTCGTGCAGCACCTGCATGACCGACAGGCAGGTGTCGAGGCCGATGAAGTCGGCGAGCTGCAGCGGGCCCATCGGGTGGTTGGCGCCGAGCCGCATGGCGGTGTCGATGGCCTCGACCGAGCCGACGCCCTCGTAGAGGGTGTAGATCGCCTCGTTGATCATCGGCAGCAGGATGCGGTTGACGATGAAGGCCGGGAAATCCTCGGCCACCGTCGACGGTCTTGCCGAGGCTGGGCGATGAACTGCCTTGGCGGCCTCGTAGGTCGGGTCCTCGGTGGCGATGCCGCGGATCAGCTCGACGAGCTGCATCACGCGGCACCGGGTTCATGAAGTGGATGCCGATGAACCGCTCCGGCCGGTCGGTCGACGGCGGCGAGCCGCGTGATCGAGATCGACGAGGTGTTGGTGGCGAGCATCGCGTCCGGGCTGCAGGCACGGGCAGAGCGCTTGAGAAGATCTTGCGCTTGACCTCCTCGTTCTCGGTCGCCGCCTCGATGACGAGGTCGCAGCCGGCGAGATCCTCGTAGGTCGACGGCGCGGGCTTGATGCGCTCGAGCGCCGCGCTGGCGGTCGGCGTCGGTGATCGTGCCCTTGCGCGACCTGGCGGGCCATGTTGCCGTCGATGGTGGCGAGCCCGGCGTTGATGCGCTCCTCGCGGACGTCGTTCAGCCGCACGTCGATGCCGGCGAGCGCGCAGACCTGGGCGATGCCGCTGCCCATCTGGCCGGCGCCGATGACGCCGATCGTCTTGATCTCGATGGCCATCGCTCGCGCCTCGACGTCCGTCCGAGCAGTCCAGTCCGCGCCGAGCTGACGTTCAGCTCGGTCGACGCCGTCACGCTCTAGCTCCCGGCCTTCGCCAGCTCCTTCTCGAGCTCCGGCAGGATGGTGAAGAGGTCGCCGACGAGGCCGTAGTCGGCGACCTGGAAGATCGGCGCCTCCTCGTCCTTGTTGATGGCGACGATCACCTTGGAATCCTTCATGCCGGCGAGGTGCTGGATCGCGCCCGAGATGCCGACCGCGATGTAGAGGTCGGGCGCCACCACCTTGCCGGTCTGGCCGACCTGCCAGTCGTTCGGCGCGTAGCCGGCATCGACCGCGGCGCGCGAGGCGCCCATCGCGGCGCCGAGCTTGTCGGCGAGCGGCTCGATGTACTTCTTGAAGTTCTCGGCCGAGCCGAGCGAGCGGCCGCCCGAGATGATGATCCGGGCCGAGGTCAGCTCCGGCCGGTCGGACTTGGCGATCTCCTCGCCCTTGAAGGTCGAGCCGCCGGCGTCGGCGCGGCGGCCGGCACGGTCTCGATCGGGGCCGCCGAGCCGCCCTCGCCGGCCGCCTGGAAGGCCGCGGTGCGCACCGTGATCACCTTCTTGGCGTCGGTCGCCTGCACGGTCTGGATGGCGTTGCCGGCGTAGATCGGCCGCTCGAAGGTGTCGGGCGCGACCACCTTGATGATGTCGGAGACCTGCATCACGTCGAGCAGCGCGGCGACGCGCGGCATGACGTTCTTGCCGGTCGTGGTCGCGGCGGCGACGATCGCGTCGTAGGGCCGGCCAGCGACGCGATCAGCGCCGCCAGTCGGCTCGGCGAGCATGTGGTCGTAGCGGGCGTCGTCGGCGAGCAGCACCTTCTCGACGCCGTCGAGCTTGGCGGCGGCCTCGGCGGCGCCGCGCGCGTTCGAGCCGGCGACCAGGACGTGGACGGGCGCGCCCAGGGCCTTGGCGGCGGTGAGCGCCTTGGCGGTCGCGTCCTTCGAGGACGCCGTTGTCGTGCTCGGCGATGAGAAGCGTCGTCATCGTGAATCCTGCAAACCGGCCGGGACTCCAGAGCACGCCCGCTTCGTCCTTCAGCTTCTCAACGAGTTCGGCCACCGAGCCGACCTTGACGCCGGCCTTGCGCCCGCCGGGCTCGGCGGTCTTCAGCACCTTGAGCCGCGGCGCGACGTCGACGCCGAGCGCCTCGGGCGTCGTCTCGTCGAGCGGCTTCTTCTTGGCCTTCATGATGTTGGGCAGCGCGGCGTAGCGCGGCTCGTTGAGGCGCAGGTCGGTGGTGACGATGGCCGGCAGCTTCAGGCCGACCGTCTGCAGGCCGCCGTCGACCTCGCGGGTCACGTCGATCGATGCCGTCCGCCGACTGCGACCTTGGAGGCGAAGGTGCCCTGCGGCCAGCCGAGCAGCGCGGCGAGCATCTGGCCGGTCTGGTTGGCGTCGTCGTCGATCGCCTGCTTGCCGAGGATGACGAGCTGCGGGCTCTCCTGCTCGACGACCTCCTTGAGGATCTTGGCGACGGCGAGCGGCTCGACGGTCTGGTCGGTCTTGACCAGGATGCCGCGGTCGGCGCCCATGGCGAGCGCGGTGCGGATGGTCTCGGCGGCCTGCTGCGGGCCGATCGAGACGGCGACGATCTCGGTCGCCTTGCCCTTCTCCTTCAGCCGGATCGCCTCCTCGACGGCGATCTCGTCGAAGGGGTTCATCGACATCTTGACGTTGGCGAGCTCGACGCCCGAGCCGTCGGCCTTGACCCGGATCTTGACGTTGTAGTCGACCACCCGCTTGACGGGCACGAGGATCTTCATGCGTTCAAGTCCTTGTGGGCCGGCGAAGGGGCCGGCTGCGCACGCGAAAGGCGCGCCGGCTCCGCCGGGACCGGAAAACAGGCGAGCGGACCTAACGACGGCGTCGCCGAATTGTCAACGTGACGGAGCAGACCCACTCGCCTCTCCCAAGGGGAGGAGGTCGAGACGACGTGAGCCGTCCGGGTGAGGGGAGCGCCGTGTCCGAAAAGGGCTCGCCCCTCACCCGGTCGCCGCCTCCGGCGGCGCTCGACCTCCCCCAGGGGGAGAGGTGGGGAGCGGCCCAAACAATCACCGGTTCTGGCCCGGCACCCACAACACGTCACGATTGCCGTGATCGTTCACGGCGCGCGAGGCCACGAACAGGAAGTCGGACAGGCGGTTCAGGTATTTGACTACGGCCGGAGAGACCGTTTCCTCCGGCGTCCCGGCCAGGGCGACAACGAGGCGCTCGGCCCGGCGGCAGACGGTGCGGGCAAGATGGAGCGCCGCCCCGGCCGGCGTCCCGCCCGGCAGCACGAACGAGCGCAAGGGCGCGAGGTGCTCGTTGAGGCCGTCGATCTCGCGCTCCAGCCGTTCGACCTGGGCCTCGACGATGCGCAGCGGCTCGGTGCGCAGGGGCTTGCCCTCTCGGGGTGGCGAGGTCGGCCCCGAGGTCGAAGAGGTCGTTCTGGATGCGGGCGAGCATGTCGTCGATCGCGAGGTCATGGCCCGTGTGCACGCGCGCCAGCCCGATGCAGGCGTTGGTCTCGTCCACGGTGCCGTAGGCTTCGATGCGCAGGTCGAATTTTTTGCGGCGCTCGCCGGTGGCGAGGCCCGTCGTGCCGTCGTCGCCGGTGCGGGTGTAGATGCGGTTCAAGACGACCATGCCGGCCTCCAAGCGGTTCAACCCATGAGGACGTCGGACAGCGGGCCGACGCCACGATCGAGCTGCGCGCGAGCAGCACACGTGAGCGCTGCGATCATGCCGCGCGCCACCACAACACGCCCATGATGATGACGATGGCGACGAATTGGAGCAGCACGCGCATGCGCATGAGCCGCTGCGACGTGTTGGGGCTGCCGCCGCGCATCATGTTGGCGAGCCCCAGCAACAGGACGATCGCTACGGCGACGACCGCGACGGTGACAAACGCGTTTCCGTTCACGGCGGGTCTCTCCTTCGGACTCCGTGTCCTTGCCTAGCGCTGTGAGGGCGCGGCCACTCTGTCGCGAGGGCCGATCGCGTCAGTTTCGCCGCAAAAGCCGCTCGAAATAGTCAAGCTCCTCGCGCGGGCGGCTCGGGTCACCGAGCTTGCGGCGCAGCTCCTCCATGATCCGCCGCGCCCGCTCGACGGCGGATTCGTCGGCCGTCGGCACGCGCACCCGACCGTCGGAGAAGTCGCGGCCGCGGGTCGGGCGTCCGAGCGGATCGTTGTCGCGCTGGCCGGTCTGGCCGCGCGCGTTCGGCTGGCCCTGGCCGGGCTGGTCGCCGGCCTGCTCCGCGCCGTCGCCTTGGCCCATCATCTGCTGCATCTGCTGGGCCATGCCCTGCATGCCGCGCTGCAGACCCTCCAGAGCCCGGCCCTGCGCGTCGACGGCGGGGCCGTTCTGGCCCTGGCCGAGCGAGCCCTCGGCCTCGCGCATGGCGCGCTCGGCGTCGTCGAGGCCCTGCTCGCCCTGCATGCCGAGCCCCTGCATGCGCCGCTGAAGCTCCTGCAAGCGGTCGCGCAGCGCCTGCTGCCGCCGGCCGAGCCCCTGGCCGTCCTGTTCGCCGTTCTCGCCGTTCTCCGCCTGCTCGCCTGCTTGAGGCTGCTGACCGCGCTGCCCCTGCGGGCCGCGCTGCTGTCCCTGCCGGCCCGGCTGGCGGTCGCCCGGACGGCGGCCGTCCTGCATGCGCCGCTCCTGGCCCTGGCGGAAGGTCTCGTCGCGGAGCTGCTGCTGGTCGCGGGCGAGGTTGTCCAAGTCCTCCATCGACCGGCTCATCTCGCGGGCGAGCGGATCGCTCATGCGGTTGCCCGGCCGAGCGGTCTGAAGGTTTTCCAAAATGTTCCGCAACTGGTCGAGGAGGCGCTGCGCCTCCGCCACGTCGCCGCGCCGCATGGCCTCTTCCATCTGGTTCAGCATGCGGTTGAGGTCGTCCTGCGTGATGGTGCGGTCGGCCTGCCGTGTCGGGTCGTTTTGCCCTTGCTGGCGGTCGCGCTCCATGCGCTCGGCGAACTCGCGCAGGAAGCGGTCCATCGCCTGGCGCAGTTCCTGAGTCAGGCGATTGATCTCCTCCGGGTCGGCGTTGCGGTCGAGCGCCTCGCGCAAACGCTCCTGGGCGGCGCGCAGCTCGCGCTCCGCGTCCGAGAGGCCGCCGTCCTCGATCTGGAGGGCCATGGCCCAGAGCCAGTCCGCCACCTCGACGAGGTCGGCGTCGCCCTTGGCCTTGCGCAGACGCTCCGCCGCCGTGCGCAGCCCGAGGAACACGCCCCACTCCGGCGTGTAGCGATCCGGCGCGATCAAGAGCGCGTCGAGCGCCGTCTGGACGCGGCGCCGGTCGTCTGGGTCGAGGATCAGGGTGCGGCGCTGCTCGACGAGCGCGCGGGCGAGCGGCTTCGTGAACGGCCGCTGCGGCAAGGTGAAGTCGATGGTTTCGCTGCGCCCCTCCTGCTCGGCCTCGTCCCTGGCGACGAGCGTCAGTTTTACGCGCGCGCCGGCCCAGGGATGCTGCGTGAGGTCGACGGTGGTGCGAGTGTCGCTCTCGCCGTGGCTGTCGGCCGGGAGCGCCAGCGCGATGCGCGGCGGCGGGGCGAGCGAGCGCCGCCCTCCGCCCTCGACCAGTCCCTCGGCCGCGACGATGCCGTAATCGTCCTTGGCCCGGTAGGCGAGGTTGAAGGTGCCGCGCAGGTTCGTCTCGGGCGGACCCGCGAACGCGATCTCGGGCGGGTGGTCGGGGATCGCCTCGACGGCGAGCCGCAGGCCGCTGGCGAGCCCGGTGCGGACGGACAGGTCGGCGTCGCCATCGAGCCGGAAGCGCTGCTCGCGCAGGTCCGGGCGCGGGTTCTCGGGGGCGGGGAGGGGGCTCAGGCCCGCTCCGGGCGTCACGGTCACGTCGCCCTTCCCGGCGATGCGGACGACGAGCGTCGATTTGATCGGCGCGCGCAGGCGCTGCTCGCCCGCCGCGAGGTCGATCATCAGCGGCGGCAGGCGGGTGTAGAGGGGCGGATCGATCCAGCCGTCGATCCGGAAACTCGGCGCCGCCGCCGGGGCGCGCCAGTCGAAGGCGGCGCGGAGGCGCGCGCCGATCTCGGGGCCGGCGATGAAAGCGCTCGCCGCGACGGTGACGACGGCGGCGGCGCGCAGCGCATAGCGGTCGCGGCGCGCCATGCCGGGGCTCGGCGGAGCGACGCGAAGTTTTCCGATGACCGCCTCGGCGCGGCGGCGGTGCAGATCCCACAGCGCCCGCGCGCCGGGGTCGTCCGACCCGAGCGCCAGGGTGTCCTCCAGGGCGCGGGCGGGCCGGTGTTTGAGGCCCGAGTCGCGGTCGAGCCGGTCGAGCGCCCTGCCGCGGTCCGGCGACCGAAGCCGCACGAACGGCCACAGGCTGGCGAGGAAGGCGAGGCCGAACAGGCCGACGCCGGCCATGCGCGCCATCGGCGTCAGGTCGAGCCACAAGCCCAGCCACGAGGCCGCGACGAACACGAGGGCGACCGCGAGCGGACCCCACAGCGCCGGCCAGATCCGCTCCCACCACAACGCAAGCCGCGCCCGCCCGACGAGGTCGTCGAGCCGGCGCATGGGATTGGGCGGTCCTCCGGGGGACCGGGCCGCGTCAGGGCGCGGGCTGTCGCTCATGCGTCAACGTCTCCTTCGCGCGCCAACGCGCGCCGCCCCGCCGAACGGTAGCAAGGGTCCACCGCGCTGACCAGCAGGCTAAATCCGCGCAGGCACCGCCTCCTCCGGATCGCGCGCCGCACGGCGCGCGATCGTCGCTCCGCGCTCATCTAGGCGAGAACCCTCTGGTTTGCAGGCTCACGGCACCACGGCGAGGAACAGAAAATCCGCGAAGATGACCAGATGCACGATGCCTTGAAGCACCGTCGTCCGGCCGGTCCCGAGCGTGATCACCGAGACCAGCAGGGTGAGCGCGAGCAGAACGGTCTCCGTCGCGCCGAGCCCCAGGACGAGCGGTTGGCCCAGCGCGATGGAGACCGCGGCGACCGCCGGAAGCGTCAGGCCGATGCTCGCGAGCGCCGAGCCGAGCGCCAGGTTCATGCTGGTTTGCAGCCGGTTCAGGCGCGCCGCCCGGAGCGCCGCCAGCCCTTCGGGCATGAGGACGAGGGCGGCGATGACGACGCCGACCACGGCCTTCGGGGCTCCGGCCTGATTGACCAGGCGCTCAAGCGTCGGCGAGAGCGCCTTGGCGAGGGCGACCACGGCGACGAGCGCGACGAGCAGAAGGCCGAGGCTGACGAGCGCCGCCCGGCCGGAGGGCGGCGGCGCATGCTCCTCATCGCCGCCTACGTGCGGCGGCAGAAAATAGTCGCGGTGGCGCACGGTCTGGACGAACACGAACGCGCCGTAGAGCACGAGCGAGAACGCGCCCGCGAACACGAGTTGCGAGGGGCTCAACACAGGCCCAGGCGTGCTCGTGGTCACGTTCGGCACGACGAGCGTGAGCACGGTCAGCGCGGCGAGAACCGCGAGGGCGGCGAGCGCGCCGTGGAGCTGAAAGCCTTGCACGTGGTGACGCACGCCGCCGGCCAGCAGACACAGGCCCACGATGCCGTTGCAGACGATCATCACGGCCGCGAACACCGTGTCGCGGGCGAGCCCGGCCTTGTCCGGCCCGCCTTCCAGCATGACGGACACGATCAGGGCGACCTCGATCACGGTCACGGCGACGGCCAGCACCAGGGTGCCGAAGGGTTCGCCCACCCGGTGCGCGACGACCTCGGCGTGGTAGACGGCCGCGAACACCGCGGCGATCAGGACGGCGCCGACGAGGGCCGAGACCCAGCCGGCGACAGGAGGACCGAAGAGCGTCCCCATGCTCGCCGCCGCCGCCAACACGGGCGCCGCCAACGTCCACCAGGGCGCACGCGCCGTCGAGGTTGTCGCCATTGAGTGCGTCCTATGATCGTTTCGGGAATCGGCTCGACGGCCGCGCATGCGTCAGGCGGGATTTCATGCGGCTTGCATCGGATTTGCGGCGAGCTCTCTTGAACCTGAGGAGTGGGCTCCGCGCATGTGGGAAAATCACGAACTTCGCAGCGGATATGTGACCAGAAGGCCAATGAGCGCGACCGCGGCGAGCGCGGCTCCGGCAAGGAAGGTCGCAGCCGGGCCGTAGGCATCCCATAACGCCCCGGCGACCATGCTCGCCGCCAGCATCGCAATTCCGCCCGCGAGATTGAACACGCCGAATGCGGCGCCGCGCAGCTCGGCCGGGGCGGTGTCGGCGACGAGGGTAGCGAGGAGCCCTTGCGTGAACCCCATGTGCAGCCCCCAGAACACCACGCCGAGCATCACGAGCGGGATCGTGGGGCCGAGCGCGAGGATGAGATCAGCTCCGATCAGGAACCCCACGCCAGCCGCGAGGACCCCGCCCCTGCCGCGGCGGTCGGAGAGCACGCCCGCCGGGTAGGCCGCGAGAGCATAGACGACGTTCATGACAGCCACCACGGCTGGGACAAGGGCGATCGACAGGCCGACGTTCTGCGCCCGCAGCACCAGGAACGCCTCGGAAAATCGGGCGAGCGTCAGCATGGTCGCGACAGCGACTGCGGCCCAGAACGGGCCTGTGAGCCGCGTCGCGTCCGCGAGCCGCAGATGGGGCCTCGCCGCCGCTTCATGCTGCGTGGGTTCCTCGACTCCAAACACCATCAGTGCGAACGCAATGAACGCAGGAATGACAGCGGCCCAGAACACCAGGCGGAAATTGTCGGCCGTGAGCGCCATCAGGGCGATGGCGGCAAGCGGGCCGAGAAATGCGCCGACCGTATCGAGCGACTGGCGTAGGCCGAAGCTCGCGCCCCGAAGGTGCGCGGGTGCAATGTCCGCCACCAGCGCGTCACGAGGCGCGCCCCGTATCCCCTTCCCCACCCGGTCAATGAACCGCGCCGCCACCAGCCAGCCGACCGAGCTGGCGAGGGGAAAGACCGGCTTAGCGAACGCGGCGAGCCCATAACCGATCGCGGCCAGCAGCTTGCGCTTGCCGAGCCGATCGGACAGCGCCCCGGAGAAAATCTTGGTGATGTCGGCGGTGGCCTCCGCAATGCCTTCGATAAACCCGACCGTGAGGGCCGAGGCGCCGAGCACAGTGACGAGATAGACCGGCAGCAGGGCATGGATCATCTCGGACGAGAGGTCCATGAACATGCTGACGAACCCGAGCGCCCAGACCCCGCGCGGGACCTGGGCCAGCTTCGAGCTGGTGAAAGGCGCTTCGGCTTCTGACCTCACGGCGCCGCACCCTTGTGGTTCGGGCCGTACTGGAGCACCTGGACCCGTTCGAGAGTGACGAGACCGCTGCCCATCATCGCGTCGAGCGCGGGCAGGAACCCGCTGATTTTCTCCTCGCTGTCCACGATTTCGACGACGATGGGCAAATCCTCGGAGAGACGCAGGATTTTGGCCGTGTGCAATCGACTGGAATGACCGTATCCCATCGGCCCGCGCAGGATGGTGGCTCCGGCCAGGTGCATCTCGCGGGCCTTGAGCACGATGGCCTCGTAAAGCGGGCGGCCGTGCTCACTTATCATCCTCCCCGATGAATATGCGCAGCAGCATGGCGTCGCGTGGGATTTCCATCGTCAGGTTCCCTTGAGTTGGTTGAGAGACGTTGCCGCGATGTGGCCGAGCCAGACCGACCAAAGGCATCGCGCTGAGGACGACGCGACATTGGCCGCGGCACGCCCGATCTCGCCGTCCCGCACCAGATTAAGGGTTTGCAGGCTGAATGACGAAACGTGGTGTGGCCGCCGCACAGGCCAACCATTACAAATTGCCGGGCTTCCGTGCGAACCATGATACGCCCATCCGGGCCGGTGAGCGTGGCGAAGAAACCAATGATGAACGAGCCTACGACGTTCACCAGCAGCGTGTCGGTGCGGGTGCGCTCCTAGGGGCTGCGCCCCTTGATCCGACGATCCGCACGGCGTGCGCGCGAAGCAGCCACAACGGCGTTCCCGTCAGGCCAGCCACTCCGGCACACGGTCAAGCCCGATCAACTCCTCATAGCTCGGCCGTGGCCGGACAACGGCGTGGTCCGCGCCCCGGACCAGCACCTCGGGCACGAGGGGGCGCGTGTTGTAGGTGTTGGCCTGGACCGCGCCGTAGGCGCCCGCCGTCATCACGGCCAGGAGGTCGCCGGGCCGGATTTTCGGCATGTCGCGGGAGAGCGCCAGGTAGTCGCCGCTCTCGCACACGGGGCCGACCACGTCCGCGACCAGCCGCGGCGCGTCGGCGGGCGGCTCCACGATGGGCAAAATGTCGTGGTGGGCGTCGTAGAGCGTCGGGCGGATGAGGTCGTTCATGCCGGCGTCGACGATCACGAAGGTCTTGCCTTCGCCCGCCTTCACGTAAACCACGCGCGTGACCAGGATGCCCGCGTTGCCGGCGATCATGCGCCCGATCTCGAAGATGAGCTTGAGGCCGAGGTCCCGCGTGTGGCGCTTGATGATGGCGGCGTAAGCCGCCGGGTCGGGCGGGGGCGGATCGTCCGCCTGGTAGGGAATCCCGAGGCCCCCGCCGAGGTCGATGTGATGCAGCTTGTGCCCCGCGCCCATCAGGTCGCGGGCGAGCTCGGCCAGAAGCTGGGTCGCGTTGTCGAAGGGCTCCAGATCGGTGATCTGGCTGCCGATGTGCATGTCCACCCCGGCGACCCGTAAGCCCGGCAATGCCGCCGCTTCGGCGTACACATCGCGGGCGCGCGTGATCGGGATGCCGAATTTGTTCTCGGATTTGCCGGTTGAGATTTTCTTGTGCGTCCTGGCGTCCACGTCCGGGTTGACCCGGATCGAGACCGGGGCGAGCAGGCCCGTTGACGCCGCGACCTCGGACAGCGCCACGAGTTCCGGCTCGCTTTCGACGTTGAAGCAGAGGATGCCGGCCGCCAGCGCCGCCGCCATTTCCTCTCGCGTCTTGCCGACGCCCGAGAACACGATGCGCTCGCCCGGAACGCCCGCCGCCAGGGCGCGCCTCAGCTCGCCCCCCGACACGATGTCCATGCCGGCGCCGAGCCGGGCGAGGGTGCGCAGCACCGCCTGATTGGAGTTCGCCTTCATGGCGAAGCAGACGAGCGCGTCCGCGTCGGAAAAGGCGTCGGCGAAGACCCGGTAGTGCCGTTCGAGCGTGGCGCTGGCGTAGCAGTAGAACGGCGTGCCGACGCCCTCGGCCAAGGCGCGGAGATCGACGTCCTCGGCGTGCAGCACGCCGTTCCGGTAGGCGAAGTGGCGCATCCGAGCCCGTCTTCAGAGCAGCGGGTCGAGGATGAAGGGCTCCTTCGGGATCACGAACGGCTGGCGCACCCGCTTGCGCGTCGGACCCAAGGCGGCCGTGGGAGAAGCCCCGGGCCCTTCCGCGACCGGGTCGTCCGCATCGCCGCCGTCCGCGACCTGCGCTTGGCCCGGAACGTTGGTCTCGCCTTCGAGGGCGGGCGCGGATCGGCCGCTCGGCGCGCCGCGGCCCGGCGCGCCCTTGAGCCTCTCCCGCTGCGCCGCCTTCTCCCGCTCGGCCGCGATGGCCGCGGGGTCCGGCGGCGGTTCGAGGGACCCGCGCCGGCCGCAGGCCGCGAGCCCGAGAACGAGGAGGCCGGCGATCAGAAGGGACCGTCCGGCGGAGGAGGCGGGCATCATGGAAAGCTCCGAAAGGCGGCGCACCATAGCGGCATGGCGTTAAGGATGCGAGAGCTTAGCGGCGGCATCGCGCTCGGGCGCGTCGCCGTTCGATGCCTCGCTCCGAAGGCGATCGAGCCACCGCTGCGCCGCGTCGCGCACGTTGGCGGGCGCGGTCCCGCCGTAGCTCGTGCGGCTTTTCACGGATTGCTCGACGCCGAGCACCCCGAACACGTCCGCCGTGATGCGCGGCTCGACCGCCTGCATGTCCGCGAGGTCAAGTTCTTCCAGGCCGACGCCCCGCTCCGCCGCCCGCCCCACGAGGCGGCCGGTGACGTAGTGGGCGTCGCGGAACGGCATTTCGAGCACCCGCACGAGCCAGTCGGCGAGGTCGGTGGCGGTCGAAAAACCCGCCCCGGCCCAGCGCTTCATGGCCGCCGCGTCCGGCTCCATGTCCCGCGCCATCCCGTCCATCGCGGCGATGCAGAGCGAGAGGGCGTGGAGCGCGTCGAACGCGCCTTCCTTGTCCTCCTGCATGTCCTTGGCGTAGGCGAGCGGCAGGCCCTTCATCACGACGAGCAGGGCTTGCAGCGCGCCGACGATGCGTCCGGTCTTGGCGCGCACCAGTTCCGCCGCGTCGGGATTGCGCTTCTGCGGCATGATCGAGGAGCCGGTGGTGAAGCGGTCGGACAGGCGCACGAAGGCGAACTGCGGCGTCGTCCAGATCACGATCTCCTCGGCGAAGCGGGAGAGGTGGACGGCGCAGATCGAGGCCGCCGCCAGCGTCTCCAGCACGAAGTCGCGGTCGGAGACCGAATCGAGCGAGTTGGCGGTCGGCCGGTCGAAGCCGAGTGTTTCCGCCGTCATGTGGCGGTCGATCGGGAACGACGTGCCGGCGAGCGCAGCGGCCCCCAAGGGGCATTCGTTCAAGCGCCGGCGGGCGTCGGCGAACCGCCCACGGTCCCGCGCGGCCATCTCGACGTAGGCGAGCAGGTGATGGCCGAAGGTGACGGGCTGGGCCGATTGCAGGTGGGTGAAGCCCGGCATGACGGCGTCCGCGAAGCGAAGCGCTTTCTCGGCGAGCGCGCTTTGGAAAGCGGCAAGCTGGCCGTCCAGCGCGTCAAGGGCGTCGCGCACCCACAGCCGCATGTCGGTCGCGACCTGGTCGTTGCGCGAGCGCGCGGTGTGAAGCCGCCCGGCGGCGGGGCCGATGAGATCGCGGAGCCGGCTCTCCACGTTCATGTGGATGTCCTCGAGCGCGCGCGAGAACGTGAAGGAGCCGCTTTCGATCTCGGCCGCGACGGCCTTGAGCCCGCCCTCGATGGCGGCTACGTCCTCCGCGGGCAGGATGCCCGTGGCCCCTAGCATGGCGGCGTGCGCCAAGGAGCCGCGGATGTCCTGGCCGCTCAGGCGCTTGTCGAAGTCGATGGAGGCGTTGATCTCCTCCATGATCTCGGCCGGCGCGCTCGCGAAGCGCCCGCCCCACATCCGATTGCTCATTATGTCCCGCCTGTTGACCGCATGACCGACCTCGACCGCCCGCTCCCGCCTGCCGCTTGCGATCAGCGCCGCCGTGGCGCTTGTCATGATCCTGGGGGCCGGCGCCGTCGCCCTATACGGGACGAGGCCCGGCGCGGGCAACAGCGCCGCCGCCGCGGAGTGCCCGGGCCGCGAAGCCCGTGGCCGAACGCCTCGCGCCGCTCGCGCGCGGGGAGGTCGCCGCCTTCAACGCCGCCAGGGCGCCCGCGCCGGTTCCAAACCTCGCCTTCACGGGGCCCGACGGCGCGCCCAAGACGCTGGCCGACTTCCGCGGCCGCACCGTGCTCCTGAACCTGTGGGCGACGTGGTGCGTCCCGTGCCGGCAGGAGATGCCGGCGCTCGACAAGTTGCAGGCCGATCTCGGCGGCGACGCCTTCCAGGTCGTCGCCGTCAACATCGATACGCGCAACCTCGACCGGCCCAAGGCGTGGCTGCGGGAGGCGGGCGTCCAAAGCCTCGCGTATTACGCCGACCCCGCAGGCCAAGGTGTTCCAGGACCTCAAGCGCGTCGGCAAGGCGGTCGGGCTGCCCACCACGCTGCTCATCGACCCGCGGGGCTGCGAGTTGGGCGTCCTCGCCGGCCCGGCGGCCTGGGACAGCGCGGACGCCTTGAAGCTTGTCGGGGCGGCGGTGGAGCGATCGGCGGCCGAAACGCCCGTCAATACACCCAAGGAATGACCCGGGCGCTTCGCGCCATGTAGGCGCGGTAGTCGTCGCCGAAGGCGTCGAGCATCATTCGCTCCTCTCGGCCGACGCGGAGGAAAAAGAGCGTTCCGAAGCCGACGAGCCCCGCCGGTCCGGCGATCCAGTTCGGCAAGAGAAGCGCCTGCGCGACCGCCCAGAGCCAGAAGGCCGTGTACATCGGATGGCGCACGTGCCGGTACACGCCGTCCGTCACCAGCGTATGCCGCTCGCGGACGTCGAGCGACACCGACCAGTTGCGGCCGAGCGCCTTATGGGTGAGGCGGAACATGACGAGCGCCGCGAGCGCGGCCATCAGGCCAAGCCACGCCAGCCCCGGCCGGAACGGATAATCGGCGAAGCGCGGGAAGCCGGTCGCCACATAAAGCGCGGGCAGAACGCCGAGGCCCGTCAGCGAGACGCCAAGCAGGACTTTTTCGCGGGCGTCGCGCTCTGTGCGCGCGACGGCGGCCTTTCTGGCGCGGCGCTCGAACGGGTAGCGGATCGCATACCAGAGGACGACGACGACGACCCAGACCGCCTTGGCGAGGGCCGGCGTCATCGGCCGGCCGCCCGCGCCAGCGGGATCGGCGTGGCGGTCTCGGTTTCGGCATCGCTTGCGCCGATGAGCGATCCATCGGCCGCGATCGACAAGGCCGCGCCCTCCGGCGTGAGCGCCTGCCGCTCGAACGGGACGGGGCCGAGCATCAGCATGAAGTAATCGTAAGGGGCCCGGCGGTCGTTGCCGCTGATGAACTGGCAATGAAGCCGGAAAAAGCGGTGGCGCATGCGCCGGAACGCCGAGGGCGTCAGCATCTTGCGCAGGCTTACCGGCCGCACGATCGGCTTGCCCGTCGGCGGCAGCCCCATCGCGGCGATAGGGTCGGCGCGGTAGAAATTCATCACGTCCCGAAGCGCCTGATAGTCGGCCCAGACCAGCGACGGCTCCGCGGCGACGCGCGCGACGGCGGCGCGAAACCGGCGTGCGCCGCGGTGCAGCCCGATTTTCAGGACCGAGGAGCCGACCGTCGCCAAGCCGACGGCTGGGCCGCGACGGCCGAGATCGGGGTCTTGACGCAAGGCGCGGTCGAGCATGTCGATCGCCAGAACGGCGCCGAGGCTGTGGCCCAGGATCAGGATTTCATCGGCGTCGCCGCGCGTCGCTGCGACGAGCGCGCGCGCGGTGCGTTCCAGGCGCTCCCCGAGGTGGGTCTCCTCGCCGCGAATGTAGGCGTACGAAAAGATCCAGTCATCCAGCATCAGGGGCAGGGACAGGCGCGGCGCCGCCCATCGCAGCAGAGCAAGAAAGAGGGCGAGGCCAGCCGCAATCCCAATCCCCCACGCGCCGGGCCATCCCGAGCGGGCGATCAGACCGGCGGCGGCAAGGGACACGAGCGCGAACACGCCGAGCAGCACGTAAGGATAGAGAAGAACCCGGCGTAACGCCAACTGGTGCGCAGGTAGCCCCAGAGCGCCCCTCCAAGCACGAAACTCGCGAAGGCCAAGAGCGCGCGCGGAATGCGCTCCCGGTCCGGTCGGCGGTTCGCGCCGGCGACGACATCGTTCCACCGGAACAGGAGATGGTCCGTCTCGACGCGCCAGTTCGGGCCGCTCGCCCCGACGCGCCAGGCGAGGGCGTCGCCGTCGAGCGCCGGCTCGGGCTTCGAGGCCATCGCGTCTGCCGCCCACGTCGTCTTGAAGCGATCGAGTTCGCGGATGAGGCGCTGATGGTACGACTCCGGCGGCATGGGATCGTAGCCGACGAAGTGAAAGACCAGCCGCTTTCGGATGACAGGCTTCGGCATGCTTCCTGTTCAGGTATGCGGCAAGGCGTCAACGTCCTTACCAAACTGTAACCCTCCTGCATCACTCTCGGCTCGAATGTCCAGGGCCATTGACAGCGGCGCCGAACAGGTGCCGAGAATGGCCAAGCTTGGGGTTGGGGATTCCATGCCGAATCGGGTTTTTTGGCGCGCTTTCGCGCTTGCGCTCGCGCCGTTCGTTCTGGCGCAGGATGGGTTCGCGCAAGGCGGCGCGGCTTCGATCGCGTCAACGCGAAGCCGCGCCGCCTATGCGAGCCGGCCTGCGAGCGCGGAGACGGAAGCCGCTGAGACCGGGAGGCAGGGCCGGACTGCGGCGCAGCCGACGCGCGCCTCTCTTTTGCGCGGCCTTTGGAACGTCTGGTCCTACGGAATGGACGACCTCGCCAACAAGCTGCGGGCTGTCGGCGTCGACGCGGTGGTCGTGAACCATTCGGCTTGGCCTCAGATCGCCGACATGCTCATCAAGCAGCGCGCGTCGGGAGAGTACACGGGGCCGATCGTGCTCGTGGGACATTCGCTCGGCGGCGACGACGTCATCCGGACCGCGCAAGCCCTTGGCGCCGCGAATGTGCCGGT
>CAVSLO010000028.1:0-40029 GCA_963728675.1 uncultured Alphaproteobacteria bacterium | reverse complement strand
CCGGCCCGCGCACGTCCGCCGATATCGCACATGTAGAGAATGCCGGCGGCGGGGCGCGGTTCCGGGCTCGGCGGGCGAGGCGGACGCCCGCAGCGCCGCTTGCGCCTTTGGCCTGAATGGACATACCAAGAAACGCTGCGCGGGATGCGATCGCAGCATGCTGAAGACGCGCATCCGCAGCATGCCGGAGGCGCAACCGCAGCATGCCGGATCTGCTAGAAGCACGCGCAGCATGGATGCCGTCGTCGCGGCACGGCACGTGAAGGGTCTTCGATTTCCGTGATCGAGCGCCGTCGCCTGATGATCCTGTCGAGCGAATCCTGCGAGAACTGCCGCAAGCAGTTGCTCAAGGAGATGGGCGCCCTCCCCCACGCGCGGCTGATGATCGTGTCCTCGACCCCGGTGGTCGAGTCCTTCGGAGGCGGCGTCGAAACGCGCTACATCTGTCTCGATTGCGGCTACAGCATCACCCACTCGACCGGCCGGTTCGGCAGGGGCTGGCACTGAGGGCGGGGAGCGCTCAGGCGGCTTGGCCCGTCGCGGCCCCGCGCGGCTTGGCGCGCTCGCGGGCGGCCTCATAGACGATGCTGCGGTGCCAATCGCACCAACTGCCGCCCGTGGTCGGCGCGCCGCAACAGATGGCGCCCTGCGTCCCCTCGCTGATGATGAAACGGCATTGGCAGAAGCCCGCCTCGATCAGAGAAACGGCATGTTTGCGGGACGGGTCCCGCAAATGAGCGGGCGGATGAGACATGACGAACTCCACTCAGCACACTTAAGAGCTTGCATCGTTGAAAGCGGCAGCAGCATGGCGCTTTCCCGCGCCGGATGCGAGGACAAATGCGGATCGTAGTTGATCGGCGCGTTCGAACATAGGCCGCAGGTCCCGTTTCCCCGGGATGCGCCCGGCAAAGCGTCTCCGACCTGGACGACGCCGACGCCCTCTGCCGTCATGTTGTCCATGCTCCGAGGCGTCGGGGCGCTTCTTTGATGCTGGCGAGCCGCCGCTCTGTGAAGGAGCTGACGCTCGCGTTGCTAGAATGGCGCAGCGGCTCCCGCGCGCATGCTTTCGATTGTAGAGAATGGCGGCAATTTAATGGAGGTAAAGCAACCAAGCGACTCCAGCGAGGGGAGCGACGGCGCCGAGGACGAAAGAGAGCGCGGTTGAGGCCATGATAACCTTCCTGAACCCTTCAGAAACGCGCTCCGCCGAGGTTCGTTCCTGGCCGAAAGCTCCCCCTCCGTCCGTGAATGCCGAAGGAAGCCTGCTCCAGGGCGATCGCAATGGCGAACGAGGCGCTGCGTTGAGCTTAAAATTCGCTCAGCCTGCGGCGCACGCGATCCGCCATGGGCAGAGGAGCGAAACGTCCAGCTGATGCGCGACGCGGAAGGAGATGCCGACGCTCAATGCGTCAAAACGCTTCGACGCCAGCGGGTCAGGATGGCGACCGGGCGGAAAACCCACCATCCCGCGGCGAGACGCAGAAGCGTGAGGAGCGGCGCTCCCGAGAAAACGCCGCCCCCTGACTGGCAGCGGGCGGCGGGTCTTGGTCCGTCGCGTCTGGTCTAGACCGTCGGGCTGCGTCCGCGCAGGAGACCGATCACGGCTGAGATCGCGAACAGCACGATCGCCACGAAGAAGATCAGCTTTGCGATCTCAACAGCGGTGCCGGCGATGCCGCCGAATCCGAAGACCGCCGCCACAAGAGCGACGATCAGGAATGTAATTGCCCAACCGAGCATGGTTCTTTCCTCGCCTCACTCAAAGATCGGCTCGATGCCGACACATGCGAACAACGCCAAGCCGAAAGCGGAGTTCCGTTCTGGGCTCGCCTCCTCCGTCAGCATAAGGATTCGGCATCGGACGTATGCGGGCCGTTTTTCTGCACCAACGCAAAAAGCCCGATGTCTCGTCCGATGCACGATGGGGAACTCCGCTCAGCCTGATACGTTGTCCCATGACTTCGGAGCTGAACAGATGACTCGTCTCGTCGCTCTCCGCGCCAGCGCTTTCTTCACCTTGTTGGCGCTTGCTTTCGGCGCTCTTGGCTTGGCGTCCCACGCAGCCGTCGCTGAAGCCCTCTTCATGATCGCCGGCTCGCTGTGCGCGCTCATGCTCGTCTTCGCTTATGCAGCGCCGGATCATGTCGCCGTTCCGATCCGAGCGAACCGGCAGCGACGCTAAGTCAGCTTCACGATCTCTTCTTTCAGTCGCGTGAGGCGAAGGGGGTCCGCCATTCGGCGGACCCCTCGCTGCGCATCAGCTCTCGGTCGGCTCGCCGCCGTTCGGGTGCAGGACCTGCCGGTCATGTAGGACGTGTCCTCGCAGGCCAGGAAGACGAAGCCGGGGCGACTTCCTCCGGCTGACCCGGCCGCTGCATCGGCGCGTCGGCCCCGAATGCGACCCTCTCGGCTCGAAGGTGGAAGGGATCAGCGGCGTCCAGATCGGCCCCGGCGCCACCCCGTTGACGCGGATGCCTTGCTCCCCAGCTTGCGCAGCGAGCGGGTGAAGGCCACGATCGCCCCCTTGGTCGCGGCAGTAGTCGAGCAGCTGGGGCTGCCCCTGTAAGCCGTCACCGAGTCGTGTTGACGATGGTCGCACCGCCTTGAGATGCGGCAACGCGGCTTTCGTCATGTAGAAATAGGCGAACATTTCGTGCGGAAGGTGCGTTCGAGCTGCGCAGGGGTGATTTTGCCGAGTATCTTCCTGGGGGTGCTGCTCGGCTGCGTTATTGACCAGGATGTCGAGCCTGCCGAACTCCTCTATACTGCTCGACCGCCCGCCGGCACATGCCCGGTCGCCTAGGTCCGGGAGCGGCAAGCAGAGGCGGCCTTCCTTCTCGATCTGTTTCTTCTTTTCCTGCGCTCCACGTCTTCGTTGAAATAGGGGATGGCCAGTCCGCGCCTTCCTTCGCGAAGGCGATGGCGACCGCCCGGCCGATGCCGCTGTCGCCGCCGGTGATGAGGGCAACCTCGCCGCCCAGCTTGCCGCAGCCGGGGGACTCGCGGTCCTCGGCCTTCGGTTGCGGCGTCATCTCCGACTCCCGGCCCGGCTGGCGCTATCCTGTTGCTGCGGTGGCAGCGTCTGCGGACCGGAACTCATGGGTAATCTCCCGGAAGTAGGGGTGGGGCTGCGCGGCTTGCGCGTGCGCATCGGGCCGGATCGCAAGACGGACATGCCGCTTGTGAAGCAGGCCCGCGCTCGCCCGACAAACGCAGGCCCTTCGCGGGAGGTTCCTGATCGGGCCGCGGGCGCAGCCCTGCTTTTTCTTAAAAGACGCACTCCCGGAACGCCGGTTCGACCGAACCATTCCAGGGACCCCGGTAAAGGTCGAGCAGCCGCTCGGCCGGGGTCCCCGCCCGTCGGCGGCGATCTGCTCCAGCCTGGTCCAGGTAGCGGGTCTCGTCCTGGCCAGTCCCAGTCGATCCCGGGCGCGGGCCTTGAGCCCGGCCTTCATGAGGGCGATCCGCCACCACGTCCGGCGCAACATCGCCTTCGACGCTGCCCTTGCGGGAACGGCGTGTCCAACGCCAGGTCCGCGGCACCTCGAGCCCGCAGATGGCGCGAGCTCCTCGGCCCATCCAATTGCGCACCAGCTCCGGGACGCATCGAGGGCTGCATCGTCGTAGAGCAGCCCGGTCCACAGCGCGGGCAGGCCGCACAGGAGGCCAGGGGCCCGTATCGGCGCCGCGCATCTCGAGGAACTTCTTGAGCCGGACCTCGGGGAAATGGTGGTCAGGTGGTGGCCCAGTCGTTGAGGGTCGGCCGCTCCCCGGCAGCGCCGGGAGGGGGCAGGCCATGAGAGGCGCGGAACGACCGGCCGGAGTGGGTCGATATAGCGGCCGCCGCGCTTGACGAATACATCGGCACATCGAGGGCGTAGTCGACATAGGCCTTGAAGCCGAAGCCGTCGCTCGAACACGAGGGCAGCGAGCCCGTGCGGCGCGGTCGGTGTCGGTGCCAGATGTGGGCAGCGGATGGCAGAGAAGCCGGAGGGCTTGCCCTCGACGAAAGGCGAGTTGGCGAAAGCGCGGTGGCGATCGGTTGCAGCGCGAGGCTGACGCGGTTTGCGCACCATGTCGGGCTCGGAGGCGAAATCGAGGTTCACCTGCACGGTCGCGGTGCGGAACATCATGTCGAGGCCGAGCTGTGCCGACCTTCGGCATGTAGGCGCGCCATGATGCGGTAGCGGCCCTTGGCATCACAGGCGTTTCGTCCCGTCTCCAGAGGGGGCTATGCCGAGTGTCAGAAAGGAGACGCCGAGCGGCTCGGCGACGCCTCTTGACGGCGTCAGATGCGCTGCACCTCGCGGCAGGTCTGTGGACCGTCTCGCAGCGGCGCGCCGGGAGTTCGAACTGGCCGCCCGGCTCCAGCGAAATCGCGCCGCCGCGTGGGTCGGAGAGCCCGATCAGGGCCTCGCCGTCCTCGGATCGGCCTCCAGCCGAAGGCGGTCTCGATGCCCATCGTAGCAGGGCTTCGGATGCCGCGCTCGCCGGCGTAGGGCACCGGCGAGGCGTCGGCGCGGTAGAACGGGACCTTCTCGTGCTCGGTGCCGAGCGCCCATGCTTTGCGCGGCTTCTGCGGCGGCGATCGACGCGACCAGTTCGTTGCGCGCCCAATCGCGTCGTATCGGAAACGTTGCGCGCCATGTGGACCTCGACGTGGAGATGGGCGACTTCGGCCGACGGGCCGCGCCCGGAAAAGGTCGCATCAGTAGGCGGCTCGGCTCGGTCGCAATGAGGCCTTGCGGGGACGCCGTCGTGCAAGGACTTGTGGTGGCGTGGGGCGGCTTTTCATGGTCCGGCGAGGGGGAGAGTCCAGCAGCGTAGAAATATTCTCCTTACAATATTCCTAATTCTGTTCTAGGGTGCGCGGCTGTCCTGTCCGCGAGGGGCGCGTTCACGAGGCGTCGGGAATGTGGGGCAGGGACCGGCGCCTGCGGCTCGGCTACGCGGCCCGGAGGCTCGGGAGGTCGGACCGGCGCAGGAGCGGTCGCGCCCGCGTGGCATGCGTGCTCCCCAGAGGCCCGCCGCTCTGTACTACGGCAGAGCTCTGGGAGGTCCAGCGTAAGGCCGAGGTGAGGAGCCGAGACGGCGAAAACCGGTAGGCGATGCGCCAAGGCAGGAGTGCGGGGCCGGGGCGAACCGAAACCGCCGAACGTGTCAGGTGTCAATGCCTGGACGCGGCTGGCGCAAGTCCTGAGCTGCGGGGACGCCGAAAGGCTCTCACACAAAATTAGGATCGAGCGTTTCGGCGTCCCACGCCCCTCGACCAATCGGCTCTTTGAACCATTGCCGAACCTGCCCTCCCGGCCACCCGCCGCGAGGCCGATGACGCTCGCCGTCATTTCGGGCCTGCCGCATGGGCCTGCCGTTGGTCGGCCCCGTGGCCTCAGCGCCAGTCGCCGAGAACCGCCTGGACGAGGGCCAGCACAGCGACCGCCGCCGTGTCGGCGCGCAGGACGCGCGGCCCGAGCGAGACGCGGACGACGCGGGGCAGGCCGAGGATGAGCGCATCGCTCCGCGTCGTCGAAGCCGCCTTCGGGGCCGACGATCACGGCGAGCTTTTCCGGGGCGGTCCCGCTTGTCCGAGGGCGGCGGTGGGGCTGGCCACGGGCGCGTCCTCGTCGCAGAACACGACCAGACGCTCGGGCTCCAGGCTCCGCAATCGCCGTTGGAAAATCTCATCCGGCTCGACAGCCGGGATCGACAGGATGCCGCACTGCTCGGCCGCCTCGATCGCGTTCGCCCGCATCGTTCCAGGTTGACCCGCGCGGCCTGCGTGCGGCGCGTGAACACGGGCTTCAGCCGCCCGCCCCCATCTCGACCGCCTTCTGGACCATGTAGTCGAGACGCGCCGCTTCAGCGGCGCAAAACAATAGAGGAGGTCGGCGGGCTGGGTTTGCGGGCGGGTGCGCTCCATCATTTCAAGGTCCGCCGCCTTGCGGCCGGCCTCGGCCATGCGGGCGCGCCACTCGCCGTCGCGGCCATTGAAGACGAGCACGTCGTCGCCGCTCTTCAGCCGCAGCACGTTGAGGAGGTAATTCGCTCCGGCACGGTCGAGCGCCACGCGCCCGCCCGCCTCAAGCGGAGTGTCCAGAAAAAGGCGGGGCGCGCGAAGTCGCAAGACGCCAAGGCGATCCTCGCGAGCGTAACCGATGCCGCTTTACCGAAGCGTCGGGTGGAACGAAAGCCGCCACAATCCCGTGTTGGAAGGCTTGCTTGAGAGCGATTCTCGCGTCGTGCGGGGCGGACCCGAGCATAACCCCGGTCAGGAGCCGCTCCGGACTTAGCGCGCCGGAGGACTTGGCACAGGATTACGGAATCGTTAACGAAAATCCGCGAGCCTTGACTCGCGAACGGAGGATCAGACCGTTGTCACGTTTTCCCCCATCCCGCTCCTGGCCGGCGCTTGCGTCGCGCCTTGCGCGCGCGAGCCTTGCCGGGATCTCCTTGCCCGTCGTGCTCGCCGCTCTGACCACGACCGCGTCCGCGCAGTCGTCGCCCTGCATGGACATCCAGAAGCACATCGGGGAGCGCAAGGCCATCGTCGCGCGCCTCCAGGCGCTCGGCGGCAAGAAAAAAAGCGTCGATCCGCAGGAAGCCTGCGCGATGTTCGGCAAGCTCGTCGCCAACGGCAACGCGACCCTGAAGTGGGCCGAGGTCAATAAGGACTGGTGCCAGGTTCCCGACAGCTTCGTGGAGGGCATGAAGACCGACCACAACCGGGCGACCTCCATGAGAGGGCAGGCGTGCGGCGTGGCGGCGAAGCAGGCCGCGATGGAGCGCAAGGCGCGCCAGCAAGCTCAGCAGGCCGCAGCAGGGCGGCGGCGGCGGCCTCCTCGGCGGGCCGGGCCTGTCGGGCGAGTACAAGATTCCGCAAGGCGCCTTGTGAGCCCTGAGCGCGTCCTCGACCGCTCCCTTCCCGACGCATCCGGCGGAAACTGGGTCGATCGCCACGCTCCGCCGGGCTTGCGCCCTTACCTCAGGCTCGCGCGCATCGACCGGCCGATCGGCTGGTGGCTCCTGCTCCTGCCGTGCTGGTGGTCGGCGGCGCTCGCCGCCATCGCGGCGGACGCCCCCTGCCCGATCCCGTCCACTGCCTGCTCTTCCTCGTCGGCGCCGTCGCGATGCGCGGCGCGGGCTCGACCTACAACGACATCGTCGACCGGGACCTCGACTCGAAGGTCGCGCGCACCCGCAACCGCCCCCTCCCCTCGGGCCAGGTCACGGTCAGGGGCGCGCTCGCCTTCATGGCGCTCCAGTGCCTTGTCGGGCTTCTGGTCCTTCTGCAATTCAACGGCTTCGCCATCCTGACCGGCTTCGCCTCGCTCGGGGCGGTGGCGCTGTATCCGTTCATGAAGCGGCTGATCTGGATGCCGCAGATCGTGCTGGGCTTAGCCTTCGCCTGGGGCGGGCTGATGGGGTGGGCGGCGGCGTTCGGGAGCCTCGCGGCCCCCGCGATGCTGCTCTATCTCGCCGCCATCGCCTGGACGGTCGGCTACGACACGATCTATGCGCTCCAGGACATCGAGGACGACGAGATCGCCGGCATCAAGTCCTCGGCGCGGCTGTTCGGCGAGAACGTGCGGATCGCGGTCGCGATCTGCTACGCCATCGCCCTCGTCCTGCTGACGGCGGCGCTGGTCCTGGTCCGGCCCGGACCCGCGGCCTACGTCGGCGTGGCGGCGTTCGCCTTGCATTTGGCGTGGCAGGTCCGGCGGATCGATCCCCGCGACGGGCGGCTCGCCCTGCGCCTCTTCCGCTCGAACCGCGACGCCGGGCTGATCCTGTTCGCCGGGTTCACCGTAGCCGCCCTCCTCCGTGCGGCAGGCTGAAGCAGCCCTATCACGCCTTCTCGCGCGCGAACATCTCGCGTTCGCGGTGAACGAGCGGGCGCTGCGGGAAGCGGGTTGTCTTGCGCCGAACCAGGAAGCGCGGCCGGCGTCCGTTCAGGAGCCCATGGCGGCGGCGGATGCGGATCGGCCCGAGATGCACCCGGCCGACCTGCGCGTAGGGCTGTTCGAGCCGGCCGTCCTCATGCTGGATCATCAGCGGCAGCCCCGACGACGCCCCGAGAGCGCGCCAGACCGCGATCACATCCTCCTCGGCAAAGGGGCCGAGCCGCAGGAGCGCGTTCCCCTGCTTATCCACGACGGCGATGTCGAGCGCGCCGTCCCGGTCCTCCGGATCGAGCCGCAGCGCCAAGCCCGCCGTCCGCGCGCCCAACCGCCCGATGGCGGCGCACGCGGTCATGTCGTATGGGAACCCATCGGAAAGATCGACCGGACGGCCCGCGAAGGCCGCGCCGGGGCCGTCCTCCGCTTGAGGACCAGCCCCGGCTTTCGGGGTAATGCCTGTCATGTGTTTGACGCCCTGTTTGGCCGCCGGCGGCCTCTTGGTGGACCGCTCGTGCTTGACCCTAATCTGGCGCAGCCGCCTCAGGATGGCCTTAAAATCCTCAGTTAAGGAACGGTGTCGGCCGCGTTCCGCCCAAGATGCTCAACGAAAGCTTGCGGATCGTGGCGCCGCGGTAAGCCTGCCGGATCATCATGTCGCGGTGCAAGACGCCGCCGCACCTGCGACCAAGGCCCGCCATGGATTCGCTTGAAGATCTCACCCCCGCCTTGATGCCGACCTTTCGCGACGTGGCCCGCGAGGCCGGCGCGCTCGCGATGCGCTTCTTCCAGCCCGGCCTCAAAACGTCGGCCCAGATCTGGAGCAAGTCGGGCGGCTCGCCCGTCACCGAAGCCGACATGGCGGTCGATGGATTCCTGAAGGCGCAACTCGGCCAGCTCCTGCCGGAGGCGGGCTGGCTTTCGGAGGAGACGGCCGACGACGCCCGGCGGCTCGACAAGCGCCTGGTGTGGATCGTCGATCCGATCGACGGCACGCGCGCCTTCGTGTCGGGCGGCCTCGATTGGTCGGTCGTCGGCCGCACTCCTGGCCGATGGGGTTCCGCTCATGGGAATCGTCTACGCCCCGGCTCACGAGGTGTTTTACGAGGCCATTCGCGACGGCGGGGCGCAGCGGGATGGCGAACGGATCGAAACCGCGCCCGCGGCGGCGACTGCCGACCTCAGCGTCGCCGGCCCGAAGCCCCTCGTCGATCGGCTCGAACATGGCGCCGGTCCCTTCAAGCGCCTGCCCCGCATCCCATCGCTTGCGCTCCGCCTCGCCCGCGTCGCCGACGGCTCCGTCGATGTGGCCGTGGTCTCCTCCGACGCCCACGACTGGGACCTCGCGGCGGCGGACCTCATCCTGCGCGAAGCCGGCGGCCGTCTGGCCGGCCTCGACGGCGCGCCGCTCGCCTACAACCAGCCGGACCCGCTCCATGGCGAACTCCTGGCCGCATCACGCGCCTTGCATCCGCGTCTGATCGAGGCCATGACGGCGCATCGGGCCTCCGCGACGGCGCGCCGTTAGCGCCGCCGGGATCAGCCGGGATGAGGTCGGCATGACCGAGAACAGCCGAAAAACAGCTGCTGCACCTCGTCTTCGGCGGCGAGTTCGACAAGCTCGACGACGTCACGTTCAGGGATCTGTCGAAGCTCGACATCGTCGGCATCTACCCGAACTACGCCAGCGGCCCACGCGGCCTGGAAGGCGCAGGCGCAGGCGAACGGTCGACAATGCGCATATGCGCTACTTCATCGTCCACCTGCACCGCCTGCTCGATCCGCGCGCCGTCTGAGCCCACGCCATGAATGTGCTCAAGCGCATCAGCCGGACGCAAGGCCGCGCAGGAAGCCGCCGGCTTCCGTTCGGCGTCGCTATCTCGGCCTCGTGCAGCGCACGAACCGCTCCGTCATGGAGCCGGCGGACGCCTACGAGCGCATCGGGCCCGCTGATGCCCGTCATCGCTCGCCATGTGGCATGGGCAGCACTTCATGGTCCCATTTCGCCAAGCGCCCGCAGGATCGCGCCGCGAGCCTCGTCTCGCGCTCGCGGCGACGGCGAGCTGAACGCCATCGCGCTGCGGCATCTCGGCGATCGACGCCATCCGCGGCTCGGGCGCCCGCGGCCGCAACTCCGCGAGAAGGGCGGCGTCGCCGCGCTTCGCGGGCCTGCTGCAGGCGCTGGCCGAGGGCGAGATGGTGGTGCTCACCGCCGACGTGCCCAAGATCGCGCGCGTCTGCGGGAGGGCATCGTCACGCTGGCGCAGCTCTCGGGCCGGCCGATCGTGCCGGTCGCGGTCGTGACCAGCCGCCGCATCGACTTCACAAGCTGGGACCGGGCGAGCCTCGGCCTGCCGTTCGGCCGCGGCGCGATCGTGCTCGGCGAGCCGGTTCATGTCGCGCGCGGAGGCCGACGACGCGCGCCGTCGAGACGGCGCGGCGCGCCGTCGAGCGTCGAGCTCGACCGCGGTGCACGAGCGCGCCTACGCGCTCGTCGGCACGCGCGACCCCGGCGCGCGGGCGCGGACCCCGGAGCCAGCCAAGCGCGGCGCGCCGGCATGACATCGCGGCTTCCGCTGACCCTGCCCTCTACCGGGGCGGCCTGACGCTGCTCGAGCCCCTCGCGGCCGGCCTTCTCGCCTGGCGGTGGCGCAAGGGCAAGGAGGACCGGCGCGCGCCTCGGCGAGCGGCGCGGCGTTCCGAGCCGGCCGCGGCCGCGCGGCCGCCTCGCCTGGCTGCATGGGGCGAGCGTCGGCGAGACGCTCTCGCTCCTGCCGGTGGTCGAGCGGCTGACCCAGCGCGGGCTGTCAAGGTGCTCGTCACCTCGGGCACCCGGACCTCGGCCGACCTTCGTCGCCCGCCGCCTGCCGCCCGGCGCCGTGCACCAGTTCGTGCCGCTCGACGTGCCGCGCTATATCCGTCGCTTCCTCGACCATTGGCGGCCGGACCTCGCGCTGTTCGCCGAGTCCGAAATCTGGCCGAACACCATCCTCGAGCTCGGACGGCGCGGCATCCCGCTCGATCCTGGTCAACGGGCGCATGTCGGAGCGCTCGTTCCGGCGCTGGTCGCGGCTGCCCGCACGTCGCGCGCGCGCTGCTCGACCGCTTCGCGCTCTGCCTCGCCCAGAGCCACGGCGGACGCCGAGCGGCTCGGCGCGGCTCGGCGCGCCGCGGGTCGCGGTCGCCGGCAACCTCAAATTCGACGCGCCGCCCGCCGCCCGCCGATGCCCGCGCCCTCGCGCAGCTCTCCGGCCTGCTCGCGGGCCGGCCGGTCTGGGTCGCGGCCAGCACCCATCCCGGCGAAGAGGAGCATGCGGTCGCCGCCGCCACCAGGCGCTGGCCGGCGCGCCTTCCGGGCCTCCTCACCATCCTCGCGCCGCGCCATCCCGCAGCGCGGCGCGGAGATCGCGGCGACTCGCCGAAGACGCCGGGCCTGCGGGCGCGCGGCGCTCGGCCGGCGGCGCATGCCGGAGCGCGGCGACCGACGTCTATGTCGCCGACACCATCGGCGAGCTGGGCCTGTTCTACCGCCTGGCGCCGCTCGTCTTCATGGGCGGCTCGCTCGTGCCGCACGGCGGCCAGAACCCGATCGAGCCGGCCAAGCTCGGCGCGGCGATCCTGCACGGGCCGCACGTCCACAACTTCGCCGACGTCTACGCCGCCCTCGACGACGCCGGCGGCGCGCTGCCCGTGGCCGACGCCAGACCGCTTGGCCGGCGCGCGTCTGGCCGACCTTCTCACGGATCGCCGGTCTTGATGCGCGACATGGCGCGGCCGCCGCCGGCAGACGGTCGAGCGCCTCGGCGGCGCGCTCGACCGCACCATGCAGGTCGATCGAGCCCTTCATCGCGCAGATGAAGCTGGAGGACGCACTGATGCGGGCGCCCGCCTTCTGGCAGCGCGCCTCGCCGTCCCTCGCCGCGCAGCTGCTGCGCGCCGGCTGCGGCTCCGTCTACGGCGCGGTCGCGGCGCGGCGCATGCGGCGCGCCGGGCGAGCGCGCGGCGCGTGCCGGTGATCTGCGTCGGCAACTTCACGGCCGGCGGCGCCGGCAAGACGCCGACCGCGCTCGCCATCGCGCGCGATGCTGACCGAGGCTGGGCGAGCGCCCGCTCTTCCTCACCCGCGGCTATGGCGGCCGCCTCGCCGGGCCGGTTCTGGTCGACCCGACCCGCCACGGCGCGCCGACGTCGGCGACGAGCCGCTCCTGCTCGCGCGCGTCGCCCCGACCGTCGTCGCGCGCGACCGGCCCGGCCGGCGCGCGGCTCGCCGTCGCGAGCGGCGCGAGCGTCATCGTCATGGACGACGGCCTGCAGAACCCGTCGCTCGCCAAGGATCTGCCGATCGCCGTCGTCGACGGCGAGACGGGCATCGGCAACGGCCTGTGCCTCCCGGCCGGACCGCTGCGCGCGCCGCTTTCCGCGCAATGGCCGCGCACCGACGGCGCTCGTGATCGGCGAGGGCGCAGGCGGCGAGGCGGTCGCCCGCGAGACGCTGCGGGCGGGCAAGCCTCTCATCCGCGCCCGGCCCGAGCCCGACCCCGCCGCCGCGGCCGATTGCAAGGCCGGCGTGTGCTTGCCTTCGCCGGCATCGGGCGGCCGGAAAAGTTCTTCGCGACGCTGGCGGCCTCCGGCGCAGAGATCGCCGCCCGCAGCTTTCCCGACCATCATTCGTTCACCGCGCCGGAGATGCGGCGCTGCTCGACGCGAGCCGAAGCGGACGGCTTGGCGCCGTCACGACCGAGAAGGATTTCGCGCGGATCGAAACCGCGCCCGCGCTTCGGGCCTATGCCCCCCGCATCGCTCCCGTGCCTGTTCGGCTCGCCCTGGACGGCGACGGCGCGCTTCGAAACATGCTGGCGGCCCGTGTTTCGGGACGCCCTGCCGACGCCTACGCCGGGCCGACCGACCGGGGTTGAACGCCGAGCCGCTTCAGAACAGCCTGCGGCGACGCGTAGGCTTCCTGCCGCGCGACGCTCCAATATCTCAACTGGTCAAGCGGAATCCGCTCGCCCGTGACCGCGCACCGGACGTAGGAGCCGGGCTTCACCACGCGCAAGTTGCCGTCGAGGTACTCGACAACGGCTTCACCGCCGCCTTCGTATCGGTTCATCAAAGCCATGCGGCTCAGGTCCAGCCGCCCCCTCGTTCGCCTCACAGATAGGTCAGGAGGCGGACCGCATTCAACCGGGCGGCCCTGCGTCGGTGCGTCAGGGGACTGCGGCGGATGGCGTCGATCCGCTCAAGAGCGCCGGCGGCAAGGCGACGCCCGTCTCGCGATAGTAGCGCGCCGCCCCCGCGTGGAACGGCAGAAAGGTGTTGGCGACCGCGTTCGCCCGCGTCATGGCCGCCGCGGTCGGGAAGGTCGCGCGCACCTCGTCGGGGTGGTCGAGCAGCGCCTTCGTCACCCGATAGACCGGATCATCCGCCACGCCCTCATGCGCGGTCAAAAAGTTCCAGACCGCGAGCGACGAGATCGGCTCGGTCTGTCCCGGATAGGTGTTCGCGGGAATCTCGTGGGGGCTGAAATAGGGAAAGCGCCGGCGAAACTGTTGCGCCTCGTCGCGCTGGAGCCCGAACACGATGGCGTCGGCTCGCCGGGCGATCTCTAAGAACGGCGGGCTCGGCAGCCCCGAACCGTACCAGAACGCGTCGATTTCCCGCGACAGGACCTTGGCGCTGAGCTCCGCGGGCGTGCCGGTCACAACGGCCGCCTTGATCGCCAGCGCCTCGGCGATCCCGCGAAAAAACACCTCGCCCGGCCCGCCCGCCGGGCCGACGCCGACGCGCCGGCCCGACAGGTTCTTCAAGGTTCGGATGCCGCTCTCGGCGAGGGCGATGGCGTGATACGGCGTTTCGTAGAGGGGCGCGACGGCGCGCAAGGCCCGCAGCGGCCGGCCCTGGAACGGGCCCCGCCCATGCCAGGCGTCATAGCCCGGCCCCATGCTGAGACACCCGATCTGCGCCGCGCCGGCCTGCAACAGCTCGGCGTTCTCGTTCGATCCACCGGTCTCGCGCAACTCGACCGCGATCTCGGCGTAACGTTCGATGACGGGCTTGACCGCGTGCCCGAAGGCCAGGAACGCGCTGCCTTCGCCTGCCGCGGCGAAGATAAGCCGGATGGGCGAAAGCGCGCGGCCCGGCGACGTCCGGACGAGCGGCCAAGCGCTGAACATCATTACGATGCTGCGCCGAGAAACCTGACCTCGGCTCCGCATGAGTTCTCCCGCACGTTCCGTCGTCCTATGTAAACGCGCGGCAATGCCGTTGGGTGCTACGGCGTTTCTGCAAAGGGCTCATGCTAACCCCAGCCCGCCTTGGCCTGGCTGGCTAAAAGAAGGATGCGCAACCTCCTTTGTGATGCTGGCCCATACGGGCCATTTTACCTTCGCCGGGCTAGTACTACAGTTGCGTTTTAGCTTGACGGCGATAGTGAGCGGCGGCGGCTTTGGCTTGGTGTCTTCGTCGCCAGTGCGACCGCCGGCCAGTTCGCCCAGCGAGACACCAACCGGCGCAAAGGCAAAATAGTAGGCCCGTTTGTCGGGCTCCCGCCGACTGCGCCGGATCAGAAGCCAGTGCTCGAAGCCCGGGGCAGCGGTCGAAGACAGCGCGATCCGCGCCCACTCGTACAGCCGCAGCCCCTTCGCGCCCTCGCCGGCCGCGTGCGTGGCCCAGGCATCCCTCGCCAGGGCATCGGCCATCGCCGCGGGGTTGGTCTCCTCCAGCCCCTCCTCGGTCCAGAAGCGCAGGCAGTGGTTGGAGCGCACCGCGAGCACGTAGGGCTGCTCCCGCTGTCTCCAGCATGCGGCGCAGCCGCGAGTCCGACCCATACAGGGCGTCCGCCAGCACCCAGGCACAGGGCGCGCCGGCATCGAGCGCGGCCGCAATCAACGCGCAGGCCATCTGCGGCTTGGTCACGAAGGTGATCTCCTCCGGCACGCCAGCCTTGGTCCGCTTGCTCTCGTCCTGGGCCCAGACGTCCGGCAGGTACAGCCGCCGGTCGATCAGGGCCTGCCCGTAGCGGCTGGCATAGGCCAGGAACACGCCGACCTGACAGTTTTCGATCCGCCCCGCCGTGCCGGAATACTGGCGCGCGACCCCGACCGAGTGCTCGCCCTTCTTCAGAAACCCGGTCTCGTCGACCACCAGCACGCCGTCCCGATCGCCGAGGACCTCGATCACGTCAGCGCGGACGCAATCACGCAGAGCGTCCGCGTCCCAGTGGCTGCGCCCCAGCAGCGACTGCATGCGGTAGGGCCGCTCAAGCCCGGCCTGCTCAGCCAGGAGCCAGCCTGTTTTGCGCGCGACCCCCGACAACAAGCCGTCGAGAAAAGCTCCAGCGGTCGCCCGTGTTTCGGCCCTGCCGAACACCGGTCCGATCCGCTCCTTGAGCGCCACCAGTTCGCGTTCCCAGGCCACCAGCGAGCCCGACCAAACCGCAACAGACATCGACGCTCCTCCCCTCCCAAACTCGCCCAGGAGAGGACCATACCGGCAGCATAGATGCAACTGTAGTACTAGAGCGTTTCCGACTTAGACGAACTCATATCCTGAATTGACGATGTAGTTCTGGCATTCGGCTGGCGTAAAGTCGTCGAGCAGGGTGCCGATCGTCTCCCAGAGAGCATTCTGAGTTCTTGCAGCCGCCTTTCTGAGCAGGGCCTTGAACTTGGCGAAGAGTTGCTCGATCGGGTTGAAATCAGGGGAGTAGGACGGGAGGTAAAGCACGCTGGCCCCCGCGGCCCGGATCGCCTCTTGGACCCCGCCACCTTGTGAATGGAGACGTTGTCCATCACCACCGCGTCGCCCGGCTCCAACGCAGGCGCCAGCACCTGCTCGACATAGAGGCGAAACGCGTCCCCTGTCATCGGGCCATCCAGAACAAAGGGCGCGATGATCCCGCTCGCCCGCAGGCCCGCCACAACGGTCGTGGTCTTCCAGTGACCCGCCGGCGCCGCATCGACCAGGCGCTCGCCCCTTGGGACCCCAGCCGGAGAGGCGGGTCATCGCTGTGGTTGCGGCTGTCTCGTCGATGAAGACGAAGCGCTCCGCATCCATGTAGCGCTGCCACACCCGCCAGCGGCTGCGGTGCCGGGCCACGTCGGGCCGATCCTGCTCGGCCGCTCTCAGGCTCTTTTTTTATGCGACAGGCCCAGCCGATGGAGCATGTCGGCGATGGTGGAGAGCGCCTTCACGACGATGCCGCGGGCCGCAGGCGCCGCCTTGATCTCCCTGCAGCGTGATCCCAGCCTTGCTCGACACGATGGCCCGCAGGTCGTCCGCGTGCTTCTCCAGCAGGGGACGCCGGTAGCCGCCAATCTTCGCCGGGGCCGAGCTGCCGGTCTGGCGCACCCGCTGCATCAGCTTGATGGCCGCCGAGGCGCTCACGGCAAAGCGGCGGGCCGCTTGCCGGATCGTGCTGCCATCTTCGACAGCCCGCACGATCCGCTCACGTAGGTCCTGGGACAAGGGCGCGGTCATGATCAACTCCACCGCTCTCGCCCCCGACACCCGGGAATCAGATCTTTTGATTCCGTGCAAGACCGAACCGCTCTAAACGAAGTCGTGTAAGCTCACGCATCTGGCGGCCCTGGGAATCTCGCTTGATCCCAAGCCTATCGATGTGCCCGCCGGGAGGATTTCCATGGCAAATCGAAGCCGCATTTGCTCCTTGACAGCTCTGACCTTGTCGCTTTTTTGGGCAACCAATTTTACGTATTCCGCCGCCCTCGCATCGGATGATGCCGTTCGAAACCAGCTGGCGCGCAAAGACTGCGTGCGCGGCACGTTCAAAGATTACTACCTCCAGGGCCAAGGCGGCGATCCGCCCGGCAGCTATACCGGAAGGGTTTTCAAGCTTAGTCAGGACTATCCGAGCCAGCTATCTCCCATGGAGAACTATCCTTGGCTCAAGATCGATTTCAAGAACGGTGGGCCTGTCGATCCACGAGCCTACCTTCAAGCGCTGCTCGACTACGGATTGGAGGGCAATATCGGGGCCGACTTCTACGTCGAAGACAACAAAGTCCGGAAATGGTACGGCATGCCGTGGATGGACTGGAACACCGAGGTCGCTGCAGATTGGCCAGGCACCGACGGCCGCGAATTCGTCCACGGGCTCACCCATGAATTCGATGCTTCTGGCGACACGCTCAGCACCCTCCAGCACGACTTTGCCGACACGTGGTCAGGCGCCTACTTGAACGACCGCGCTGCGTTCGGCGTCGGGCAGGTCTATTGCAATCCGGACGATCCGAAACCCGGTGCGCTGAACCCCGACCCGACTGGCCGTAACAACTTTGCCAACGGCTCGTACATCATCAAGCTTCTTTTCTCGACCGTGACCGAAGCGGAGTTGCCCATCGTGAAGGATGCCTTCACGTGGCAGGCTCATGTGTTCGTCAACGACGATCCGACCTGGCGCAACAAGGGGCCGATCTCTCGCTTCCAGCGCGCCTTGAGCCCAATCCGGCTGATCCAAATCGATGTCTCGGTCCGGGACGATCGCAGCACCACGGGCTGGCTCCTGGGAACGTTCGGCTACGACGGGAACGCCAAGGGGGACACCCCATGGAAGCGGATGGTGCCGCTCGGGATTCAATGGGGCAATAACCCTCAGGTCACCTTTGCGGAAACCTGCTCTGGTCCGGACGGCCCGTGCAGCTTTGACAAGCTCACGGAGCAGTGGATCAATGAGCAGGCCGCCAAGGACCTGACGAAGCCGCCTCTCAATTTCAATCATCTTGGCTACGGAGGGCGGCTGGCCGGACCGGTCGATAACCCGAAGTCGTCTTGCCTGGGCTGCCATCAGACAGCCGGGTTCCCAAGCGTCCCGATCCTGCCGGAGTTCTCGGCGAATGGATCGCTTTTGAACCTTGATGCCCGCAGGCGGCCCGGAACCGAGCAAAGCTTGCGGATGATGTACTACGGGAACGCCGCTTCGGGCGTGGTTTTCAGCGACACGCAGCTCTATTCATCGGACTACTCGCTCCAGCTCTCGATGAGCCTGCAGAACTTCATTTCGCTTCGTTGCGCCGAGAAGGCTCAGCAGGCGAGCACGCCCAAGCCATCGATCTGCGAACAGCTCGCCCAGTGGTCGACAGCGCAGAGGAAGTGGATCGGCGATCTTCTCACGTTCGGCACACCTGGACCGGACGGCGGTCCCATCGTGACGAAGACGAGCGAGTAGTTCAAAGAGAGGGTGTGTTAGTCACGCTCAGTCACGCCTCGAACAACGAGCCCTGCACGACCCCGATGGAAACCCGGCGCTTCGGGCGCGGCCCGTCCGCCGTGGTGCGGACGATCCCGTCCGCGAACTCGATCGCGAGCGCTTGGGCGGGATGCACCGCGGCGGCGCTGGAGACGGGGTCGCCGTCGGCGTCGCGCGCGAGGGCGTAGCCGCGGGCCAGCACCGCCTTGTAGTTCAGGCTCTCGAACAACTGCGACAGCGCTGCCAGGCCCGTCCGCTTGCGCTCGAACTGGCTCCTTATCCCCACCGCGAGCCGCTGGGCGGCGGAACCGGCCCGGTCGCGGCGCTGCTGGAGACGAAGCCGCTCCGCGCGCGCCAGCGCGTCGCGCGCCGCGCGGAGCCGATGGCCCATCTGGGTCAGCCGCTCGGCCTTCCCTTGAGTGAGACGGATCAGCGCCAAGCGGGGCCGGCCATCGGCGGCGTTCAGCCGGGCGCGGGCCGCGGCGAGCCGCGCGGTCGGCGAATGCCGCGAGAGGGCGTTCGCGGTGCGGGCGAGCCGCGCCTCGCAATCGCGCGTGTTGCGGGCGAACCCTGGAGCGAGCTTCGCCGCCGCGAGGTCGAGCCGCTGGCGCTTGCGGCGAACAGCGCCTCGGGCGTAGGCAGCGCGCGGGCGGCGGAGCGCAGGTCCGTGCGCCGGCGCTCCAGGCCGCGCAGCATCGCCTCCATGCGGCGGCGGGCGAGGTCGGCGAGCGCCGCCATCAGCTCGACCCGGACCGGCACGGCCATCTCGGCCGCGGCGGTCGGCGTCGGCGCGCGCACGTCGGCGGCGTGGTCGATCAGCGTGCAGTCGGTCTCGTGGCCGACGGCGGAGATCAGCGGGATCGCGCTCTCGGCCGCGGCGCGCACCACGATCTCCTCGTTGAAGCCCCACAGATCCTCGAGCGAGCCGCCGCCGCGCGCCACGATGAGCACGTCGGGCCGCGGGATCGCGCCGCCGGCTGGAAGCGCGTTGAAGCCGCGGATCGCCGCCGCGACCTCGTCGGCGCGAGGTCTCGCCCTGCACCCGCACCGGCCAGACCAGGACGTGGCGCGGGAAAGCGGTCCGCGAGCCGGTGCAGGATGTCGCGGATCACCGCGCCGGTCGGCGAGGTGACGACGCCGATGACGCGCGGCAGATAGGGCAGCGGCTGCTTGCGGGCCGCGTCGAACAGGCCCTCGGCGGCGAGCTTGCGGCGGCGCTCCTCGAGCAGCGCCATCAGCGCGCCGACGCCGGCCGGCTCCAGCGTCTCGATGACGATCTGGTATTTCGAGTTGCCCGGATAGGTGGTGATGCTGCCCGGTGCGCGATCACCTCCAGCCCTTCCTGCGGCTTGAAGCGCAGGCGCGCGAAGGCGCTCCTCCAGATCACCGCGTCGATGCAGGCGTTCTGCGTCCTTCAGGCGAGAAATAGACGTGGCCGGAGGCGTGCGGCCCGCGATAGCCGGAGATCTCGCCGCGCAGGCGCACGTAGCCGAAGGCGTCCTCCAGCGTGCGCTTCAGCGCGCCCGCGAGCTCGGAGACGGTCCATTCGGGCGCGTTGGTCGGCGCTGGGTCGAGCCTCATGGGGCAAGAACCTAACGCGAACGGGCCGAATCGCCAAGCTTGGCTTGTGGATGGCGCGTCAAAGGAGTGGGGCGGAGCCTCTAGGAGCTATGCGAGGGTGGGGTAAAGTGAGCCCATGAACATCCTTCTGATCGGCTCGGGCGGGCGCGAGCACGCGCTGGCGTGGGCCATCGCGGCGAGCGCGCTCTGCGACCGGCTCTTCATGCGCGCCCGGCAACCCCGGCACGGCGCAATGCGGGACTGACGTCGCGCTCGACGTCGCGGACCACGCCGGCCGTGACGTCGTTTCTGCCGGGCGGAGAACGTCGGCCTCGTCGTGGTCGGCCCGGAGGCGCCGCTCGTCGCGGGCCTGGTCGACGATCTCGCGGCGGCGGGGATCAAGGCGTTCGGCCCGACGCAGGCGGCGGCGCAGCTCGAAGGCTCCAAGGGCTTCACCAAGGAGCTGTGCCGCGAGCTTCGGCATCCCGACCGCCGCCTATCGCGCGCTTCACCGAGGCCGACGCCGCCAAGGCCTACCTGAGCGAGCGCGGGGCGCCGATCGTCGTCAAGGCCGACGGGCTCGCCGCCGGCAAGGGCGTCGTCATCGCCGTCACGGTCGAGGAGGCCGATCGCGGCGGTCGACGACGATGTTCGGCGGCGCATTCGGCGCCGCCGGCGCGGAGGTCGTGATCGAGGAGTTCCTGGACGGCGAGGAGGCGAGCTTCTTCGCGCTGTGCGACGGCGCGACCGCAATCCCGTTCGGCGCCGCCCAGGACCACAAGCGCGCGTTCGACGGCGACCGGGGCCCGAACACCGGCGGCATGGGCGCCTACTCGCCCGCCCCGGTCCTGACGCCGGCGTTGCAGGAGCGCGTCATGCGCGAGATCGTCACGCCGACGCTCGCGGGCATGGCGCGCGCGGGGCGCGCCTTATCGTCGGCGTGCTCTACGCCGGGCTCATGATGACGGCGGACGGCCCGAAGCTCATCGAGTACAACGCCCGCTTCGGCGACCCGGAGTGCCAGGTCCTCATGCCGCGGCTCAAGAGCGACCTCGTCCCCGCCCTGCTCGCGGCCTGCGACGGCGTGCTGAAAACCTTCGACGTGCGCTGGTCGGACGAGGTCGCGCTGACCGTCGTGATGGCGGCCAAAGGCTATCCGGGCGCGGTCGAGAAAGGCTCCGAGATCAAGGGCGTGGAGCGGGCCGAAGCACTCGACGACGTGATCGTCTTCCACGCCGGCACCCAGCGAAAAGAACGGGCGGCTCCTCGCCAGCGGCGGCCGGGTGCTCAACGTGACGGCGACCGGCCGCACAGTCGCGGAGGCGCAGGCGCGCGCCTACGCGGCGATCGCCCGCATCGATTGGCCCGAGGGTTTTTGCCGCTACGACATCGGCTGGCGAGCGGTGGAGCGGGAGAGGGGCGTAACGTGACGCCATCCAAGCCAACATGTGCTTGCCTGCGCGCTCGCCACGTCACGGCATGACAGCCTCCCGTTCACAGGCGACGATTTCTCCAAAACGGATATCCTGCCTGCCTGGCGTCCTTGAAACGGGAGGTCCCGATGACCGACGATCTCTTTCCCGGTTTCGCCGCGCACTGGGTCGATACGGAGGCCGGCCGCATCTTCGCGCGGGCGGCCGGCAGCGGGCCGCCGGTCGTCATGCTGCACGGCTTCCCGCAGACCCATGCCTGCTGGCACCGTATCGCGCCGGCGCTCGCCGAAACGCACGCGGTCGTGTGCATGGATTTGCGCGGCTACGGCTGGTCCTCGACGCCGCGCAGCGACGCCGATCACGAAGCGTATTCCAAACGCGCCATGAGCCGCGATGTGGTCGCCGTCATGGAAAAGCTTGGCCATGTGCGTTTCGCCGTCGTCGGACACGACCGCGGCGCGCGCGTGGGCTACCGCCTGGCGCTCGATCAGCCGGGCCGCGTCGAACGCTTAGCGCTGCTGGACATCCTGCCGACGTTCCATGTCTGGCGCCAGATCGTAGCGGGCGTCTTCCCGGCGGCGCATTGGGCGTTCCTCGCCCGTCCCTATCCGCAGCCGGAGCAGGAGATCGGCCGCGATCCCCTGCCCTATTTCGATGGGCTTCTCGCTCAATGGTCGGGGGACGGGACGCTCAGGGCCTTCGACCCGCGCGCACTGGCCGCCTACCGTGCAAGCTGCAACGAGCCGAACCGCATCCACGCCTTCTGCGAGGACTACCGCGCCGGAGCGACCCTGGACGTGGCCGCGGACGAGCAGGACCTTCAGGCGGGCCGCACCATCCCCTGCCCCGTCCTGGCGGTTTGGGGCGAGTTCTACCTCACCCGTGGTTCTGCCGGGGAGGCGGAATCGACGCTCGGCGTCTGGCGGCGGACCTTCGCCCCTCAAGCGGTGGGTGCGCAGGTCAAGTCCGGTCATTTTCTGGCGGAGGAAGACCCAGCCGGCACGCTTGCGGCGGTGCGGCCGTTTCTCGCCGCGCCATGAACGACGCCGAGGCGAACCGCGCCCAGACCGCGCAGCCCACGATCGCGCTCGCGCTAGGGGCCGGCGGCGCGCGCGGGCTCGCGCACATCGCGGCGCTCGAAGTCTTTGACGAACTCGGAATCAAGCCCGCCGTCATCGCCGGGACATCGATGGGCGCGGTGATCGGAGCGGCCTATGCGGCAGGAGTGAGCGCGCGTGACATTCGGAGCTCATGCGGAGAGCTTTCTCCGCGACCGCTCGGTCATCATGGCGGCGCTGGTCGAGGCCCGGATCGGACGCCTCGCAGACCTGGTCGCGCGCGGCAATCCACTCCTTATCGACGGCGAGCGCTTCCTCGACCGGATGTGGCCGGAGGCCGTGCCCGACCGTTTCGAGGATTTGGCGTTGCCGCTCCTCGTTGTCGCGACCGACTACGATGGCCGCGCGGAGGCGGTGTTCCATGAAGGACCGCTTCTGCCGGCCGTCGCCGGCTCGATGGCGATTCCGGGCCTCGTCAGGCCGGTTCGGCACGGCGAGCGCGTCCTGGTCGACGGCGGCGCGATCAATCCTTTGCCGTTCGACCACCTGATCGGCCGCGCCGACCTGCTCGTCGCCGTCGACGTGACCGGCGGCCCAAGCCCGCATCCGACGCGCGCGCCCGGCGGCTTCGAGACGATGTTCGGAACTCTCCAAATCATGCAGGGCGCGATCGTCGAGGCGAAGCTCAAGCTTTACCGGCCCGAGATCGTGGTGCGCCCGGCGGTGGACCGCTTCCGCGTGCTCGATTTTTTTCAGGCGCGCGCCATCCTGGCCGCCGCCGAGCCGGCCAAGGATGCGCTCAAGCGTGAAGTCGCGCGGCATTTCGAGGGTCATCGCCTCGGCCCACGCGCGGGGAAAGGACCGGACTGAGAATCGCGTCCGGAGGCGGCTTATCCTGAAGGGCTTACTCCGCCAACGCCCTCGGCGGCGCATGTGGTGAGAGGATTAGCGCCGCTCCGCGAAAAACGTCTTCAGCAGGTCCGCCGCCTCGCGCTCGCGCAAGCCGCCGTAGACCTCCGGCGCATGGTGGCAGGTTGCCTGACAAAAAAAGCGCGGGCCGTTCTCGACGGCCCCGCCCTTCGGATCGCCGGCCCCGAAATAAAGCCGCCGGATGCGGGCGAACGAGACCGCCGCCGCGCACATCGCGCAGGGCTCAAGCGTGACGTAGAGGTCGCAGCCGGTCAGGCGCTCGTCCCGAAGGGCCGCGCAAGCGCTCCGGATCGCGAGCATCTCGGCGTGCGCCGTGGGGTCCATCAAGGCGCGCGGGCGATTGCCGGCGGCTGCGATCACCGCGCCGGCCTTGACGATCACGGCCCCGACCGGCGTCTCGCCGCATGCCGCCGCCGCCCGCGCCTCGGCGAGCGCCAATTCCATCGGATCGCATCCTGGCTGCCGGGCGTTGTTCATGGCGCGCTCGCTTCGCTCTCTCACCTTTGCTATCAGGGTCCCATGACCGACAACACCGACGACCGAGGGCGCTCGCGGGGCGGGCGCTCCGAGGGGGGCCGTTTCGACCGCTCAAACGATCGCGGCGCGAGCCGCTTCACGGCGGACAAGCCGCGGCGGTTCGACCGCCAGGATGACCGCCGCTCCGAGCCGCCTCGCGCCGAGGCTGCGCCCCCCAATGAACCGGCCGAGGAGCGCATCGCCAAAACCATCGCTCGCGCCGGCATCGCTTCGCGCCGAGACGCCGAAGCCATGATCGCCGAAGGCCGCGTCACCCTCAACGGCACGGTGCTGACCTCGCCCGCCGTAAATGTCACGGCGCAAGACAAGATCAGTGTGGACGGCGAGCCCCTGCCCGCTCGGGAGCGCACACGGCTGTGGCTCTACCACAAGCCGCGCGGCCTTGTGACCACGGCCCGCGACCCGGAAGGCCGCCAGACGGTGTTCGAGAATCTGCCCGAGGACCTGCCGCGCGTGGTGGCGATCGGGCGGCTCGACATCAACACCGAAGGGTTGTTGCTGCTCACCAACGACGGCGGGCTCGCGAAGGTCATCGCCCACCCGGACACCGGCTGGCTGCGGCGCTACAAGGTGCGTGCGCATGGCGACATCACGCAACCCGATCTCGACAAGCTCCGCAGCGGCATTTCGATCGAGGGAATGGACTATGGGCCGGTCGAGGCGGCGCTCGACCGCGTGCAGGGCGACAACGTCTGGATCACGCTGGGCCTGCGCGAGGGCAAGAACCGCGAGGTCAAGCGCATCCTGGAGCATCTGGGACTGCAGGTGAACCGCCTGCTGCGCCTCTCCTTCGGCCCGTTCCAGCTCGGCGACCTCGAACCCGGCCTTGTCGAAGAGGTTCGGACGAAAGTTTTGAGGGAGCAGTTGGGCGCGACGCTCGCCGAGGCGGCGGGGGTCGATTTCGAGAGCCCGGTGCGCGAACCGATTGCGCCATTCGGCTCGACGAAGCCAGCCGTCCGGTCTGAAAGGCCGGATCACGGCGGGCGGTTTGGACGCGACCGGGACGAGGACCGTCCGCGCCGCAGCGGCGAACGGCCGTTCCGCGCGCGCGACGAGCTGCCCGCTCGGGGCGCACGCGATGAACGCGGACCTTCGCCGCGAGCCGCGGAACGTCGTCCGATGGTCTGGCGCGACGAGGACGGCAGCGCGACGCAAGGGCCACAAGACGCCCCGGCGGGGCGCAGACCCGAAAGCGGAGCGCGCCGCCTCGGCGGAGCGTCCGCGCGAGCGCGTCGGCGCGATCGAAGCCGGCGAAGGCCGCAAGGTTCTGGTCGAGCGGCTCGTCAGCGAGCCGAGACCGGAACGCGAGCGCCCGGCTCGCACGCCGTCGGGCCGGGATGCGCCGCGCCGCCCCGCACCTAGTGGCGAAGATCGCCCACGCCGCCGCGACGATCGCGGCTTTGGCGATCGCAAGCCGCGCGGTCAAGATCCTGGCGCTCGGCAAGAGGCCGTGCATCGCAAGCCGCGGGGCGAAGGTTATGGCGGCCAGCGTGAGCGCGCGTTCGGCGACGAGAGCCGCCCCGCGCGCAAACCGGGTGGATTCCGGGGCGCGCGCGACGGCGATGACCGGCCTCGCGGCGACCGTCCGTATGCCGGCCCACGCAGCGAGGGCAGGGGCAAGGGTCCAGGCGGTTTCAGCAAGGGTCCGAGAGGACCGGGCAGAGGGTTTGGTGGTGGTCCTGGCAAAGGGCCCGGTCCGAAGGGTCCGGGCCGGAGCGGCCCCCCGCGTGGGCGGCGCCCGTGAGACGCGCGTGAGGATCGTCGGCGGGCGCTTCCGCCGCCGCACGCTGGCGGGTCCGAAGTCCGACGCGATCCGCCCGACCTCGGACCGTTTGCGCGAGACGATCTTCAACGTTCTGGCCCACGCCTACGACGATCCCGTCGCGGGCGCGCGCGTCATCGACCTTTTCGCCGGCACGGGCGCGATGGGTCTGGAGGCGTTGTCGCGCGGCGCGCGCTTCGCGCTGTTCGTGGACGAGGGCGCGCAGGCCCGCGGCGTGATCCGCGAAAACGTGGAGGCTCTGGGCCTGGGCGGCTCCGCCCGCCTCTTCCGCCGCGACGCCGCCCGCATGGGGCCGATCGGGCCGATGGAGCCGTTTTCGCTGGTTTTCTGCGATCCCCCTTATGCGAGAGACCTCGCGCCGAAGGCGCTTGCCTCCTGCGGCGCAGGAGGCTGGCTTGCGCCGGGCGCGCTCGTGGTGGTCGAGGAGGCGCAGGGTGCCGCGATCACATTGCCCGAAGGATTCTCTGAGATCGAGCGGCGGGATTACGGCGAGACGGCGGTGGTGTTCGGGCGCTATGCGTCCTAAACCGGCGAAGCGCTGCGGAACGTCACGGGCAAGTCGGTTGACGCTCCCGCGCCCCCATGCTTCCTGCCGTCATGACCCTTGCGCCGTCCATGCGCAGATCGAAGGCTTTAAGCCTTCCCAATCTCCTCACCTACGGCCGGCTCGCCGCCGTGCCGGCGGTGGTTGCGCTGCTGTTCTGGCCGCGGGACGATTGGATGCGCTGGGCGGCGCTCGCCATCTTCATCGCTGCCGGCGTGACGGATTATTTCGACGGCTACTTCGCGCGCCTCTATCGGCAGCAATCGGCGCTCGGGCGCATGCTCGACCCCATCGCCGACAAGCTCCTGGTCGCCGCTTGCTTGCTGATGCTCGTGAACGCGCGCGCCATCCAGGGCTGGTCGTTATGGGCCGCCATCGTCATCCTCTGCCGCGAAATCCTGGTGTCGGGCCTTCGCGAGTTTCTGGCGGAACTCAAGGTCGGCGTGCCCGTCAGCAGCGTCGCCAAGTGGAAAACGACGCTCCAACTCGTCGCTGTGGGTTTCCTGATCGCCGGACCTGCGGGCGAAAAGATCTTGCCCGGCACGACCGAGATCGGACTCATGCTCCTGTGGATGGCCGCGCTGCTGACGCTCTATACGGGCTGGGATTACCTCAAGGCTGGCATCGAACATCTGATCCGGGAAGGAGCCGAGTGATGCGGCTCAAGCTCGTCTATTTCGCCTGGGTGCGCGAACGCGTCGGCAAGACCGAAGAGATCGTGGATGCGCCCGCGGGCGTCGCCACCGTCGCCGATCTGGTGCGATGGCTGAGGGCGCGTGGGGAAGAGTACGAATACGCCTTCGAGAACGAAGGCGTGGTGCGTGCGGCCATCGACCAGGCGCATGTCAAGCCGGATGCGCCAATCGCCGGCGCCCGCGAAATCGCATTCTTTCCGCCGATGACGGGCGGGTGAAGAATCGAGGCTCCATGAGCGTCGTCATCCGCATCCAGGCCGAGGATTTCGACGTCGCCGCCGAGACTGCGGCGGTCGCGCAAGGCTGCGCCGACATCGGGGCGGCGGTCGCCTTTACGGGGCTGTGCCGCGACGAAGGCGGGCGGCTCGCGGCGCTCGAATTGGAGCATTATCCCGGCATGGCGGAGGCTGAGGTCGCCCGCGTGGTCGAGGAAGCGCGGCTGCGTTGGCCGCTCTCAGGCGTGACGGTGATCCACCGCTACGGAAAGATCGAGCCCGGCCAGAACATCGTTCTCGTGCTCACGGCTTCGGCTCACCGGCAAGCCGCGTTTGAGGCGGCCGCGTTTCTAATGGATTTTCTGAAAACTCGAGCGCCGTTTTGGAAGCGCGAACACCTCAAGGACGGCTCGACCGGGCATTGGGTCGAAGCCAAGAGCGCGGACGCCGCCGCTGCTGCGCGCTGGGAAGCCTGAACCGGGCTTTTGGATGCGCCTGACCCCCCGAACAGACTGCATGCTTTCAAAGAGAAGCGCTGAGCAGATTTTCGGTAATCAAAACACGCCAAGGACGATCGCGCCCATGAATGCGAGCGCGGCGCAGACTGCGGCGAAGTTCAACCCGGAAGCGAGATCCAGCTTGGCCAAATCCATGCAGACCTCCTCTGTCGGGGTCTGATGTAGCGGCTCGCAACAGTCTTGCAAGCTGGAAAGAAGGAATTTTCGATTGTGCGGTGCAAGATATTCACATTGAATTGGGAATCTCCGAATAGCCAAGTCTATGTACTAAGTCGTTAAACTCTCTAAACAGCTTCGCTTAGTAATTTTCTTCTACGGGCGAGTCCGAAGCGTTCGCTCGACGAACGCCGCCGCGGCAAGCGCTTCAGCGTCGCGGCCAAACGGGGCGATCACCTGCACGCCGACCGGCATGCCCTGTGCGTTCTCAAGGCCCGGAACGTTGACGCAAGGCGTCCCCATGAGCGTCCACACTCGATTGAAGCGAGCGTTTCCCGTGCTGCCGAAACCCTCCGGCGCTGCGCCAGGCGCTGAGAACGTGAGAAGCACGTCAGCGTCCTTGAAGGCTTCCCGGAGAGCGAGGCGAGCCTGATGAGCGGCGCGACGCGCCTGATCATAAGTCTCGGCGGAGATCGTCCGGGCCTCGTCGAGAGCGCGGCGCAGAAGCGGCGCGAGTCGGTCGCGATGGTGATCGTACTCCCAGGCGAGCGCCTGGCGCGCCTCGTAGTCCTGAAGCGGCTGATGGAGATGGAACGCGTCGGCCAACGCGGGCGGCAGTTGCAGGGAGCGGACGACGGCTCCCGCCCGCTCGGCCATCCGCGCCGCTGCGTCGAGCGCCGTCGCGCTGTCGTCTTCCGGCGCTCCGGCGAAGTCCTGCGTCACGACCCCGATGCGCGGCGCGGCGGGTGCGCGCCCATCGACGCGAAGATCGTCCCGCCCGGTCACGGCCCCAAGTGCGTAGGCGACATCGGCGACGGTGGCGGCGAAGAGCCCGAGGGTGTCGAGGGTCCAAGCAAAGCATTTCACGCCGACCGTCGGCAGCATCCGGAACGACGGCTTCACGGAGGCAACGCCGCAGAACGACGCGGGACGGATCACCGAGCCGGCCGTTTGCGTCCCGACCGCGAGCGGGATCATGCCGGCCCCGACCGCCGCGGCGGAGCCCGCCGAGGATCCGCCGGGCGTATGCGCCGGATTGCGCGGGTTGCGCGTCGCGGTCGGGTCGAGATAGGCCAGGGGGGTGGTCGTAGTCTTGCCGATGACGGTCGCCCCGGCGCGGCGGAGCGCCGAAACGATCGCGGCGTCCGCGCGCGGACGCCATCCGGCGTAGATCGGCGTGCCCATTTCGGTCGGCATGTCGGCGGTGTCGATGATGTCCTTGAGGCCGACCGCGACGCCCCGAAGCGGGCCATCGGCGGCCGCCTGAGCCGAGCCGTCCACACTAGCGAAAGCCCGGAGGTCTCCATCCCGGTCGGCGATGGCCATGTGGGCTTCTCGCACGGCCGCGCCGGGCGTCGTTTCGCCCGCATCGATGCGGCGGAGAAGGTCGAGCAGCGACAGCATCGGGCGTCAGTCCTTGAGCTTTCTTCGGACCCTAACACGTTCAGGTGCTGCGGGCGCAACAGTCTCCCACTCCTCGAGGTTGGTCGATCCAGCTCGCCCGCTGCCCCGAATCGGAGCACGAGCCAAGCGGCTCGGTTGACGCTGCGTTTACGGGATCGCTCGCATCTTAACCGCCATGCGGCGTGGCGTTGTTGCGTTCTCGGCCTTGGCGCTTTTCGGACTCGGCCTGACCGGGTGCGGGCTCAACCGTTTTGACCAGCGGGAGGCTTGGCGGACCCAGGCCGAAGAGGCTTGCCTCGCCCAAAAGCTCGTCCAGCCTTCGGCCTACATGTCCCGGATGTCCTCCATCGAGGGACCGGGCGTCTGCGGCATAAGCCATCCCTTCAAGGTGGCGGCTTTCGCGAACGGCTCCGTCGGCCTCACGCGCAGCGCGACGCTCGCCTGCCCGATGATCCCGACGATCGACGCCTGGCTCAAGGAGATCGTGCAGCCGGCCGCCGCCCTGTATTTCGGCGCGTCCGTGGCCGAGGTGAGGTCCGGCAGCTACTCCTGCCGCTCGCGCAACAGCCAGCGCGGCGCGAGGCTGTCCGAGCACGCCTTCGGCAACGCGGTCGATGTCATGGCCTTCCGCTTCGCCGACGGACGCGAGGTGTCGGTCGTGCGGGGCTGGCGGGGCGCGCCGGAGGAACAGGAGTTCCTGCGTGAGGTTTTTGTTGGCGCATGCGGCTACTTCAACACCGTGCTCGGCCCAGGCGCCGACATGTTCCACCACGATCATTTCCATCTCGATCTGGCGCGCCACGATCCACGCGGCCAGAGGCATGTCTGCAAGCCAATCCTGAAGTTTACGCCCAGACTGGGCGACGACGCCGTGCGGCCGATCCGAAAACCCGCACCGCCGAGGGCCGCGCCGCTGCAGCAACAACCGATCGACATCGAAGCGGACGACGACCCGTTTGCGGTCGGCGCCGCGCCCGCTCGGACGCCTGCCGGATCGAGGCCGTCCATCCAGAGTTATGCCAGCACGCCCCCGCCCCGCCCATCGGACGCCAGGACGCCCGGCTCCCTCGGCCCGACTTACGCCGGCGTCGCGCTCCTGCCCCCGCGTGCTCCAGCCCGCCCGGATCGCCTCGCGGTCGCCGACCCCCAGCGTTCGATGCAGGTCCATGATCTCGTGTCGCCCCGCGCCGACAGGTTGACGCCGAGCCGATTAACCTCCGCTAACGTGGCGCCTCTCGAACTGCAGCGCCCGTCCTGGACCGGACAGGGAATTTATTGAACGCGGAACGTGCGTTGCACCATTTTGATGCTGCGCTGCGACATTTTTTCGGAACCGATCTGCGCCCTGCCCCGTTGTGCGTGCTCACCTCAACGGACAGCGGAGAGACCCATGACGCACCATCGGCCGTCAAAGAAGACCCATGCCTCCGCGCCGCACGCGCGCAGCGCCGCGCCGAAGCGGATTCAAAACACCTCTGATTCCAAGGGACGGCTTGCCCCCGCTCTGCTCGGCACGGCCGCAGCCTTGGGCGCTGCCGCGCTCTATACAGCCAAGAAGACGCGGGAGGCTGAGCGTAAGCACCCGCCGGTCGGCCGCTTCCTCGACGTGGATGGGGTGCGCTTGCACTATATCGAGCGCGGGTACGGCGAGCCTCTTGTGCTCATCCACGGCAACGGCACCCTGATCCAGGATTTTACGATCGCCGGCCTCGTGGACCGCCTGTCCGAACGCTACCGCGTCATCGTGATCGAGCGGCCCGGCTACGGCTACAGCGAGCGGCCGCGCCGGCTGTGGACGCCGCGGGCTCATGCGACGCTCTTCCAGCAGGCCCTCGCGCAGCTTGGCGTGGAGCAGGCCATCGTGCTCGGGCATTCCTGGGGCACGATGGTGGCGGTCGCGCTCGCGCTGCAAGCGCCGTCCCTCGTGCGCGGCCTCGTCTTGCTCTCGGGCTACTACTTCCCGACCGCGCGGGCCGACGTGGCCCTGAACTTGCCCCTGGCCGCCCCGGTCATCGGGGATGCGCTACGCCACACGGTCTCGCCGGCGATCGCCCGTATCATGCTGCCGGGCGCGATCCGCGCGATGTTCGAGCCTGCCCCCGTGCCGGAGCATTTCGACCGGCTGTTCCCGAAGGAGCTGATGCTGCGCCCCCTCCAGATTCGGGCCTCTGCGGAAGACGCGGCGCTGATGACCCCGGCCGTCATGGAACTGGAGCAGCACTACCGCGAACTGACGATGCCAGTCGTGATCCTCACGGGCGGGGACGACCAGATTGTCGATATGGGCCGCCAGTCGCGGCGTCTTCACGAGGAGATTCCCCAGAGCGAGTTCATCGCGCTTCCGGGTCTCGGCCACATGGTTCACCACCTCGCGCCCGATCAGGTCATCAAGGCCATCGACCGCGCGGCGGAGCTGGCGGAGGCGACGTCCAGACGTTCGCATCCCGCCAGCCGCTCCAGGGAGGCCATCGACCCCATCCCGCTTGCCGCCGAGTAATGCTGCAAAGCTAGCGACCTAGGCCCCCCGATAGGACTATGTAGACAGACGATACTGCCTCCCTAATCCGTCAGGAGCGGACCAAGCGAAGCTTGGCGGCACTTGACCTGGCCGGTTCCCCCTTTCATGGTCAGCCCCATTGTCGAACAATGGGGCTGACATGCGGGCGGCCGTGTTTTTGAAATCGTGCGCTCTGGCGCTATCGGCCGTCGTCGGCGCGCTGGCGCCGTCGCAGCTGGCGACGGCGCGTGAAATCACCCCGGCCGAACGCCGGGTCAGCGATTACGATACCAAAATCCCGGCCTGTTTCGATCCGGCGGTGCTGGAAAAGATCGCGTCCTACTTCGCCGAGAAGGAGGCGAAATACTGGGAGTCCTCCGTAACGATCGCGGGCTACGAAAAAATCCGCCCCGTCGCGTGGCGTCCCTGGGGCCTGGACTACATCCCGCGGCGGTTCTGCACCGGAATGGCCCTCCTGTCGGACGGGACGAAGCGCCGGATCGACTACTCGGTGCGCGAGGGTCTGGGCATCATCGGCGCGACCTGGGGCGTCGATTATTGCGTGCTCGGGCACGACCACAACTGGGCCTATGCGCCGGCCTGCAAAGAGGCGCGACCCTGATTCCGCTACGGCGCGCATGACCAGGGCGATCGGGCGCATTCTCTGCATCGGCCTGCTCTGGCTTGCGGCCGCCTCCCCGCCGCGGGCGCAAGGACTACGGGAGTTCGGCGGCGCGCCGGGCGCGTTCGACTTCTACGTTCTCGCCCTTTCCTGGTCGCCGGGCTTTTGCGCGCTGGGGAGCGACCGCAAGGGCCGCGGCCAATGCGAGTCGGGCCGTGGCCTGGGCTTCGTGGTTCATGGCCTGTGCCCGCAGTACGAGCGCGGCTACCCGGCCAACTGCAACGCCGCCGAGCGCTCGCCCTCCCGGATCGCCCTTGCGGAAGCAGATGGCGTTTTTCCAGACGAGGGCTTGGCCCGCTACGAATGGCGCAAGCACGGCACATGCTCCGGCAAGAGCCCGGCGGATTACTTTCGCGACGTCCGGCGCGCGCGGGACTCCGTGCGCGTTCCGGACGAGTTCTCGCAAAGCTCTCGTGAGCAGAGCTTGCGGGCCGCCGACATCGAGCGTGCGTTTGCGGCGGTCAATCCGGGGCTTCGCGCCGACATGATATCGATCGCCTGCCGCCGCGGAATGCTGCAAGAGGTCCGAATCTGCTTTGAGAAGGACCTGAGAGGGTTCCGGCGCTGTTCGGAGGTGGATCGGTCGGGCTGCGGCTTCAGCCCGGTTCGGGTCAATCCCGTGCGTTGAGGCGATGAATTATCGCCACGCTTTTCACGCCGGCAATTTCGCGGATGTGTTCAAGCACGTCATCCTGGTCCGCGCGCTCTGCCACCTCCGCAAAAAGAATGCCCCGTTCCGTTTCATCGACGCGCACGCGGGGATCGGCTTCTACGACCTCTCGGGCGAAGAAGCGCAACGGACGGGCGAATGGCGCGACGGCGTCGGCCAACTGGACGAACCGCTCGATCCCGCAGCTGAGATTCTGGTTGCGCCTTATCGCACGGTGTTGGACGATGTCCGCCGCCGCCACGGCCAGCACGTCTATCCAGGCTCGCCGCTGGTCGCCCGCGAACTCCTGCGGCGGCAAGATCGGGGCATCCTGGTCGAGCTTCACCCGGCTGACGGCGCGCTTTTGGCGGAGCGCTTCAACGCGGTCCCGAACCTGAAAGTGCTGCGCCTCGACGGCTGGACGGCCCTCCACGGCCTCATTCCGCCGAAAGAGCGGCGCGGACTCGTCCTGATCGACCCGCCTTACGAGGCGCGCGATGAGTTCGGCCGCCTCACGGCGGAGATCGCCCGCGCGGTGACCAAATGGCCGACGGGCGTTTTCCTTGCCTGGTACCCGATCAAAGTTCGGGACGAGATCGACCATGGGGCCTTGCGCTTCGGCGAAGCCGTTACGCAACCCACGCTGCGGCTTGAACTGATGGTGGAACGCCCGGACGATCCGACGCGCCTCAACGGCTGCGGCCTCTTCGTCATCAATCCGCCCTGGACGCTTCGGGACGAGGCTGAAACGATCCTTCCGGCCCTCGCCAACCGGCTCGCCCGGCGCGGCTACGGCACCTACCGCTGTGATTGGCTCCGCGAACCGCCGAACGGCTGACGCGCTGGTTGCCCCGGCGCATGACATCGGACATGAACAACGGCAGCCCCATCGGACGCGCCCATGCTCATCCTTCGCTCCGCTCCGCCCTCGCCCTTCGGCCGCAAGGTCCGGATCGCCGCCGCCCTCGCCGGCCTCTCGGACCGCATCACGGTCGAGAACGCCGACACCATGAACCCGAACGAGGCGCTGCGGACGCAAAATCCGCTGGGCAAGATTCCGACGCTCGTGCTGGAGAACGGCGAAACGCTCTACAACTCCCGCGTCATCGTCGAATTTTTCGACGCGCTCGCTGGAGGCGGGCGACTGATCCCGCTCGGATGGGGCCGCTTCGAGGCGCTGCGCCTGCAAGCCCTCGCCGACGGGGTTATGGATGCCGGCGTGCTGCGCATGTACGAGACGCGCTGGCGCTCCGAGGAGCGGCGCGAGCCGAAATGGCTCGACTACCAGTCTGAAAAGATCGACCGCGCGCTGACGCTCGCCGAATCCAAGCATGCGATGCCCCCGGCCCAGCATCACATCGGCCACGTCGCGCTCGCCTGCGCGCTCGGCTATCTGGACCTGCGCTTCGAGGGGCGCTGGCGCGAAGCCCATCCGAAGCTCGTGGCTTGGCTCGCCGACTTCGAGGCGCGCGTCCCCGCCTTCGCTGACACGCGGTTCACATCATAGCGAGGCCCGGCGTGGCGGCATGTGCCGGAGAGGTCGCGCTCGTCACGGGCGCCGCGAAGCGCATCGGACGGGTCATCGCCGAGCGCCTGGGCCGCGCTGGATATGCGGTCGCAATCCACTGCCATCGGTCGCGTGATGCCGCTGAGGAATTAGCCGCGTCCATTCGGGCGGCGGGCGGATGCGCAGCCGTGGTTCACGCCGATCTCGCGGACGCCAAGTCCGTCGGCGGTCTCGTCGGGGCGGCGCAGGCGGCGCTCGGGCCGGTGACGCTTCTCGTCAACAACGCCTCGGAGTTCGAGCCCGATGCCATCGAGCACCCTCGACCTCGATCGCTGGGAGCGTCACTTCGCCGTCAACCTGCGCGCCCCGGCGTTTCTGGCGCGGGACTTCGCGGCCCAACTGCCGGCTGAGCGTCACGGCTGCATCGTAAACGTCATCGATCAGCGCGTGCTGAAGCCGACCCCGCAGTTCTTTTCGTACACCCTGACCAAGGCGGCGCTGTTCACGGCGACCCGAACGCTGGCGCAGGCGCTCGCGCCGCGCATCCGGGTCAACGCCGTCGGGCCGGGCCCCACTCTTGCGAGCCCCCGCCAGGATCCGGAGGCGTTCGCAAGGCAGAGCGCCGCGGTTCCACTCGGGCATGGCGCGACGCCGCGACGAGATCGCCGAAGCCGTGGTGTTCCTCGCGCGCGCGCGCAGCGTCACCGGCCAGATGATCGCCGTCGACGGCGGCCAGCACCTCGCCTGGCAGACGCCTGGACATCGCGGGCGTCACGGCAGTCGAGCGCGATGGCGGAGATCAGCCGGCCGTAGTCCGGCTCGCCGCGGTGGGTCGCGCGGCGATAGCTGAAGAAATGGTCCTCCTCAGAGTAAGTGCAGCGCCCGAGGATCTCGTGCTCGCCGATGCCTGCCGCTTCGAGCCGCGCGCCGATATAGCCGGGCAGATCGAAGAAGGCGTGTCCGGCGCGTTCGCTCGCGGCGAAAAAAGGCGTCGCTCGCCGCATCGGCATCGCGGAACTGCGCCAAGAATTCCGGCCCGACCTCGTAGGCCGCTTGGCTGATCGTCGGCCCGAGCACCGCGACGATCCGGCCGCGCTCGGCGCCAAGCCGCTCCATGGCCGCGATGGTGGCTTCGAGAACGCCGGCGAGCGCGCCGCGCCAGCCGGCATGAGCCGCGCCGACCACGCCGCCGGAAGGATCGGCGAAGAGCACGGGGCCGCAGTCGGCGGTGGCGACGCCGAGCGCGACGCCCGGAGCGCGCGTCACCATCGCGTCGCCGCGCGGGCGCTCCAGGCGCGGCCAGGGATGCTCGACCACGATCACGTCAGGGGAGTGGATCTGGTAGAGGCTGACCAGCGCCTCTTCGGGAAAGGCGAACTGCCCGATCATGCGCCGCCGGTTCTCGACCACGCGCGCCGGATCGTCGCCAGAGCCGAGGCCGCCGTTGAGCGAGGCGTAAAGGCCCTCCGACACGCCGCCTTCGCGGGTGAAGAAGGCGTGCCGGATGGCTGGCGTGAGAGCTGAGTTCGGGCGCTTCGATCAGCATGGCGGACCTATGGGGCTTCGGGGCCCTGCCCTATCGCGTTCGCATTCGCGAAGCCAGGGAGCTTGGCGAGGCCGGGATGCGCGAGAGCGAAAACCTTGAACAGCGCGCCCATGTCGCGCCGCTCCGTCGCCGGCGCAGGCGTTCCAGGGCGGCGTCGATGTCCGCGCCCTGAACCGGCGCTGCGCGCGCCTTCAGCGCCGCCGCGCGGACTTCGACGCCGAGCGCTCTCAAGAAGTCGCCCTGCGTCGTCGGCCCGAACGTCCGCGCGCCGCCCGCGCGCGCCGCTTGGTCGAGCTTGTCGAAAGCGACGTGGGCGGTGAGATCGGCCTCGCCCGGCTCGGCGAGCGGGTCGGCGAAGGCGTGGCGCCGCACGGCTTGCAGGGTGCCGCCGAACGCGGGGCCTTAGTGGCCGTAGTCGACGACCAGCGCCGCGCCGCCTTGCCGGACGATCCGGCTCGCCAGCGCTTCGGTCACCGTCGATAGCCGCTTCCGGCCACTCCAAAACCGCGCCCGGCGGCGCGGCGGGCCATGAAGCCGTGGTCCGGCTCGGCCGCAAGGCCGAAGGTCAGTTCGCCCTCGATCGTCGAGGCCGACCAGGCGTTCGCGCCAGCCTTCCCGGGTTCGCACGAACTGCCGCACCGGCAACGCATCGAAGAACTCGTTGGCGATGACGATGGCGGGCCCTCGGGCAGCTCCGACACGCTCTCGTGCCAGGCGATCGGCACGGGCGCGGCCTGCCAGGCGCTGTCGCTGTTGCGCGCGCAGCACGGGGCTTGTCTCGACGAGATGAACGTCAGCGGCCTCCAGGAAGGCGGGAACCAGGCGTGCGGCGCGCAGCAGATCGGCCATCAGCGTGCCGCGGCCGGGCCCGAGCTCGACCAGGCGCAGCCGGCTCGGGCGCGCCCATTGCGGTCCACGCCTCGACGCCCACAGCCCGATCAGCTCGCCGAACATCTGGCTGATCTCGGGCGCGGTGACGAAATCGCCGCCCGCCCCGAAGGGATCGCGGGTCATGTAGTAGCCGTAATGCGGATGCCCGAGGCAGAGCGTCATGTAGCGCGCGACCGTCATCGGCCCCTCGGCGGCGATGAGGTGCTGGAGATTCGCGCTTCAGCGGCGGTCACGATCACGGGCGCGTCCGCCGAGGCGGGCGGCTTCGCGCGCCGCGTGCGGCCAGCCAGATCGCGACGGCCCCGACGATCAGCATGGGCAGGGACAGCAGCATGCCCATCGTGATCCGCCGCCGAGCGCCTCGACCGACCGACCGAACAAGAAGCCGAGCTGCGCGATCGGGCTCGCGGAAGAACTCGCAGAAGATGCGCGCCAGGGCATAGCCGAACACGAACATGCCGCCGAGCAGGCCGGGCGGCGGAAGCCGAAGCGCCGCACCGCGATGGCGAGCACCGACGAACAGCAGCAGACCCTCCGGCGAGGCCTCGTAGAGCTGGCTGGGATGGCGCGGCACCGGGCCCGCCATGGGGGAAGACGACGCCCAAGGGCAAATCCGGTGCGGCCGGCCCCAGAGCTCGCCGTTGATGAAGTTGGCGATGCGGCCGAAGAACAGGCCGATCGGCGCCACCACGGCGGCGAGGTCGAGCATGGAGAGGCCGTTCAGAGCTCGCGCGACCGCGCGAACATCAAGATCGCCAGCGACCGCGCCGAGCGAGGCCGCCATGGAACGCCATGCCGCCGTGCCAGACCGCGAGGATCTCGAGCGGGTTCGCTGAGATAGGATTCGAGCTTGTAGAACAGCACGTAGCCGATCCGCCCGCCGAGCACGACGCCGAGCGCCACCCAGACGATCAGGTCGTCGATGTCGTTCAGGGTCGGGCGCTTCAGCGCTCCCCACAGGCTCGTCCGCTGCGCCAGGCGCCGCGCATAGACCAGCCGCCGAGCAAGGCCCGCCACATAGGCCAGCGCGTACCAGCGGATGGCGAAGGGCCCGATCGCGATCGCGACCGGATCGATGGTCGGGAAGGGAATGGCGAGAAGCGGCATGGAGCAGCCTCGATAACGGCGTGGCAGGTGGACCACGGTGGTCCTTACGTCAACCCCGTCGCCGGGCGCGGTTGCCGGGCCGCGCGGGCGCGCACCACATGACGGACGACACGCGACGCCGCATCGCGCGAGAGGAACCGCAGCGCATGGCCCGACCTCCAACCGCCTCCTCGACGAGATCGCCCGCCTCGTGACCGACGCGACCGGGGCCGCGCAGGGCGTCCGGCGCGAGGTCGAGACGGTCGTCAAGGCCCAGTCGAGCGCTTCTCAACGAGATGGACATGGCAACCCGCGAGGACGTCGATGTCCTGCGCGACATGGTCGTGACCGGCGCGCGAGGAAAACGAGCAGCTCACGCTTCGCCTGGCAGGCGCTCGAACGGCGCGTGGGGCGCCGCTGGAGGGCGTTCCGCCGACGGACGGAGCGAAGCAGCCGCGCATTCTGATTCCGCTTCGGGCCCTGGCGTCGCTATCGCTGCACTGTGGACAGGCCCTGTGGCGAGCGATTGTAAGCCGCGAGAGAATACCCGAAGGTCTCAATTCGACTGTTGAATACGTCGTGAGTCCCTCTCGTTTTTGGAGTGCCAGACTGATTCGCGGGCTGCGGCGGCAGCTCAGCGCTTCGAAGAAAACTTCCGGTTTTCGCTGGCGAATATGCTTCGCCTCATGATCGCGAGTCGGTTCGCGATCGGCGTCGAGCGCGATACCGTTCTCTCTCGCTCGCGAGCGCTCACGGGAACGACATGACCCAGCTTGATTCGACACCGACCGAACCGAGCATCCGCTCGACATGGTGGAGCGCCTCGCCGCGCATTCGGGACTGGATCTTCGACCGGGCCGAACCGACGAAATGTCGGTTTCGGTCGGGGGCGGCTGGACCGACTACCACGTCGCCTTCACCTGGCTCGACGAGCTGGAGGCGCTTCACGTCGCCTGCGCGTTCGACCTCAAGGTGCCGTCGCGCCGCCGCGGCGAGATGCTGGAGCTGATCTCCCTCATCAACGAGCAACTCTGGGTCGGCCATTTCGACCTCTGGGCCAATGAGGACGTCGTGATGTTCCGCCACTCGCTGCTGCTCGCCGGCGGGGCGGAGCCAACGGGCGGCCAGTGCGAGACCCTGCTCAAGGTCGCCGACCGAAGCCTGCGACCGCTACTTCCAGGCGTTCCAGTTCGTGCTCTGGGCGGGCAAGACCCGCGCGCGAGGCGATGGAAGGCGCGCTGTTCGAGACCGTAGGGCACGCCTGAGCCCGGTTGAAGCGAGGTCTCGACAGCGCCGGCGGGCCTGACCCCGATAGACGCGGCTTTGAGCCCAGCGGATACCGAGCATACGGGCGCTCGCCCATTTCATCGTCCGAGGTTTTGCCGCATGGCGGGGTCAGCGCCACGCTTCCGTCCTCTCTGGTCCTGGTCGGCGCCGGCAAGATGGGCGGCGCCCTGCTGGAAGGCTGGCTCCGTCGGGCCCTGCCGGGCGAGCGATCCTCGATCCGCAGCCCGCGCCTGAGAGCCTGCGCTCTTCTGCGAGCGCCACGACGTCACCCTGAACCCCCGCCGGTCAGCTCAGCGCCCGAAGCGCTGGTGCTGGCCATCAAGCCGCAGATGCTGGACGAGCGCGGCCGACGATCGCCGGCGGTCGGACCCGACACGCTGGTCGTCTCCATCCTGGCCGGCAAGACGCTCGCGCGACCTGCGCGGCGCGCCTCCGCACGCGCCCGCGCGGCGATCCGCGCCATGCCGAACCTGCCCGCCTCCGTCAGCGCGGCGTGACCGGCGCTCCGGGACGCCGGAGGTCTCGCCCGGCAGCGCGATGGCGCACGCGCTGCTGTCGGAGCGTCGGGCTGGTCGAATGGGTGGAGAGCGAGGGCTCTTCTCGACGCCGTCACGGCGGTGTCGGGCTCCGGCCCGGCCTATGTGTTTCACCTGTGGAGTGCCTGGCCCGGCCGGGGCGGCGCGGGCCTGCCGCCCGACTTCGCCGGCGGCTGGCGCGCGCCACCGTGGAGGGCGCCGGGAGCTCCTGCACCGCTCCGACCTGCCGCCCGAGCCGCTGCGCCAGAACGTCACCTCGCCCGGGCGGCACCACGGCGGCGGCGCTCGCCGTGCTAGGCCGCGCCCGGCCTCGCGCCGCTGATGCGTGAGGCGGTGTCCGCCGCCAGGCGCCGCAGCGAGGAGCTTTCGGGCTAGATGGGGCGATCGCGGTTGCTCTCCAGATGGTCAGC
>CAVSLO010000027.1:27500-90018 GCA_963728675.1 uncultured Alphaproteobacteria bacterium | reverse complement strand
CCTATCGGCTCTATCTGCCGCAGGACTGGGCCGCCGATCCGGCCCGCCGCGAGAAGGCCGGCGTGCCCGAGAGCGTCGTCTTCCAGACCAAGACGGAGATTGCGCTCGATCAGATCCGGGCGGCTGCTGCGGCCGAGATGCCGCGTGGGGTCGTCCTCATGGATGCCGGCTACGGGGCCGATACGGCCCTCAGAACGGGCGTGAGCGCGCTGGGGATGGCCTATGTGGCCGGGGTGCAGCCGCACACCTCCGTCTGGACCCGCAGCAACCCGCCCCCGCAGATCAAGCCCTGGTCCGGCCAGGGGCGGCCACCAACCCGTCTGCGCCGCGACCCCCACCACCAGCCGCAATCAGCCCAGGAGATCGCGCTCGCGTTGCCGGCAGACGCGTGGACCACGATCACGTGGCGCGAGGGCTCGACCGACCCGCTCACCTCGCGCTTTGCCCGTCTGCGGGTGCGGGCGGCGCATCGCGACTATCATCTTGGCGAACCCCGCCCGGAGGAATGGCTGCTGGTCCAGTGGCCGCCTGAGGAGAAGGGGCCGACGAAATACTGGCTCTCCACCCTTCCCAGGACATCCCCTTCGACCGCCTCGTCGCGCTTGCCAAGCTGCGCTGGCGGATCGAGCGCGACTACCAGGAGCTCAAGCAGGAACTCGGGCTGGGGCACTATGAGGGGCGCAGCTGGCGCGGGTTCCATCACCACGCCACCCTGTGCATCGCAGCTTACGCCTTCCTCGTCGCCGAGCGGGCGACGATTTCCCCCTCAGGACGAGAGGCAGCCCAGCGCACGACGTCTCGCCTTCCCGCCGGTTATCGACCTCGCGGCGCTCCCGATCAGGCCGGAGCGTCACGCGCCGAACTCGATCGCGACCGCGCGACGACGGCTTACGACCGCCTTGGCCCGCAGCCTTGACCGATGTCCATGCTGCCTACGGCGAGCCACCCACAAATCCACCAATTTAGTGACGCAGTGAGACTAGAGCGGTGTGCGTTTAGTTGGACGCATAGCCGGCGGCTTTGAAGAAGTTCCAGCATTCGTCGGGGCTGAAGAGAGCACAGATGTCGCCCAGGGCGGCCCGAGAGCGCCTCGAAGGTGCGCGTTGCTGCGCCGCGCAGGTGCGCCTTCAGCTTGGCGAAAGGGTTCTCGATGGGGTTCAGATCGGGCGAATACTGCGGCAGGAACAAGAACCAGGCGCCGCGCGCCTTGAGTGCTTTTGCGGCGCGGGCGCTCTTGTGGATCGGAGAGATTATCCGCGATCACGACATCGCCGCGTTGAAGGGTTGGGGCGAGTTGGGTCTCGACATAGGCGTTGAACGCCGGCGTTGAACGCCGTGCGATCCATGGCGCCGTCCACCACCCAGGGCGCGGTGAGCCCATCGCATTGGAGCCCGGCGATAAAGGTCTGGGGTGCCCCAGCGCCCGAACGGCGCCGCGGCGCGCAGGCGCTCCCCGCGACGGCTGCGCCCGCGCAACCGCGTCATCTTCGTGTTGACCGCAGTCTCGTCGATGAACACCAAGCGTGCCGGCTGAAGCCGACATCCGGGGCTGAACTTCTCGATCCACTCCCAGCGCCGCTCACGCACGTCGGCGCGTTCGCGCTCCGTGGCCATCAGCTGTTTTTTTATATGTGAACCCTGCCGTGCACAGCACGCGCGAGAGCGAGGCCGGGCTGGCGATCACGCCGCACTCCGCCTGAAGCGCACGCGCCAGTTCGGGCATGGTGATGTCTGGCTGCGCCGCGACGCGCGCGCGATCAGAAAAAGCTCGGGCAGGGTGCCAAAGCTCGCCCTTGCCGCGCGGATGTCCCTGGCGGCGCGCCGGCTGGGCCGATCCCGTCGTGTCCATCCGCTTGAGGAGCTTGACGGCGAACTCTCGCTGACCCCAAAGTGGCGGGCTGCCTCACGACGAGAATGGCCAGCGCGCACGTGCGCCACCATGCGCGAGCGCAGATCAAACCAATAGCTACTGAAAACTGATCGGCCTCCCGATCATGGGGAATCACCAATGACCCTTCCTGTGAACCCCGCCCGATTCCACCCTCAGGCACGATGCTCTAGCACTACAGTTGCGATCTGAGCGGCTTTCTGACTCCGTGGGCCACCATGATTCGGCGATCATGGATGGCAGCGATGGGACGGCGTGGTCGGTTGAGGCGACGCTGGAGCTTTGGGCGTTGTCGCTGCGGGACGTGAAGGGGCGGATCAGGCCCTTGTTCCAGCAGGAGCGCATGGCGGTCTCCGCGGGTCTGTTCCTCGATGCGCCTGCTCGGGCCGGAGCGGCGCAAGACCGGCTGGATGCGGGCGGAGGCGGCGGGTGATCCGGGACCGTGGCGTCAGCAGGCGCTGCTCGGCCGGGCGCAGTGGGACGCGGATGCTCTGCGTGACATGGTGCGCGACTACGCCGTCGAGACCCTCTCTGAGCCAGATGCCGTGTTGGTTCTTGACGAGACGGGCTTCCTGAAGCAGGGCAAAGCATCATGCGGGGTCGCGCGCCAGTACACGGGCTCGGCTGGCAAGATCACGAACTGCCAGATTGGCGTGTTCGCGGTCTACGTCTCGGGTAAGGGGCACGCCCTCATCGACCGCGCGCTCTATCTGCCCAAGACCTGGACCGATGACCCGGCTCGCAGGACGGCCGCTCATGTCCCGCCCGAAACCGTCTTCGCCACCAAGCCTCGGCTCGCGCGGGCGATGATCGAGCGGACGACGGCCGCCGGCGTGCCGTTCGGCTGGGTGGCAGGAGACACGATCTACGGGGTTGGCGAGCTTGAGATGGCGCTGAGACGGGCCGGGAAAGGTTATGTGCTGGGTGCAAGCGCCACGGATGTGTTCAACTCCTGGGGCAAGAAGCCGCCGGTGGCCGGCGCCGCCGAGGCGATCGCGGCAGGGCTCGAAGAGGGGGCCTGGCAGCGCCTGTCTGCGGGGGACGGCACGAAAGGCGAGCGGCTGTATGACTGGGCTTACTGCGAGTTGGCCGACCTGGATGCGGCCGAATACAACGAGGCCCTCTCACGGCCTGTGGACACGCGGACTTCTGATCCGCCGCAGCTTGGACGATGGCGAGCTTGCCTTCTTCTCGACCTGGTGCCCGGCCGGGACCGGGATCGCCACCCTGGTGGCGGTTGAGGGGCGGCGTTGGGCCATTGAGGACGCGTTCGAGACGGCTAAGACGGAGCTTGGACTTGCTCACAACGAGACTCGCTCGTTGCTCAAACGCTCCCGGCTACGGGCGAAGAGATCACGGACGCTCTCGATCGCCGCAGGCGCATCGTCGCCATCGTCGGCGCCTCGTCGGGCAATCTGGTCGAGTGGTACGACTTCTACGCCTACGCGTTCACCTCGATCTATTTCGCCTCGGCGTTCTTCCCCTCCGGCGATCCGACGAGCCAGTTGCTGGCGACAGCAGGCATCTTCGCGGTGGGCTTCTTCATGCGCCCGCTCGGCGGCTGGCTGTTCGGCTGGATCGCCGACAAGCACGGGCGCAAGAACTCGATGGTGATCTCGGTGCTGATGATGTGCGCCGGCTCGCTGATGATCGCCGTGCTGCCCACCTACGAGACCATTGGCGCCCTCGCTCCCGTGCTGCTGCTGGTCGCGCGGCTGGCTGCAGGGCCTCTCGGTCGGTGGAGAATACGGCACCGCCGCGACCTACATGAGCGAGGTCGCGGGCAAGGGCCAGCGCGGGTTCTACTCGTCTTTCCAGTACGTCACCCTGATCGGCGGGCAACTTCTGGCGCTGCTGGTCCTGGTGTCCTGCAGCAGGTCTTGTCGGTGGACGATCTGAAAGCCTGGGGCTGGCGCATCCCATTTGTCGTTGGCGCGCTCGCGGCCGTGGTCGCCATGTATCTGCGCCGCTCGCTGGAGGAGACAGCCTCGGCCGAGACCATGCACCGCAAGGAGGCTGGCTCGCTCACCGCTTTGCTACATCACAGGCGCGCGCTGCTGATCGTGCTCGCCTTCACGGCTGGGCGGGTCGCTCTACTTCTATACGTTCACGACTTACATGCAGAAATACCTCGTGAACACCGCGAAGATGGATCCCAAGACGGTGAGCACGGTGATGACGGTCGCTCTCATTCTCTACATGCTGCTTCAGCCGGTCTTCGGCGCGCTGTCGGACCAGATCGGCCGCCGGAACAACATGCTCCTGTTCAGCGGCTTGGCTGTGCTCGGCTCGGTGCCGCTCCTAACCCTGATCGGCGGCGTCACCAGCGCCTACGCAGCCTTCGCCCTGATCATGGTCGGCCTCGTGATTGCCTCGTTCTACACGTCGATCAGCGGCGTGGTGAAGGCGGAACTCTTCCCAGCAGAGGTGCGCGCGCTGGGCGTCGGTCTGTCCTATGCGATCGCGAATGCGATGTTCGGGGGCACGGCGGAATACGTAGCGCTGTGGCTCAAGTCAGCCGGGCACGAAAGCTTGTTCTTCTGGTATGTTGCCGTGATGGCAGCCCTCGCGCTCGCCGCCTCGATCTGGATGCCCGACACGCGGACCAGGGGCTATCTTGACGGAACCGGGCAAATCGAGAACGCTTAAGCTGGCAGCGCATTCAGCCCGGTCATTCATCGTTGCGTGTCAGAGACCGTTTACGGCTACGCTCGCGTCTCGACGGACGCCCAGGACCTCGCCATCCAGCTCGACACACCCAAGGCCGCCGGCTGCGAAAAGGTATTCCACGACAAGTAGGGCGTGAACGCGCTCGATCACGCCGCGCTTCGCCCGCGCGTAGCGCGGTAGGCGGGTGTGGCCGGTCGGGTTGATGGTGCGGGTCACGACGCTCTCGTCCACCGCAAAGCGGGCCGGCTGTTCGGCTGGGCGTTCCGACGGGCCGCCTCGGGCGAGCGCAGCCGCATCGGCCTGGAGGACGCGCCTCACCGAAGCAGCAATTCGCTGCCTTTGATCGTGCGGTGATGGCCCATAGCCCGATCGTACCACGCGGCGGCCTGCCGAACCAAGGCGACGGCGCGTCGTTGCGGACCGGATTGTTGCATGCGCGGCGCGTTTGCGGTAGCGCGTCGCCGCATGATGGAGACAGCGATTTTGCCCGCCGCCCCAAACAGCCGCACCCATTGGGGAAGTTTCTGGACGATCGTCAGCGTCATGATCCTCGTCGGGGCCGAGGTGTTCGGTGTGGCGCTCGCGGCCGGCTGGGCCATTGCGGGCCTGTTCGAACTCGGCGACGTGGTGAGCTACATCCTCATGGGTCTGTTCAGCCTGATCGGACTCTATACCCTGATCCTGCTCTGGCGCCGCGCCGTGAAGGTCGAGCCGATCAACGGCCGCGGCTGATCTCCTCGGGGCAGGCGCGAAGACTAACGGGGTCGGCGTCCGCCGGAACGTAGTCCCCCATCGGCCGGCACCGGCCCGCGATGCATACCCGCCAGTCGGCGGTCACGCCCGAACGGCGCAGCACGAGTTCCGGGCAGCGGCGGCAGGGCCGGACTCCATGTCCAGGCGCCGTCGACGAGGCCGCGCGTCCGGCGCGGGCTCCATGCCGGCCCCGGAGCCGCGCACGCGGGTCTGCGCAAGTTCGAGCCCGTATGCGCTCGCGCGCCAATCCTCCTCCCAGAGCGTCTTTTCGACCGAGTGGGTCCAGGCCAGCGTCAGGGCGTTCGTCGTCAGCGGGACCAGGACCGCTCCCGCCGCAAGGCACAGCATCAGGGCGCGAGCGGCGCGGGACGGCGCGCTCTTCGCGCCCGCATTACGTTCACGAGCGTGACAGCGGCGGCCAACGCAAGACCCATCTCATCGCTCCACGGAAAGCTGCCCATGATAAGCGCCGCTGCGACGCCCGCCAGGATGCGCTCGGGCAAGCTCGTGCGCGTAAACCAGAAGCCGATCGCCGCGACGCCGGACATGGTGACGACCACGAGCGCCTTGAACAGCACCCAGGCGACCTCGACCCCGTAGCCGAACTGCGCCGCAACCGCGCCGCCGTCGCCCTGGAGCATCAGGGCCGGCTCGTAGACGGCCATGAACGGGATCAGGAACCCGGCGAGCGCGATCCGCGTCGCCTGCCAGCCGATGGCGTCCGGCGACGCTTTGGCGATCGGGGCGGCGGCGAGCGCGGCGAGCGCCACCGGCGGCGTCAGGTCCGCGATGATGCCGTAGTAGAACACGAACATGTGGCTGACGATCAGCGGCACGCCGAGCTTGAGCAGCGCCGGCGCGGCGAGCGAGGCCGTGATGATGTAGGTCGGGATCGTCGGCAGGCCCGTGCCCAGAATGATGCTCGTGACCATCAGGAGCACGAGACAGATGAAGATCGAATCCCGGCCGAACGAGACGATGAAGTTGCCGAACGTCGTCGCTGCCCCGGTCAGCGTCATGGCGCCGATCACCGTGCCGACGATCGCGCAGGCGAGCCCGACCGCGAGCGCCTGACGCGCGCCGTCGGCGAGCGCGTCGCGACAGTCGACGAGGAGCGGGCGGTTCCCGGGCTGGAGCAGGGCGACGACCACGAGCGCCGCCACGAGGGCGACGATGCCGAGCGCGAAAAACGCCGCCGGCACGAGCGGGATGCCGATCATCAGGACGGCGCGCCCCACGGGCTCCGGCAAGCTCGGCAGGATGGCGCCGCCCATCGCGATCAGCGCGCAGGCCGCAAGCCCGATCCAGAAGGCGACGCGCAAAACGGGGCTGGCCATGCCGGCCGAGATCGCGTGGCCGATGATGAGCAGGACCGTCAGCGCAAGCCCCACAGAGCCGGCGAACAGCGGCGTGAACCCGCTGAAGAGCAGCACGATCAGCGTGACCAGCGGCAGCGCCAGATACCATTGGCGCTTGAACGCGGCGAGCGGGCTCGGCAGTTCGTGCGCGCGCCATCCCGACAAGACCGTGCTTGCCGGCCTCCAGATGCACCATCCAGAACGCCGAGCCGAAGTAGAGCGCGGCCGGGATGATCGCCGCCTTGACGATGTCCGAGTAGGGCACGCCGATGTTCTCGGCCATGATGAACGCGACCGCGCCCATCACCGGCGGCATGATCTGCCCGCCCATCGAGGCGGTCGCCTCGACCCCGCCCGCGAAGGCCGACTTGTAGCCGAAACGCTTCATCAGCGGGATCGTGAACTGGCCGACGGTGACGACATTGGCGACGCCCGAGCCCGAGATCGTGCCCATCAGCGCCGACGAGAACGACGGCGACCTTCGCCGGCCCGCCCTTGCGCGAGCCGAACAGCCCCATCGCGACATCGTTGAAGAGCTGGATCATCCCGGCCCGCTCGAGGAACGTGCCGAACAGGATGAAGAGGAAGATGTAGGTGGCCGAGACGTAGGTCGGGACGCCGTAGATGCCCTCCAACCCGTAGGCCATGTTGAGCACCACCTGGCCGACCGCGTAGCCGCGGTGATCGAGCGGCGGAGGCAGGTAGTCGCCGAAGAGGACGTAGGCGAGGAAGCCGAGGCAGATCAGCGGCAGCGCCGGCCCCATCATCCGCCAGGCGACGACGAACAGGACGACGAGGTTCACGACGCCGACCGCGAAATCGAGGACTGTCGTCGCGTCCACGCCGCTGAACCCGGACAGGATGGCAGGCGCGTCGATGGCGTTCAGCTCGTCGGTCCGGTTCACCAGTTCGGCGTAGAAGACCCAGTGATAGAGACCGATCAGGAAGCCGATGACGCCGAGCGCCCAGCCAAGGGCGAGGGCGGCGCGCGAATGCGCGCGATGGTTGGCGATGAGCGCCGAAGAGACGAGGACGAGGAAGCCGACGTGAACGGCGCGCAGCACCTGGCTCGGCAGAATGGCGTAGACCGCCGTGGCGATCTGGAACACCGAGAAGGCGACCGCGATCCAGAACAGCACGCGAGCCTTGGCGCCCGCGCCCCAGCCGTTGGGCAGGCCGTGCTCGATGTCGATGTCCGGCGCGGTCGGATGCCCGCCCGTATCGACGCTGACGACGTGTTCGGCTAGCGAGTCATGGGGGAGCCGTGCTGCCAGCGCAGCGCTGTCATTGCGTAGACGCCCTTGTCCTATCGTCACCCCCTTCTCCTTGAAATAGCGCTCAGCGCCGGGGTGCACCGGAACCGGCATGCCCTGGAGCGCGTCCTCAAGCTTGATATCCTTGGCGGCGCTATGCGCCGCCTGAAGCTCGGGCAGGTTCTCGAAGATCGCCTTCGTCATCTGGTAGACGAGTCGTCGCTTCAGATCGGCGCGCGTGACGAGATAATTGATGACGGCCGCCGTCGGCACGGCGTCGGTCTGCCCCGTGTAGGTGTTGGCCGGAACCATCGCCTTCACGTAGGGCGCGCCGATCTTCTCGACGACGGCGGCCGGGATTTCGACCACGGCGATCGTCGATCGAGGTGGCGAGGTCGCGCGAGCGAGGACACGCCGAGGCCCGCCGACTGCAGGGTGGCGTCGAGCTGGCGGTTCTTCATCAGCTCGACCGACTCGTCGAAAGGCAGGTACTCGACCTTGCCGAGGTCCTTGTAGCGTCAGGCCCGCGGCCTGAAGGATCGCCCGGGCGTTGAGCTCGGTGCCGGACTTCGGCGCGCCGACCGAGAGGCGCTTGCCCTTCAGGTCGGCGAGCGTCCTGATGCCGGATTCCTTCGCGGCGACGATCTGGATGTAGTTCGGATAGATCGCGGCATGCCGCGCAGCTTGGCGAGCTTGGTGCGGAAGCCCGCCTCCTCGTCGCCCGCCCAGGCGAGCGCCAGGCTGTCGCCGAGCGTGAAGGCGACCTCGCCCCGGCCCTGCTGAAGGAGGTTGAGGTTCTCGACCGATGCCTTGGTGGCCTGCACGGTGGGCCGAATGTTCGGAACCTTTTCGGCGAAGATTTTCGAGAGCGCGACGCCCAGCGGATAATAAACGCCGGAGGTGCCCCCGGTGAGCACCGTGACGAACGTCTGCGCCCGCGCCGGAACGGAGGCGAAGCCAAGGCCGAGAGCCAACGCGCCCGCCGCCAGACACCGAACCCGCATGAGCGTTCTCCCAGGTTTTTATCGTTCAGGCCCAGACTCATCCTGCACCATCGCGGCCACGGTGTCACCGATGGCGAGCGCGGCGGTGAGGCCGGGCGACTCGATGCCGAACAAGTTGATCAGGCCGGGGCATCCGTGCTGGCGCGGCCCTTCGATCACAAAGTCGGCCGCAGGCTGCCCCGGCCCGACGATTTTGGGGCGCACGCCCGCGTAGTCGGGCTGGAGCGCGCCGTCCGGCAGCCCCGGCCAGTAGCGTCGGATCGAGTCGTAGAATTTTTCCGCGCGCGACGGATCGACCTCATAAGTCGGCCGCTCGACCCACTCCACGTCGGGTCCGAAGCGGACCTGCCCGCCGAGGTCGATGGTGGCGTGGATGCCGAGGCCGGCCTGCTCCGGGATCGGGTAGATGAGATGCCGAAAGGGAGCACGGACGCCCGACAGCCTGAAGTAATGGCCCTTGGCGAAGTAGGCGGTGGGGACATGCTCGCGCGGCAGGCCCTTGATGCGGGCCGCGACGGCCGGGGCCGACAGCCCCGCCGCGTTGACGACGGTGCGCGCCAACAGTTCGATCGGGTCGCCCCCGCCGACCGCGAGGCGAACGCCGTTTTCGCCAACCTCGCCTTCCCGCACCGGGCTTTCGAAGGCCACGAGGCCGCCGTTCGCTTCCAATTCGCCCTGAAGGCTGAGCATGAGGGCGTGACTGTCGACGATGCCCGTCGAGGGGGAGCGAAGCGCGGCCGCCGCGCGCACCTGCGGCTCCAGCGCTCTCGATGTCGCTCTCGTGAAGCCAGGCGAGGTCGTCGACGCCGTTGCGCTCGGCGGCGTGCCGGATCGCGTGGAGGACAGGAACCTGCTCCGCTTCGGTCGCGACGATGAACTTGCCGACCGCCTTGGCGAGAACGCCGCGCTCGCCGCAGTAGGCGTAAAGCGCCTTTCGGCCGGCGACGCACAGGCGCGCCTTGAGGGTGCCGTGCGGATAATAAATCCCGGCGTGGATGACCTCCGAGTTGCGCGAACTTGTCTCCGTGCCGATGGCATCGGCGGCCTCCAGCACCAGAACCTCCCGGCTCCTCAAGGCGAGGCTGCGCGCGACCGCGAGCCCCACGACTCCCGCGCCGATCACCACGGCGTCGACCCGTTCAGGCATGGCTTGTCCGAAGTTGGTCTGGGTGGGCCGATCATCGGCGCGCCGCTCGCGATGTCAAACGCCAGCGGATCCGGCATGTGCGGGTCATGGCTCGGTTTGAAGTGTCGCGTCCTTGTCGGCGCGCTCGCCTGCGGCCCACGTTCCTGTATGTTCGGCGGGTTGCATCAGCCTGAAGTGAAGGAACTGCCCACATGGCGAAGGGATATTGGGTCGCGCTGGTCGATGTCGATGATCCTGAAGGCTATAAAGCCTATGTGGCGGCCAATGCGGTTGCGTTCCGCAAATACGGCGCGCGGTTTATCGTGCGCGGCGGCAGATCCGAGTCCGTCGAAGGACAGCCCCGGTCGCGCGTGGTGGTGATCGAGTTCAAGGATTTCGCTACTGCGCTGGCGTGTTATCACTCGCCGGAATACGCAAAGGCGATGGCGCTGAGAACGGGCGTCTCCACGGCCGATATCAGGGTTGTGGAAGGCTACGATGGCCCCCAGCCGTAAAGCTCCGCGGCCCGTTCGGGCGGCTTGTCTGAGCGCCGCGCCTCGACGGCCACGTTGACGGATCACAGGGGCGATCTTACGTGCCCCGTTCCAACCGTTTTTCTCATGATCGACCGTCGTTCGCTTTTCTCCGGCGCCTGGGCCTCGGCGCGCTGGCCGCGGCCGGTTTTCCGCGCGCGGCGCTGGCGGCGCGGCGCTTGGCCTACGGCGCCGCCGGCCCCCTTCTCGTTCGAGCGGCTGAAGCAGCGCGCCCGAGACCTTGGCGAGCGCGCCCTACGCGCCCGCCGCCGCGGCCCGCGCCCGAGATGCTGCAGACAGATCGACTACGACGCCCACGGCAAGATCAAGTTCAAGACCGATCTCGCGCTCTGGGCGGACGGCCCGAGCGGGTTTCCCGGTCACCTTCTTCCATCTCGGCCGCTATTTCCAGCAGCCCGGTGCGCATGCACGTCGTCGAGGGCGGCGCAGGCGCGCGAGATCCTCTACGACGACGCGCTATTTCGACATGCCGGCGGACTCGCCGGCCCATCGGCTGCCGGACAACTCCGGCTTTGCCGGCTTCCGCTTCCAGGAGGCCCGCGACGGCGAGCTCGACTGGCGCAAGAACGACTGGGTCGCCTTCCTCGGCGCCTCCTATTTCCGGGCCATCGGCGAACTCTACCAATACGGCCTCTCGGCGCGCGGGCCTCGCGGTCGACACCGCGGTCTTCGGACAAGCCCGAGGAATTCCCCGACTTCACGCATGTCTATTTCGAGACGCCCGCGCCGGATCAGCCGACGCCGTGACGGTCTACGCCCTGCTCGACGGGCCAAGCGTCGCCGGCGCCTACCGCTTCGTCATGCGCCGCGCCGAGGCGGTGGTCATGGACATCGAGAAGGCGCTCTTCCTGCGCCAGGACGTCGAGCGCCTCGGCATCGCGCCCGCTGACCTCCATGTACTGGTACTCCGAGACCGCGAAGCCGACCGCCATCGACTGGCGGCCCGAGATCCACGATTCCGACGGCCTCGCGCTCTGGACCGGCGCCGGCGAGCGCATCTGGCGCCCGCTCAACAACCCGCCGCGGATCATCACCTCGGCCTTCGCCGACGAGCGCCCGCGCGGCTTCGGCCTGCTGCCAGCGCGACCGCGCTCTTCGATCACTACCTCGACGGCGTCTATTACGACCGCCGGCCCTCGCTCTGGGTCGAGCCGCTCGGCGACTGGGGCAGGGGCTCGGTCCAGCTCATCGAGATCCCGACCGACGACGAGATCCACGACAACATCGTCGCCATGTGGGTGCCGGCGGAGCCGGCCCGGGCCGGCAGGCCTCATGAATTCCGCTATCGCCTGCACTGGGTCGGCCGACGAGCCCTATCCGACCGCGCTCGCCCGCTGCGTCGCGACCCGGCTCGGCAATGGCGGCCAGGCCGGCACGGCGCGGCCGAAGGGCGTGCGCAAGTTCATGGTCGAGTTCAAGGGCGAGCCGCTCGCCCGGCTGCCGGCCGGCGTGATGCCCGAGCCGGTGCTGTGGGCCTCCCGCGGGGAGTTCTCGAACATCCTCACCGAGGCGGTGCCGAACGACGTGCCCGGCCACTGGCGGGCCGAGTTCGACCTCACCGTCGACCGGGACCGAGCCGGTCGAGATGCGCTGCTACCTGCGCAGCGGCGACGCAGGTGCTCAGCGAGACCTGGCTGTACCAGTACCACCCGCCGCTTCTGAGCGGCTGTCATTCCGGGGCTCGCCGAAGGCGGGAACCCGGAACCCACGGCTACGTGACGATGACGGAGCGTGTGGCTGAATTCCGAGGTTCTCCGCTTCGCGGAGCCCCGGAATGACAGCAGGGGTGGCGAGCCGGCGTGAAATGTTATATTAGAACATCCGATGGCTCACGAACCCGACCAACCCCACAGCCACGCGCCCGCGCGCGACCGCGGCCGCGCCGACTTCTCGCTTCTGCGCCTCTCGGCCGGGCAGCGTCTGATCGGCGCCGCCGTGCTTTCGGGCGCGATCTGGGCTCTCGTCCTTGCTGACGATCGGCGCGGACATGAGAACCGCGACCGCGCATCCGCTTCGACGACCTGACGCTCGGCTACGGCCGCCGGCCGGCCGTGCATCATCTCGACGGCGAGATCGCGGCCGGGCAGCCTGACGGCGGTCGTCGGCCCGAACGGCGCCGGCAAGTCGACGCTCCTCAAGGGCATCGTCGGGACGCTTGCAGCCGCTCGCCGGCCGCATCGAGCTGTCGGGCGGCGCCGAAAGCCCGCATCGCCTACCTGCCGCAGGCCGCCGATCTCGACCGCTCCTTCCCGCTCGCCGTCTACGATCTCGTGGCGATGGGGCTGTGGTCCCGCTCCGGCGCTGTTCGGCGGCATCGGCCGCCGGCGATCGCGCCCGCGATCGAGGAGGCCATCGCGGCGGTCGGCCTGACGGGCTTCGAGCGCCGGCCGATCTCGACCCTGTCGGGCGGCCAGATGCAGCGCGCGCTGTTCGCGCGCCTTCTGCTGCAGGACGCGCCGCTGATCCTGCTCGACGAGCCGTTCACGGCCATCGACGCCAAGACCACCGCCGACCTGCTCGACCTCGTGCGCCGCTGGCACGACGAAGCCCGCACCGTCGTCGCCGTCCTGCACGACCTCGACGTGGTGCGGCGCGTCTTCCCGCGAGACGCTCCTCATCGCGCGCGAGCCGGTCGCCTGGGGCGACACCGGCGAGGTGCTCAACGCCGCCAACCTCCTGCAAGCGCCCGCCGCATGGTCGAGGCGCACGACCCGCACGCGCACGCGTGCGCAGCTGATCGGCCGCACGTCATCCTGGACGTGCGCCCGGCCGCCGCGCTGGTCGCAGCAGCGCGCTCTCGGGATGACGCTCGAGATGCTCTACGACCTCCTCATCGCTCCCTTCGCCGAGTTCGAGTTCATGCGGCGCGCGCTCGTCGGCGCGGTCGCGATCGCGCTCGGCGGCGGCGCCGGTCGGCGTCTTTCTGATGCTGCGGCGGATGAGCCTCACCGGCGACGCCATGGCGCATGCGATCCTGCCCGGCGCGGCGCTGGGCTACCTCGTCGCCGGGCTGTCGCTGCCGGCGATGACGCTCGGCGGCCTCGTGGCCGGCATGCATCGTGGCGGTGCTGGCCGGCCTCGTGGCGCGCGTCACGGTGCTGAAGGAGGACGCGTCGCTCGCCGCCTTCTACCTGCATCTCGCTGGCGCTCGGCGTCACGCATCGTGTCGCTGCGCAGGGCTCGAACGTCGACCTCCTGCACGTGCTGTTCGGCACGGTGCTGGCGCTCGACGACGCTCGCCCTTCTGCTCCTCGCCGGCGATCGCGACCGTCACGCTCGCGACGCTCGCCGCTGCTCTACCGGCCGCTCGTGCTCGAATGCGTCGATCCGATCTTCCTGCGCTCGGTCAGCCGCGCCGGCGACGCCGACCCATCTCGTCTTCCTGGGGCTCGTCGTGCTGAACCTCGTCGGCGGCTTCCAGGCGCTCGGCACGCTTCTGGCCGTCGGCCTGATGATGCTGCCGGCCGCCGCCGCGCGCTTCTGGAGCGCCGACGTCACGCATGATGATCGTGATCGCGACCGGCATCGGCTTGATCTCGTCCGCCTGCCGGCCTGCTCCTGTCGTTTCACGCGGAGCTTCCGGCCGGTCCGGCCATCATCCTCGCCGCGGGGGCGGTCTATGTGGTTTCGCTCCTGTTCGGCCGCGCGGGCGGCCTTCTCTGGCTTGCGTGCCCGGGCCGGCATCTCGAAGCCTGACGACGGTCATGCGAAGACGTGGATTTTTTCGCGGCCTCCGTGATCGGGGCTTTCGCGCTCGGCTCTCACGGGCCGGCGGCTTGCGCGCAAGCGCCGCGGCTGAAGGTGGTCGCGACCTTCTCGATCCTTGGCGATTTCGTCAAGAACGTCGGCGGCGACCGCGTCGAGCGCGACCATGCTCGTCGGCCCCGACGGCGACGCGCACGTCTATTCGCCGACGCCCGGCCGACGCGCGCCGCGTGGCCGATGCCAAGCCGTCGTGTTCGTGAACGGCCTCGGGTTCGAGGGCTGGATCGGCCGCCTCATCAAATCGTCCGGGACGAAGGCCGCCGTGGTCGAGGCCTCGCAGGGGCGTGCAGCCGCTCGAAAGCCGTGGCGGAGCACGGCCGCGACCACGGCGGCCTCGACCCGCACGCCTGGCAGAACGTCGCCAACGCCAAGGTCTATGTGACGAACATCCGCGATGCCCTCGTCGCGGCCGATCCCGCCGGCGCCGACGCTACGAGGCGAACGCCGCCGCCTATCTCGCCAAGCTCGACGCGCTCGAGCGGGAGGTGACGGGCGGCGGTCGAAACGATCCCGCCGGACCGGCGCAAGATCATCACCTCGCACGACGCCTTCGGCTATTTCGAGCAAGGCCTACGGGCTTGACTTCATCGCGCCCCAGGGCGTCTCGACCGAGGCCGAAGCCTCGGCCAAGGACGTGGCCCGGATCATCCGGCAGATCAAGGGCGAGAAGATCCCGGCCGTGTTCCTCGAGAACGTCTCCGATCCCGCGCCTGATCGAGCGCATCGCGCAAGGAGAGCGGCGCGCGGATCGGCGGCAAGCTCTACTCCGACGCCCTCTCGCCGCCGGACGGCCCGGCCGGGACTTACATCGACATGATGCGGCACAATATAAAGGCGCTCAGCGCGGCGCTGTCGTACGCCGGGCGTGTCATTCCGGGGCTCGACGAAGGCGAGAGCCCGGAAACCATGAACACGGCGCTTGATCGCCATGGCTGGGCTTGTCCCGGCCATCCCGACGGGAAAAGGCGCGGCCCTTCGCGAGATCAGCCGGTGATGGCAAGGGGAGTGTTCATGGGTTCCAGGCTCGGCCCTTCGGGCCGCCCCGGAATGACGGTGTTTCTTCCGGAGCCAAGAAATGCCCGACAAAATCCCCGTCACCGTCCTCACCGGCTACCTCGGCGCCGGCAAGACCACCCTTCTCAACCGCATCCTCACCGAGCAGCACGGCAAGCGCTACGCCGTGATCGTCAACGAGTTCGGCGAGGTCGGCATCGACAACGACCTCGTCGTCGGCGCCGACGAGGAAGTGTTCGAGATGAACAACGGCTGCATCTGCTGCACGGTGCGCGGCGACCTGATCCGCATCCTCGACGGGCTGATGAAGCGGCAAGGGCAAGTTCGACGCCATCATCGTCGAGACCACCGGCCTCGCCGACCCGGCGCCCGTGGCGCAGACCTTCTTCGTCGACGAGGACGTGTCGGACGCCGCCAAGCTCGACGCCGTCGTCACCGTCGCCGACGCCAAGTGGCTGTCCGACCGCCTGAAGGACGCGCCCGAGGCCAAGAACCAGATCGCCTTCGCCGACGTGATCATCCTGAACAAGATCGACCTCGTCAGCGCCGGAAGAGCTGGACGCCGTCGAGGCGCGCATCCGCGCCATCAACCCCTACGCCCGCATCCACCGCGCCCAGAACTGCGCCGTGCCGCTCGCCGAGGTGCTGGACCGCAACGCCTTCGACCTCGACCGCATCATCGAGCTCGAGCCCGACTTCCTCGAAGAGGGCCATCACCACCATCACGACGAGGACATGCAGTCGATCTCGGTGCGGCACCCCGGCGAGGTCGACCCGGAAAAGTTCATGCCCTGGATCTCGGACCTGACCCAGCGCGAGGGGCCGAACATCCTGCGCTGCAAGGGCATCGTCGCGTTCCGAACGAGCCCAAGCGCTTCGTCTTCCAGGGCGTGCACATGATCCTCGACGGCGACCTGCAGCGCGACATGGAAGGACGAGCGAGACGCGCGAGTCCCGCGTCGTGTTCATCGGCCGCAACCTCGACGAGGACGCGATCCGCGACGGCTTTCTGAGCGTGCGCGGCGTGAGAATCGCTCTCTCGCCGCGGATGCGGCTCGGCGACCGGCGGGTGACTCTCGCGATCCGTGACCATTCAGACCCGATCGATGGCCAGACCGCACCCGCCCCCTCCCTCACCGAGCACGTCACTCCGCTCGACGCCGGCGCGCATGTCACCGGCGCGGCCTGGCTCGGCGACACCGCCGCGTTCGCGCTCGGCGACGGCGGGGTGGTGCTGGCGAAGGACGGCGCGACGCACCGGGTCGCGGCGCATCCGGACGGCGCGATTCTGGCGGCGGCGAGCGACGGCGAGCGGCTCGTGACCGGCGGCGACGACGGCCGCGTCGCCGTCACCGGCCCGCGACGGCTCGACGCGCGACGCTCGCCGAGACCAAGGGCGCCTGGATCGACGCGCTCGCGCTCCATCCCGGCGGCGGCCGTCGCCTGGAGCGCCGGCAAGCGCGTTACCGCGCGCGACGACAAGGGCCGCGAGAAGACCTTCGAGGCGCCCTCCACCGTGCGCGGCCTCGCCTTCGCGCCGAAGGGCTACCGGCTCGCGATCAGCCACTACAACGGCGCGACGCTTGTGGTTCCCGAACCTCGAGGCCAAGCCCGAGCTCGCTCGAGTGGAAGGGCTCGCATCTCGACGTCACCTGGTCGCCGGACGGGCGCTTCCTCGTCACCTCGATGCAGGAGAACGCGCTGCACGGCTGGCGGCTGCAGCCGGACAAGCGGCCACCATGCGCATGAGCGGCTATCCGGCGAAGACGCGCTCGCTGTCGTGGTCGCACGACGGCAAGTGGCTCGCCACCTCGGGCGCCGAGGCCGCGATCGTCTGGCCGTTCGAGTCGAAGGAGGGGCCGATGGGCAAGCCGCCGCGCGAATGCGGCGTCCGCCCCGCCAAGGTCGACGCGTGTCGCGTTCCACCCCCGAAGCCTACGTCCTCGCCGTCGGCTACGAGGACGGCTTGCATCCTGCTGATCCGCCTGACCGACGCCTCCGAGCTCCTGGTTCGGCCCGGCGTCCCGGGCAACGGCGATCACTGCCTTCGCCTGGGACAAGGCGCGGGACAGCGCCTCGCCTTCGGCGGCGCGGACGGGCAGGCCGGCGTCCTGACGCTTCCGACCTGACCGCGGCGCGCCTTCATGCCGGGCTGGAGCAGCCTCCGCGCCGCAAGGCGCCGCAGCCGGACGCGAGTCGAGCGGGTCAAGGCGTTGGGCGATCGCGATGCCGGCTTTGTCCGCCGGCACGGCCTTCACCGTCAACGAGATCGTCTGCACCGATCCGCCTGCCCCGGCCCGAGACCGTGATCCTCGTCATGGAGCCGGGGCGAAGACGCGCGCCCGCAAGCTCGCGAAGGCGCTCGACGAGGTGACGGAACAAGAGGTGCGCGAGGCTCTTGTCCCCTGACGAGGACGAGAGAAGAGGACGGCCTTGCCCCGCATCGCCCGCACGGTGGGTCTCGCCTTCGGGCTTCTCGGCGGCCTCGTCGCCTCGCAGGCGCCGGAATTCGCACAGCAATACCGCCAGCGCCTCGGCGGCGCGATCGACGAGCTCAACCGCGTCGTGGACGCGCTTCGACGGGACGCGCGCGCGACCGGGCAGAGCCGGACAGCGCGATCGGACCAGCTGCGGCAGAACCCCGACGCCTGACGAGCCTGCAGGGCGCCGCCATGCGGGCCAACATCGAGCGCCGCGACCGGCTCGAAGGACAGCGTCAGGCCTTCGCCGAGGCCGGTCCCTTCGCGCGGCTCGGTCTCCTCCTGCGCGAGGGCGACACCGACCTCGCCCGCGCCGCCTATCGCGACTTCGAGCCCGCCGTGCCGACGACCCAGGAGGGCTTCGTCGACCGCGGCGATCGGTTCCTGCTCGGCTAGGGGCTCTCGCGCCTGATCGGAGTGCCCCTGCGCCGGCTGTTCTTCCGGCGCCGCCGACCGCGCCGCCTGAGGCTCAGGCCGGGTCCCGTGCCGGCTTGCCGGCGAGCGCCACGTAGAAGCCGAGGCCGTCGTGCGCCGGCAATGTTTGCAGACGCTCGATCCAGCCGTGCTTCTTGGCTTCGAGCAGCAGACGGCCGACGGGCTGGAACAAGGTTTCGCCTCCACCTTCCGGCGGCGGATCGAGCCGAATCGCCACCGTCTTGGATTGCGCGAAGCGGCTGCGCTCCAGCATGTCCTTGACCGACGCCTCGGCCTTGGCTCGCCCCGCGCCGCGCAGGTCGAGCACAGCTTCCGCGTCGGTGACGCCCAAAGAGCCGCGCAGCTTGTTGGCGTAGAAGTCGTCAAAGAAAGGCATGGTACTTTGTAACCTCTCGCCCTGCATGTGGGCGAGCAAAACTACCGCACCAGCACGTTGCGGAACTGCCAGGGGTCGCGCGTGTCGATGTCCTCGGGGAAGAAGCCCGGGCGGCCGGTCGAGCGGCGTCCAGTCGGTGTAGACGCCGTCGACCGGGCCGAGATAGGGCCGTCTGCACCTCGAGGCAGCGGCGGAAGTCCATCTCGTCGGCCTCGACGATGCCGGCCTGCGGGTTCTCCAGCGCCCAGACCATGCCGGCGAGCACCGCCGAGGTCACCTGCAGGCCGGTGGCGTTCTGGTAGGGCGCGAGCGGCGCGTCTCCTCGATCGAGAGCTGCGAGCCGTACCAATAGGCGTTCCTGGCGTGGCCGTAGAGCAGCACGCCGAGCTCGTCGATGCCGTCGACGATCTCGTCCTCGTCGAGGATGTGGTGCTGCTCCTGGCACCCGGCCGGCCTGGCCGAACATCTCGTGCAGCGACAGCACCGCGTCGTTGCACGGGTGGTAGGCGTAGTGGCAGGTCGGGCGGTAGACCGACCTTGCCGCCCTCGCGCACCGTGAAGTAGTCGGCGATCGAGATCGACTCGTTGTGGGTGACGAGGAAGCCGTATTGCGGCCCGGGCGTCGGGCACCAGGTGCGCACGCGCGTGTTGGCGCCGGGCTGCAGCAGGTAGATCGCCGCGCCGCAGCCGGTCGTCGTGGCGTGCCGGCGTTGGCCGGCATCCAGCGCTCGTGCGTGCCCCAGCCGAGCTCGGCCGGCTGCATGCCCTCGCGAGACGAAGCCCTCGACCGACCAGGTGTTGACGAAGACGTCGCATCGGCTTCGGGATGCGTGGCGCGCTGCGTGTCGCGCTCGGCGATGTGGATGCCCTTGACGCCGACGTCGCGCATGAGCCGCGCCCAGTCCTCGCGGCGTCGCCGGCTCGTCGGCGCTCGATGCGCCGAGGTCGCGCGGCGAGGTTGAGCAGCGCCTGCTTGACGAACCACGACACCATGCCGGGATTGGCGCCGCAGCAGGAGACCGCGGTCGGGCCGCCGGGGTTGCGGCGGCGCGCCGCGAGCGATCGTCTCGCGCAGGGCGTAGTTGGTGCGCGCCTCCGGCCCGGCTTCGGTCGTCGAAGTAGAAGCCGGCCCACGGCTCGACCACGGTGTCGATGTAGAGCGCGCCGAGCTCGCGGCAGAGCTCGCATGATGTCGAGCGACGAGGTGTCGACCGAGAGGTTGACGCAGAAGCCCTGCCCGCCGCCGTCGGTCAGCAGCGGCGTGCAGGAGCTCGCGGTAGTTGTCGCGCGTGAGCGCCGCGCTGGACGAAGCGGATGCCGCGCTCGTCGAGGAGGTGCCGGTCGCGCGTCCGACGGGATCGATGACCGACGAAACGGCTCTGGTCGAACTCGAAATGCCGCTCGATCAGCGGCAGCGTGCCCCGGCCGATCGAGCCGAAGCCGATCATCACGATCGGACCGCCGATGCGGCCGTGGACGGGCCAGCTTGACATGGCATGCTCCTGACGGGTGGGCTTGCGCGCGTAATGCGATCCGCGTGAGGCTGGTCCCCGTGACCAACGCTCACCCTCACGGTAAAGTCTATGCTGGCACACGCGCGATTCGGACAGCCGCTCAGGCGGCCCGCAGCGCGCGGCGCGCATCGTTCGCGCGGGCTCGCCGCCGCGAACGCCGGCGTCCTGCTCGACCTCGCCGGTCGCGGCGACAAGCCCCCGCGCCCCGGCGAGCGCGCCGGGCGCGAGCTCGAGGCCGAGGAAGCGGTCGCGCTCCACCGGACCGGGCAGCCGGAGCGCGCCGGTGTGCGCCGTCGAGAAGCCGAAGCGAGCGTAGTAGGGCGCATCGCCGACGAGCAGCACGGCCGTCGTGGCCGAGCAATCTCGCCCGCGCGAGCGCCGTGCGCATCAGCTTCGCGCCCAGGCCGAGGCCCTGGCAAGCGCGGATCGACCGCGATGCGGCCCGAGCAGCAACGCCGGGCGGCCCGCCTCGGCGGCGACATGCCAGAGCCGCACCGTGCCGACGATCGCGTCCCCGGCGTCGATGACGAGCGACAAGCCGCTCGCCGGCCGCCGGCCCTCGCGCAGGCGCTCGCAGGTTTTCTCGAAGCGCTCGTCGCCGAAGCAGGCGTCGAGCAGCGCCTCGCGGGCCGGGATGTCGGCTGGAATTCTTCGCGGATCGACAGCATGGCCGTGCCTCCCGGGCGCAAAAGGTGGGGAGAGACAGCCCTCGCACCCGTTTGTTCACCAAACAGGCCGTCGGGGGTTGGGGAACCCCTCTCCCCGTGTACGGGGAGAGGTCGAGACGGCGTGAGCCGTCCGGGTGAGGGGCGTCAACGGTAGAGACTCAGCCGGAGCCGCCCCTCACGCCGGCTCCGCTTGCTTCGCACCCGACAAGGGTGCGAAGCCCTCTCCCCGCACCGCGGGGAGAGGCGTTCGTTCAGATCACGTAGCTCTTCAGCGGCGGGAAGCCGTTGAAGGCGACCGCCGAGTAGGTCGTCGTGTAGGCGCCCGCGCCCTCGATCAGCACCTTGTCGCCGATCTCCAGCGAGAACGGGAGCATGTAGGGCTCCTTCTCGTAGAGCACGTCGGCCGAGTCGCAGGTCGGGCCGGCGAGCACGCAGGGCATCGTGCGGTCGCCGTCGTGCCGCGTGCGGATCGGGTAGCGGATCGACTCGTCCATCGTCTCGGCGAGGCCGCCGAACTTGCCGATGTCGAGATAGACCCAGCGCACCTCGTCCTCGTCGCGGCTCTTCTTCGAGACGAGCACGACCTCGGCCTCGATGACGCCGGCGTTGCCGACCATGCCGCGGCCCGGCTCGATGATCGTCTCCGGGATGCGGTTGCCGAAGTGCCTGGACAGCGCCCGGAAGATCGCGTCGCCATAGGCCTCGACCGCCGGGATGTCTTCAGGTACTTCGTCGGGAAGCCGCCGCCGAGGTTGACCATCGACAGGTGGATGCCGCGCTCCGCGCAGGCGCGGAAGACCGCACGAGGCTTGGGCCAACGCCACGTCCCACGACCCGGTGTCGCGCTGCTGCGACCCGACGTGGAACGACACGCCATAGGCCTCCAGCCCGAGCCGATAGGCGTGCTCCAGCACGTCGACCGCCATCTCGGGCGCGCAGCCGAATTTCTTCGACAGCGGCCACTCGGCGCCGACGCAATCGCAGAGGATGCGGCAGAACGCCTTGACCTCGTCGCGCTCGACATCGGCCGTCTCGGCCGCGCGCGCGATCTTTTCGACTTCGGCCTCGCAATCGACCGCGAACAGGCGCACGCCGAGTTCCAGCGCGCGCGCGATGTCGCGCTCCTTCTTGATCGTGTTGCCGAAAGAGATGCGGTCCGCCGTCGCGCCCGCCGCGAGCACCATCTCGATCTCGGCGACAGAAGCGGCGTCGAAGCAGGAGCCGAGGCGCACGAGGCAGCGCAGCACCTCGGGCGCCGGGTTGGCCTTCACGGCGTAGAACACGCGCGTATTGGGCAGGGCGCGGGCGAACTTCAGATAGTTGTCATGCACGACGTCGATATCGACGACGAGGCATGGCCCGTCTTCGCGTCGATTGCGGAGGAACTCGCGGATGCGCTCGGTCATGGCGCCCTCCCCACCAAAGGTTCAACGGCGGCGTTCCAGCCGCAGTGTTGACGTTCAGGCGGCGGACCGCCTGGCTCAGCGGGCGACGAGTCATCGCGCCGGCGTGCGTTGGAGACACGACGAGCGTCGATGGGCTCTTCGCCCGAGAAGCTGCCTTTGTTTGGATGGGGAGCACCCCAACCGCACGCCGGGCAAGATGGACAAGCCTCTTCAGCCGCCGGATTTGGAAACCGGCTGAGACCAAAAAAGCCCGCTCCGTCGTTGCTTTAAGCTGCGTCCCCCGTGGAGAGCGGGGTTCGCCGGTTTCGCCTCCGGCTGCCGGTCGTTGTTCGGGACACGGCTTGCGCCGGAGTCCTAGCCTTGGGGATATCCATCCCCCAAGAGCGGACCCATGTCCCTGGCGGCTGTCCGGCCTCTTGTCCGGATGCCCACCGACCAGCACGCGGCCACAGGCACGTGCGAAATTGGGCAAGACCTAGATACGATCGGCAACCTTGAATCGCAAGGGATTTGACGCGTTTTCCCCAGGGGACGAAGGGATGTGACGAATTCGCCACATGGGGGTCAAGGCACGTGAGAAAAATCAGGGGTGAAGGGCGATCCGCGGCAGTCTTCACGACCGTCCGCGAAGCACGTTCCGGCCTGTCTGAGTTGCCTTGTCGCGAGCGCGTCCTTACCTGTGCCCTGCCATGCTTCGCTTGTCCCGCCGCACCCTCCTCGGAGGCGCTTTAAGCCTCTCCGCCGGCTCCGTCTTCGCCCAACAGGGCGCTGCGCCGGCGCCGACCCCGTTCCGCTACGAGGACGTGGTGCGCCGGGCGCGCGACCTGGCCGGCGCGCCCTTCGATGCGGCAGTTCCTCCTCTTCCCGGAGCCGCTGAACCGGCTCGACTTCGACGCCTACCGCGACATCCGTTTTCGGCCCGAGCGCGCGCTTCTCGGCAGCGCCGGCGGCCCGTTCCGGATGCAGATGTTCCACCTCGGGTTCCTCTACACCCGCCCCGTGACCGTGAACGTCATCCGCGACGGCGTGCCGACGCCCGTGCCCTACCAGCCGCAGCTTTTCGACTACGGCCGCACCAAGATCGAACGTCCCCTGCCGGTGAACCTCGGCTTTGCGGGCTTTCGCCTCCATTACCCGTTGAACAATCCGCGCGTGTTCGACGAGGTCATCGCGTTTCTCGGGGCGAGCTACTTCCGCTTCCTCGGGCGCGATCAGCGCTACGGCCTCTCGGCGCGGGGGCTGGCGCTCAATGTCGAGGCGAAGGAGGCCAAAGATCCCGAGGAATTTCCGGTCTTCCGCGAATTCTGGGTCGAGATCCCCCAGGGGGCCACCGACCGGGCCATCGTCTATGCGCTCCTTGACGGACCGTCGACCACAGGCGCCTACCGTTTCGAGATCTACCCCGGCTCCGAGACAACGCTCGACATCGGCGTCACGCTCTTTCCGCGCCGGTCGATCACGTCGGTCGGCGTCGCGCCGCTGACCTCGATGTATTTCCAGGGCGAGAACGACCGTCACCCGACGGACGACTTCCGGCCCGAGTTTCACGACTCAGACGGCCTGATGATCCACACGGGAGCCGGCGAATGGATCTGGAGGCCGATCCGCAACCTGCCCCGGAAGTGGATCTCGGGCTTTTCCGACAACAATCCGCGCGGCTTCGGGCTGATGCAGCGCGACCGCAGCTTCGAGTCGTATCAAGACCTCGAAGCGGTCTATCACCGGCGGCCCGGCTACTGGGTCGAGCCGATCGGTCCTTGGGGCGAGGGCCGCGTCGAACTGGTCGAGATTCCGACCGCGAACGAGACCCACGACAACATCGTCGCCTACTGGACGCCGAAGCAGCCCTACGAACCCGGCCAGGAGATCGCCTTCGGCTATCGCATGAGCGCCATCGGCTCGACCGACGACATGCATCCCGGCGGCAAGGTCGTGAACACCTTCCAAACGCCCGCGCGTGCGAGCGGATCGGCGGAGCCCGGCGATCCGACCACGCGCCGCTTCCTGATCGATTTCGCGGGCGGCGACCTGGAATTCTACCTCGGCGACCCCGCGTTGGTGCAGGTGGTGCCGAGCGCCTCCGCCGGCCGCATCACGCATACCTTCGTGGTCCCCAATCCGCACACGCGCGGCTTCCGGGCCGCCTTCGACGTGAAGCTTGAGGCGGGGCAGACAACGGATCTGCGGGCCTTCCTGCGCGCCGGCGGCAGGACGCTCACCGAGACGTGGACCTACCCGTGGACAGCCGAGTGAGCCGCAACGGGGCCGAGCCGCGCGGGGACTTGGTGATCCGGCCCGCCGAACCGGCGGATGTCGATGCGCTGCTCGCGCTGGAGCAGACGGTGTTCGAGACCGACCGTCTGGAGCGCCGCTCGTTCCAGCACGCCGTCCGATCGCCGACGATCAGCCTTCTGGTGGCCGGGATGGCGGACAGGACGGCCGGCTACGCCATGATCCTCCGTCGGCGCGGTTCCGCGACCGCGCATCTCGGCTCGATCGCCGTCGCGCCCGCCGCGACGGGAATGGGCGTCGGCAAGCGTTTGCTGGCGGCGTCCGAGTCCGAGGCTGCGGCGCACGGCGGCGCGCGCTTGCGCCTTGAAGTGCGCGAGGACAACGCGGCCGCGCGAAATCTCTATGAAGCGATGGGCTACAATCGCATCGATCGTATCGAGGAGTATTACGAGGACGGCGGGGCCGCCTGGCGCTACGAGAAAGAGCTTCCGGCGGCATCAGGAAAAGGCGTGTCGACCCACCGCTCGCGCGCGGTCAAGTCGCGTCGAGCGCGAAGCGATCGACATCGCGCAACAGAGCGATGAAGGCGCGCGCGCCGAAGTCCGCCAAAGCCTCGCCCTTTTCCGCCGAGGCTTGCGTCGCGTCGCCCATCGCGCCCTCGGGATGAAGGTCCTGAGCCATCCAGGCGAAGCCCGCGGGCCGCGCGGCGCGCAGATGCGTAAAATCCCGTTCCATCCCGATCGTGCGCGGCGCAAAGTTTTTGGCGCGGTCCATCCGCACCGCGCCAGGCTGGAAGGCGAGCATCAGCGAGGTCTCGACGGCGCCGGCGTGGATGCCGTGCCGCAATTCTTCATCCGTGAACACACCCTCCGGATAACCGACGCGACGCCATCCGGTGGTCACGACCAGCATGCCGTGACCCACCCGAAGCTTCTGCGCCACGATGTCGATCACGGCGCTGTTGCCGCCATGGGAGCTGACGATGACCAGCTTGAAAACGCCGGCGCGGCGCACGCTTTCGCCGATCTCGGTCCAGGCTCGGATCGCGGTCTCGGGCGAGAGCGTCAGCGTGCCCGGAAAGGCGCGGTGCTCGTCCGACGCCCCGACGGCCTGCACGGGCAGAACCAGCACATCGAGGTCGTCCGGCACGAGCGCCGCCATGCGGGCGAGGTATCCTTCGGCGATGACGGCATCGACGCCGACGGGCAGATGCGGCCCGTGCTGCTCGACCGCCGCGACCGGCAGCACCGCGATGGCTCGGCCACGATCGCCGGCGCGGACGTCTTCGGTGGTCAGGTCGAGCCAGAAGCGGGCGGGCATCGTGTCCTCGTCACCCTGGTTCCTCTCGGATATCCCGCGATCGGGCGTTGGTCGAGGGCCTCACCGCAGGCGGCGAGAGGCCCGCCCTCAAACCCATCGGCGCGATCCGACCGGCTCGCAAACGGTCTTGCCGAGACATCAGTCATGACGTGAGGCCGAAGTCTCAACAAATCGTAAGCGGAGGCAAGCGCGACGCGCAACGGTGCCCTGCGGGTCTAAGGGTCCCTGGCCAGGACGCTTTGCTGTAAGTCGTTTCACCATGAACGCAATTTCTGGAACGATGGACGCTGGACCAATCGGAGCCGCAGAGGCCAGCGCTGCGACGGCGCGTCGGAACCGGCTTGCCGGCCTTGCGCTCATGTGCGGGGCGGTCATCTGCTTCGCCGGCCTCGACACGACGGCGAAGTGGCTCAGCCGCTCGACGGACCCTCTCTTAGGGGTATGGGCGCGCTATGTGTCCAGCGTCGTCGCTCGTCTCGCTCGTCGTCAATCCGTGGAGCGTCCCGGGCCTCGCCCGCACCCGGCGGCCCTGGCTGCAAGCCGGCCGGTCCGTGCTGCTGCTGCTCTCGACGGTGTGCAACTTCTTCGCCCTTCAGTATCTGCAAGTCGCCCAGACGACGTCGATCATGTTCGCGGCGCCGCTCCTCGTCGCGCTGGCCGCGGGACCGCTGCTTGGAGAATGGGCCGGTCCGCGGCGGCTCGCCGCCATCGGGGTCGGCTTTGTCGGCGTCCTGATCATCACGCGGCCGGGCGCCGGCATGCATCCTGCGGCGCTGCTCTGCGTCTTCGGCACGACCTGCTATGCCTTTTATGCCATCTCGACGCGCGTTCTCGCCGCCTCCGATTCCTCGGCGACGACCTTGTTCTACTCCGGGCTCGCCGGCGTGGCGCTGCTGACGCCGCTCGTGCCGTTCATCTGGTCGACGCCGTCGCTCCTCGTCCTATCGATGATGGCGGCGACGGGCGTGTTCGGCGCGGTCGGGCACTGGCTTCTCATCCTCGCCCATGCGCGCGCGCCCGCTCCGGTCCTCGCGCCCTTCCTCTACACCCAGCTCATCTGGGTGACGATCCTCGGCTATCTCGTGTTCGGCGATGTGCCCGACCGCTGGACGCTGATCGGCGCCTCCGTGGTGATCGCGTCGGGCCTTTATCTACTTTACCGCGAACGGGGACGCCGCGATCCGGTTCGCCCGGCCTGATGAGCGGTTCTGCGGCGGACTCCGTCCTTCCGCCGCCGAAGCTGCGTTCGGGCTGGTCGGCTCTGGACTTGATCCGGGGCGGCGAGGAATTGCCCCCTCGGAGAGAGGATAACGTAACCTCTCACCCTCTTTCCTTGGGGGAGAGGATGCGCCATCGACCCGTCGCTCCGAACAATCGACTCGACAGCCGCATCAGAGGCTTGTCCGCGCTCCGCGGGCGAGGCCGATCTCGTTCATCGCCGCCGGGTCGCGTCCGTTGCCCAAGGCGCGCTCCGCCGACCGCTCCCGGTCTTCCAAAACCTCGGCCTTCTTCAACTCTTCGAAGGCTTCGCCGAGTTCTGCCTTGGCGTCTTCAAGCTGCGTTTTGAGGTCGTCCGCTGAGCGGCGCAGGTTGTCGCGCCGCTGCCGCGCCGCCTTGGCGTAGGTCGGATAGGCGAAATGGGACGGGTCCGAGATGCCGGCCTTTTGCTCTTCCGTGGCGATCTCGCGATCCAGGTCCGCCGACATGCGATCGAACTCGGCGATCATGATTTCGATCTGCGCGACGCGCCGCCGCTTTTCATCGACCTGGAAGCGTTTGAGGCGAATAAGCGTATCCCGCGACTTCATCACACCAACTCCACGCGCCGAACCAGCCCCGAGCCGCTCGGAATGCCTGCGAAATCGACATGACGATCGCTCACGGGGGTTGAATCTTCCTTACCCCGCGCAAAAAGCCGCCGATCTGTAGCAAAAATGCAACGGCGTTGGAGGCCCAGGCCGAGACGCAAGCTCAGGATGATGCAATTTCGGACGCAAGGTCAAAGGCTTAGAGCGGACAGCGCCCAAGAGCGCCCGGACTGGCCGGAGCCGATTGCACGCGCCCGCGCGCTCGAATGAGCGCACCTGGCCCGCACCGCCTGTCCGTCAATCTGTTTTCCGCCGGGGATGGGCTCCCCCCATCAATCTTTCGTTTACTGGTCTCCTTAACATTGGAGGAACCACGCTCATGGCCGAGGCTGGCCAGGCGAGGCGCGAGTCGCAAGAATCGCTTACGAGAAATCGTTGAACCGCGACATGACGAAATGGCGGCCACAGAGGGTTCGCAGATTCAGCGGGTTGAGCCGTTCTTTGAAACGTTCGGCGTCAAACGCTTGCGCCTGTGAAGCAGGGTTTGTTAACCATTGTGTCATAGCGTGGCGAGTCGGATCAAAAGGGGCGACTGTCTCAGGCGCGGGCCTGCGGCGGGCGAGCGGCAGGGCTTTGTCAAAAAGCTCGCGGACGAGGCTGGGGACCTGACATGCGCGTACTTCTCATCGAAGACGACAGCGCCGTAGCGCAAAGCATCGAGCTGATGCTCAAATCCGAAAACTTCAACGTCTACGCGACGGATCTCGGAGAGGAGGGCGTCGATCTCGGCAAGCTCTATGACTACGACATCATCCTCCTCGACCTGAACCTCCCCGACATGTCGGGCTACGAGGTCCTGCGCTCGCTGCGAGTCGCCAAGGTCAAGACGCCGATCCTGATCCTGTCCGGGCTCGCCGGCATCGAGGACAAGGTGAAGGGCCTCGGCTTCGGGGCCGACGATTACCTGACCAAGCCGTTTCACAAGGACGAACTGGTGGCGCGCATCCACGCCATCGTGCGCCGCTCCAAGGGCCACGCCCAGTCGGTCATCACAACGGGCGATCTCGTGGTCAATCTCGACCAGAAGACGGTCGAGGTCGCAGGCGCCCGCGTGCATCTGACCGGAAAGGAGTACCAGATGCTGGAGCTCCTCTCCCTGCGCAAAGGCACGACGCTGACCAAGGAGATGTTTTTGAACCACCTCTATGGCGGCATGGATGAGCCGGAACTCAAGATCATCGACGTGTTCATCTGCAAGCTGCGCAAAAAACTCGCCAACGCCAGCCAGGGCAAGAACTACATCGAGACCGTCTGGGGCCGGGGCTATGTGCTGCGCGAGCCGACCGACTCCGACGAGCGCATCGCGGTTTGAGCGCTCCGCGTCAGCTTCGTTCCGCCAAAAGCCCTGCTTCCGCGGGGCTTTTTCATTTTTCCAGACCACCGGTCCGAAGCGGACGAACCGTCGCCTCTTGCGACAAGCATGGCCAGGGGCGCCCCAGTGAGCAGGGCATCTTGGAGAAGAGCTGGAAGATTCCGCGGCCGCCGCAGGGAGGGGCGGCTCAGACGAGGCCGATGTCCTGGAACTTGGCCGTCACGCTTTCCCGATCGAACGGCTTGAGCATGTAACCGTCGGCGCCCGCGCGCATCGCCCGGGCGATCGGCGCGACCTCGTTCTCCGTGGCGCAGAACACGACCTTCGGGCCGTCGCCACCCGGCATCCGGCGCAGTTCCTTCAGGAATTCGTAGCCGTCCATGACCGGCATGGTCCCGTCGAGAAAGACCGCGTCCGGCATGCCGCCCTGGCAGGCGAGGATCCCCTGCCGGCCGTCCTCGGCCTCGGAGACCCGGAAGGATAGACCTTCGAGGATGCGGCGCGCCACCTTTCGGACCACGGCCGAGTCATCGACAACGAGACAGTGCTTCATGGGTCAAAAGCTCTCGCCGCGCGGGAGCGCGCGGGCCGGAGTGTGGCGCCAATGCGTTGATGAACGGTTGCGAGGCGGCCCGAAAAGCCGCGGCCCGGCCTGCGTTTACAGGTCTTGATCCGAGGCGGCCCGGATCGTCACCTCGTCGCCGTCGAGCGACAGCGAAACGCTCATGCCGGCGGCCCGCGCCACGAGACCCGCATAATAGGTCTGGACGCCGTGGGCGTCCACCGTCCCGCTCTCGGGCGCCCCCGCGAGAAGGGCTTCCGCGTGGGGCGGAATGCGGGCGTTGATGCCCTTGGCCTTCAAGGCGAAGGCGACCGTCGGGGCGTCGCCCATGCCGGCGGCCCCGGTCACGGCGACGTCGATCGCTCCGCCGCGCGGGATCGCGCTCATGGCTGTGACGAGCAGGTTGAGCAAAAGCTTCACTTTGTTCTTGGGCAGGAGCGCACGGGGAGCCGACCACGTCAGCGTGATCTTGTCATCCTGGAACATGCCGCGGGCGACCTGCTCGGCGTCGCCGAGGTCGATCGAGGCGCCGGCCGAACCGGCCGCCCCGAAGGCGAGCCGGGCGAATTGCAGCCGGGCCGAGGCCTGACGAGAGCTTTTGCGGATGAGGTCGAGCGCGAAGTCGCGCATCGAAGGGTCGTTCTCATCCTCCAGAACCTCCAGGCCGTTCACGATCGCTCCAACAGGCGAGATGACGTCGTGACACACGCGGGAGCACAGGAGCGCCGCTAGGTCGAGGGAGTCGAGCGTGACCGTGGCCATGAAAAACCCCAAGGCGAGGAAGCAAAAGCGCCGGCGTTCGCCGGAGCATCCGCGCCGGCCGGCGGAGCGCCGCGCCGAAACAGCATCCGGGAGCGACGCTTCGTTAACCGGCCTTGCGCCGCTTGAAAAGGCGATGGACGGTCGACATCGCCGATCCGAGAGGGCATGGTTCGATCATGTGGCTTGGCGATCACGATCCGGATGCTGTCGCATGGCGGCTTGCCGATGTTGCGGCCGAGACCGGCCGCCTTCTGCGCAGCATGGAGGCCGACCGCGGGGAGCCCCGCATCAAGGACGACGGCTCGCCGACCACCGCCGCCGACCTCGCGGCGGAAAAGCTCATCATCGCGCGGCTGTCCCGCCTTTGGCCCGGCGTGCCGGTGGTGGCCGAGGAGACGGCGAACGACGCCGCGCCCGGCGACGCCTTCTTTCTCGTCGACCCCCTCGACGGCACGCGCGATTTTCTGCACGGCACCGGCGAGTACACGGTCAACATCGCCCTGGTCGCCGGGAGCCGTCCCGTGGCGGCCGTGGTGGCAGCGCCGGTGCCGGGACGCATTTGGGCCGCCGGCGCGACCGCGATGGCGGGCGATTGGCCGGCCGAGGGCGGCGAGATCGCCTGGCGCTCGATCCGGGTTCGTCCGGCTCCCCCGGACGGACTCGTCGCGCTGGTGAGCCGCCGCCACAACGACGATGCGACCGAGGCCTGCCTCGCGACCCTCTCGATCCGCACGCGCCGGACCGCGTCCTCGGCGTTGAAGTTTTGCCTCATCGCGTCGGGCGAGGCGGACGTCTACGTCCGCTGCGGACCGACTATGGAGTGGGACACCGCGGCTGGCGACCACATCCTGTCGTGCGCCGGCGGATGCGTCATCGCCGCGGGCGGCGCGCCCATGACCTACGGCCGTCAGGCGCACGGCTACCGCAACGGCGCGTTCGCCGCGATCGGCGACCCCGCGCTCGCGCGGCGCCTGAGCCTGCCGGTCGCGCCTGTCCGGGGCTAACCGCGTCCCGGCCGGCTTCGGCCGGCGCACGCTTCGCCATTTTTGAGACATTGTTAGCTCTATTCGTGCACGATGCCACGCGAGCGAAGGCTCGCCCCGTTTCGGCGCAGAAGGTTTTTGGAACCGGCGATCGGGCCGGGCCGAACCGCCTCGTACCTTTCAGCGCCGCAGGAGACCATCCATGCGTCTGTTTCAGGCTGTTCTGGTGTTTGCGGTGGCGCTTGCGCTCGGCCTGGTCCCGCCTGCGGCGCGGGCGCAGGGGGCAGGCCCCGACGAGGGCGCCTTCAGCGCCGCCGAACTGGTCGACTCCGGCCATCGCCTGTTCGGCTCGGTGTCGCGCGGCCTGGCCCTTACGGTCCAGGAAGCCGTCAAGCGCTGGGGCGAGCCCAACGGCTACATCCTGGGCGAGGAGGCCTCCGGCGCCCTCATCGGCGGCCTGCGCTACGGCGAGGGCACGCTCTACACCCGCAACGCCGGCCAACGGCGCGTGTTCTGGCAAGGCCCCTCGCTCGGCTTCGACGTCGGCGGGGACGGGGCGCGCACCATGATGCTGGTCTACAACCTGCCCGCGGTCGAGGCGCTCTACACCCGCTTCGTCGGCCTCAACGGCGCGGCCTATCTGGTGGGCGGCTTCGGCCTGACGGCGGCCGCCAAGGACGAGATGGTGGTCGTGCCCATCCGCTCCGGGCTCGGGGCCCGGCTCGGCGTCAACGTCGGCTACCTCAAGTTCACCCCCGAACCAACCTGGAACCCCTTCTGACGCCCAAAGACCGAGAGCGCGGGCCCTGACCCGCTCCATTGAAAAACGGCCAAAACCGACGCGGGTCCGCACGGGACGGGAGAACGCGCTGGAAAGCCGGGCGGTCGCGTGGCAGGGTGCGGCCCATTCGCAACCACCGGAGTTTCAGCCCGCGTGATCGAGTCCATCATGTTTTCCGCGCTCGGGTTCCTCGCCGCGGCCCTGATCGCGCTCCTGTTTTTTCCGGCCCTCAACGCGCGGGCCGAGCGCTTGGCCCGCCGTCGGGTCGAGGCTCAGTTCCCGCTCTCGATCAGCGAGTTGACGGTCGAAAAGGACCACCTGCGAGCCGAGTTCGCCGTGCTGCAGCGCCGGCTGGAGCGCAAGGCCGAGGAGGGGCTTGCGGTCAAGCAGCAGAGCATGGAGGAGCTCGGCCGGCGCGCCGTGCGGATCCAGGCGCTCGAAACCGATGTCGCGGAGCGTGACGCGCGCGTCGCCGGGCTCGAAGGGGACCTCGCCGACACCCGCCAACGTCTCGCCGCGACCGAAGAGGAACTGGCCGCAACACGGCGGACTCTCGCGGGCGTCCAAGAAACCCTGGCCGCCCTGGAGGCGGCCCACCGCACCACGCTCGATGCGCTCGACGCGACCCGCAGCGAGCGCGATTCCACCGAGGCGACGCTCGCCGAAACGCACACGACGCTCGCCGCCACGGAGAGAGCGCTGGAACGGCAGCGGACGGAGCATGCCGATTTCGAGCGGCGTCTTGCGGCGAGCCTCAACGACATCGACACCAAGCGCATCACGATTTCGGATTTCGAAACCCGTCTCGCCGCCCAGACCGCACGAGCGAACGAGCTTGAGCGGGCCCTTTCCGAGGGACGCAACGAACTCGCGGCCGAGCGCCGACGGCTGGCCGATCTCGCCAGAAGCCTCGTGAGCGAGCAGGAGCGCGGGCTTGCGTTGGAGCAACGCATCTTGGCGCTCGAAGCGGATCGCGAGGCCAAGGCGGAGGAGGTCGCGCAAACCCTCGCGGAGCGCGACGCCCTTCGCCACGAGGCCAAGCGCGCCAGCGAACAGGCTCGCGCCGAAAACGCGGAATTGCGGCGACGCATCGACGAAGTCGCCGACGAGATCATGCGCGCCGCCGACAAGACCGACGGGTCTGGGCAGCCCGTGGAGGAAGCCGCTTCCCCGAGACGATCGCGGCCGATGAAGCAGAATGCGTCAACCGGGGCTGGGTGACGGGGGTCCGCCGGCCGGCTCCGGGGCGACGTCTTCGGGTTCCGCCCGGGCCCGCACCACCGTGACGTTGCAAGGCGCCTCGGCCACCACGCGCGACGACACGCTGCCGAGATAGCGGCGCACCGCCGAGGCGCCGCGCGCGCCGATGACGATGTGGTCGACGTGCGCATGGCGGGCGTAGTCCAGGAGCGCCGCCGCGGGGTCCGGGGACTCCAGCACCGTGTAGGTGACGCGCTCGGGCGCGATCTTCAGCGCATGCGCCCAGTGCTTCAGCTCGACCAGACGCTGAACGTGCAGGTTGCGGCCCTGCTCGTCTTCGCCGAAGTCGACCCCGATGCGGGGCGTCTTCAGGACGTTGACGCAGGCGAGCCGCGCCTTGGTCTCGACGGCGAGGATGCGCCGGACGATCAGGCGGAGCGCATCGGCGAGCGCCTCCATTTCCGGCGCGAGGTCGACCGCCGCCATGACGATCGGCGCGACGGCCAGATGGCCGGAGACGGGCCGCGGCGCCGGCGGCCGCGGCGCGGCGCGAGCGGCCCGGAAGCGCCGCCGCGCGACGGTCAGGAAATCGTCCTGCGCCGTGCGTTCGGCCCGCGCGGTCAGCGGCACCTGGTCCGGGTGAGCGAGGTCGAAGGCGAGTTGGCCGGCTGTTGCGGGCCGCTGGTCCGGATCGACCTCCAGGCAGCGCAGGATCAGCTCCTGCAGCCAGGGCGGGACGGCCGGGTTGAGCCGGCGCGGGGGCGCGGGGTCGCGCCAGAAGCGCCGCCGCAGCGCCCTGCGTCCTGCGGGCGTGCCGAACGGCCGCTGCCCCGTGGCGAAGAAGTAAAGCATGACGCCGAGCGCAAAAAGATCGCTGCGCGGGTCGGTGCGGTCCCCCATGACCTGCTCGGGCGAGATGTAGGGGCCGGTGCCGAGCGGCAGGTGGAACTCTTCCTGCAAGAGGTCCGGCAGTTGATCGTGGCGCGACAGGCCGAAGTCGATCAGCACGGCCTCGCCGCTCTCGCGGACCATGACGTTGCTCGGCTTCACGTCGTGGTGGATGACGTGCTGGCGATGGATGTCGTGCAGCGCGGCGGCGACCTTCGCGCCGATGTCCGCAACGCGCTGCGGCGCGAGCGGCGTTTCTTCGATCACGGACAGCAGCGAGGCGCCGGCGATCCGCTCCATCACGATGTAGGGCTGCGCGTCGAAGCCCGCCGCCGCGACGAACGTCGGCGCATGCGGACCTGACAGCCGCGGCAGAATCATCTGCTCGACCTCGAAACCCACGATCGCGCCCGGCCCCTCGCCGTAGTCGAGGATCGGGATTTTCATGATCATCGGCCAGCGGTCGCGCTCCGGATGCGTGACCCGCCACAGCACGGCCATGCCGCCCCGATGCAGCCGCTCTTCGAGGCGGAAGCCATCGACGATCTGGCCCGGTTCGAGGGAGTGGGGCATGCCTTATCGCCCGAGGCCCAGCCGCGCGGCCAAGCGCGCCGGCAAGCCGGCGGCAGCGATCTTTCGTGCCGCAGCCTCCATGTCGTAGGGAACCCGGACGGTGGTCAAGGTCTGGCGGGCATCGTCGAGAAGCCCATAAGCCGCCGCCGGATCGCCATCGCGCGGCTGACCGACCGCGCCGATGACGGCGAGCCAGCGCCGGGTCGGAAGCAGCGGCACGGCGACGCCGGGAATGGGCGTGTAACCGCAGGCCGGCCTGCCCGGCGCCATCGAATACAGGGCCGGCGCGTGGACATGGCCGCAAAGCGTCACGCGCGCGTCCGTCCGGCGCAGGCTGCGCTCGGCCTCGACCGGCCCGAGGATGTAGTCCCACGCGCCTGGCGCCCAGCCGTTGGCGTGGACGTAGAGGCGGTCGCCCTCTCGATGCGTAAGCGGCAAGCCGGCCAGGAACGCGCGCGCATCCTCGTCAAGTTGACCGCGGGTCCAGCGGATGGCGGCGCGCGCGTCGGCGTTCATGGCTTCGTCGGAGCCCAGCACCGCCGCGTCATGGTTGCCGAGGAGCGCGACCGCACCCTCATCCACATGGGACCGCACCGTTTCGACCACCCAACCCGGATCGGCCCCATAACCGACGTAGTCGCCCAGAAAGACGGTGCGCTGGACTTTGGCCCACCGCGCATGCGCGAGACAGGCCTCGAACGCCTCGCGGTTGCCGTGGATGTCGCTCATCAGGGCGATGCGCATCAACGCCAGCATAGCCCCTCTCCGTCGCGCGCCAACCGCGTTTTCGCGCGCGGCGGCCGAACGAACCATGCCGATCGGGCGTTGGGATCGAGCCGAAACCGTGCGCATGATGCGCCTGTTCGCCAAGCAAAGGGCGGCCCACGTGCAGACCTTATCCCGGGCGGCGTTCGGCTTCGCCGCGCTTGTGCTGATGCTGTTCGCCCTCGGCCTGATCCTGCAAGGGGTTTACTATTCGGTCACGGCGATCTGGGAGCCGGGCGCGCAGACCAAGACCGCCCTCCTCGGCGCGATCGGCTACGTCATCATCGCTATTGCGGTGTTCGACGTCGCGAAGTTCCTCGTCGAGGAGGAGGTCGTCCAAAGCCGCGAAAAGCAAACGGCGTCCGAGGCGCGGCTCAGCTTGACCAAGTTCATCTCGACCATCGCGATAGCGGTGTTTCTCGAAGCGCTCGTCACGGTGTTTCGGGTCAGCACGGAGCACGTCGCCGACATGCTGTATCCGACGTTTCTTCTCGTGGCCGGCACGTTGCTCGTGCTCGGCCTCGGCGTGTTCCAGCGCCTGAGCGCCTCGGTCGAACAAAGGGTCGAGGCGGGGGCGCAGGAGGAGGGTTGAGCGATCGCTGGGCCAGCGCATCGCCAAGGATTGGAGGAGGATCGCCATGGACCTCGGCCTTCAGGGCAAGCGCGCCCTCGTTCTGTCGTCCAGCCGCGGGCTCGGCCGCGGCGTCGCCGAAAGCCTCGCGGCGGAGGGGGCCGACGTCATGCTGACCGCCCGCGGCGCCGACCGGCTGCAAGCCGCGGCGGACGCCATCAACGCCAAGGGCAAAGGCCGCGCGCACGCCTTCGCGGCCGACCTCCAGGGCGAGACCACGGCCATCCACAAGGCCGCCATGGATGCGCTCGGCGGCGTCGACATTTTGGTGGCCAACACAGGCGGTCCGCCCGCCCGCACCGCGCTGAACGTCGAGCCCGACGCGTGGACGCCGCAGTTCGAGGCCATGGTGGCGCCGATCTTCCGGCTCGCGAGCCTCGTGCTGCCGGGGATGCGGGAACGGGGCTGGGGCCGCATCCTCACGATCGCGTCCTCGGGCGTGGTGCAGCCCATCCCCAACCTCGTGATCTCGAACGCGCTGCGCGCTTCGCTCGCCGGTTGGTCGAAGACGCTCGCGAGCGAGGTCGCCAAAGACGGCGTGACCGTCAACCTCGTGCTGCCCGGCCGCATCGAGACCGACCGCACGGGCGAAATCGACGCCGTCAACGCCAAGACGCAGGGCAAGAGCTTGGAGGAGATCGCCGCCGCCGCCCGCGCGACGATCCCGGCCGGGCGCTACGGCCGCGTGCAGGAATTCGCCGACGTGGTGTGCTTTTTAGCATCCGAGCGGGCAAGCTACGTCACGGGCGGCATGATCCGCGTCGACGGAGGCGCGGTGCGGTCGGTATAGGGCAAGCGCACCCTTCCACCACGAGCGGGACGCTTACGCGCCGCTTGTCTGGCAGCGCCGCTAGTTCCTGACGATCTCTGGGCGAACGCCAACGCCAGTGTCGTCATGCCTTACTCAGAGAATCAAGCCGAGGACATGATCCGCGAGGATGGGATCATGTTCGGCGTTCGACGCCTGTCGACCGCCTGGCCGACCGCTTCGCCGCCTTCGTGGCCGCCAAGGGCAAGGCCGAACCGGGCCGCTACCGCGCCTACGGCTTACGCCGCGCCCGGCCACTGCTGGGCGGACGCCAGCTGAAGTGGCGCGAACAGCGCATGAAGGCCGGGCATGCGCCTGCCGGCTCGCCGCCCGCCGAAGCAGCCGCGCCTTGGGCTCGACGCGGACACAGGTCTTTCGGCGGCGGCCAGCGAAGGCGAAAAGCGGCGGAAGCAGGTTCCGCGGAGGCCGTCTACTTCGGCTGGATCGGGTCGCTGGGCGAGGTTCCGGGCGGGGGGATCACGATTGTCGTGCCGGGATTGGGCGCCGGGGGCGTGACGCGGATTTCGGCGTCCCCGGTCGCCGGCGGCTTGATGACGCCCTCGGATTTCTCCAGCTTGTCGCTGAGCGTCTCCCCGGTCGAATTCGTGGACAGGGGCGGCGCGACCTTCTCGGCCGGCATGTCCTTCGGGGCAGGCATATTGGGCGCTTGCTGAGGCGGGGCCGGCGTCTGCGCGACGGCGGCCGACGCGATCAGGCCGCCGAGCGCGGCGATCGCGCCCCACGCGGCAATAGGCTTCCAGTGACGCATCAGACCGCTCCTCCTTCGATGAGCAACCGCATGGCCTTGCGAAGGTTCCGGCACGCCCGAGACGTTCCTGAGCGTCAAGCTGGAGCCGCAGGCGCGCCCGCCATGTCGAAGTACAACGCGCGAAGCTGGCGCGTCAGCGGGCCGGGACGGCCGCCGCCCACCGGCCGTCCGTCGATTGCGACCACCGGCATCACGAAGGCCGAGGCGCTGGTGAAGAACGCCTCCGCCGCAGCGTATGCCTCCTCCAGCGTGAACGGCCGCTCCTCCACGACGAGATCGTGCTCGCGGGCAAGCTGCATGACAGCGGCGCGCGTGATGCCCGGCAGGATCGCGTGCGACAGGGGCCGGGTGACGACGCGCCGGTCTGGGGTGATGATGAAGGCGGTCGAGGAACTGCCCTCGGTGACGGCGCCGTCTTCGACCATCCAGGCCTCCGCGACGCCGGCCTCGACCGCCGCCTGCTTGGCGAGCACCTGGGCGAGCAGCGCCACCGATTTGATGTCGCGCCGCTTCCAGCGCAAGTCCGGAACTGTAATGACGGCGGCGCCGGTCTCCGCAAGCGGCGCGCGCGTGATCGTTTTCGCCTGGCTGAACATCACGACCGTCGGCCGGCCGCCCTTGGGAAACGCGAAGTCGCGCTCGGCGGCCCCGCGCGTCACCTCCATGTAGACCAGGCCCTCGACGAGACCGTTGCGGTCCACGAGGTCCGTCTGGAGGCGAGCCCACACGTCAGCCGGGTATGGGTTCGGGATGCGGATCGCCGCGAGCGAGCGATCGAGGCGAGCGAGGTGGGCGTCATTGTCGATCAGACGCCCATTCAGCACCGCGCTCACCTCATAAACGCCGTCGGCGAACAGAAACCCGCGATCCATGATCGGGATCGTCGCCTGTTCGACGGGGATGAAGTCGCCATTGACGAAGACGATGCGGGACATGAGGCACTCCAATGCGCGGCCTCTTAAATTGTTTTCAGGTCGGGAGAAACGCCCGGCCTGCGCGCCTGTCGCATGTCCGAGGCCAACTGGCTCTCCCAAACGGGTTTATGGCTAACCGACATTTAACGCAGTCCGGACATCATGGCTGCGTCCCGTTCGCCGGGCTCAGCCACAGCGTTCGCAATCGGGCGTCCCATGATCACGACGGTCAGGAAAGCTTCTGCTGCCGCTCTCGTTTGTCTCGCCACGGCTGCGCAGGCCGCCGAGGGCGAGCTTTGGTTTCGCAAGCCCGAGAAAGTCGCCTTGGCCCGGGGAATCCAGAAGGACGGCTTTCCATGCCCCGAGATCAAGGCGGTCTATTTCATCGGCGCGAAGTCCGACGGCAACCACATGCGCGCCGTCTGCGGGACGGCCGACGAGGCGGTCCCGTCGTCCAGCTTCCGCCTGACCGTCCGCGGCAGCGGCAGCTACCGCGTGGAGCCGTGGGACGGCGAAGCGTCCGTGGTGCGCACGCTGTTTGCATCGGCCTTCGTGCTGAGGGCATCGCTCGATTGAGAGGCGCCGCCGGGTGGGCGGGCCGGCGAGCGGACGGGAGCAGCCGATCCGAGGTCACGCCGCTAGGTCGGGGATGACGATGCGAAAGCGCGCGCCGGCCGCCGTGTCGTCGAGCGAGAGCGCCCCCCCGTGCAGGCGGACAAGTTCGGCCGAAATGACGAGCCCCAGCCCGGCACCGCCGGTGCGCCCCGAGCCTTGGAAAGCTGCGAAGAGATTTTGCCGCGCGCGCGCCGGCACGCCCGGCCCGTTGTCTGTGACGAGAATCTTAACCGCACGGCCCTCGCGAAAGGCCGACACCTCGATGCGCGGCGGGCCGTCCGACGCGCCGGCTTGGCTGAGCGCCTGCACGGCGTTGCGCACCAGGTTGACGAGGACGCGGGAGAGTTGGTCCGGGTCGGCGTCAACCTCAAGGTCATCCGGCACATGCGCCGCAAACGCGATGGCGGCGCCCGGCGCGAGATCTGTCAGCTCCATGAGTTCGTCGACGAGCGGTTTGAGACGCATGCGTCGGCGCTGCGGCAGCCGCTCCTTGGCGCGCCCATAAGCCAGCGTGGCTTCGCAGAAGTCGATGGCCCGCCCGAGCGTGGTCAGGAGCCGCGGCGCCACGCGCTGCACGGCCGGGTCGGGCACGCCCTCCAGGCGGTCGGTCAGGAGTTGCGCCGTCGTGAGCATGTTGCGCAGTTCGTGGTTGATCTTGCTCACGGCGAGCCCGAGTTCGGCCAAGTGGCGCTTTTGGCGCAATTCCTCCGCGAGCGTCGCCTCCATGCGGGCGAGCGCCTGTTCGGCGATCCCGATCTCGTCGCCCCGTGCGGAGGGGGCGATGACGCGGGAGGCGTCCTCTGGATCGCCCGCGAAGGCGGCGATGTTGCCTGAAAGACGGCGCACCGGGCGCACGATGAGCCGGTGCAGGGCGAAATAGACCAGGCCGGCCGTGATCCCCGAGATGATCAGCGACAGGATGAGGATGTTGCGCGAGAACTCCAGCATGGCGGCGCGCAACGGCCGCTCGTCGAGAACCACCTCGACCATCTCCGCTTCGCCCATCCCGTGCCCGATGACGCGGATCGGCCCCTCGGCTGGACGGAAGAGCGTCGCGAAGGCGCCGCGGATCAGCCTCAGCCAGTGGGCGTCGCGAAGATCGACGACGCGGTCCACGTCAGGCAACCGATCGTCGAGGGCCAAGAGCCGCCGCTTGCTCCCGCCCTGCACCGCGATCGCCCGCGCTCCGACGCCAGCGAGGAGCTTCGCCTCCAAATCGGCGCTGAGGCGTTCGGAGGGCGAGGCCTCCAGCACCAAGGCCGCCATCTGCGCCGCCGCGATGCGATCGGAGAGCCAGTTGCGGCGGAAGTTGGCGACCGAGGGCACGTAGATCAGCACCTCGGCGATCATCACGAACACGATGGTGAGGAGAAGAAGCCGGGCGGAGAGCCCGAAGGCGCGCGAGAGCGGCCGGGCTCCCTTATCGGCGTTAGTCTCGTCGATCCGCACCCGCGCGCCTGTTCAGCCGAACCGCCGGGCGAGGCCGATCAGGCGGCGCACCCACTGATTTTGAGCGGAGGGACGCAGGAACTCGACCGCCGCCCGCTTCGTCGCCTCGGACAGAGTCGGATAGGGGAACGCGATGCCCGCGATATCCTGAACTTTCAGGCCCTTCGCGAGCGCGAGCGCCCAGGGGACGATCAGGTCGCCTGCGTGTCTCGCCGCCACGGCGCAGCCCAAAACTTTGCCATTTGGCATGACGACCGCCTTGACGTGGCCTTCGGTGGCGCGCTCGGCCTGAGCGCGGTCGTTCTCGGCCATGGGCCAGCGCAGGATGCGAATCGCCTTGTGCTTCGCTCGCGCCTCCTCCTCGGTCAGCCCCACCGCAGCAAGCTCCGGATCGGTGTAGGTGACGCGGGGAATGCCGGCAGGGTCCACCTTGACGGGCAGGCGGAACAGGGCGCTGCGGATGACGAGGCCCGCATGGTAGTTTGCGACGTGGGTGAATTTGTACGGTCCGGCTTCGCCGCCCGCGCAATCGCCGACGGCGTAGACGCGCGCGTTGGTCGTGCGCAGGCCACGGTCGACGATGATCCCGCTCTTGTCCACCGCGATCCCCGCCGCCTCGAGGCCAAGCCCGTCAATGGTCGGCGTGCGGCCTGCCGCCACAAGGATGTGGGTGCCGGTCACGGTTACGGACGGCTCGCCCTTGAGCGTGACGACGATGCGGTTCCCCTCCCCCGCCACGCGCTCGACCGTCGCGCCCGTGCGCAGCCCTACCCCCTCGCGCAACAGCGCGCGCTCGACCACGGCGGCCATCTCCGGATCATCGCGCGGCAGGATGCGGGGGGCGCCCTCGATCACCCAAACCTCGGCGCCGAGCCGGCGGTGCGCCTGCGCCAGTTCGACCCCGATCGGCCCGCCGCCGATCACGATGAGCCGCTCCGGCCGCTCGGCGAGGTCGAAGATGGTCTCGTTGGTGAAAAAGGGCACGCCGTCGAGGCCGGGAATCGGCGGCGCGGCCGGGCGCGAACCGGTGGCGAGCACGAAGCGGCGCGCCTGGATCGTCGCATCCCCGGCCAGCACCGTCTTCTCATCCGTGAAGCGCGCCTCGGCGCGGATGACTTTTACGCCCATAGCGGCGTAGCGCTCGGCGGAGTCGTTCGGCGCGATGGCGGCGATCACGCCGCGCACATGATCGCGCACACGCGCCATGTCGGCTTGGGGTTCGCCGCCATCCACGCCGAAGCGCCCGGCGCCGCGAATGCCCTGCGCCCGTTCGCCTGCGGCGATCAACGCCTTCGAGGGCACGCAGCCAACGTTGAGACAATCGCCGCCCATGCGGTCCCGCTCGATCAAGACTACGGGAACCCCGAACGACGCCGCAATGGCGGCGACCGAGAGGCCGCCCGAGCCGGCGCCGATCACGCACAGATCCGGTTTGAGGACGTCGGCCACGGGGCCTCCTTTGGATAGGACTTTAAGCGCCGCCGCTCCTCACGTCGAGAGGCTGGACGCGCTTGCCCCATACCCGTTTCGCCACGACGGGAATCAACGCCGCAAAGCCGAGCGCCGCGAAGGCTGCGAGCAGTTGCGGCGTCACGAGCGCGCCGAGATGCAGCATCGCGGCGCAATCGGCGCGGCCTGCGGCCAGACAGTCCGCCTGCGCCGCGTGCTGCGCCGCGACCACGCTGTCGAGCCCTGCGCCCGCGAAGGCGAAGGCGAAGGTGCCGGGCAGGATGCCGATAAGCGTGGCGAGGACAAACGTTTGCAGCGGCGTCCCGACCAGCGCCGAGGCGAGGTTGACGAGCCAGAACGGGAACAGCGGCACGAGCCGCAGGAACAGGAGGTACGCGAAGGCGTCCTCCCGAAAACCGTCCGCGAGTTTTTTGAGGCGCGGACCCGCCTTGCGGGCGAGTCCCTCGCCGAGGGAGGTGCGCGCGATCAGGAACACGAGCGTGGAGCCTGCCGTCGCCGCCAGCACGGCCATGATCCCGCCCAGGAACCAGCCGAACAGGAAGCCGCCCAGCACGGTCAGAACCGCGGCGCCCGGAATCGAGAGGGCGACCACGCCGACATAGACGAGCGCATAGGCCGCAAGCGCCAGCGCGGCGCGCTCCGTCACGAAGGCTTGCAGGCGGTCGCGATGGGCGATCAGCGCGTCGAGGCTCAAGTGCCGGTGCGCGCCCGTCGCGAAGACGAGCCCGGTGGCGAGGACGAGGACTGCGAGCGGCAGAAAGCGGCGGAGCCCGGCCGCCCTCCGGCGTCCCCTCCCCGTCTCGCCTCCGTCTCTGGCTTTGGTCGCCACGGCTCAGCCTCGCATGTTCGGCGAACGTACCACGCCGGGCGCCGTTCGCGCGCAACCGTCACGATCTCGTGAGACCGATTCATGGGATCGCTTCGGTACAGGCGCATGTCTCTTTCCTCTCTCTGCCGCTCGCACCCCAGACGTGCCGACGTTCCTGTCGCGGGCGGCAAGGCGCAAACCGCGCTTTCGGGCCTGCAAGTCGGCGGCCGCGGCTACAGTCCGCCGCCTCTGGCCAGCCTTCATGGGTGTTCGCGGCTTGCCGCGATGCCGGACTGCGATCGAGAGGACTTCCCGCAGGCGGCTGACCTCTGCTACAGGATGCGCCCTTGTCGCCAGCGCGCCTGGAGCGGCTCCGGACCCCCTCCCGGGCGCCGCGGCGGCAAGCCGGCGAATGACGGGACGGTCCGGACCAGCTCTCTGAACCGATCCTGTGACGCTAATGCGGACCGAGCGGTCGCCGGAGGGTCAGAGCCTCGGGGAGCAGGAACCGAGCCCTGGCCCAGGGTCCACAGAAATCTCGCCCGGCCACGAACGTGGCCAAGTCCAGGTCGCGCCTTCGCTGCCCCCGGCGAGGCGCGGTCACGGTCCCGGCGGTCGTGAACAGGGAGCAGGGTCGGCCTTCTTGATGCGCAAGCGATTGGCGGTTTGCGCTGTCCTGGCGGCGTGCTCGCTGAGCCGCCCAGCGCCGGCGCTTGCCGAAGCCGCTCCCGAAGCCACCGGCACGGAAACCGTGACCGAAGCGCTCTGCCGCATGATCGAGGGCGCGGCCCGGAGCCGCGCGCTGCCGGTCGACTTCTTCACCCGCCTGATCTGGCGTGAGAGCAGCTTCAGGACCAACGTGACGAGCCGAGCCGGCGCTCAGGGCGTCGCGCAGTTCATGCCCGGCACCGCCGCCGAACGTGGCCTCGCCAATCCGTTCGACCCGGAGCAGGCCATCCCCGAATCCGCTCGCCTGCTGTCCGACTTGCGGCAGCGCTTCGGCAATCTTGGCTTGGCCGCCGCAGCCTACAACGGCGGCCCGACACGGGTTGCGAGTTGGCTGGCGGGCCGGGATGAGGTGCGGCCGGAAACGCGTCAATACGTGCTGATCATCACCGGCCGATCCGTCGAGGACTGGGCCGCGGAGGCGAAGAGCAGGACGCGAGAAAACGCGGACGCCTCGGAGACTCCCGGTCCGCGGTCCTGCCTCCAGGTCGCGGCCCTTCTGCGCCGGCCGGGGCGCGACGGCATGATCGCCGAGGCGCCGCTCGCGCCGTGGGGCGTCCAGCTTGCAGGGAACTTCTCCAAGGAGATCGCGCTGGCGTCGTTCAACCGAGCCCGGCAGGCTTACGCCAGGGTCATCGGCGAGACCCGGCCCATGATCATTGGGACGCGGCTGAGGAGCCGGGGAACGCGGGTGTTCTACCGTGTCCGGGTGCCTGCCGCGACCCGCGAAGCCGCAGCGGGCCTGTGCGATCGAATCCGCGCGGTCGGCGGCAGTTGCGTGGTCCTGCCAAGCTAGGCGCGCTGCGTGGACGCGCGATCAACGGCATGCGAGCGGACGATTGGGCCAGACCTGCTCCCCCATTCGACGCGCGAGGCGAAGCGGCCGCGAGCGCCGCAGTCGCCTGGGTTGCGCCTTGGCCGATCAAGGGAGCGTTTTCGTCTCCAGGAGCGCAGCGAGCCGCTTCAGTTTGAGCACGGCGTCCTCCAGTTCGTTCAGCGCGATCGTCTTCGTGCCTGATTTGATCGCACGCTGGCAATCATCAAGCTGGTTCTGGATGATCCGCCTGATCTCGGCGGCTATCTGGGCCCTGGTCATCAGCGCTCGTTCCCACGCCGCGCCCTAACACATGCAACGAAGGTAAAAAAGTCTGGCGCAAGCAGGGGCGTTCCCTGGGGCGACGGCGCACCTTTCCCGATTCGCCTCCTCATCGCGAACGGGTGCGGCGTTGGGCCGTGAAAGCCGGACCCGCGGTGCATCGTCTCTCCCAAAAGTCAAAGATGCGCCAGCGCTCCAGGACCGAACAGCCAGGATCTGCAGATGACCCCGTGTTCGCCTTGACGAGAGCGCCCGCGAGGACGGCCGTCGCCCGCGCGTCCGAAGGAGAGAGCCTTCACCGCCGCCTCGGCCGCTCATAAGGTTCCGCGTCGCGGCCGCAGGCTGCCGAAGCCGGATTGCCGGGACAGCGCGTCTCGCCCCGGTTTTCTCGGACCTTTGCTGGCCAGGGCCATGAGTTCGTCGACCGCCCGCCCAATCCTGCCCCTCGCCGCATACTGAACCATGTGCCCGAGTCCGGGCAGAACGGTGAGCGTGCTGCCGGCGACTTCCCGATGCAGGAGGCACGAGTGCGCTTCGGCGTCCACGATGGCGTCCGCATCGCCCGTGATGATCGCAAGCGGAACCCGCAGCGTTGAATAGTGCGGCTGGAGCAGGGCCGCGGCCGCGTTCAGGGCCACCGTGTCCTCCGCGCTGGCTCGCATCTGCGTGGCGCCAATCGCGATCTCGACCGGGAACCGGGCCTTGAAGCGGGCCGGGACCGCTTGAGGTTTGAACACGTGCCTGAACACCTGAGGCGCGAGCAGATGCCCGATCGCCTGAGGCATCATGGAGCGAGCCGCGTCTCCAAGACCCGGGATCGCCAGCGGCGTCGATAGGGCGACGTCGGCGCGTCGGCTTGGGTAGTAGTAGCCGGACAGCAGGACCAAGCCTCGGATCTCGCGCCAGCGGCCGGTTGCAAGGGCGAGCGCGACGAGCGTGCCCCAGGAATGGCCGACGATGATGGGTCGTTCGACGTTGAGCCGCTCCAGCACGCGATGCACGAGGTGCGCCTGCGCCGAGGCCGTCCAGACGCGATGGCGCGGCCGCTCGGTGTGGCCGAAGCCAGGCCGGTCGACGGCGATGACCCGGTAGCGTTGGGCAAGCTGATCGAGGAGGCCGCAGATCAGGAAGTCCTCGGCCATGGTCCCATTTCCGTGCAGCAGGACTACGGGACGCCCCTTGCCTCGGGCGATGTAGTGGACCCGCACCCCGTCCACTTCGACAAACCGGCCCGGCGGCCGATGGGTCTGCTCGGCCCGCAAATCCTTCACCGCCTTGCTGGTCCGGCGAACGGCCTTGCCGCCTTGCCGCACAGCGGCTCGGGTTGCTTTGGCGGCGGACCTCAGGACCTTGGCGACCCGCTTTGCCGCGAGGCGATGGGGAGCGCGCCGAGAGGCCCGCCGGTTGATACGTGGGAACAAGGCGACTCTCAGGGCTGCGGCCCTGCCCGGAAGGACAGGACCTTGTTGCGGGAGCGCAAGGGACGAGGCGGCGTTGCGCGGGCCGCCCGCGAATCGGAGCGCGATCATGCCGCTGCTCCTCGATTGGTCCAGCCTAACTTTTGGCCTTGAACTTGAGCGGATCTGGGTTTTTACGATCGGCTATGACGCCTTGAGGCGCCGCATGCGGTCCCGCTTTAGCCATGCCGTTTTGTCATCAAGAGTCGAAACTGCCCCGCGACGACAAGGGCGCGCCGTCGCAAGCATCCGGCCTTCTTGGCGGTCCCGGGAGGACTCGAACCTCCGACCAACGGTTTAGGAAACCGCTGCTCTGTCCTGCTGAGCTACGGGACCTCACGGGTGATCACTAGCATATCCGCCACCAGGAGCGCATCCGTGATCGCGAGGACATTTGTGGTCTCCTGCAGATCCGCGCGCCGAGTCCATCGCCCTCCGTTCGGCCGCATGACCCGGCATGCGGCGATCCTGGCCTGTCTCGCCATGCTGCCCGTGTCGCCGGCGGCGCGTGCAGGGGGACGCGCGCCCGCCGCGCCGTGCGCGGCGGCCCCCTCAGAAAATGATGCGATCGAAGCGGTTTCGCCTCAGGGCGAGATCAAGCTGGCGTCCGGCCGTTTCGCGAAGCTTGAGGGCATCCGCCTCGCCGAAGGCGAACACCATGAGCAGGCGCTGGCGTGGCTGAATGCGCATGTAGGCAGGCATGTCTCCGTCGCGGCACGGCGGCGGGACTCCGACCGCTGGGGGCGCGTCCCGGCCTCGGTCGTCTTGGCCGACCGGCCGGTCCGGCTCGATCTGGCGCAAGGTCTGGTCGATCTCGGGCTTGCCGTCGCCGACGCTGGCGAGGCGGATGCCTTCTGCGCGCCCGAACTCCTCGCCCTCGAGAGCGCGGCGGGGAGCAGGGTCTTGGTGTTTGGGCGGCGGACGGCTATAAGCCCGCGTCGTCCGCCGACGCGGCACGTCTTCGAGCGCTGGCTGGCCGGTTCGCCCTCGTGGAAGGACGCATCCGCAGCATCGGCGAGCGTCAGCAGCGCACGTATCTGAATTTCGGCTCCAATTGGGCGAACGACTTTACGATCATCATTCCGAAACGGACCTGGGCCACCCTGCGCGACCGCGGCCTGTCCGCCCGCTTCCTCAACGGCCGGCGCGTCAGGGGTCGCGGCCTCATCGAGGCTTGGCGCGGTCCCACGATGGAGATTTTGGCCTCCGACATGCTGGAAGTTCTCGACCAGGACCGCTTGCGACGCTGAACGAGATGCGCGGACAACGAATCAAAGGGGGCCGGGGGATCGTCGCGGCGTGCCTTGCGCTATGGCTCGCGGGCTGCGCGACCGGACAGACGGGCATGCTCGGCCCGGCGCCCCTGGCGGAGGCGCCGCGCGTCGCCGGACTGACGCGCCAGGCCGACCGTGATCACGCCAAGCTTGTGGCGGCGTTCGGCGGCGAATACCGGGCGCCCTCGATGAAGGCGCTCTTGTCGGAGGCGGCGGCGCGAATCGTCCCCGCGACCGAGCGGCCCGATGAGGCTTATCAGATCACGATTCTCGATTCGCCGGTGGTCAACGCCTTCGCGTTGCCCTCGGGCCGGCTCTACGTGACGCGCGGGCTTCTGGCGCTCGCGAACGACACCTCCGAGATCGCGGCCGTGCTGGCCCACGAGATCGCGCATGTGGCCCTTCGGCATGCCTCCGCCCGCCTTGAGCTGGAAGCGCGGTCGGCTTTGGTCAGCCGCGTCGTCGCGGACGTGCTGGGAGACCCGGGCGCGGGCGCCCAGGTGCGCGACCAGTCGCGATACCGAATCGCGAGTTTTTCGCGCGCGCAGGAGCTTGAGGCCGATCAGGTCGGCGTCAAAACCTTGGCCAAGGCAGGCTACGACCCTTACGGGGCGGCTCGTTTTCTCTCGTCGCTTGGCCGGACCGCGGGCGTGCGGACCACGCCGGGCGGCAAGGCCGATGCGGCGTCGCCCGACATGCTCTCGACGCATCCGGGCACCTCGGAGCGAGTCGCCTTGGCGCTTCAGGCGGCGCGGCGCATTGGCGCGCCAGGCTTGGTCGCAAGCGACCGGGCCCGCTACCTCGCGGCCATCGACGGCCTGGCTTATGGCGAAGATCCCGCCAATGGCGTGGTCCGCGGGCAGCGGTTCATCCATCCGCGCCTCAGCGTCGCCTTCGAGGCTCCGGACGGCATCGTATTGGAGAATACGCCGCGGGCCGTGCTCGGGTCCTCGGATGACGGGAACAGGCGCCTCCTGTTCGATGCGGTCGAAGCGCCGGAGGGGCAAAGCCTTGCGGAGGTGCTGCGCTCGACCTGGAGCGACGCCGTCGAAACCGGCAGCATCGAAAATCTTGACGTCAGCGGCCATCCTGCTGCGATGGCGACCTCCCGCGGCAAGGAATGGACCTTTCGCCTAGGCGCGATCCGCATCGGATCGACAACCTACCGCCTGGTTCTGGCGGCGCGCTCCAAGTCCGCCGAGAGCGAAGGAGCCTTTCGCCACATGCTTGACAGCGTCCGCCAGGTCTCGGCGGAGGAAGGGCGCAGCCTGCGTCCGCTGCGCGTCCAGGCGGTCACCGCCGCGGAGGGCGACACGGCCGATCGCCTGGCAAGCCGGATGATCGTTCCCGACCGTCCGGTCGACCGCTTCCTGATCCTGAACGGATTGGAGCGCGGCGGCACCCTCACGCCGGGCGAGCGCTACAAGATCGTCGTCGAGTAGAACGGAGCGGCTCGGTTTCCCACAAAGAAAAACCCAGCTTGGAGAGCCGGGTTCCTTCTCTAACCGGACCGCGAAGAGGCGCTTAAGCCGCCTCTTCGCGGAGCTCCTCGGCCTCGGCCTCGGCGGCCTTGACCCGGCGCGGCGACTTGGCGAGGCTCTGCTCGATCAGCTTCAGGGCTTCGGTCTCCGTGCTCTTGGTGACGGCCGAAACCTCCCGCACGACGCGGTCGAGGGCCGCTTCATAGAGTTGCCGCTCGCTGTAGGACTGCTCGGGCTGAGCTTCGGAGCGGTGAAGATCGCGCACGACCTCGGCCACGGCGATGAGGTCGCCCGAGTTGATCTTGGCCTCGTACTCCTGGGCGCGGCGGGACCACATCGTGCGCTTGGTGCGCGCGCGGCCGGCGAGCGTATCGAGCGCCTTCTGGATCTGGTCCGCCTCGGCGAGCTTGCGCATTCCGACGCTCGCGGCCTTCGCGGTCGGGACCCGCAGGACCATCTTGTCCTTCTCAAAGGCGACAACGAACAGCTCCAGCTTGAAGCCTGCGATCTCCTGCTCCTCGATGGCCGTGATGCGGCCAACGCCATGGGCCGGATAAACGATCGCTTCGCCGGTCTTGAAGCCTTGGCGCTGAGCTGTTTTCTTGGCGGTCATGCGAGAAGCTCTCCGTTGCGCATCCGCAGCGCGATGCGGGTTCGATCACCCCCCAGGCAGGGCTCCAGAGGGACAAACATAGGAACGGGCGGACCTCGCGATCCACCTTACACCCTGCTCAGCCGATTGCGACGAACGCCCACGCGCTCCAATGACATGGATCGGACAACCATCCGTGTCCTTGGCGGTGCGACTTCAGTTTGCTTCCCGTGTGAACCGCTCGAAAGTGCGGAGTTTGGCGAGGCACGTCAGCGCAGGCAACGACGATATCGCCTTTTTATCACAGGCCCGTCCAAAAATCAAAGGTTTTGAAAGGATTTCGGAGCAGGCCCTGACCAGCGGCGCCGCTCCGGCCGGCATAGAGGACGGCCTGCCCGGGGGGTCAGTCGCCTTCGCCGGGATTGCTGGAAAAATGCTGCGGGTATTTTCCGGACACGCCGTCGAAGGACTTCGCATCGGGCGGCGGCTCCTTCTTTTGCGTGATGTTCGGCCAGGATTTCGCCATGTCGGCGTTGAGCTTGAGCCACTGCTCAAGCCCCGGCTCGGTGTCGGGCTTGATCGCCTCGGCGGGACATTCCGGTTCGCATACGCCGCAGTCGATGCACTCGTCGGGGTGGATGACGAGCATGTTCTCGCCCTCGTAGAAGCAATCCACGGGGCAGACCTCCACGCAGTCCATGTACTTGCACTTGATGCAGTTCTCGGTGACGACGTAGGTCATCGCTCTTCCTTGACGGCGCGGCGCAGAGATGGGCCGCTGCGCGCTCGATCGCATCCCGCAAACGGGCGCCGGTTTTTGCGTTGAGAATGCGCTCGAACGCTTGTCGACGGGGGCGCTGTTTGATGGCGAACCAGCCGCCTCGCCTGAAAACGCTCTAGCGATTGGGTCCTTGGCTGGCAAGCGGAGGATCGTCGCGCCCAAGCTCGGCATAAAGCAGCCTTGCTTGCGGCGCGGGGCCGCGCCGCTCGCCCAGATCCTCGACGCGCACGACCGCGGTCGTGCGCACGAGCGCGATCGTGACCACGTCGCCGACCGCGACCGCCTTCGCGGCATTGTCGACGCGCTGGTCGTTGATGCGGACGTATCCGCTCTGAACGAGCTTTGCCGCGAGCGTCCGCGATTTCGCGAACCGCGCGAACCACAACCATTTGTCGAGGCGCTGGCGGTCAGCGCGCATCCGGCGTCAAGGCAACGTCACTGCTTGTCCCCGTCGCGGCCCTCAAGCTGGGCCTTCAGGACGAGCAGCTTGGCGAATGGCGAATTGGGATCGGGCGGGCGGCGATCCTCGCGCGACCGGTTCTGACCGCGCCCGCCTTGGCCGTTGCCGCGGTGGCTGTCGGCGCGCGGCGCGCGGGAGCCGCCCCGGCGCTCCTCGGCATGACGCGGTCGGTTCGGCCGGCGCGCTCCCTCTCCGGACTTGTCGGCGCGGCGCTCGCCCAGCGGGCCGTCCTGCTCGCGCGGGCGCTGCTCCGGCGGAGGCTCGCGGCGTGGCGGGCCGCCATCCCGGCGTTCGCCCCGATCTGGATGCCGGCCCGGCCGGCTGCGACCGTGTCGCACGAGTTGACCGCCTTCGCGATGCTGCCGACGAAGCCGCCAGGCTTCGATCATCACGGGCTCCGTCGAAGCGATTTCAGCGTTGACGCCGGACGTCGGTGCGGTCTCCATGATGTGCAGCGCACCATCGGTCGCCGCGGGTTCGACGCGTGTCTCCGTTCCGGCTAGATCAGCTGCTTGGGTCGCCGGCTCGCCTGCGGGAGAAACTTGGGGAGGAACTTGGGGAGGAACTTGCGACTCTTCGGCTTGAGCGCCCTCGGCCTTCGTTTCAACGGCCTCCGCAACGGGGCTCCCGTCTGACAGCGCCATCGCCTCGGTCCACCGGGATGGATGAGCCGAGGTCCGCCGGCTCGCCCGGTGAAAAAGAATCGCCCGCAGCCTCCGCCGGAGCTTCGGGCAGGGGGGCGTCGCCGGGGACCGAGCCGTCTTCGGCGGCCTCCTCCACCGGCCCGGCATCCGCCTGCGTCGCGTTTCCGCCTGCGCTCGAACCAGGCGCCGGGGGGGCGGCCTGCGCCGGAACGAGCGGCATCGTGATGGCGGGGCCTGGACGGCGCTCCATGGCGTAGCCGAGCGACTTCAGGATCGAGGCGAAATCCTCGCCCGAGCAGCCGACCAGCGAGGTCATGGACGTTGTCGCTACGAAGCCGTCGGCGTCCGCCGCGCCGGGCGGCGGCTCGCCAGGCGTGACACCTGGGCGGTAAGCGATGGCGGGGCGGATCAGATCGGCGAGCCGCTCCAAAATATCGACGCGCACCGCCCGCCCGCCGCAGACGCGGAAGCCGGCCGCCCGATACAAGCCCTTGGCGATTTCTGGATCGACCGGGATCGAGGTGCGGCCCGAGCCCGCCAGATGTGCAATGTCGTCGATGCCCTTCTGATCGAGGCCCCCATTCTGCAAGGCCCACAGTTGCGCCGCCAGAATGCGCGCGGCTGGCTTCAACAGCGCCGGAAGGTAGAGGTGGTACGCGCCGAAGCGCACACCTTGGCGGCGCAGCGCCGCGCGCCCGTCCTGATCGAGGCCGCGGACCTCCTGCAGCACTTTTGATCGCTCCAGAACCCCGAGCGCTTCGGCGACCTGGAAACCAATGCCGCGGGCGAGGCCCGTCAGCTCCGCCGATTCGCCAAGCTGGAGCAGCGGCCCCAGCAGACGCACGATATGCGCCTTGAGCCATGCTTTGAGACGGGCGTCGACCTTGTCGCGCGCCGGGCCGGCGAGCTGCTCGTCGGCAAGGATGCGAAGGCGCGGCTCGAAAATCTTGTCGCCCGGCTCCAGCTTGGCGACGGGGTCGCCGAGCCAGCGCACGACGCCGTCGTTGGACAGCACGAGCGTGGTGTCGGCCGCCGCCGAAAACCGCTCCGCCCGGGCCTCGATCTCGCCCGCCAGCGCTTTTCCCGCGGCGTTGCGCAGCGTCTTGGCCTCGGTGCTGTCGGCCTGCGGGTCGGGCACGAACTGAAAGCCATGCAGGTGGCCGACGTGCTGACCCTCGACCGTAACGTCGCCCGTGGCCGTGATGTCCGCTTCCATGGTCGCGTTCTCTCTCAGGCGCCGCATGAGCACGCTGGTGCGCCGGTCGACGAAGCGGCTCGCCAGCCGCTCATGGAGCGCATCCGACAGCCTGTCCTCTACCTGACGCGTCACCGCCTGCCAATGCTCCGGGTCTTTCAGCCAGTCGGGACGGTTGGCCACGAAGGTCCAGGTCCGCACCTGCGCGATGCGGTTCGACAGCGTGTCGATGTCGCCGTCGGTGCGGTCGACCATGGCCACGTGCCGCGCGAACCAGTCCGCCGGGATCGCGCCGTCCTGCATCAGGAAGCGGTAGAGCTGCCCGACGAGATCGGCGTGGCCCGCCGGCGAGATCTTTCGGTAATCGGGGACCTGGCATGCTTCCCATAGCCGCTCGACGGCGGCTTTGGAGCGCGCGAGGCCGCGGATGTCGTCCTCCCGCGCCACGATGTCGAGCGCCGCCACATCCTCCGCGACCGGCGCGCGCACGAGCCCCGGCTCGCGGGGCTGGTCGGCGAGGCTGTCCTGCAGCGAGGCGAGCGAGGCAAAGTCGAGGTCCGGATTCCGCCATTGCAGCACACGCACCGGGTCGAAGTGGTGGCCTTCGAGCGCCTCGATCAATTCCGGCTCGAACGGCGGGCACCGCCCCGAGGTGCCGAAGGCACCGTCACGCATATGCCGTCCGGCGCGGCCCGCGATCTGGCCGAGTTCGGCGGGATAAAGCTTTCGGAAGCGGAAGCCGTCGAATTTTTTATCCGATGCGAAGGCGACGTGGTCGACGTCGAGGTTGAGGCCCATGCCGACCGCGTCGGTGGCGACGAGATAATCCACGTCGCCGGACTGGTACAGCTCGACCTGCGCGTTGCGGGTGCGCGGGCTCAGCGCGCCGAGCACCACCGCCGCCCCGCCGCGCTGACGGCGGATCAGCTCGGCGATAGCGTAAACCTCCTCGGCCGAGAAGGCGACGATGGCTGAGCGCGGCGGCAGCCGCGATATTTTTTTCTCCCCTGCGAACGTGAGCTTCGACAGGCGCGGGCGGGTGACGACGTGGACGCCGGGAATCAGCGTCTCGACGAGCGGGCGCATGGTGGCGGCGCCGATGAGCAGCGTCTCGGCGCGGCCGCGCTGGTTCAGCAGGCGGTCCGTAAAGACATGGCCCCGGTCAAGGTCGGCGGCGAGCTGGATTTCGTCAATGGCGACGAAGGTGAGGCTGAGGTCGCGCGGCATCGCCTCCACGGTCGAAATCCAGTAGCGGGGGTTCTCGGGCTTGATCTTTTCCTCGCCCGTAACCAGGGCGACAGCATGCGGTCCGACCCGCTCCACGACACGGCTGTAGACCTCGCGAGCGAGAAGCCGAAGCGGCAGGCCGATCATCCCGCTCTCGTGGCCCAGCATGCGCTCGATGGCGAGATGCGTCTTGCCGGTGTTCGTGGGCCCCAGCACAGCCGTAACGCCGCGCGCGCGGACTTGCGGGCTTAAAGATCGGCGGATCATCAGGGGACCATCCGGGCAGGGAGCGAACCGACGTCGGACCCCGACGTCGATCAGCATACCCTCAAGGGGACGAAGTTGGGACGAGAGCCGCTTCCGCTGGCGCTTGATCAGGACTCAGCCGCTGAGATCGGCGGCTCCGAAGCGGCGGCAAGCCATCTCAGCCGCTTGGCGCCCTCGTGTCCAAAGACTGATTTCCAGATTTGCGCAAGCGGCAAAACGGTTTCCAGACAACGCTGACCGAAGAACCGTCGATCGGCGTCCAAAGCACCTTCAGCCGTGATGTAGCCCTTGCGGCCTCGATGTTCAACTCGGGAAGTCTCCAATGCTAACGGCGAAACGGACGGGCTTTCGCTTCCAGGGTCGTCTTCGCAGAGCCCTCGCCGGCGAATGCGCGATCCTCATGCTTGAACCGTCTGGCGCGCCCGAAAGGATTCGAATTTCTGCCCTGACTCGCAGGCGCCAGAACCGATGCAGAACGATTCGCGATTGCTCCCATCATCGAATGGTCTTGGAGTGAGTAGCCCCAAAAGGGCGAACCATGAACAGCGTGAAATCCATGCCCCGCGCGTTCCGCTGAGGCGCTGACAAACAAGAAATCAGCCCGGCAAGGGCGCGCCCTCGCGCGCCTTGACGATGCGGTAGTAGGCCCACAGCACCTTGGCGGCGACGCCCCGCCAAGGCCGCCAGCGCTCGGCAAGCACCAGGAACTCCATGTCCCGAGGGCGGGCTTCAAGCACGTAAGCCGCCCGCGCCGCCGCCTGCAAGGCGAGGTCGCCGGCCGGAAAGGCGTCCGGGTGGCCGAGGCAGAACAAGAGATAAATGTCGGCCGTCCAAGGCCCGATCCCCTTGACAGCGGTCATCAGGCCGTGCGCCTCGTCGGCCGGACGGTCTTGGAGCGCATCGAGCGGCAGGACTCCCGCCTCGATCGCCGCGGCGATGGCCCGCAAGGTGCGGATTTTGGGGGCGGAGAGCCCAGCCCCGCGCAAATCCTCGTCCGCCGCCGCGGCGATTTTTGCAGGGCTCAGGGCCGGGAAGCGCGCCTCAATCCGCGCCCAGATCGCGTTGGCGCTGGCGGTGGACAACTGCTGGCTGACGATGATGCGACACAGGCCTTCGAAGCCGGGGTCGCGCTTGCGCAAGGGCGGAACCGCGCCCTCGGCGATGATTCGGGCCATCACGGGGTCGCGCCGCTGAAGCGCCCCCAGGCCCTCGTTGAGAACCGCTTCGGAATCGAGGATCGTCATTCGATGATGTACGCCGCTGTGCGGGCGGCCTTCCATCGCCCGATCGATTCGCCGATGCAACCCGTTTTCCGCTTTGCGCCCAGCCCCAACGGACGGCTCCACCTCGGCCACGCCTACTCGGCCCTGCTCAACGCCGACTTTGCGCGTCGTTGGGGCGGGCGCTTTCTGCTGCGGGTCGAGGACATCGATGGAACCCGTTGCCGCCCCGAATTCGAAGCGGCGATCTTTGAGGATCTCGCCTGGCTCGGCCTCTCCTGGGAGACGCCGGTCCGCCGCCAGTCGGAGCATTTTGCGGATTATCGCGCCGCTTTCGAATCTCTGAGGGCGTGGGGCCTGGTCTATCCATGCTTCTGCACGCGCACGGATATCGCGCGGGCGGTCGCGGCGCGGGAGGCCGCATCCGGGGTCCGCTGGCCGCGCGATCCGGACGGCGCGCCGCTCTACCCGGGAACATGCGCGATGCTGCCAGGAACGGAGGCCGAGCGGCGCATCCGGGCGGGCGACCCGCACGCCTGGCGGCTCGAGGGGGCGAAGGCGCTGGCCGCGGTCAGTCCTGATGCGCTGGCCTACGCCCGCTTCGATTGTTTTGGGATCGAGAGCCGGGTCGCGGCGCATCCGGAGCGTTGGGGCGATGCGGTGATCGTGCGAAAGGACGTCCCGGCAAGCTACCACCTCGCGGTCGTGGTCGACGACGCTTTGCAAGGCGTGACGCGCGTCGTGCGGGGCGCCGACCTCGAGGCCGCGACCGATCTGCACATACTGCTGCAACGGCTGCTCGGCATGCTGCCCCCCTGCTATCATCACCACCGCATCATCCGCGATGTTGGCGGCGCCAAGCTGTCCAAACGCTGGCGCGCAGAATCGCTCGCCGACTTTCGCGCGCGCGGCGCGACGCCATGCGCGGTCAGGCGGGCGCTAGGATTCGATCTGGGCGCAAGCGCCTGAGCCCGTCGCAAAACCTCAGCGCGAGTCGCGCTGCGCGAGCCGGGTCGAACTGCTGGCCTTTTGCAGCAGCGCATCCGTTTGTTCGCGCTGACGCTTGAACTCGGCGAGCGCGCGTCCATCAAGCTCCTTCCCGCGCGGCACGCGAATCTTCATCGGGTCCACGAAGTGACCGTTGACGATGACCTCGTAGTGCAGGTGCGGTCCGGTCGACAGGCCCGTCGAGCCGACGTAGCCGATGACCTGACCCTGCCGGACTCGGGCTCCGGGCTTGATGCCGGCGCCGAAGCGGGACTGGTGGTTGTAGGCGGTCACGTACCCGTTGGCGTGCTGGATTTCGGTGCGTCGGCCATAGCCGCCGTCCCACTCCGCCTTGAGGATCGTGCCGTTGCCGGCCGCGATGATCGGCGTGCCGATGCGATTCGCCCAGTCCACGCCGGTGTGCATCTTGGCGTAGCCGAGGATCGGATGCCGCCGGTAACCGAAGCCGGACCTCAGGACGCCGTCCGCGATCGGCTTGCGGATGAGAAACTTTTTGAGCGAGCGTCCTGCTTCGTCGAAGTACTCGACCGCGCCGTCCTCGGGGGATTGGAAGCGGTAAACGCGCCGGACCTCGCCTCCGACCGTCAGGGCCGCATAGAGAATTTCGGGACGATCCGCGCCGCTCTCCTCGTCCGTCGCGTAGAAAACTTCGAACGCATCGCCGGAGGAGACCCGCTTCTGGAAGTCGACGTCATACCCGAAGACCCGGACGAGATCGTCGATCGTCTGACGGGGCAGATCGTTCTTCAGCCCGGTTTCGTAGAGGCTCTCGTAGAGCTTGACCCCGCCGCTCTCCTCGTCCTCCTCCTCCTCGTCGTCGTCCTGCTGCTTTGCAGGCGTGCGCTGCTGCGCCGCCTCCACGGGCGGCGCAACCGAGACGAATGCGCCGCGGTCGTTGATCGCCGCGATGGCCTCTACGCCGCGTTCGCCGAACAAGACGACGCGCACGACCTGACGTCGGTCGCCGGGCCGCGCGCCGGGACCGACGAGAATGCGCATGTGCTGGCCTTCGGAGGCGCCCCCTCCGGCCCGTGGGCCGAAAGCCGCGATGATCGAACGAATATGATCGCTCGTCGCGCCATTGGCCTTGAGGACGCTCTCAAGCGTGTCGCCGCGCTTGAGCGCGACATCGTGTTCTTCCACAAGGGACTCGGCTCCACGCGGCTCCAGCTTGGCGAGCGTGGTGACATTCTCGGGCACCACCCGGACCTCGATCGAGGAAAACGGCGCATCGATGGAACGAGCGTAGCCGAGCGCATCCCCCAGCCCGTCCGGCTGCCGCAGGGTGCGCGACAGCATCAACTGGGCCGGAATCGGGATCACGGGGCGCCGACCCGCCTCGGCCGCGAGGCGCCGCTCTTCGGCGATCTGCGCCGCCACATCCTCGTCGCTCAAGCCCGGCGCGCCGGGCTCGATGACAAACGACGCGAGATCCCGCTTCACCACTGAAACTTCGGCATCCGACGGCTCAGGAAGGGGTTCGGCGGCCCGTTCGCCCGTTCCCTCAGCGAAGAAGCGCAGCGGGTTGAAGGGCGGAATGTCGGTTGCGTAAGCGCCACTCGTCATGGACAGGGCGGTTGCGATTCGGGTGAAAGCGCGCACCTTGATCACTTCGCGCTCGCCCGCGCGCACCGTGATCGGCGCTCGAAAGCCCTGCTTGGCTGAGGCGACCATCTCCGAGCGCACGAGCTTGTCCCCTTTGCGCGCGGCGCTCGTCGCCCGCTCCTCCGGGGTCGGCCCGCGGCCGGTCGCCACGATGCGTTCGGCGACCTCGGCGAACGTCGTCTCGCCCTCAAGCGAGACGTAAATCGCCGCGCCGAGCAAGGCGGCGCCCGCAACCCCGATCAGGACACTGGCCCCAAGCCAGCGCACGTTGACGCTACGCCGGCCGATCGCCTGCGCCGACGCGCCGCCCATATCGAGCGGCTCGTCGGTCACATCTGCTCGGGGAGAAGCACGCTCCGGCGAATCGAAGCGCGGCAGCGCCCGAGCGTCATCGAGAGGTCGTCTGCTCATCAAAGCGAGAAGGGCGTATGGAGGGTCTGGCGGATCGCGATTGGTTGCCCATGGGAGGACCATGCCCGGACGGGCCGCTGGAAGCAATGCACGTCCGCTCGGAGGGCGGATCGTGCGATGGGGGCTGTTCGCGCCCCAGTGTGTCGGGAGTGAGGCGCGATAGTCCTCAGGGAATGGCCTCGCCTTTCCGACGCTCCAAAAAAATCGCCCGGCAGTGTTGACATGCTGAATCGGTTCGCCCTATATACGCCCATCGACGCCGCCGCTAACGCGAGACGGCGCCAAACGTTTCTGCGGTTGTCAGCTGAGCCTCTCCGCCTCATCTTAGTCGGGACTGGCATGGTGTCGCCTTTCGCGGAAACGAGCTCTTTTAAAATTGAGATCGCGTCCCCGGATGGATGCCATCAGGCGGGCTTGGAAATAAGCTGGCGACCTTATCCTGGGTCAGTAAAGCGCGCGGTCGGCTTGACCGTCGTTTTTTTCAGCTTTCCATAAAGCAATGGCCCCAACGTCACCATGGCGCGGGATGGCGATTGCTTTCCGATCCCCGGGCTTCTCTGGACGCGTGTCGAGGCCGGGCAGCGAAAACGTTCGCTGAACGGTGTTGACATGGAGGTCGGACGAGCCTAAATAAGGTTCATCACGGCGCCACCGCTTAGGCGGGCTGGCGCCGCTATCTTCCGGATCTCTCAGGCAAGTTGGCCCGGCTCGCGCCGCGGCGACCCCTGAGTCCGGAAACTACGCATCGCCAGATGCTGCTCTTTGACAAGTGAAGAAAGAAAGAGAAACGTGGACGGCGGAGTCCTTGCGGACTTGCTGGTTCCTCGGAACCGGTCGGTCGAGAGACTTCGGCGGTACTACGTTTCGGAAGCTCACATGGATAGCGGAAACGCTATTCTGATGTGTGCGCTCCGTTAATTCGCGTAGTAACTAGCCGGCTCAAATTCTCAACCTGAGAGTTTGATCCTGGCTCAGAGCGAACGCTGGCGGCAGGCCTAACACATGCAAGTCGAACGGGCACCTTCGGGTGTCAGTGGCAGACGGGTGAGTAACACGTGGGAACGTGCCCTTCAGTTCGGAACAACCCAGGGAAACTTGGGCTAATACCGGATACGCCCTTCGGGGGAAAGATTTATCGCTGAAGGATCGGCCCGCGTCTGATTAGCTAGTTGGTAGGGTAACGGCCTACCAAGGCGACGATCAGTAGCTGGTCTGAGAGGATGATCAGCCACACTGGGACTGAGACACGGCCCAGACTCCTACGGGAGGCAGCAGTGGGGAATATTGGACAATGGGCGCAAGCCTGATCCAGCCATGCCGCGTGAGTGATGAAGGCCCTAGGGTTGTAAAGCTCTTTCGGCGGGGACGATAATGACGGTACCCGCAGAAGAAGCCCCGGCTAACTTCGTGCCAGCAGCCGCGGTAATACGAAGGGGGCTAGCGTTGCTCGGAATCACTGGGCGTAAAGGGCGCGTAGGCGGATCTTTAAGTCGGGGGTGAAAGCCCAGGGCTCAACCCTGGAATTGCCTTCGATACTGGAGATCTTGAGACCGGAAGAGGTAAGTGGAACTGCGAGTGTAGAGGTGAAATTCGTAGATATTCGCAAGAACACCAGTGGCGAAGGCGGCTTACTGGTCCGGTTCTGACGCTGAGGCGCGAAAGCGTGGGGAGCAAACAGGATTAGATACCCTGGTAGTCCACGCCGTAAACGATGGATGCTAGCTGTTGGCCGGCTTGCCGGTCAGTGGCGCAGCTAACGCTTTAAGCATCCCGCCTGGGGAGTACGGTCGCAAGATTAAAACTCAAAGGAATTGACGGGGGCCCGCACAAGCGGTGGAGCATGTGGTTTAATTCGAAGCAACGCGCAGAACCTTACCAGCCTTTGACATGGCAGGACGGCTTCCAGAGATGGATTCCTTCCCTTCGGGGACCTGCACACAGGTGCTGCATGGCTGTCGTCAGCTCGTGTCGTGAGATGTTGGGTTAAGTCCCGCAACGAGCGCAACCCTCGCCCTTAGTTGCCATCATTCAGTTGGGCACTCTAAGGGGACTGCCGGTGATAAGCCGCGAGGAAGGTGGGGATGACGTCAAGTCCTCATGGCCCTTACAGGCTGGGCTACACACGTGCTACAATGGCGGTGACAATGGGCAGCGAAAGGGCGACCTGGAGCTAATCCCAAAAAGCCGTCTCAGTTCAGATTGCACTCTGCAACTCGAGTGCATGAAGGCGGAATCGCTAGTAATCGTGGATCAGCACGCCACGGTGAATACGTTCCCGGGCCTTGTACACACCGCCCGTCACACCATGGGAGTTGGCTTTACCCGAAGACGGTGCGCGAACCCGCAAGGGACGCAGCCGGCCACGGTAGGGTCAGCGACTGGGGTGAAGTCGTAACAAGGTAGCCGTAGGGGAACCTGCGGCTGGATCACCTCCTTTCTAAGGATGTTCCCTTCACGAGACGCCATCCCGGCCGATCGTATCGGAACTCTTCAGAACACACGGGGCCAGTCAGGCCCCACGATGCGGGACGCCGCCGTCTTCGTTTCTCTTTCTTCTCCGGACAATGCGTGATCAGGGTCGCGCTCGCGCGACTTCCTGCGGGAAGTTTCGGGCCTGTAGCTCAGGTGGTTAGAGCGCACCCCTGATAAGGGTGAGGTCGGACGTTCGAGTCGTCCCAGGCCCACCACGGATCATGGACGACCCAATCTCATATCGGGGCCATAGCTCAGTTGGGAGAGCGCCTGCTTTGCAAGCATGAGGTCGTCGGTTCGATCCCGTCTGGCTCCACCAGACGTCGCATGTTCGGGGTCAAAGGCAATTCGTCGCCGCTGTTACAGCGGCCGGCGGATGTTTGAAATCGTGAAGAGGGAACATATCCGAGAGTTGGGAGACTCACATCGCCCAACGACCAGCATGGCTTCAACAAGCCGGTATCGGATGTGTTCGGCAAGCATGCTCTCGAACTGAAAAGTTCGGGAGCAAATGGTCTTTCTGTATCGAGTCTGTCGCTGCCGAGCGGCGGACATCGATCATGAGAGTGATCAAGTGTCTTAAGGGCATTCGGTGGATGCCTTGGCGCTGAGAGGCGATGAAGGACGTGGTACGCTGCGATAAGCCTTGGGGAGCTGCGAACAAGCTTTGATCCGAGGATTTCCGAATGGGGAAACCCACCTTCGACAATTCGTATTGTGACGGCGTTCGGCGTGACGCCGGGCGACGTTGCACTACGAATTGTCCCATGAAGGTATCGAACCCTGAATTCATAGGGGTTTGAAGCGAACCCGGGGAACTGAAACATCTAAGTACCCGGAGGAAAGGACATCAACGAGACTCCGTTAGTAGTGGCGAGCGAACGCGGACCAGGCCAGTGCTTCTCGAAACCTAACCGGAACCGTCCAGGAAAGGCGGGCCGCAGAGGGTGATAGCCCCGTACGGGTGTTGGCGAGAGAAGACTCGAGTAAGGCGGGACACGTGCAATCCTGTCTGAACATGGGGGGACCACCCTCCAAGCCTAAGTACTCCTCAGCGACCGATAGCGAACAAGTACCGTGAGGGAAAGGTGAAAAGCACCCCGACGAGGGGAGTGAAACAGTTCCTGAAACCGGATGCCTACAAACAGTGGGAGCCCAAGGTTCGTCCTGGGTGACCGCGTACCTTTTGTATAATGGGTCAGCGACTTAGTTTGACGAGCAAGCTTAAGCCGATAGGCGGAGGCGCAGCGAAAGCGAGTCTGAACAGGGCGTTCAGTTCGTCGGACTAGACCCGAAACCGAGTGATCTAGCCATGAGCAGGTTGAAGGTGGGGTAACACCCACTGGAGGACCGAACCGGTGCCCGTTGAAAAGGTCTCGGATGACTTGTGGTTAGGGGTGAAAGGCCAATCAAACTCGGAAATAGCTGGTTCTCCGCGAAAGATATTTAGGTATCGCCTCGCGTGAATCCTCCAGGGGGTAGAGCACTGGATGGGCTAGGGCCGCCCACAGCGGTACCAAACCTAACCAAACTCCGAATACCTGGAAGGACTGCGCGGGAGACACACGGCGGGTGCTAACGTCCGTCGTGGAGAGGGAAACAACCCTGACCTACAGCTAAGGCCCCCA
>CAVSLO010000027.1:0-25000 GCA_963728675.1 uncultured Alphaproteobacteria bacterium | reverse complement strand
TGATCAATCTGACCGATGGGGAATGGTATCAGACCTCCGTCAGTCGAACACGCTCTCGTTCGCGCAACGTCTTTTTCCCCGCAACATCAAGCTGTCACGCAGTGGTGGGCCAATGAGCCAGCTCCTGGACGGGCTGGGGGCGTCCACCATTGTCCGCCTCGACGTGGTCAAGGACGCGCAATTGGTGCTGAATATGCCGACGCGATTGAAGGTGTTCGATCATGCAAGGTGAGAAGCCCCCTTCGCTGGAACAAGGAGACGAGGCCATGACGTTCGTGACAACCAAAGACGGGACAAAGATCTTCTACAAGGACTGGGGCCCGAAGAACGCGCAGCCCATCGTCTTCCACCACGGCTGGCCGCTCAGCTCGGACGATTGGGATGCGCAGATGCTGTTCTTCCTGGCCAAGGGCTATCGCGTCATCGCGCATGACCGGCGCGGGCATGGCCGCTCGAGCGCAGGTCAGCGACGGTCATGACATGGACCACTATGCCGCCGACGCCGCGGCCGTGGCCGAGCATCTCGACCTGAAGAACGCCGTCCACATCGGCCATTCGACCGGCGGCGGCGAGGTCGCGCGCTATGTCGCCCGGTACGGCCAGCCGCAGGGCCGCGTCGCCAAGGCGGTGCTGGTCAGCGCCGTTCCGCCGCTGATGGTCAAGACCGAGAGCAATCCCGGCGGCACGCCGATCGAGGTGTTCGACGGCTTCCGCGCGGCACTGGCCGCCAACCGCGCGCAGTTCTACCTCGATGTGCCGTCCGGCCCTTCTACGGCTTCAACCGCCTGGTGCGAAGGTCTCGCAAGGCGATCATCCAGAACTGGTGGCGCCAGGGCATGATGGGCAGCGCCAAGGCCCACTACGAAGGCATCAAGGCCTTCTCGGAGACCGACCAGACCGAGGACCTGAAGGCGATCACCGTGCCGACACTCGTCATGCAAGGCGACGACGACCAAGTTGTACCGTACAAGGATGCAGCACTCCTGCAGGACAAGCTGCTCAAGAACAGTACGCTCAAGATTTATCCCGGCTTCCCGCACGGCATGCACACGACGTATGCCGACGTGATCAACGCCGATCTGCTCGCCTTCATCCGCGGATGAACTTCGACCGCCGGGCCGCCCTTTCCGCGCCCTGGCGGCGACACATCACCGTGAGTACCCGCCGGTGAGCGCATCGAAGGAGTGCGCCAATAGATCAGGCGGAACGGGCGGAAAGGAACGAAGCGAGATTGCCTCGCCAATACCTCGCCAGCGCTAACGTCGTGGCGAGTTGACCATTGCGTTTGATTGCGGTCAAATGCCGGCGAATGCGGAAGAGAAAGAACGCAAGATCAAAAGGCTATCCGCTAAGTGATTGAATTGCTTCAATGCATGTTCACGGCTTACCCTCGGCTCATAACCTGAAGGTCACAGGTTCAAATCCTGTCCCCGCAACCAAACCTAAGTCCTGCAAGGACCTAGGTGCCAGCTCAGAGCCGTCCTTCGGGGCGGCTTTCCTATTTCCAAGCGCCCGTCGCCACGGCAGAGCGAAATCCTTCCATTGATCTCTCCCCTGCCTCAGACCATCGCGCTTTCCCCTGCCTTGGAGCCTTACCTGGAGCCCGGCCGCAAGCTGTTCGCGGGCGAGGCCGGCTTCATCTGGGCGGCGAACCGCATCGATAACCTGCCGCCCATGAAGGGCGTCGAGATCGCCTTCGCGGGCCGCTCGAACGTCGGCAAGTCGAGCCTCGTCAACGCGCTCACCGGGCGCAAGACGCTCGCCCGCACCTCGCACACGCCGGGACGCACCCAGGAACTCAACTTCTTCGATCTCGGCGGGCGCCTGACCCTGATCGACATGCCGGGCTACGGCTACGCAGCGGCCGGCAAGGAAAAGGTCGCCGCCTGGACATCGCTGATCCACGCCTACCTGCGCGGACGCGCCAATCTCGCCCGCGTGTACGTGCTGATCGACGCCCGGCACGGCTTGAAACCTGTCGACGGCGGCGTGCTCGACACGCTCGACCAGGCGGCTGTCTCCTATCAGATCGTGCTCACCAAGGCCGACGCCCTGACGGCGGGCCATCTGGAGCGGCGCATCGCCGAGAGTGCAGGCGCGATCGTCAAGCGTCCGGCGGCCTACCCGGAGATCCAGCCGACTTCGAGCCGCACCGGCCTCGGCGTGCCGGAGTTGCGCGCCGGGATCGCGCGGCTGCTGGCCGAGCGCGAGGACGCGCCATGACGGCGAACGGGTGGGACAGGGCTCTGGCCGCGCTCGGCGCGGTCGCCGGGCTCGCCGGCGTGGCGCTGTCGGCCGCCGCCGCGCACGTCGCAGGTGGCGGCAATCTGGACACGGCGGCGCGCTTCCTTCTATTCCATGCGCCGGCCCTGCTCGGCCTCGCGGCGCTCGCCGGGATGGGGCTGATTCACCCCGGCGCCGGCCGCGCGGCGGGATTCGCTCTCGCGCTGGGGCTTGTGCTGTTCTGCGGCGACCTGGCCCTTCGCGCGTTCCGGGGCGTCCCGCTCTTCCCGATGGCGGCCCCGACCGGCGGCTTCCTGCTGATGGGCGGATGGGCGCTGGCGACGCTCGCGGCGCTCTTTCGCCCCTGAGGAAGGGTTCGCGGACGCAAAAAAGTCGGGATTGTGCTCGACAGCCCACCGATTCCGGTTCCATTGCGCTATCGATCGCCCACAACCGACAACTGAGCTTCGACTCGGCGCCATCCGCTCCGTCATTCCAAGATTGTGTCATTATGTTGACCGCTTCCCTCTTCGCGCCTTCCGGCCGACGCGCGTGGTCCGTTCGCCGCCACCTCTCGATCTATGCGCTGGCGCTGATCCTGCCGGTGCTTTCGTTCTCGGGCGTTCTCCTGTGGCAATTCACAACGGCCGAGCAGGAGCGGCTGGAACGCGACGCCTGGGACGCGGCGCGCTCGGTTGCAGCCGTGATCGACCGCGACTTGACTGGCCTGCTCGCGACCCTCGATGTCCTGGCCTTGACGCGCGATTTGCAGACCGGAGACTTCGAATCCTTCCACGCCAAGAGCACCGAAATCCAACGCCGGCACGGCATCAACGTTCTCCTGCGCGACCTCTCGGGCCAACAAATCCTGAATACGCGGCGGCCCTGGGGCGCGCCGCTCCCCAGGACCCCGGTTCCGGGGCTGGATGTAAAGGTCGTCGCCACGAAACGATCCCACGTCTCGGACCTCATCAACGGCGTGGTGGCGCAAACCTATATCTTCGATGTCGAGGGGCCTGTGCTGAATGGCGAGGAAGTCGTTTATCTCTTGAACCTCAGCCTGACGCCCGACCGTCTTCAGCGGATCATCGTGGACGAGAAGATACCGCAGAACTGGCGGGTCGCGATCATCGATGGCAACGGCGTCATCATGGCTCGCAACGTCGGCCAGGAAGAGTTCGTCGGCCAGAAAGCCGCCGCGGACTTCCTGGCGAACGCCCCTGGCCGGGAAGGAACTTGGAGCGGCCGCACCGTCGAGGGCTTGGCGGTCGTCGGCTTCTATGCAAGTTCGAAGCTGTCCGGCTGGCGTGTGGGAATCGCCGTCACCCGCGCCGACCTGAACGCGCCGCTGTGGCGCTCGCTGGCCTGGTTCGCGAGCCTCGGCCTCGGGCTTCTCGCGCTATCGACGGTGCTCGCCCTGCGATTCGGCTGGCGCATAACGAGGCCGATCCAGGCGCTTGAGCGGAGCGCCGAGGCGCTCGGACGAGGAGACACGGTGCGGCCCATCGCGAGCCCGCTGCGCGAGGTCAATCGCGTCGGCGACGCGCTGACGGCCTCCGCCTCGGCGCTCGGCGCGCGGACGGCCGAACTGAGCGAGAGCGAGGCGCTGAAAGGCGCCATCCTGGAGTCCGCGCTCGACTGCGTGTCACCATCACGGACGAGGCCGGATCGTCGAGTGGAACCCCGCCGCCGAGAGGACGTTCGGCTACGCGCGCGAGAGGCGCTCGGCCAGCCTCTGGCCGACCTGATCACTCCGCCCGGAGTCCGCGAGCGGCCCCGAAGGGCTCATCGCGCTATCTGGCGATGCGAGGTCCGGTGCTGGGTCAGCGCATCGAGTTGGAGGGCTGCGCGCCGACGGCTCCCGGCTCCCGCTCGAACTCGCCATCACCGTCGCGCAGGTTGAGACCAAGACGCATTTCACGGCTTACTTGCGCGATATCACCGAGCGTAAACGGGCCCAAGCCGAGTTGCTGGAATCCAACGAGGAGATCCAGCGCTTCGCCTATATCGTCAGCCACGACCTGCGCGCGCCGCTCGTCAACATCATGGGCTTCACGAGCGAGTTGGAGGCGCTGCGCGACGACCTTTGATCGCGCGCCTGCGCGAACTGCGCGCCGCCGCCCTCGACCAGAAAGGCGACGCAGATGAAACGCTGGCCGCACGACTTCGACGAGGCGCTCGGCTTCATCAAGGCCTCGATCGCCAAGATGGACCGGCTCATCAACGCCATCCTGAAGCTGTCGCGCGAGGGGGGCGCACGTTCAAGCCCGAGCGGGTCGAGATGGAGGCGCTTCTCAACGGCATCGCCGCGTAGCCTCGCCCATCAGGCCGACGCGGCCGGCGCGACTCGTTTCGAATCGGCGACCTGCCGCCGCTCGTCAGCGATCGCCTCGCCCTGGAGCAGGTGTTCTCCAACCTCCTCGACAACGCTCTGAAGTATCTGCGGCCCGGCGCGCCGGGCCGCATCGCGGTCACGGGCCGCGCCGCTGGATCGCGGGTCATCTACGAAGTGCGCGACAACGGACGCGGCATCGACCAGAGCGATCAGGAGCGCGTGTTCGAGCTGTTCCGCCGCGCCGGCGCCCAGGACCGGCCCGGCGAGGGCATCGGCCTGGCGCATGTGCGCGCGCTGGTGCGCCGGCTCGGCGGCGCGATTCGGCTTGAATCGGAGCCGGGCCGCGGCTCGACGTTCACGATCGCCCTGCCGAAAGCCTGGAGCCGCCGAAACGCGAAAGAAAGGCTGCATGACCACGCCTGTCACCATCGTCATGGTCGAGGACGACGACGGCCACGCGCGCCTGATCGAAAAGAACATCCGCCGCGCCGGGGTCAACAACGAGATCGTCGCTTTCACCGACGGCACGAGCGCGCTCGCTTATCTCTTCGGCCCGGACGGCTCCGGCGAGGTCAGCGCCAGGCGCGCTCTTCTGATCCTGCTCGACCTCAACCTGCCCGACATGACCGGGATCGACATCCTCAAGCGCGTCAAGGAGAACGAGCATCTCAAACGCTCGCCGGTGGTCGTGCTGACCACCACCGACGATCAGCGCGAGATCCAGCGCTGTTATGACCTCGGCTGCAATGTTTACATCACGAAACCCGTCAATTACGAGGGTTTCGCCAACGCCATCCGTCAGCTCGGCCTTTTTTTCTCCGTGATTCAAGTGCCTGAAACCGCATGATCGCGACGCCCTCGCTGCGCCTGCTCTACGTTGACGACGATGCGGGCCTTGCGCGCTTGGTTCAGAAGAACCTGGAGCGCCGGGGCTACGCCGTCGAGACCGCACAGGACGGCGCGGGCGGGCTGGCGCGCCTCGCGGCGGGCGGAATCGATGCGGTCGCGCTCGATCACTACATGCCGGGCCAGGACGGGCTTGAGACGCTCGCGGCCATCCAGGCGCTGCCCGATCCGCCGCCCGTGATCTACGTCACGGCCACGCAAGAGGGCCGTGTTGCCGTGGCGGCCCTGAAGGCCGGCGCAGCCGATTACGTGGTCAAGGACGTGCAGGGCGAGTTCCTCACCCTGCTGGCCGCCGCGGTCGAGCAGGCGGTCGCGGCCGTCCGGCTGCGCCGGGCTCATGAGGCGGCGCAAGCCGAGGTGCGCGCCGCCCGCGACCGCTTCGAGGCCCTGGCGGCCGAGCGTGCGGTCCTCCTGCGCGAGGTCAATCACCGGGTCGGCAACAGCTTGCAGATCATCGCCGCGCTGCTGCACCTGCAAGCCTCCGCGGCTCAGACCGCCGAGGTCAAGACCGAACTTCAGGCCGCGAACAAGCGCGTGATGGCGGTCGCCCAGGTGCACCGCCGCTTGTACACGTCCGACGACGTTCAGTCGGTGGCGCTCGACCAGTATCTTGACGCGCTGGCCGAGGATTTGCGGCAATCCGCCGATGGCGGCGATGCGGCGTCGCTCTCCCTCGACGCCGAATCGGTCGAAGTCGATCCGGACCGCGCCGTCGCCGTCGGCGTGATCGTGACCGAATTGGTGCTCAATGCGCTTAAATACGCTTATCCGGACGGCCAGGGCCCGATCCGGGTCAAGCTGCACGCCGAGGGCGATGCTCGCGCACGCCTCAGCGTCGAGGACGACGGCGTCGGCCGGAGCATGAACGGCAAGCCCCCCAAGGGCCTCGGCCAGGCGATCGTGCGCGCCATGGCCTCGAAACTCAATGCCGAATGGGGTTACGACGACGCCCATCGGGGCACCCGCGTGACGCTCGCCTTCGACCGCGCGGCCCCCGAACGGCCGCAGTCGGCCGCCGCATAGACCGGCTCCGCTCGGCTTCGCCCTGGGCGTGGGGCATCGGCCGCGACGCTGGCAAAGTTCTGGATCGCCCCTCCCGCTCCCCGTCCTCTTGGCCGAGAGCGTTTTTAGGCGACGTGGACCCGGCTCGCCGTCGAACCCGCGGCAAAACACGAAAAGAGCCGTTTCCACGCAAGGGGAAACGGCTCTAAGCTCATCGCGCCATGCTGCAGCATGAACGCGGCCCGAAGCGCGCCGCGGGGAACGAGGAGGCGGCTCGATGAGCGCGGGACAGGTCCAAGCGGCCGGACACGGCCATGCCGCGGCCAAGGTGCGCAAGCCGGGCCTTTGGCGCATCCTCCTGCCTGTGGCTGTGGCGGTCGCGATCGCTCTCATTCCGGCGCCGGCCGGGCTCGCTCCGCACGCGTGGTATTACTTCGCCATCTTTTCCGCCGTGATCGCCGGCCTCGTGGTCGAGCCGCTGCCCGGCCCGGCGGTGGCGCTGATCGGCGTCGTGCTGGTGACGGTGCTCGCCCCTTGGGTGCTGTTCAGCCCGGCCGAGATGGCCAAGCCCGGCTTCAAGGCCGCGGACGACTCCCTGCGCTGGGCGCTTTCCGGCTTCGCGAACCCGACCGTGTGGCTGGTGTTCACCGCCTTCATGTTCGGGCTCGGCTACGAGAAGACCGGGCTCGGGCGGCGCGTCGCGCTCCTCCTCGTGCGTTCGCTTGGGCGCAGCACGCTCCGGCTCGGCTACGCCGTCACGCTCACCGACGCCATCCTGGCCCCGTTCACGCCCTCGAACACGGCGCGCAGCGCCGGCACGATCTTTCCGGTCGTGCGCAACCTGCCCCCGCTCTACGGCTCCTTGCCGAACGATCCTTCGGCGCGGGACGTCGGGAGCTACATCATGTGGACGACCTTCGCGGCCGGCTGCATCACGAGTTCGCTGTTCCTGACGGCGCTCGCCCCCAACCTGCTCGCGGTCGAGTTCATCCGCAAGATCGCCAACGTCGACATCACCTGGGCGGAGTGGTTTTTCGCCGCCGCGCCCTTCGCTCTGCCTCTGCTGCTCGTTCTTCCGGCGCTGACCTACGTCGTCTACCCGCCGCGCATTAAGCACGGCGCGGAGGTGCCGGCCTGGGCCGCAGGCGAGCTTGAGCGCATGGGGCCGCTCTCGCGGCGCGAGATGATCCTGGCCTTTTTGGTCGCGCTCGCGGTCCTGATGTGGATTTTCGGCGGCCACTACGTCGAGGCGACCACGGCGGCGCTCATCGTCCTGGCGCTGATGTTGGCCACGCGCGTCGTGGCCTGGGAGGACATGGCGGCCAACAAGGCGGCCTGGACGACGCTCTCTCTGCTCGCGCTCCTGGTGACGCTGGCCAGCGGCCTCAGCCGAACGGGGTTCATCAAGTGGTTCGCCGACGCCGTCGCCACGCATATGGGCGGGCTGTCGCCGACGCTTTCGCTCCTGGCGCTCGTCTCGATCTACTTTTTCTCGCATTACATGTTCGCGAGCATCACGGCCCACACCACCGCCATGCTGCCCGTGATGCTGGCCGTCGGCATGGGCATTCCAGGTCTGCCGGTCGCGACGCTGGCGACGGCGCTCGCGGTCACGCACGGCATCATGGGGATCATCACGCCCTATGCGACCGGGCCGGCGCCCGTCTATTACGAGAGCGGTTATCTGCCGACGGGGGAGTTCTGGAAGCTCGCCACCCTTTACGGCCTTTTGTTCCTCGGTGCGCTCCTCGCCATCGGCGTTCCGCTCCTGCTCATGCGAGGATGACGTTCGGGCGAGACCGGGGATGTCATGCCCTCAAGTACTCGGCCGGCTGATGATCCCGGTTGACCGTGCGCTCAAAGACAAGCACGGCCGCCCAGCGCCGCGACGCTCAGCGTGGCGATGATGAAGGGAATTAGTTCGTAGCGCTTCATTGGCCGTGCCTCATGCGGGGATCGCCTTCGCCTAAAAATGCGTTAGAACCCCCGGCCGACCCCGTTCGAGAGATCGCCATGCCCGATTCCCTACCCAACGTGCACGTGCGCGCCGAAATCCTCGTCCAGGCCCTGCCCCACATGCAGCGCTACGATGAGGAGATCGTGGTCATCAAATACGGCGGCCATGCCATGGGCGACCGCGCCGCCGCGGAGGATTTCGCGGAAGACATCGTGCTGCTCGAACAGGCGGGCGTGAAGCCGATCGTGGTGCACGGCGGCGGGCCGCAGATCGGCAGGATGCTGGAGAAACTCGGCATCCGGTCGGAGTTCCAGGCGGGCCTGCGCGTGACCGACGAAGCCACCGTCGAGGTGGTCGAAATGGTGCTCGCGGGCTCCATCAACAAGCAGATCGTCGGCTGGATCGGGGCCGAGGGGGGCAAGGCGATCGGCCTGTGCGGCAAGGACGGCAACATGGTCGTGGCGAAAAAGGCCACCCGCACCGTGGTCGATCCCGATTCCGACATCGAGAAGGTGGTCGACCTCGGCTACGTGGGCGAGCCCGAGCGCGTCGACCGCTCCATCCTCGACGCCGTGCTGAAGGCGGAGCTGATCCCGGTCCTCGCCCCCGTGGCGATGGGCGACAACGGACAGGCCTACAACGTCAACGCCGACACGTTCGCCGGCGCCATCGCAGGGGCGATGCGGGCGAAGCGCCTGCTCCTCCTCACCGACGTGCCGGGCGTGCTCGACAAGGACCGCCGGCTCATCCCCGAACTCACGATCGACGAATGCCGCCGCCTCATCGCCGAAGGCACCATCACGGACGGCATGATCCCCAAGATCGAAACCTGCATCTACGCCATCGAACAGGGCGTCGAGGCGGTGGTCATCCTCGACGGCAAGGTGTCGCACGCCGTGCTGCTGGAGCTTTTTACGGACCACGGCGCGGGGACGCTGGTTCGGAGAGGATAGCACCGCTTCCTCACAGAAGGTCAGCGCTTTCCCCCTTCGCCTTCGTGCGGTCCAAGGAAGCGGCCTCCGTTGAAGTAGGTGAGGTGATCCGGGTCATCGGCGATCCATACCTCCGCCTCCAGGCGATGTTGGGCGGCGTACTTGCAAAGTTCTTCGTAGCGAATGCCGTAGCGTATACCGCCCTAGCCTTGCACCCCTGGAATATCCGCCTGAGCTGTTCGTGCCCACGGCGTTCAACGGGTTCGGGGAGTGCACGGTTTCGATCAGAAACAACCATTTTCTTCCCGGATGAGTAGGCGATGATGTCCATCATCTTCTGCCTATTGCGCAATTCTGGCATGCCCAATTTGGTCACCCGCAGAGATGACCCCGACCCCGCCACGCCGAAACTTCCCCTGTCATAAATCGTTGTCTTTACCCGCTATGCTCGATGGGGGCCGAAGCGGCCCCCGTTCCGTCTCGCGAATGAACGCCGCCCCGCCCCCCTCCCCTCACCTTTCCGCCGCCGACGGGCGGGATTTCAAACGCGTCGACACCTGGATTTTCGATCTCGACAACACGCTCTACCCGCACGAGGCGCGGGTGTGGCCGCAGGTGGACGAGCGCATCACCGCCTTCATCGCCGATCTCTATGGCCTCGACGGCTTGTCCGCGCGGGCGCTGCAGAAATACTTTTATCACCGATACGGCACGACCCTGAAAGGCATGATGGACGAGGACGGGATCGATCCCTACGCCTTCCTCGACTTCGCCCACGACATCGACCACTCGGGGATCGCCTTGAATCCGCTTCTCGGCGCGGCGATCGAACAACTGCCCGGCCGCAAGCTGATCCTGACCAACGGCTCGCGCAAGCACGCGCAGACCGTCGCCATGAAGCTCGGCATCTACGACCATTTCGAGGACGTGTTCGACATCGTCGCCGCCGACTACGTCCCGAAACCCGACCGGCGCGCCTACGAGCGTTTTTTGGACAAGCACGCGGTCGATCCCCGAAAGGCCGCCATGTTCGAGGACATCGCCCGAAACCTCGTCGTGCCGCACGACCTCGGCATGACCACGACGCTCGTCATCCCCAGAACCATCGATCCTTTCCGCGAGACGTTCGAGCAGGAGGCGGTCGAAGCCCCCCACATCGACCACATCACCAACGATCTGGCGGGGTTTCTGACGGAGCGGGTCGGGTCGTGAGGGGCAAGCTTCCGGCCGGAGCGCGGTCATGAGCGCCGCGAAGACGCCGGATGGCGTTCCTGCGCCGCTTCGTTGCGAGCCTGATCCCGGCTTGGCTCTCCCGGTTCCGCTTTTCCCGTGCGCGCCGCCGCGTTAGAACAACGTTCGACAGGCGCTCGCCCCCGTTCGGGCGCCGGGCTCCAGCGCGCGAGGTGAGGTCATGGCGAAGATCAAGGTGGCGAACCCGGTCGTCGAACTCGACGGCGACGAGATGACCCGGATCATCTGGCAGTTCATCAAGGACAAGCTGATCCACCCCTACCTCGACATCGACCTGGAGTATTACGACCTCGGCATCGAGCACCGCGACGCCACCAACGACCAGGTCACGATCGACGCCGCCAACGCGATCAAGAAACACGGCGTCGGCGTCAAGTGCGCCACCATCACGCCGGACGAAGCCCGCGTGAAGGAGTTCCATCTCAAGGAGATGTGGAAGTCGCCGAACGGCACGATCCGCAACATCCTGGGCGGCGTCATTTTCCGCGAGCCGATCATCTGCCGGAACGTGCCTCGCCTCGTGCCCGGCTGGACGCAGCCCATCGTGGTCGGCCGTCACGCTTTCGGCGATCAGTACCGCGCCACCGACTTCAAGTTCCCCGGCAAGGGCACGCTGACGATCAAGTTCGTCGGCGAGGACGGCGCGGTGATCGAAAAGGAGGTGTTCAAGGCGCCGGACAGCGGCGTCGCCATGGCGATGTACAACCTCGACGACTCGATCCGCGACTTCGCCCGCGCCTCCCTGAACTACGGCCTCAACCGCAAATACCCGGTCTATCTCTCGACCAAGAACACCATTCTGAAAGCCTACGACGGACGCTTCAAGGACATTTTCCAGGAGATTTACGACGGCGAGTTCAAGCCGCAGTTCGAGGCGGCCGGGATCACCTACGAGCATCGCCTCATCGACGACATGGTGGCCTCGGCGCTGAAGTGGTCCGGCGGCTACGTCTGGGCGTGCAAGAACTACGACGGCGACGTGCAGTCGGACACGGTGGCTCAAGGGTTCGGCTCGCTCGGCCTGATGACCTCGGTGCTGATGACGCCGGACGGCCGCACCGTCGAGGCCGAGGCCGCGCACGGCACCGTGACGCGCCATTACCGCCAGCACCAGCAAGGCAAGGAGACCTCGACCAACGCCATCGCCTCGATCTTCGCCTGGACGCGCGGCCTCGCCCACCGCGCCAAGCTCGATGACAATCCGGAGTTGGCGCGTTTCGCGGCGACGCTGGAAAAAGTCTGCGTCGACACGGTCGAGGCCGGCGACATGACCAAGGATCTCGCCTTGCTCGTCGGCCCCGACCAAAAATGGCTGACGACGGAGGGCTTTCTCGACAAGGTGGACGGGAACTTGAGACAGGCGATGGCGGCTAGATGATTTTGGCCCGCCAGACCTGCACCCGCGAATGGCCGCGGTCACGAACTCGGCGCAATTGCCGATGAAAAACCTTATCACCCGAGGTATCGAGACCCTTGGCGCCTTGCCCCCGGCCGGCTCTCAGCCGGCGGGGGCCTTTTCATATCCCGCGTCAGGCTGGCGCCGCCTCGCGCCGACCATTCTGATCAGCGTTGCGATCGCCGCCGCCGCGGGTTCATGCTCCACGACCTCGCCGTTCTCCAGCGTGCCCGTCGCGATCGTTCTGCCCGAGAACCAGGTTCTCAAAGGCAACGCCTCGACCCGGATCGGGCGGGGGACGTTCCAGGCGCGCGACAGCCGCGTCGGATGCACCGGATCCTTCAATCCCGGCGTCATCAGCAGCGACGTGGACGTGTTCCTCACCTGCTCCAACACGCAGCGCGGCACGGGGACGATCAAGCCGGAGGGGTCCGACTCGGGGCGCGCCGTCATCCGGCTGGACGACGGCAAGGGGGACGCGCTCTTCGTCTACGGCGAGGCCGCGCGCCAGCTTTGAGGCGGGACGGCCGCGCCCGGCGGTCACGCCGTCTCGGGCGGTTCGGCCAAACGCTCGTGCGGCGCATCGCCGGCCTTGACGCGGTCGGGCGCGCGCGCATGGGCCACCGCGCGGATGCGCTGGCCGATCTCCGGCACCCGGTTCATCAGGCGCTCCAGGTCGTGCGCCTCGAGCACGAGCAGTTGCGTCTCCCCGCAGGCCCGCACCGTCGCGTTGCGGGCGTGTCCCGTGAGGATCGCGATCTCCCCGAAGAAATCGCCGTCCCGGAGGCGGATCGTCTCGCCGTCCACCAGTTCGACTTCGACCGTGCCCGAGACGATGAAATAGATCGCATCCGCTTTCTCCCCGCGGCGCGCGATCACCTCGCCCTTGCGGGCCGTGCGCGAGTCGAGAAGCTGCATTACGTCGGCGATGTCGCTCGCGCCAAGGCCGCCGAAGATCGGAACCCTCGCCACCATGGTCCAGGTGACGACGAACTCGCGCCGATGGATCACCTCCGCGAAGGAGGTCGCGATGATGCCGATCGGAAGCGCCAGCAGCGTGAAGCCCATCATCGCCGTCAGCCCGGCGATGATCTTTCCCAACGGCGTGATCGGCACCACGTCGCCGTACCCGACTGTCGTGAGCGTCACGACGGCCCACCACATGGCGTCGGGGATCGTGCCGAAACGGTCCGGCTGCGCCGCGCGCTCGGCCAGATGCATCAGCGTCGCCATGGTGAGGACGAGGCCGCCGAGGATCAAGAGCGAGGCGAGCAGCGCATGCCGTTCGACATAAATCGCCTCGACGAGCGAGGCGAGCCCCGACGAGTAGCGGACGAGCTTGAAGAAGCGCACGAGACGCAGGAGCGCGAAGACGCGCAGATCCGTGGGTTCGAAGAGGAGGAGGTAGAACGGCAGAATGGCCAGTAGGTCGACGAGGGCCGCCGGCGACCGCGCCCAAGCGAGCCGGGCCGCCCACGGCGAGCGTTCGGTGAGCGGGATTTCCTCGACGGCCGTCCACAGGCGAAGCAGGTATTCGACCGTGAAGGCCACGAGCGAAACCGCCTCGACGACCATGAAAAGGCGGGCGTACCGCGCCTCGATCGAGGGCACCGACTCGAGCACGACGGCGGCGACGTTGACCAGCACCAGCGCGATCAGCGCGGTGTGGACGACTCGGTCCCAGAAGGTGTGGATGCTGGGATCGAGGAGTTCGTAAACGCGGCGGCGCAGGGGCCGCCATTCATCCTCGTGCGCGCCGTTCCGTTCGCTCACGCCGCCGCCAAAGCCGCCTCGACCGCGGCGAGCGCGGCTTCCGCCTCGGCCCCGTTCGGCCCGCCGGCCTGCGCCATGTCGCGCCGCCCGCCGCCGCCCTTGCCGCCGAGTTTCTCCGCGCCCGCCCGCACGAGGCTGACCGCGTCGATCTTTTCGGTCAAGTCGTCGGTGACGCCGACGACGATGCCCGCCTTGCCGTCATCCGCCACGCCGACGATGGCGACGACGCCGGAGCCGAGGCGCTTCTTGCCCTCGTCCGCGAGGCTTTTCAGGTCGCGCATCTCGACGCCCGAGACGGCCCGCGCCATCAGCTTGACGCCGCCGATGTCGCGAACGGGCTCGCCGTCCGCGCCGCCCCCGCCCATGGCGAGCTTTCTGCGCGCCTCGGCGAGTTCGCGTTCGAGCCGGCGCCTGTCCTCGAGGAGGGCGGAGAGGCGCTCCGGCGCCTCCTCGACCGGCGTTTTCAAAAGGCCCGCGATCTCGCGCAAGCGGCGGCTCTCGTCCGCGAGGTGATGGCGGGCCGCATCGCCCGTCATGGCCTCGACGCGGCGCACGCCCGCGCCGACCGCCCCCTCGGAAACCACCGTGACGAGGCCGATGTCGCCGGTGCGCGCCACATGGGTGCCGCCGCAGAGTTCGATCGAAAAGGTCCGGTTTGCGCCCGTCCCGTTGGGGGCTTGCCCATCGAGACGACGCGGACCTCGTCGCCGTACTTTTCGCCGAACAGGGCGCGGGCGCCCGACTCGATCGCCTCGTCGACGGCCATGAGCTTGGTCACGACCGGCTCGTTCTGCAGCAGCACGCGGTTGGCGATGTCCTCCGCCGCCTGAATCTCGTCGTCGCTCATCGGCTTCGGATGGCTGAAATCGAAGCGCAGCCGGTCGGGCGCGACGAGCGACCCCTTTTGGGCCACGTGGTCGCCGAGCACCTGGCGCAACGCCTCGTGCAGAAGATGGGTCGCCGAGTGGTTGGCGCGGATCGCCGAGCGGCGCTCGTGATCGACGGCGAGTTCCAGCGACTGGCCAAGGGTCAGCGCGCCTTCATCGACCGTGACGCGGTGGACGAAGAGGTCGCCGAGATGTTTTCTCCGTGCCCTCGACGCGCGCCCGCGCGTCGAGGGCCGTCATCGCCCCGGTGTCGCCGATCTGACCGCCCGACTCCCCGTAGAACGGCGTCTGGTTGAGAACGACGAGGCCGCTGTCGCCGGCCTTCAGTTCCTCCGTCTCCTGCCCGTCCTTGACGATCGCGAGCACGACGCCCTCGGCGGTTTCGGTATCGTAGCCCAGAAACTCGGTCGCGCCGACGCGCTCGCGGATGGCGTACCACACGGCCTCGGTCGCGGCCTCGCCGGAGCCGGCCCAGGCGGCGCGCGCCTTCTCGCGCTGGCGCTCCATGGCGGCGTTGAAAGCGTCGGTGTCGACCCCGATCCCGCGCGCTTTCAGGGCGTCCTGAGTCAGGTCGAGCGGAAAGCCGTACGTGTCGTAGAGCGTGAAGGCCACGTCGCCCGACAGGTTCTGGCCCGCGCCGAGGTCGCGGCTTTCCTCGTCCAGGATCGCGAGGCCGCGCTCCAGGGTGCTGCGGAAGCGCGTCTCTTCGAGCTTCAGGGTCTCGGTGACGAGCGGTTCGGCGCGGACAAGCTCAGGGTACGCCTGCCCCATCTCGCGCACCAGCGCCGGCACGAGCCGCCACATCAGCGGATCGTTGGCGCCGAGCAACTGCGCGTGGCGCATGGCGCGGCGCATGATGCGCCGGAGCACGTAGCCGCGGCCCTCGTTCGAGGGCAGCACGCCGTCGGCGACCAGGAACGACGACGCCCGCAGGTGGTCCGCGATGACGCGGTGGGACGCCTTTCCCGTTCGCCTCGACGCCGGTCAAATCCTCGATGACGCGGATGAGCGCCCGGAACAGGTCGATGTCGTAGTTGTCGTGGGTGCCTTGCAGCACCGCCGCGATGCGCTCCAGCCCCATGCCGGTGTCGATCGAGGGTCTCGGGAGCGGCAGCCGTTCGCCGGGCCCGATCTGCTCGAACTGCATGAAGACGAGATTCCAGATCTCGATGAACCGGTCGCCGTCCGCGTCCGGCGATCCGGGCGGGCCGCCGGGGATGTGCTCGCCGTGGTCGTAGAAGATCTCCGAGCACGGGCCGCAGGGGCCGGTGTCGCCCATCTGCCAGAAATTGTCCGAGGTCGGGATGCGGATGATCTTGGAGTCCGGCAGCCCCGCGATCTTCTTCCAGAGATCAAACGCCTCGTCGTCCTCCGAAAAGACGGTGACGAGGAGCCGGTCTTTCGGCAGCCCGAACTCCTTGGTGACGAGGTTCCAGGCCAGCTCGATGGCGAGCGGCTTGAAGTAGTCGCCGAACGAAAAGTTGCCGAGCATCTCGAAGAAGGTGTGATGCCGGGCGGTGTAGCCGACATTGTCGAGGTCGTTGTGCTTGCCGCCGGCGCGCACGCATTTCTGGCTCGACGCGGCGCGATTGTAAGGCCGCTTCTCGACCCCGGTGAAAACGTTCTTGAACTGCACCATCCCGGCGTTGGTGAACATCAGCGTCGGGTCGTTGCGCGGCACGAGCGGGCTCGACGGCACGGCCGCGTGGCCGTGTTCCGCAAAGTAGTCCAGGAAGGCGGACCGGATTTCGTTGACGCCGCTCATGGGCTGGCACACTCGGGTGGGCTGACGCGATCGCATCGACCGCTTCGTCTTATTCGAGCACGGTTTTAGTTGCGGCTCACGGCCGTGTCGAGGAGACCACGCCGGTTCTGAGCCGATCAGGGAAAGGAGAGCGTCCGCTGGATTTTATGTAGGAGCGCTCGGCTCCTGGATAAAGGCGTCGCGTCGCGTGACGGAAGTCCGCCAGGTCCGGGTGACGGCTTGCATCGAACCGGCCGAAGAGGGCTTCGGCCGAGATCGGCAATGCCGCCACGGGATGGTTGCGGCGGGCTCGATGGAAGCGGCATCGCCGTCTTGGCACGCGCGACTCAGCCCAAGCCGAGGAGCACGCTGGCCATATAGACAAAGAGCCCGGCCAGCACGACGACGACGAACAGGATCAAGCCCACGCCGCCCGCCTTGGTCTCCAAGGTCGCCTGCGATGGGTTTTTAGGGTCGTAGCGGACCTGCACCGGCGAGCCGACGGCGTAGCGCTCCAGGATCTTGCGCGCGCCTGCTTCGTCCTCCTCGATTTTGCCAAATCGAATGCGGTCGCTCTCGTAGCGGCGGCCATCGACTTCGTAGGCGTAGCGCAGGCGTGGAACGTAGGAGACGGACGTGCCCTAATCGCTGTCCCGCTCTGTTTTCTGGATATCCCCGCTCAGCACCGTGCCGGTCGCGACCGGCCATCCGCGGCTCGCTCGCGCGCTCCTCATCGCCTTGAGGGCAAACGTCCCGACGAGGGCGAGGGTCCCGGCGAACATGGCTCCGATCAGAGAAACGACCCAGATCGGCGGCCCCGAGGCGATGCCTGCTGCAACCTGAGCCTGGGCCGACGTCGTTACGGCGAGTGCAGCGGCGACCAAAGCGCCCCATGCAAAGGCGGGCATCGTAGACTTCAGTTTCATGAGGTGTCCCCTTCAAACGCCGCGGCCGGTTTTCTCATCCGGACTTCAGGCGGCATGAGGGGAGCGTCCATAGGACAAGCTCATTCGCTCGGCAATGAAACGGAGCGGCTGCGCTCTTCTGATCTCAGAGCGGCAGGGAGTCTGCCGCATACGCAACGCCAATCCGTAACGCCGCTGTCCCGGGTGGACAGCGGCGAGCGTCAGGTCTTACGCCGCGCCCTCGTCGAGGTCGTCCGCGGTCGGCGTGGCGTTCTCGAGGATGCGCTCGGCGATCAGGCCGGCGTTCTGGCGGATCGCGGTCTCGATCCGGCGGGCGATGTCCGGGTTGTCGCGCAGGAACCCCTTGGCGTTCTCGCGGCCCTGGCCGAGGCGCTGGCTGTCGTAGGAGAACCAGGCGCCGGATTTCTCGACGATGCCGGCCTTGACGCCGAGGTCGATGAGTTCGCCGACCTTCGAGACGCCCTCGCCGAACATGATGTCGAACTCGACCTGCTTGAAGGGCGGCGCGACCTTGTTCTTGACCACCTTGACGCGGACCTGGTTGCCGATCGCCTCGTCGCGCTCCTTGATGGTGGAGATGCGGCGGATGTCGAGGCGCACGGAGGCGTAGAACTTGAGCGCGTTGCCGCCCGTCGTCGTCTCCGGGCTGCCGTACATCACGCCGATCTTCATGCGGATCTGGTTGATGAAGATCACCATGCGTCTTCGAGCGCGAGATCGACGCCGGTGAGCTTGCGCAGGGCCTGGCTCATCAGGCGGGCCTGCAGGCCGGGCTGCACGTCGCCCATCTCGCCCTCGATCTCGGCGCGCGGGCGTCAGCGCCGCGACCGAATCGACCACGAGCACGTCGATCGCGCCCGAGCGCACCAGCGTGTCGGCGATCTCAAGCGCCTGCTCGCCCGTGTCGGGCTGCGAGATCAGGAGGTCGTCGAGGTTGACGCCGAGCTTGCGGGCGTAGACCGGATCGAGCGCGTGCTCGGCGTCGATGAAGGCGCAGACGCCGCCCTTCTTCTGGGCCTCGGCGATCGTGTGCAGGGCGAGCGTGGTCTTGCCCGACGATTCCGGGCCGTAGATCTCGATGACGCGCCCCCGCGGCAGGCCGCCGACGCCGAGCGCGATGTCGAGCCCGAGCGAGCCGGTCGAGACGGTCTCGATCTCGACCGGCTTCTGGCCCTTGCCGAGCCGCATGATCGAGCCCTTGCCGAAGGCGCGCTCGATCTGGGACAGCGCGGCGTCGAGAGCCTTCGTCTTGTCCTTATCGGATGGAGCCTTCCACGAGTCGCAGGGCCGACTGGGACATGGCGGCGGGGTCCTTATGGCAGGGGGAGAGGAGAAACTCAACGCGGCGGCCGCTCGTATGTACCCGTTTTGTTCTCAAGGTTCAAGCGCATTCTTTGCTTTTCCAACGGTTGCGCCCGCGCTGTCACCGCCCCTGGCGATCGCCTCACCCCGCGATCGCCTGCTTCACGGCCTCGACGAGCTGCTTCAGGCTGAAGGGCTTCGGCAGGAAGTTGAATTCCTCGCCCTCGGGCAGGTTCTTCTTGAAGGCGTCCTCGGCGTAGCCCGACACGAAGATCGACCTTCAGGGTCGGGATGCCGCTTGCGCAACTCCCGCAGCAGGGTCGGGCCGTCCATCTCCGGCATGACCACTCGGAGACGACGAGATCGACCGGCGTCCCGCGCTCCTCGATGATCTGCAGGCCTCGACGCCGGAGGCGGCCTCCAGCACGGTGTAGCCGCGCGCCGCAGCGCGCGCGCGTTCACGGCGCGCACGGGGTCCTCGTCCTCGACCAGCAGGATCGTCGCCCTGCCCGGTCAGGTCGGCGGCGACGGCTTCTTCGCCGGCGGGGCCTCGGGCGCGGGTTTCGGCTCCTCGGCCGGCGTCTCCTCGATGCTCGGGATGTGGCGCGGCAGGTAGATGCGGAAGGTCGTGCCCTGCCCGACGGCGGAGTCGACGACGATGAAGCCGCCCGACTGCTTGACGATGCCGAAGACCGTCGACAGGCCGAGCCCGGTGCCCTTGCCGACCTCCTTGGTGGTGAAGAACGGCTCGAAGATCTTGTCCATCACCTCAGGCGGGATGCCGGTGCCGGTGTCCGGCGACCTCGACCAGCACGTAGTCGGCCGCCGGCATGCCCGCGACGTTGCGCGTCGCCGCCTCCGCGGCCGGCACGTTGCGCGGTGCGGATCGTGAGCGTGCCGCCGTCCGGCATGGCGTCGCGGGCGTTGACGGCGAGGTTCACGACCACCTGCTCGAACTGGTTCACGTCGGCCTTGACGGACCAGAGGTCGCGCCCGTGCCTGAAGTCGAGCTCGACGCGCTCGCCGAGCAGCCGCTTCAGCAGCATCGAGAGGTCGGAGAGCACGTCGCCGAGGTTCAGCACCTCGGGCCGCAGCGTCTGCCGGCGCGAGAAGGCGAGCAGCTGGCGCACGAGGCTCGCGGCCCGGTTGGCGTTCTGCTTGATCTGCATGATGTCCTGGAAGGACGGATCGGTCGGCCGGTGGTTGGCGAGCAGCAGGTCGGAATAGCCGATGATCGCCTGCAGCACGTTGTTGAAGTCGTGCGCGACGCCGCCGGCGAGCTGGCCGACGGCCTTCATCTTCTGCGCCTGGGCGAACTGCTGCTCGAGCTGGCGCTGCTCGGTGGTGTCGAGCGCGTAGAGGATGGCCGCTCTCGTCCTCGCTCGCTCGCTCTCGCTCACCGGGCTGAGCCACACGCCGCGCCGAGCGGTCCGGCTCGCCGGCAAGCGCCGATCTCGAGCGGCGCGATCTCGCCCCGGCCCTCGGTCGCGGCCGCGAGCGCGGCCTCCGAGCGCGCTCGCGGTCGCGCTCGGCGACGGCGTCGAACGATCGAGCGGCCCTCGCCGCTCGCGCCCGTGCGCGGCAGCATGCCGAACAGCCGCGCGAAGGAGCGCGTTCGCGCGCACGATGCGGCCGGCGCGGTCGACCGTCGCGATGGCGATCGGAGTGGTGTTGAAGAAGCGCGCGAAGCGCACCTCGGCCGCGCGCTGCCCCTCGTCCACGTCCTCGCCCGGCGAGCGGTTGAGGACGAGCGTGCGCGACGGGCCGGGCCGGCCGTCCTGGCCGAAGGCGACGCGGTGATAGAGGCGCACCGGCAGGAACTGGCCGCTGCGCCGGCGGAGATCGAGGTCGAAGGTCTCGGTGCGCACGTCGCCGGCCGCGCCGGCGACCGACGTCATCATGGCGGCCCCGTCGGCCGGCACGATGTCGGCGAGGCGCAGGCCGCCGGAGCCGACCTGCGCGAGATCGTAGTCGAGCCAGGCCGCCAGCGTCGCGTTCATGTAGACGACGGCGCCGATCGGGATCGATCGAGAGGAAGCCCGCCGGCGCATGATCGAGGTAGTCGATCGCGTGCTGCAGCTCCTGGAACACGTTCTCCTGCCGCTCGCGCTCGTGCGTCACGTCGGCGACCGTCCACAGCGTCGCCCGGCGCCCGCCGGGCCGCGGCATCGGGCGCACCCGCACGCGGTACCAGCCGAACTCCCGCGCGCCGCTCGAGTGGCGGCGACAGGCGGATCTCCTCGGTCGCGGACGCGCCTGCTCGCGGGCGGCCTGGGCGAGGCGGTAGATCGCCTCGGACACCTCCGGCGCGCCGGTGAACAGCGCGCTCGACCGCGCGGAGATCGGTCGCCCGCTCGCGCGCCCGGCGAGCGCCAGATAGCTTTCGTTGGCGTAGACGATCCGCCCGTCGTCGTCGGCCACCACGAGCCCCTCGCCCGCCGTGTCGGCCATCACCTTGGTGAGGTCGTTGCGCGCGCCCTGGCCGGCGAACTGGACGGCGCCGATCGCCAGGGCGAAGAGGAAGAACACGCCCGCCATGGCGAGCAGCGCGAGCAGCCCGAGGATCAGCGGCTGCGCCTGCTCGGCGGTCACGAAGCTCAAGCCGACCGCCGCTCCGACCAGAACGCCCGCAAGCAGGAGCAGCAGGCCGATATGGCCCGGCCGCTCCGACCGGTCGACGGAGGAACCCGACAGGGTCTCGCTGTCCTGAGCCATGAAGACGCGACTTCCTTTCCGTTACGGCTTATGATGCGCGCCGCCGCGGCCGCAAGACCCCCGCCGTCCGTTCCGAGACCGTTCCGCGCCGTCTCGCCGCTTCGGCGTCCCGCCCGAGCGTCGCCTGCTTCACGCCCGTTCGTCCGGTGCGGGCATCCTCCACGCGGGCGCCGCCGTGACCGGCAGAGCGGCGGCGGCGCGATCCGGCTTTCGGAAAAGGCTGGGAAATTTCCCGCGTCACGCTTAAGAACCGGTTAAGCCGTCAGCCCTGGCGGAGCGCGAAAGGTGTTGACCGCCCCGTCGGCATGTTGCCCCAATGCGGGGGGAACGCAATAATCGCGCTGCACGCCGGCGCCGACGGGCGTCCGAATCCGAGAGAAGAGCGTCTTGTTGTCCAAACTCGGCATCGAAGCTTCGCCGGCGGTCAATTACCTGATCGCCTTCATCGTCATTTTCGTGCTGCTGGCGCTGGCGGCGCTCGCGCTGCGGCGCTTGACGGGCGGCCGCGTGACCGCCATGCCGGGGCAGGATCGCGGACGCGCCCGGCAGCCGCGCCTCGGCGTCGTCGACGTTTACGACCTCGACCGCCAACGCCAGCTCATTCTGCTGCGGCGCGACAACGTCGAGCATCTTCTTCTCATCGGCGGGCCGAACGACGTCGTCGTCGAGACCAACATCGTCCGAGTGGCGGGCGCCCGCCTGCCCGCCCCGCCGAGCGAGGCGGCGCTCGAGCGGATCGAGCCGACGCCGGATCGGCCCGCGGACGCGCCCGCCGCCCGGCCGACGGTCGAACCTCCGCGACTCCCGGAACCGGCGGTTGCGGCGCGTCTGGGCGTCGTGCCGTCCGGCGCGCCCGAGGGAAGGCCGGCGAGCCGGCCGAGGCCGCCGGCGCCGTTGGCACGCATCGAACCGGCGCTCAAGCCCGACACGGTCGCCCTCGCGCCGGAGCCGGGCGCCGCAAGTCCGGCTCCTGAAAGCGCGAAAGAGCCGGAACCGGCCTCTCCTCCCCCGCGGCCGACGCCTCCGGCCCCGTCTGGGCCCGCCGGAGCGCGGCGCGCGCCGCAACCTCCGCCGGCGGCGCGGCTGCGGCCCGTCGAAGCGGAGCCGCGCCCGGCCGCTCCCAGGCCCGAGCCGCGGCCCCCGGCGCCGGCGCCCCGGCCGGCGCAAGGCGAGCCGGCGGAAGCGGACGCCGCCGTGTTGTCCGACATGGCGCGGCAGCTCGAAGAGGCGCTGCGGCAGCCCCGGTCCGCGCCCGAGGGGCGCGCGGCTGCTCGCAACGAGCCGTCCGCTCCGCCCGCGCCGGGTCCCCCGCCCCAGGCCTCCGCGCCGCCTTCGGCCCCGCTCCCGCCGCCGCAGACCGCTGCGGCGCGGCCGGTCGCGCCCCGCCCGTCTCCGCCCAAACCTCCGCAATCCGAACCTGCGGCGGAGCCCTCTCCCGCGCCCGCCCAGGAGGCGCCGCCGCCCGCGCCCGCGCCGCCTGCAAGCCGGATCGACCCGTTCTCGGTCGAGGAGATCGAAGCCGAGTTCGCCCGCCTCCTGGGCCGACCGCTCGACAAGGGCGACAAGGGATAGGGCGACAAGGGATAGAGCCGGCCGGTGGTTGGCCGGCTCTCTCAGGTCCGCTGCGCGAGGAGATGGGCGAGCGCCCGTCCAAGATCGTCCGAGCGGTACGGCTTCCGCAGCACGGGACGGCCGGCGTAAGCGGCGTCGAGACCGGCCTCGCCGTAGCCAGTCGCGAACGCGTAGGGCACCGCCCGGCGGTTCAGCACGTCGGCGACGGCATAGCTTCGCTGACCGTCCAGGTTCACGTCAAGGATCGCGAGATCGAACGCCTGCGATCGGGCGAGTTCCAAGGCGTCCTGCAGGTGGCGCGCCGGTCCGATCACCTCCATGCCGAGATCGGCCAGCATGTCTTCGAGAAGCATGCAGACCAGCGGCTCGTCCTCCACGACGAGGATGCGCTTGCCCTGGAGCGCGTCCGTCATCGCGCCGCCTCGGGCTCTTGTGGGTCGATCGAGACGACGGGGATGGGGGCGTCGATCCGGCAGACCACGCCCTCCGGCCGGAAATCCAGCCGCACGGCGCCCCGGAGCGCTCCGGCCAGACCACGCTCAAGCATGCGCGAGCCGAAGCCCCGGCGCGGCGGATCGGCGACCGTCGGACCGCCCTGTTCGCGCCAGGAGACGTTCAGACGGGGCGGGTCAGCCGCGCCAATCCTCCATGCGAGCGTCACCCCGCCCTGATCGCCGGAGAGCGCTCCGTATTTGACGGCGTTCGCGCAAAGCTCATGGATCGCAATCGCCAGGGACACCGCCGCCTTCGGCGAAAGGCGCACGTCCGGGCCGTCGACATGGATGCGCGCCCGGTCCGCGGAGCACACGGCCACCGCTCCCTCGATGAATTGGCGGAGCGATGCCGCCTCCCAATTCTCTTGAGTCAACCGATCGTGGGCCGCGGAGAGGGTCTGAAGCCGTCCCTCGAAGGCGCGGCGGGCGTCCGCCGACGCCTCGCGCTGGAACGATTGCTGCGCGATGCCCTGGACGACGGCGAGCGTGTTCTTCACGCGATGGTTGAGTTCGTTGATGAGCAACTGCTGACGCTCCTCCAGGCGCTTGTGCGCGGTCACGTCGATGCAGCTTCCGAAGTAGCCGGCGAACGCCCCGTCCCGGTGGAAGGGGGCGCCGTCGTCGAGCACCCAGCGGTACGCGCCGTCGTAACGCCGGAGGCGGTATTCCATGGCGAACGGCTCGCGGGCGCGAAGGCCGCATCCGATCGGGAGCGTTTTGCGCCGAAGACTCCATCGGACCAAATTACTCCGTCGACGGTGCGCGGCAAGACACATCGGCGCGGCCAGCTCGAGGGTGGGCGCGCGGCTTGCGCATCGCCGCGCGCCGCCGCACGCTTCGTCGGCAGCGAATCAGTCCCGATGCCCGAGCACGCTTCGACCCCGCCCGGCGGCGCCGGGTTCAGACCGTTTCTTCGTGACCTGCCCCTCGTCGCCATCCTGCGCGGATTGCGGCCGGAAGCGGCGGTCGAGGTCGGCGAAGCGCTCGTCGAGGCGGGCTTCCGCATCGTCGAGGTGCCGCTCGAACTCGCCGCAGCCGTTGTCCTCCATCGAGTGGCTGGCGCGCGCCCTGCCCGCCACGGTTCTGGTGGGGGCCGGCACGGTGCTCGACCCGGACGACGTCGACCGCGTGCGCGACGCCGGGGGGCGGCTGATCGTCATGCCGCATGCGGACCCCGGCGTGATCGGGCGGGCGCGGGACCGCGGCCTCGTCTGCACGCCGGGCGTCGCCACCCCGACCGAGGGGTTCGCCGCCCTGAGAGCCGGGGCCGACGCCCTAAAACTGTTTCCGGCGGAGGCGCTGCCGCCGCCGATCCTGAAAGCCTGGCGCGCGGTGTTCCCGCCGGACACGCTGATGATTCCGGTCGGCGGCATCCGCCCCGACGGCTTGAAGCCCTACGTGGACGCGGGCGCGAACGGTTTCGGCCTCGGCTCCGCCCTGTTCTCGCCGAAGCTGACGACCGCCGAGATTGCGGACAACGCCCGCGCCTTCGCGACCGCATGGCGGGCGCTCGGCGCCGGGTGACGCGGCGCTGCGGCCTACTCCGCCGCGACCCGCGCCGGCTCCGCGGCGCGCCGTGCGAAAC